>JBQTKG010000001.1:0-76321 GCA_052386315.1 Hyphomicrobiales bacterium
TGTGCCGGGCCTGCGGCCACCGGCTCAATTGTCCCAATTGCGCCGCCTCATTGGTCGAGCACCGTTTCCGGCGGCAATTGCTGTGTCATCACTGCGGCCATGTCGAACCGGTGCCCAGGCAATGTCCGGCCTGCGGCGCGGAAGGAAAACTCGTGCCCGTCGGACCCGGCATCGAAAGGCTGGCGGAAGAGGCGGCAACACGCTTTGCCGGTGCGCGCGTTACCATCCTGTCAAGCGATCTGTCGCGCGGCACGCTTCTGCGCGATGCCATAAGCGATGTCGAGGCGGGCCATTACAATCTGGTGATCGGCACCCAGCTGGTGGCCAAGGGCCATCATTTTCCGCATCTGACGCTGGCCGGCGTGGTCGATGCCGATCTGGCGCTGGAATCGAGCGATCCGCGCGGGCCCGAGCGCACCTGGGCGCTGATGGCGCAGGTGGCGGGACGGGCGGGGCGCGGGCCGCGGCCGGGGCGCGCCCTGATCCAGACCTATCTGCCGGAGCATCCGCTGATGCAGGCCTTGCGGGCTGGCGATCGCGACGGCTATCTCGGCCAGGAGAAACTCATTCGCGACAATGCCGGCCTGCCGCCCTATGGCAGGCTGGCGGCCATCGTCGTCTCCGGCGGCGATGCGGCGGAAACCGAGCGCTTTGCCCGGGCGATCGGGCGCGCAGCGCCCTTGGCGGAAGGTGTCACCGTTCTTGGCCCCGCCCCCGCCCCCATCCATCTGGTGCGCGGCCGCCACCGCTGGCGCTTTCTGGTCAAGGCGGCACGCGAAGTGAATATCCAGAATTTCCTGCGCCAGTGGCTGAAGGATGTGAAACCCAAAGGCTCGCTGCATCTGGCGGTGGATGTCGATCCTTACAGCTTTCTGTGATCACGCCTGGTCCCCAATAAGTGAGTTGTTGTGATCCAGGAATTCGCGCATCAGTTGGTGCAAGCTCAGTAGTTTCGTAGGCACATCATGTCCCGCAAGCTGATCGTCACCGCACTTGTTGCCGGAGCCATCGGATTCGCCGCCGGCAACGCATTCTGGTATCTCGCCTCGCCGCTGTGGATCGACCGGATCGTTTCCGAGGAGCTTCCGCCCGAACTGCAAATGAAAACCGTGGCGAAGGGTGAATTCCGCGATGCCGACAGCGTTCACAAAGGCAAGGGCACGGCCACTGTGTTCGAAAGCGCGTCGGGCGCTAAGATTCTGCGTTTCACCGGCTTCGAGGCGACGAACGGGCCCGACCTGAAGGTCTGGCTGGTGAAGGTGGGTGGCATCAAAGCCTCTGGTGACGTGAAGGCCAGTGAATGGGTGACACTGGGTCCACTCAAGGGCAATATCGGCGACCAGAATTATGTGATTCCGGCCGAGGTCAGCACTACCGACTATCAGTCGGTCGTCATCTGGTGCGAACAGTTCGGTGTGCTGTTTTCCGCAGCCGACCTGGCGCCGGTGTCATGAAAACCGCCACTCGATGCGGTGGCGGTAGACCTCGCCGGGGCGCAGGATGGCGGAGGGGAAGTTGGCGTGGTTCGGCGCGCCGGGGAAATTCTGCGCCTCGAGCGCGATGGCGCCATGCCGCATGAGCGGGCCGTGGCGGCCCGGCATTGCCGGACCCCAGTGATCGGCCGTGTAGATTTGCAGGCAGCACTCGGTGCAATGCAATTCCATGGCGCGTCCCGAGGCGGGATCGCCGAGCCTCAAGGCTCTCTTCATCTCGCCGCGCCGGCCATTGAGGATGAAGGCATTGTCATAGGCCTCGGCGACGCGGCGGGGTTTACGGAAATCCCAGCGCGAGCCGTCGACCTTCCTCACCTCGCCGGTCGGCAGCTTGAACTCGTCGAGCGGCAGGAAGGAATGGGCATCGATCGCGGCGATCTGATCGAGGCCGCTGCCGTGCCCCGCCAGATTCCAATAGGCGTGATTGGTGAGATTGACGACGGTCGGCCTGGTCGTCACCGCGGTAAGTTCGAGCGACAGTACGTGGCCGTCGAGAGCGTAGCTTGCCGTCGCATCGACGGCGCCCGGAAATCCCTGATCGCCGTCAGGCGAGTGCTTGCGGAAGATGACGGCGTTTTTTCCGGTCTCATGCTCCCACACCGTGTTGCCGAAATTGACCGGACCGCCATGCAACTGATTTTCGCCCTCGCTCGGCGCCAGATGGACCATCCGCCCGTCGAGGGAAAAGCGCGCTTGCCTGATGCGCCCGGCGACGCGGCCGCAAACGGCTCCCGCGGTCCAGTCGCCGGCGACGAATTCCGCATCGGTGCCACCGCCCGCCACCACGTCGGTGTCGCCCACGAACAGTGAAACAAGGCGCGCGCCGAGGGGGGAAAATGTGGCGCGAAGCGAGTGGGATTTGAGCTCTAGCATTTTTTGCCCTCACGCTGAGGTGCACCGCGCAGCGGTGCCTCGAAGGGTCCTGCCACCGGCCCGATGCTTCGAGGCTCGCGCTTCGCGCCCGCACCTCAACATGAGGGAATCGAAAATCAATGATTATCCCTCGGTATCCCCTTGAGCTTGGCGATGCGCTGGAATTTCACCGCGCCTTTCAGCACCATGCCTTGCGCCAATTGATCCGTGTTCTGACGGAATAGCTCCTGCCACGGCGTCTGGCTCTCGGGAACCTTGTAGCCGCCCGAGGCATCGAGCGCGGCGCGGCGCTTGGCCAGCTCCTCCCTGGAGACCAGCATGTCGCAAGCGCCCTTGTTGAGATCGATGCGCACCCGGTCGCCGTTCTTGAGCAGTGCGAGACCGCCGCCGGCCGCGGCTTCCGGCGAGGCGTTGAGGATCGACGGCGAACCGGAGGTGCCCGACTGGCGGCCGTCGCCGACGCAAGGCAGGGCGCGTACGCCCTTTTCGAGGAGCTTCGAGGGGGCGCGCATGTTGACGACTTCCGCCGCCCCCGGATAGCCGAGCGGCCCCGTGCCGCGCATGAAGAGAATGGTGTTTTCGTCGATGCCCAGTTTCGGATTGTCGATATTGGCGTGATAGTCCTCGGGCCCGTCGAAGACGATGGCCTTGCCTTCGAAGGCATTGGGCTGTTTCGGATCGGACAGATAGCGCTGACGGAACTCATCGGAAATGACACTCGTCTTCATGATGGCGGAATCAAACAGATTGCCGGTGAGCACCTTGAAGCCCGCCTGCTTCTTGAGCGGCTTGTCATATTCCTTGATGACATCGCGGTTCCACGAGAACTTGCCCTTGCAGTTCGCGCCGATGGTATTGCCGTTGGCGGTCAACGCATCCTCGTGAATTTTCCCCGCCTTGATCAGTTCGGCGACAACGGCGGGAACGCCGCCGGCGAGGTGATAATCCTCGCCCAGATATTCGCCGGCGGGCTGCAGGTTGACGAGCAGCGGCAGGTGGTAGCCGTATTTCTCCCAGTCGGCGATGTCGAGCTCGACGCCGAGATGGCGGGCAATGCCGTTCAGATGATTGGGCGCGTTGGTGGAGCCGCCGATCGCCGTGTTGACGGCAATGGCGTTCTCGAAGGCCTCGCGGGTCATGATCTTCGACGGCGTCAGGTCCTCGTGCACCATCGCGACGGCGCGGCGCCCGGTTTCATAGGCGATCTGGCCGCGCTCGCGATAGGGCGCGGGGATCGCCGCATTGCCGGGCAGGGTCATGCCCAAGGCTTCGGCCAGCGAGTTCATGGTGGTGGCGGTGCCCATGGTGTTGCAGAAGCCGGTGGAGGGCGCCGAGCTGGCGACGAGTTCAACAAAGTCTTCATAGTCGAGTTCGCCGGTTGCCAGCTTCTCGCGCGCCAGCCACACGATGGTGCCGGACCCGGTGCGGCTCCCCCGATACCAGCCGTTGAGCATGGGGCCGGAGGACAGCGCGATCGCCGGAATATCGACGGTGGCCGCCGCCATCAGGCAGGCGGGCGTGGTCTTGTCGCAGCCGATGGTCAGCACCACGCCGTCGAGCGGATAGCCGTAGAGCACTTCGACCAGCGACAGATAGGCGAGGTTGCGGTCGAGCGAGGCGGTGGGGCGCTTGCCGGTCTCCTGGATCGGATGGATGGGAAATTCCATCGGAACGCCGCCCGCCGCGGTGATGCCGTCGCGCACCCGCTTGACCAGTTCGAGGTGCACGCGGTTGCAGGGCGAGAGGTCGGAGCCGGTCTGGGCGATGCCGATGATCGGCTTGCCGCCCTGAAGCTCCTGGCGGGTGAAGCCGTAATTAAGATAGCGCTCGAGATAGAGCGCCGTCATGTCGGCATTGCCGGGATTGTCGAACCAGTTCTGCGAGCGGAATTTGAGCGGCTTCTTGTTGTCGGACATGGGCGCCTCGGGGAGTTTTCCGGTCCTGTTCTATGGCGGATGGATGGCGCCGTCCATGGCGACGCCATTTGCCGGCACTTGCTTCAACTACGGGTTTCCCGTATATTGCTTTCATGGAGTTCGAGTGGGACGATGCCAAGGCGGAAGACAATTTGCGCAAGCACGGGGTGTCCTTCCCCGCCGCAGCCCTTGCCTTCCGCGATCCCTTTGCCATCGAATGGCTCGATGAGCGCGAACCCTATGGCGAGGAGCGTATCATTCTGCTCGGCATCAGCGGCGGCGACATTCTGACCGTGATCTACACGGAGCGCGAATCCCGCCTCCGCATCATATCGGCCCGGAGGGCCACGAAACATGAAAAAGACCATTACTATCGCCAGAATTCGGCCTGACGGCCGCCTAGTTCGCATTCGTGCCGATGGACGGGAGGCTGACCTCACACCCGCATCCACCGCATCTCCAGCGCCGAAAGGCGAAGTCTTTGATCGGGACAATCCGCCGCTGACGCCCGAGCAGTTGAAGTCCATGCGGCGGTTGCCAAGAATCAAAACCCTGCGCCGCGTCCTGCAACTGACCCAAGAGGAATTCGCCCGGCGTTATCATATTCCAATTGGAACCCTGCGCGACTGGGAACAGGGGCGGTCTGAACCCGATGCGCCGGCGCGGGCATTGCTCAAGGTGATTGCAACCGACCCGGATGGGGTGATGAAGGCGCTGGGAGGATCATGACTGTCTGGGCGATGTGGATGATCTCGGCCCGGCAAAAATTTGACCATTTGAACAA
The DNA here is from genome assembly GCA_052386315.1 of Hyphomicrobiales bacterium. Taxonomy (GTDB): domain Bacteria; phylum Pseudomonadota; class Alphaproteobacteria; order Rhizobiales; family Aestuariivirgaceae; genus Aestuariivirga. The sequence goes on from JBQTKG010000001.1 coordinate 5,067, forward strand.
AATCTGCCATCCTGCTTTCCAGTCATAAGATCATCGCATCAGGAGTAAGCATCGATGGCGGCAGTCGGCATTGCGGGCAGGCGGCTTTCCACGGCGGAGTATCAGGCGAATTTCGCCGATCTGCATCCGCGCCTCTCCGGCCACGAGGCCCTCGTCGAGGCCGACCGCTGCTATTTCTGCCACGATGCGCCCTGCATGACGGCCTGCCCCACCTCGATCGATATCCCGATGTTCATCCGCGAGATTCAGGCGGGGCATCCGAAGAGTGCCGCCAAGACCATTTTCGACCAGAACATATTCGGCGGCATGTGCGCCCGCGTGTGCCCGACCGAGACGCTGTGCGAAGAGGTCTGCGTGCGCCAGGCCGCCGAGGGCAAGCCGGTCAGGATCGGCGAGTTGCAGCGCTATGCCACCGATCTTCTGATGGCCGATGGCAAACATCCCTATGGACGGGCCAAGGCGACGGGAAAGAAAGTGGCGGTCGTCGGCGCGGGGCCCGCCGGCCTCGCCTGCGCCCACCGGCTTGCCATGCGCGGTCACGATGTCACCGTCTTCGAAGCGCGCAAGAAGCCGGGCGGCCTCAATGAATTCGGCATCGCCGCCTACAAGACGGTCGACGATTTCGCCCAGAAGGAAGTGGCCTTCGTGCTGGCGATCGGCGGCATCGCGATCGAGACCGGCAAGGCGCTGGGCAAGGGCCTGAAGCTCAAGGACCTGCAGCGCGATTACCGTGCGGTGTTTCTTGGGCTGGGCCTGGCCGGCGTCAACGCGCTGGGTGCAAAACACGAAGATGCGGCAGGCATCGAGGATGCGGTCGATTACATCGCCGATCTGCGCCAGGCCAAGGACCTAGGCAAGCTGGCGGTGGGCCGCCGGGTGCTGGTGATCGGCGGCGGCATGACGGCGATCGACGCCGCCATTCAGTCGAAGCTCCTGGGTGCCGAGGATGTAACCATTCTCTACCGCCGCGGGCCCGGCCAGATGAAGGCGAGCGGCTATGAGCAGGAACTGGCCCAAACCAGGGGCGTCAAGATCAAGCATTGGGTCATGCCGAAGAAGGTCATCGTCAGGAATGGCAGAGCCGCGGGGCTTCTCTGCGAATACACCAGGGAAGTGAAGGGCAAGCTCGTGGGCACCGGCGAGACCTTCGATCTGGCCGCCGACATGATTTTCAAGGCCATCGGCCAGACCTATGTGGATGTAGCGGGCGGCGCGCTCAAGCTCGAGGGCGGGCGCATCGCCGTCGATGCCGACCGGCGGACCTCGGTTGCCGGCGTCTGGGCCGGCGGCGATTGCGCGGCGGGCGGCAAGGACCTGACGGTTGCCGCCGTCGACGACGGCCGCCGCGCGGCGGAATCGATCGATGCCTATTTGAGAAAATGAAGGAGAACGCAGATGGCCGACCTTCGCAGCGATTTTCTCGGCATCAAGTCGCCCAATCCCTTCTGGCTCGCTTCGGCGCCGCCCACCGACAAGGAATACAACGTGGTGCGCGCCTTCAAGGCGGGCTGGGGCGGCGTGGTGTGGAAGACGCTGGGCGAGGACCCGCCCATCGTCAACGTCAACGGCCCGCGCTACGGCGCCATTCACGGCGCCGACCGCAGGCTTTTGGGCCTCAACAACATCGAGCTGATCACCGACCGGCCGCTCGAAGTCAATCTCCGCGAAATCAAGAAGGTGAAGCGCCAATGGCCGGACCGGGCCATGGTCGTCTCGCTCATGGTGCCCTGCGAGGAGGAGCCGTGGAAGAACATCCTTAAGCAGGTCGAGGAGACCGGCGCCGACGGCGTCGAGCTTAATTTCGGCTGTCCGCACGGCATGTCGGAACGCGGCATGGGTTCGGCGGTGGGCCAGGTGCCGGAATATATCGAGATGGTGGCGCGCTGGTGCAAACAACACACGCGCATGCCGGTGATCGTCAAGCTCACCCCTAACATCACCGATATCCGCTATCCGGCGCGCGCCGCCAACAAGGGCGGCGCCGATGCCGTGTCGCTGATCAACACGCTGAGTTCGATCGTGTCGATCGATCTCGACAATTTCGCGCCAATGCCGACGATCGACGGCAAGGGCAGCCACGGCGGCTATTGCGGCCCGGCGGTCAAGCCCATCGCGCTCAACATGACGGCCGAGATCGCCCGCGACAAGGAGATGGCGGGCCTGCCGATTTCCGGGATCGGCGGCATCACCACCTGGCGCGACGCGGCGGAGTTCATCGCACTCTCCTGCGGCACGGTGCAGGTGTGCACCGCCGCCATGACCTATGGCTTCCGCATCGTCGAGGAAATGAAATCGGGCCTCGCCCGCTGGATGGACGAGAAGGGCTATCGCTCGATCGAGGATTTTCGGGGGAAGGCGGTCGGCAATGTCACCGACTGGCAATATCTCAATCTCAATTACGTGACCAAGGCGCGCATCGACCAGGACCTGTGCATCAAGTGCGGCCGCTGCTATGCCGTCTGCGAGGACACCTCGCACCAGGCGATCATGAAGGAAAAGGCGGGCAAGCGTCACTTCGAGGTGATCGATGCCGAGTGCGTGGCCTGCAATCTCTGCATCGAAGTCTGTCCGGTGGAGAATTGCATCACCATGGAACGGATGACCTCCGGCACCGATCCGCGCACCGGGCGGAAAATCGATCCCGCCTACGCCAACTGGACCACTCACCCGAACAATCCGATGGCGCTGAAGGCGGCCGAATAGGCCCGTGCACGGGCTCAGTCATACCGTTGCTTGTAACCTTGACGCTACCTATCTATGAGTCTCCAAATACGGCTGTTTGAGGGAAGTGTGGCCTATGCATGGATCCGCCCCGCTGGTTCTGCCGGAACGTGTGCAGCGCTGCGACCTTTGTCCGGTCCGTCATCGGGCCGTGTGCGGAGCGATGGACGAAGCGCAGATCGCCAAGCTCGGCCGGGTCGCCCGCCGTAAACAAGTCCGGGCAGGCCGGACCATCATTTCCGACGAGGAGCCGGCCGAATTCTTCGCCAATGTGGTGTCGGGAACTGTCAAGCTCACCAAGACGCTGCCCGACGGACGCCAGCAGATCGTCGGCCTGTTGTTCGCGCCCGATTTCCTCGGCCGCGCCTACAGCAAGACCAGTCCCTATACGGCGGAAGCGGCAACCGATGTGGAAATCTGCACCTTTCCCCATGTTGCCTTCGAGCGCCTGGCCGGCGAATATCCCGGCCTGCAGCAGCGCCTGTTCCAGCACACCCTCGACGAACTCGACGCGGCGCGCGAGTGGATGCTGCTTCTGGGCCGCAAGACGGCGCAAGAGAAGGTGGCAAGCTTCCTGCTGATGCTGGCCAGGCGCAGCCTGATGATCGGCTGCAGCCACTCGAAGGCCAGCGACGTGGCGAGCTTCGAGCTGCCGCTCAGCCGCGCCGACATGGCCGATTTCCTCGGCCTCACCATCGAAACCGTCAGCCGCCAGATCACCAGGCTCAAGACTTCCAAGGCGATCAGCCTCGCCTCCAACCGGCTGATCCAGGTTCCCGGCATCCAGCGTCTTGTCAAAATCGCCGGACAGGAGGAATTTAGCCATTGATCGGCGTCAAGGACGCCGAGCCGGTTCGCCTGCAATTTGCCAGTAACAAGGAGGGCGCGGGCTATGACCTACAAGACGATTATGGTCTCGCTGAACGAGATCGGCCGGCTGCCGCAGTTGATCGATGCGGCGGTATTTCTGGGCCGCACCTTCAAGGCCCATATCTCCGGCCTCTATGTCATCCCCGCCGTGCAGGTCTATCCCTCGGTCGGCTTCGAGGCCGCCCCCCAGGTCTTCGAGGGCAACCGCAGCTATTTCAAGGAGAATGCCGCCAAGGTGCGGACCGACTTCGAGACGGCGATGCAGAAGGAGGGCCTCAATTTCGACCTCCAAGCCGTCGAAGCCCGGACCCCGGTGATCGCCGACGAGGTGATCGCCCATGGCCGCAGCGCCGATGTGATCGTGGTTTCGGCAACCAATCCCGACGAGATCACCGGTGTCGAACGCGATTTCGTCGAGCAGACGATCATGGCCAGCGGCCGGCCGGTGATCGTGCTGCCTTTCAAGGGCGAGGCGAAACTGTCGCTCGGCGAGGTGGTGCTCGGCTGGGAGGGCGGCCGCGAGGCGGCGCGCGCCGCATTCGATGCCATGCCCCTGCTCAAGGCGGCCAAGAAGGTGCGCATCGTGCGCGCCGATCCGCAGAAGGACCCGGGGCTGCGCGGCAGCATTCCGGGCGCCGATCTGGCCGAGACGCTTGCCCGGCACGGCGTCAAGGCCGAAACCGAAGGCTACCCGACCGAAGGCCAGGACGCGGGCCACGCCCTGCTGCGCCGTGCCGCCGATACCGGCGCCGGCCTCATCGTCATGGGCGCCTATGGCCACAGCCGCCTCACCGAATTCATCTTCGGCGGCGCCACGCGCTTCATGCTGCAGCGCCAGGACCGGCCGGTGATGATGTCGCATTGAGGTGGGAGCCCATGCTGAACAGGATCAGGCTGGAACTGGCGCGCGACCATGATTTCCCCGAAGGCTCGCGGGGCCAAGGCTATGAATTCACCGCGCCGCTGGACGAGCGCGGCCATATCGATGCGGCGGAATGGCACAAGGAGCGCGACCGCTGTCGGGTGCGGCGCTTCCGCCCCGGCGAGGCCGACGATATCGGACACCTGGTCCGCAAGCCCGGCGGCGCCTGGGCCTTCCACTACGACATCCACAGCGACGAGGAAGACGACGAGACCGGCTTCCGCTTCGGCGACCATGCCTTCAAGCCCGGAGAGTATGTCTCGATCCGCGAGGACGAGCACCTGCGCACCTTCAAGGTGATGCGGGTGCAGGAGGTTTGAGGGGGCTGCACCCGAGTTGAGTCTGCTCCCACCCACCATGCGTCATCCCGGCGAAAGCCGGGACCCACGGAAAAACTAAAACGGATGCGCATCGCGTCACGCGGATCAATGGGTCCCGGCTTTCGCCGGGATGACGGAATTGGATGGGGATGATGTTCTTATTGCCTCCGGCGCGGCGGCCCGCTACCCATCCCTCACAATCGAACTCCCGGGATAATCCATGGCCGCCTACAATCTGTTCCTGCTCCCGGGCGACGGCATCGGCCCGGAGGTGATGAAGGAAGTCGAAGCGCTGATCGCTTGGTTCAATGCCGCCGGCATCGCCCGCTTCGAGACCGGCCGCGGCCTGGTTGGCGGCTCGGCCTACGATGCCCATGGCAAGGCCATTTCGGAAGCCGACATGGCGAGTGCCCAGGCCGCCGACGCGGTGCTGTTCGGCGCCGTCGGCGGGCCGAAATGGGACAACGTCGCCTATGACTCGCGCCCCGAGGCGGGGCTGCTCAGGCTGCGCAAGGAGCTGGGCCTGTTCGCCAATTTGCGCCCCGCCATCTGCTATCCGGCCCTTGCCGATGCCTCGTCCTTGAAACGCGAGGTGGTCGAGGGCCTCGACATACTGATCGTCCGTGAACTGACGGGTGGCGTCTATTTCGGCGAGCCCAAGACCATCACGGACTTGGGCAACGGCCAGAAGCGGGCGGTCGACACCCAGGTCTACGACACTTATGAAATCGAACGGATTTCGCGGGCCGCCTTCGAGTTGGCCCGCTCGCGGCGCAAGAAGGTCGCCTCGGCGGAGAAGCGCAACGTGATGAAAACCGGTGTGCTGTGGCACGAGGTCGTCACCCGCATCCACAAGGATCATTATTCCGATATCGCGCTCGAACACGTGCTCGCCGACAACTGCGCCATGCAATTGGTGCGCTGGCCGAAGCAGTATGACGTGATCGTCACCGACAATCTGTTCGGCGATATGCTCTCCGACGTGGCCGCCATGCTGACCGGCTCGCTTGGCATGCTGCCGTCGGCCTCGCTGGGGGCTGCCGACGAGAAAACCGGGCGGCGCAAATCGCTCTATGAGCCGGTGCACGGCTCGGCCCCCGACATCGCCGGAACCGGAGCCGCCAACCCGATCGCCATGATCGCCAGCTTCGGCATGGCGCTGCGCTATTCGTTGGGCCTCGGCGAATGGGCCGGCAAGATCGACGAGGCCATCGCCGCGGTGCTGGCCAAGGGCATCAGGACCCGCGACATTGCCGGCGGCGGTAGCGCCAATGCTTCCACCTCGCAGATGGGGGCCGCCATCCTCAAGGAGCTGCAGGCGCTGGCCTGAGAGGTAACCGGCCCGTGAATTTGCGGGTCTGCACGGACATGCTATCGTATGCGCTGCGAGTGCAGACCATCCCACCATGAACAAGCCCGACCGGCGCCTTGTCCCCATCGTTTCGCTGGATGTCGCGGGCTTTACGCGGCTCATCCAGCGCGGCGAGGCGGCCACCTTGGCGGCGGTCCGGCAGGTCTTCGACGGCCTCGTCCGCGCCACCATCGATGACTATGGCGGGGCGATCTTCAAGACCATGGGCGACGGCATTCTGGCGGAATTCCCGAGCGTGGTGGCCGCCGTCGAGGCGGTGGCGCACATCCAGCGGACTTTGCATGACAAGCCGGTGTTGGCGGGAGGCGGCGAACCTCTCACCATGCGGGCTGGCATGATTCTCGCCGATGTCATGGTGTCGGGCGGCGACCGCTATGGCGAGGGCGTCAATCTGGCGGTGCGCATCCAGGGCTGCGCGCCGGCCGGCGGCATGGCGATCTCGAAATGGATGCACGAGTATCTCACCGGCAAGGTCGATCTCGGCTTCAGCGATATCGGATCGCAGATGCTGAAGAATGTGGTCCACAGCATCCGCATCTTCATCTGGCACCCCGATGCCAATGTCCAGCAGCGCATCGCCGCCGAATATGGCAACGTGGCCGGCCGCGCGGCGGCACCCGAGATGCGGCCTTCGGTGGCGGTGCTGGCCTTCGACAATATGTCGGCCGACCCGGAGCAGGCCTATTTCGCCGATGCCGTGACCGAAGAAATCACCGCCACCCTCTCCCGGGTCGGCGACTTTCTGGTGATCGCGCGCAATTCGGCCTTCGCCTTCAAGGGCCGCGCCGCCGATGTGCGCCAGGTGGGCTGCGATCTCGGCGTGCGCTATGTGCTGGAAGGCAGTGTCAGGCGGGTGGGCGAGCGCATCCGCATTACCGCGCAGCTGGTCGAAGCCGCCACCGCCACCCATATCTGGGCCGGCAAGGCGGAAGGCGCGGCCTCCGATCTCTTCGACCTGCAGGACCGCATCGCCGAAATGGTGGCGGGCGCGGTCTACCCCTCGGTGCGCAAGGCCGAAATCGAACGGGCGCGGTTGAAGCGGCCGGGCAATCTCGAGGCCTACGATCTGGTCATGCGCTCGCTCCCTCATCTGTGGGCCCACCGCATGCACGAGAACCCGGAGGCCATCGCCCTGCTCGAACAGGCCCTGCTGCTCGATCCGCACTATGGCCTCGCCGCGGCGCTGTGCGCCTGGGCGCATGCCCAGCAGATCGTCTATAACTGGACCGGGGATTTCGAAAGCGAACGCCAGAAGGGCTTGCGTTTGATCGAGACGGCGGCGCGCCATACCGGCGAGGACGCGACGGGCCTGACCGCGCTCGCCACCGCCATCATGCTCCTGGAAGGCAATGCCAGGCGGGGGCTCGGCTTCGTCGACCGCGCGCTGCGCGCCGATCCCAATCATGCCTGGGCCTGGATGCGGCGGGGCTTCGGCCTGATCTATACCGGCCGCCCGGATGAGGCGCTCACCTGCTTCGCCCGGGCCGAACGGCTCTCCCCGCTCGATCCCTTCGCCTTCAATATCCACGGCGGCATCGGGCTGGCCCATTTCGCCGCTGGCCGCTACGAGGAGGCCGTGCGCTATCCGCAACTGGTGCTCGACGAACGGCCGGGACTGACCTGGCCCTATCGCGACCTCGCCTCCTACCGCGCCCAGGCCGGCGACTTGCCCGGCGCCAGGGACGCGCTGGAGAAATTCGTCTATCTCCGCCCGCCCATGACGCTTGCGGCGATCGCCGACGGCCTCAAGTTCATGGAGAAGCCGTTGCTCGACCGCTACATCGAAGGCCTCAGGCTGGCGGGGATGGAGTAGCTGGCGCGGGATGGGTTCGAAACCGCCGGGGTTTTCACATGGTAATGCCCGGCAGCTTCAGGCCCTGCTCCCGCGCGCAGTCCACCGCGATGTCGTAACCGGCATCGGCATGGCGCATGACGCCCGAGGCCGGGTCGTTCCACAAGACGCGCTCGAGGCGGCGAGCGGCATCCTCGGTGCCGTCGGCAACCACCACCATGCCGGCATGCTGCGAATAGCCGATGCCGACGCCGCCGCCGTGATGGATCGACACCCAGGTGGCGCCGCTCGCCGTGTTGAGCAGCGCATTGAGCAGCGGCCAGTCGGAGACGGCATCGGAGCCGTCGAGCATGGCTTCGGTCTCGCGGTTGGGCGAAGCAACGGAGCCCGAATCGAGGTGATCGCGGCCGATGACGATGGGAGCCTCGACTTCGCCATTGCGGACCATCGCGTTGAAGGCAAGCCCCAGGCGATGGCGTTGCCCCAAGCCCACCCAGCAGATGCGGGCGGGCAGGCCCTGGAAGGCGATGCGCTCCCTCGCCATGTCGAGCCAGTTGTGCAGATGCGGATCGTGCGGAATCAGTTCCTTGACCCGCCGGTCGGTCCTGTAAATGTCTTCCGGATTGCCCGACAGCGCCGCCCAGCGGAAGGGGCCGATGCCGCGGCAGAACAGGGGGCGGATATAGGCGGGGACGAAGCCCGGAAAGTCGAAGGCGTTCTTGAGGCCCATTTCCAGCGCCATCTGGCGGATGTTGTTGCCGTAATCGAGGGTGGGCACGCCCCGGTGATAGAAGTCGAGCATTGCATGAACATGAACCTTCATGGAGGCCATGGCGGCTGCCTTCACGGCTTGCGGATCGGAGAGGCGCTTTTCCTCCCACTGGGCCAGCGTCCAGCCGGCAGGCAGATAGCCGTTCACCGGATCATGGGCCGAGGTCTGGTCGGTCAAGGCGTCGGGCCTGATGCCGCGTCGCACGAATTCCGGGAGAAGCTCCGCCGCATTGCCGAGAAGGCCGACGGAGACGGGCTTGCCCTGCTTGTGGGAGCGATCGACGATTTCGAGTGCTTCGCCGATGGTTTTCGCCTGGGTGTCGAGGTAGCGGGTGCGCAGGCGCATGTCGATGCGTGAAGGCTGGCATTCGATGGCGATCATCGAGGCGCCGGCCATGGTGGCGGCGAGCGGCTGGGCGCCGCCCATGCCGCCCAGCCCCGCGGTCAGGAACCATTTGCCCTTGAGCTTTCCTTCATAATGCTTGCGGCCCACTTCGGCGAAGGTCTCATAGGTGCCCTGCACGATGCCCTGGGTGCCGATATAGATCCAGGAGCCCGCCGTCATCTGGCCGTACATCATCAGGCCCTTGCGATCGAGCTCGTTGAAATGGTCCCAGGTGCCCCAGTGCGGCACCAGATTGGAATTGGCGATGAGCACGCGGGGCGCATCCTTGTGGGTGCGGAAGATGCCGACCGGCTTGCCCGACTGGACGAGCAGGGTTTCGTCGGCTTCGAGCGAGCGCAACCCCGCCACGATACGGTCGAAGGCTTCCCAATTGCGCGCCGCCCGGCCGATACCGCCATAAACGACGAGTTCCTCGGGCCGTTCGGCAACATCCGGATCGAGATTGTTCATCAGCATGCGGAGCGGCGCTTCGGTGAGCCAGGACTTGGCGGTGATCTGGCTGCCGGCGGGCGACTTGATGCGGCGCGAGTTGTCGCGGCGGGTATTCATGTCGGATTCCTACTGTGAGAGCGTGCCCCGGGCGCCGGTCTTGTAGCGGCTGTGGAGGGCATAACGGCTGGCGGGATAGGTGAGGGTGGCAACCGTCACCACATGGGTCTTGCACCATGAACGGCGATGCAGCGCCAGGCAGGGTTCGGCATGCGGCATGTCGAGGAGCTTGCGCTGCCGGAGATCGGGCATCATCGCCTCGACGGTGTGTTCAAGCTCATCGACGGGAACGGCGGCGATGAGATAGGCGGTGGGCGTCGTCGCGGTGAAATCCTGACCCATGAAGGCCGGCACCATGAACGGGTTCACATAACGGTCCTCGAGCTGGACGGGGACGCCGTTGTCCTCATGCACAATGACGACATGGAAGAGGCGCTGCGGCGCCTTCCTCTCGAACTCCTCGGCAAGTGCGGGGCTCGCCGTCACTTCTTCGCGGGCGACCAGGCGCGAAGTATAGCGATGACCGCGGGCGGCGACCTCCTCGGCGATGTTGCGAAGTTCAACGAGGCTCGAGCGCGCCGGCGGCTGGCGCACGAAGGTGCCGACGCCGGGCACCCGGGCGAGATAGCCGTCGGCGGCCAATTCGCGGAGCGCCCGGTTGGCGGTCATGCGGCTGATGCCGAAACTTTCGACCAGTTCGTTCTCGGATGGAACCCTGGCGCCGGGCGCCCAGGCGCCGGAGCGGATATGGCCGAGGATGTGATCCTTGACCTTGGCATAGAGGGGTTGAGCCTCGTTCATGGGAGACTGCCCCGCACGAGCTCACCATTGCGGATGACGGCGGCCAGCGGGTTGAAACCCAAGGGGTAGGCGAGATCGCCGGGGCGCCCGACATCCCACAGCGCCAGATCGGCCTTGAGGCCGGGGGCCACGCGGCCGCGGTCCATGAACCCCAGGGCGCGGGCGGCGTGGGCGGTAATACCGAGTAGGGCTTCCTCCGGCGTCAGGCCGAAAAGTACGCAGGCCATGTTCATGGTGGAGAGCAAAGAGTGAACAGGTGACGATCCTGGGTTGAGATCGGTTGCAATGGCGACGGGAACCTTGTGTGAACGGAGCGCGGCGACGGGCGGCGACTGCTTCTCGCGCAGGTAATAGAAGGCGCCGGGGAGCAGCACGGCCACCGTACCGGAGGCGGCAATGGCGGCGACACCGTCTTCGTCGAGATATTCGATGTGATCGGCCGAAAGGGCCTTGTAGCGAGCCGCCAGCTTGGCGCCGCCCAGATTGGAGAGCTGCTCGGCATGGAGCTTGACCGGCAGGCCGAGAGTTTTGGCGGCCGCGAAGACCTGCTCCATTTCGGCGACCGAAAAGGCGATGCCCTCGCAAAAGCCGTCGACCGCGTCGGCCAGTCCCGCAGCGGCAACGGCGGGCAGCGCCTGCTTGCAGACGAGCTCTACATAGCCGGCGCGGTTGTCGCGGTATTCCGGCGGAAAGGCATGGGCGCCGAGAAAGGAGGTGACGACATCGACGGGGCGGGAGGCGGAAAGCCCGCGGGCAACCCGCAGCATCTTCAACTCGGTCTCGACATCGAGGCCGTAGCCGGACTTGATCTCGACGGTGGTGACGCCTTCGGCCAGGAGGCTGTCGAGGCGCTTGAGAGCGGTCCGGCGCAGCTCTTCTTCGGCAGCCGCCCGCGTGGCGCGCACGGTGGCGGCGATACCGCCGCCGGCCTTGGCGATCTCGGTGTAGGAAAGGCCGTTCAAGCGCATTTCGAACTCGTTGGCGCGGTTGCCGCCATAAACCAGATGGGTATGGCAATCGATCAGTCCGGGGGTTGCGAGCCGGCCGCCGCAATCGATGGCATCGCCCTCCGGCGCCGCCGGGCGCCGGCCTACCCAGGCAATGGTTTGGCCGTCGATGCGGATGGCGGCATCGGCGATGAGGCCGTAGCCGCCGGTCATGGTTGCCAGTTGGAGATTTGTCAGGAGCATGTGCAAAACAACTTGTATAAGGTTGTATATACAGTATACTCCGGCGCATGCAAAGCACGAAATTTCATTTCTCCTCGGCGCTTACGCCACAGGGCTGGCAGGACGACGTGAGCGTCGGCATCGGCTCTGACGGGGGCATCGAGAGGGTTACGGCAAACTCGAAATCCGGTGATAAAATCAAGGGGATCGCCATTCCGGCCCTGGCCAATGTGCATTCCCATGCGCACCAGCGCTTGATGGCCGGGCTGGCCGAGCGGGCGGGACCGGGCGCCGACAGTTTCTGGACCTGGCGGGAAGCGATGTACGGCTTTACCCTCAAACTCGGGCCGGACGATCTGGGGGCGGTCGCCGCTCAAGTTTATGTCGAGATGCTGAAGAGCGGCTTTTCGGTAGTGGGGGAGTTCCACTATCTGCACCACCAGCCGGACGGAACGCCCTATGGCGAGCCGGCCGAGCTTTCGCTGCGCTGCATCGGAGCCGCCGAACAGGCGGGCATCGCCATCACCATGCTGCCGGCACTCTACAATTACAGCGGCTTCGGCGGCCAGGCCGCAACGCCGGGCCAGCGGCGCTTCGTCAACGGCGCCGATGGTTTCCTGCGCATCCACGAGACGCTCGACCGTGTGTGCAGCGGTCATCGGCTGCGCCGGCTCGGCATCGCGCCGCACAGCCTGCGGGCGGTGACCGCGGAATTGCTCAAGACGGTAATCGCCGCCATCGATCCTCAGGCGCCGATCCACATTCATGTGGCCGAGCAGGTGAAGGAGGTTGACGACTGCCTCGCCTGGGGCGCGCGCCGGCCGGTCGACTTGCTGCTCGACAGTTTCGATGTTTCGCCGCGCTGGTGCGCCATTCACGCCACCCACATGACGGCGGCGGAAACGGCGCGCCTGGCGAAGTCGGGCGCGGTGGCAGGCCTGTGCCCCACCACCGAAGCCAATCTCGGCGACGGCATTTTCCCGGCCGAGCCCTATCTCAAGGCGGGCGGCGCCATCGCCATCGGTTCCGACAGCCACATTTCGGTCTCGCCGGCGGAAGACTTGCGCATGCTGGAGTATTCCCAGCGCCTGCGCGACTTGACCCGCAATGCGCTGGCCTCGGGCCCCGGAGCATCGACGGGGCGGACGCTATTCGATGCAGCGCTCAGCGGCGGCGCCAAGGCCACGGCGCAGAAGGTGGGCGCGCTGGCGCCGGGATACCGCGGCGATATCGCCGTGCTCGATGCCGATCATCCCGCCCTCATCGGCCGCGGCGGCGACAGCGTCCTCGACAGCTGGATTTTTTCCGGCGGCAATGCTTGCGTCAAGGATGTCTTGGTGGCGGGCAAGCATGTGGTCAAGGACCGGCACCATGTCCGCGAAGAGGAAATCCAGGCGGGCTTTCGCGCCGCGGTTGGGAGATTGTCGCCATGATCAGGATCGGAGAGGCGCCCCTGTCGCTCGGCGAGGTCCGCGCCGCATTGGCGGGGCCCATCAAGGTCGAACTGACGGAAAAGGCGCGAGCCCTAATCAGGCGCAGTGCCGAGACGGTGGCGCGGCTCATCACCACGGGTGAGGCGATCTATGGTGTCAATACCGGCTTCGGCAAGCTTGCCAAGACGCGCATCGCCGCCGCCGATCTCTCCGCGCTGCAGGTCAATATCGTGCGCTCGCATGCGGCGGGCGTGGGCCAGCCGCTGGCGCCCGCGGTGGCGCGGCTCGTCCTGCTCCTCAAGCTCAATGCCCTGGCGCAGGGAGCTTCCGGCATTTCGCTCGCCGCCATGGAGGCGCTGGCCGCCCTGATCGATGCGGATATTTTGCCGATCATTCCGGGACAGGGATCGGTGGGCGCTTCCGGCGATCTCGCACCGCTGGCGCATCTGAGCTTGGTTCTCATCGGCGAGGGCGAAGCGCTGGTCGAGGGTGCGCGCGTTTCCGGCGGCGAGGCCATGCAGGCCGCAGGCTTGGCGCCGGTGGCGCTCGGCCCCAAAGAGGGGTTGGCGCTGCTCAACGGCACACAGGTTTCAACCGCCCTGGCGCTCTGCGGACTGATCGCCGCCGAACGAAACGCCGCCGCCGCCATTCTGGCAGGCGCCATGTCGGTCGATGCGATCATGGGATCGGATACGCCCTTCGATCCGCGCATCCACGATCTCCGGCCGCATCCCGGCCAGAAGCTGGCGGCGTCCCATTACCGGCGCCTGCTGCAAGGCAGCGCCATCCGCGCCTCGCATCTTGCCAACGACGACCGGGTGCAGGATCCCTATTCATTCCGCTGCCAGCCGCAGGTGATGGGCGCCTGTCTCGATCTGCTAGCCCAGGCGGCGCGGATGCTGACCATCGAGGCCAATGGCGTTTCCGACAATCCCTTGGTCTTCGCCGAGGATAGCGCGGTGCTGTCGGGCGGCAATTTCCACGCCGAGCACGTGGCCTTCGCCGCCGACATGATGGCGATGGCGGCCGCCGAAATGGGTTCGCTGAGCGAACGGCGGATCGCGGCGCTGATCGACAGTTCGATCTCGCTGCTGCCGCCCTTCCTCATCCGCAATCCCGGTCTCAATTCCGGCTTCATGGTGGCGCAATGCACCGCCGCCGCGCTGATGAGCGAGAACAAGCAGATGTCGCATCCGGCTTCGGTCGACTCGGCACCCACCTCGGCCAATCAGGAGGATCACGTCTCGATGGCGACGCACGCGGCGCGGCGGCTCCTGCCGATGAACGCCAACCTCGCGCGCATCGTGGCGATCGAGCTGATGGCGGCGGCGGAAGGCATCGAGTTCCGGCGGCCGCTGCAATCCTCGGCGGCAATCGAAACCGCGCACCGGCTGATCCGGAGCAAGGCGGCGCGGCGCGATACCGACCGCGAATTCGCCGGCGATATCGAGAAGATGGCGGGTCTGATCGAGGCGGGCGCGGTGGACGGCTTCGTGCCCGGGCTGCTGGCGGAACTCGGCTGCCGCTAGCGCATGTTCCGCCAAAGTGTACACACTTTGGCGGCAAGAACATGCGCCAGATTATCGGCCTGGCGCGTTTTCTTGTCCGAAAAGCGATTCCACTTTTCGGGAAAACGCGCCAGGCTTCCGCCGATGACTTGCCATCGATTGTCCCCGGCCTCTTAACGCGCCTGCATTCCTATGGAGCTGACGGTTTCGGCGATGTAGTCCGCGGCGGCGCGCGAGCGGGCATCGGCATAGGCATCACTGGCAATGGACGGCGGTTGCCGTTGCAGCGCCTGCAGGGGCAGGGTTACCGCCAAGGCGGCGGCCAGGGTCAGAAGCGTAAGGTTGCGGACGGCATGCGGCATCGAAACCCTCCCGGCACGTCAATTAATCATTGTTCAATATATCCAGCGTTAAATTGAACGATGGTCAATATATTTTTTCAGACTTGCCGAAAAATGCCGGGGAGCTTCGCCGAAGGCGAAGCCGGGCCTCGAGGCGAGGAGATGGGTTGCTTTACCGGCTGGAAGTGCCCGATCCGCGTCGGGGTGGGCTCAGGGCTTGAGCTTGTAGCCGGTGCGCAACATCCACGCGACGATGGCGAGGCACAGGGCGAGGAACGCCGCGACGATCAAGAGGCTCGCCACCACATGGACGTCGGAGATGCCGAAGAAACTCCAGCGCAGGCCGGAAACCAGATAGACCACCGGATTGAACAGGCTGACCGTCTGCCAGGCCGGCGGCAGCATGTCGATCGAATAGAAACTGCCGCCGAGAAAAGTGAGCGGAGTGACGATCAGCGTCGGGACCAGTTCCAGCTTTTCCCAGCTTTCGGCCCAGATGCCGATGATGAATCCGAGCAGGCTGAAGGTTGTGGCGCTGAGCACGATGAACAGGATCATGTACACCGGGTGGGCGATATGGAGGTCGACAAAGAACCAGGCGGTGGCCAGAATGAGCAGCGCCAGCATGACCGATTTGGAAGCCGCGGCGCCGACGAAACTGATGACAATTTCGACGGAAGAGACCGGCGCCGACAGAATCTCGAAGACGGTTCCGGTGAAGCGCGGAAAATATATGCCGAACGAGGCATTGGACAGGCTTTGGGTCAGGACCGACAGGATGATGAGCCCCGGGACGATGAAGGCACCGTAACTGACGCCGCCGATCTCCGGAATGCGCGAGCCGATGGCCGAGCCGAAAACCACGAAATAGAGCGACGTCGACAGAACCGGCGACAGGATGCTCTGGGCCGGGGTGCGGAAGGTGCGGGCCATTTCGAACAAGTAAATGGCGCGGATGGCCTGGAAGTTCATGTCCGCTCCCTCACCAGGTCGATGAAAATTTCCTCGAGCGAATTCTGCCGCGTCTCGATGTCGGTGAAGCGCACACCGGCCTTGCCGAGATCGGCGAACAGCGCGGCGATGCCGGTGCGTGCGGCGTCGGTATCGTAGGTATAGACGAGCTCATTGCCGTTCCGCGCCAGTTCCAATCCGTGCGCGGCAAGGCCTTTTGGCAGCCTTGCGAGCTTCTTCGGCAAATGCAGCGTCATCTGCTTGCGGCCCAATTTGCGCATGAGTTCGGCTTTATTCTCGATAAGAATGATCTCGCCCCTGTTGATGACGCCGATGCGGTCGGCCATTTCCTCGGCTTCGTCGATGTAGTGGGTGGTGAGTATGATGGTGACGCCCGAGTCGCGCAGATTCCGCACCAATTGCCACATGTCGCGGCGCAGTTCGACATCCACGCCGGCGGTCGGCTCGTCGAGGAACAGGACTTGCGGTTGATGGGCGAGAGCCTTGGCGATCATCACCCGCCGCTTCATGCCGCCGGAGAGAGTGACGACCTTGTCGTCCTTCTTGTCCCACAGCGACAGGTCTTTCAGCACCTTCTCGATATGGGCGGGATCGGGTTTCATGCCGAACAGGCCGCGGGTGAAGGAGACGGTTGCCCAGACGCTCTCGAAAGCCGCGATCAGCAGCTCCTGCGGCACAAGGCCGATCTGGATGCGGGCGGCGCGATAGTCGCGCAGAATATCGTAGCCGCCGACGAGAATCGTGCCTTCACTCGGCCGCACGGTGCTGCAGATGATGCTGATGAGCGTCGTCTTGCCGGCGCCATTGGGACCGAGAAGGGCGAAGATTTCGCCGCGCTTGATGTCGAGATCGATGTGCTTCAGGGCCCTGAAGCCCGAGGCATAGGTCTTTGACAGGTTGGCGACGGAGACGATGGGGGGCATGGTGCGGCAGCGGGTCAGGTTTGAAGCATGCACAAATGGTGTGGCCCGCCAGCATACTCAAGGGCGGTGACGAAACAATGCAGCACCCTAAGCCTTCGACAGCCGGCCGTTCTGGCCGAGATAGGCGACGATCCGCTCGGCGGCGGCTTCGGCGGAGAGCCTGGTGGTGTCGAGGTGGATTTCCGGGTTCTCCGGCTGCTCATAGGCGGAATCGATGCCGGTGAAGTGCTTGATCTCGCCGCGCCGCGCCTTGGCGTAAAGGCCTTTCACATCGCGCCTTTCGGCTTCGGCGAGCGGCGTGTCGACGAAAATCTCGACGAATTCTCCCGCCTCGACCAGCTCGCGCGCCATCAGCCTCTCGGAGCGGAACGGCGAAATGAAGGAGACGAGCACGATAAGGCCGGCATCGACCATCAGCCGCGAGACTTCGGCGACGCGGCGGATGTTCTCCACCCGGTCGGCATCGGTGAAGCCCAGATCGCGGTTGAGGCCGTGGCGCACGTTGTCGCCGTCGAGCAGATAGGTCATGTGGCTGCTGGCGTGGAGCTTCTTCTCGACGAGGTTGGCGATGGTCGATTTGCCCGCCCCGGAAAGCCCCGTGAACCACAGCACGGCGGGCTTCTGCCCGGCCTTGGCGGCGCGCGAGTCCTTGTGCACGTCGACCGCCTGCCAGTGGATGTTGGCGGCGCGGCGCAGCGCGAACCTGATCAGCCCCATGCCGACGGTGTTGTTGCTGAAACGGTCGATGACGATGAAGGAGCCGAGATGGCGGTTTTCGGCATAGGGCGTAAAGGCTATGGGCGCGTCGAGCTCGAGATTGCAGACGCCGATCTCGTTGAGCTCCAGCGTCTTCGCCGCCACATGCTCCATGGTATTGACGTTGACCTTGTGTTTCAGGGCATCGAGCGAACCCGGCACCTGCCTGGTGCCGGCCTTGATGACGTAGGGCCGGCCCGGCAGCATGGGCTCGTCGCCCATCCACAACAGGTCCACCTCGAACTGGTCCGAAGCCTCGACCGGATCGGCGGCGGCACAGATCACGTCGCCGCGGCTTATGTCGATCTCGTCCTTGAGTGTCACGGTGAGCGACTGGCCGGCAACGCCCACAGCGAGATCGCCGTCATAGGTGACGATGCGCTCGACCGTTGATGTCCGGGCCGAAGGCAGAACCTTGATGGCATCGCCGGGGCGCACGGTGCCGCTGACGACGGTGCCGGAAAAGCCGCGGAAGTTCTGGTCCGGACGATTGACCCATTGCACCGGCATGCGGAAGGGGCGGGTGTCGAGATCGTCGCCGACGGCCACGGTCTCAAGATGGGCCATCAGTGCCGGCCCGTGATACCAGGGCATGGACGCCGACGGTTCGACGACGTTGTCGCCCACCAGCGCCGATAGCGGAATGCAGGCGACATCGCTGGCGCCGATGCTCGCGGCAAAGGCGCGATAATCGCTTTCGATCCTCTCGAAGACCCCACGATCGTAGTGCACCAAGTCCATCTTGTTGACGGCGACGACCAGGTGCCCAATGCCGAGAAGCGTTGCGATGAAGGTGTGGCGCCGCGTCTGGATGAGCACACCCTTGCGGGCGTCGATGAGGATGACGGCGAGATCGGCGGTCGAGGCGCCGGTCGCCATGTTGCGGGTATAGTGCTCGTGGCCCGGCGTGTCGGCGACGATGAATTTGCGCTTGCCGGTGGTGAAGGCGCGATAGGCGACATCGATGGTGATGCCCTGCGCGCGCTCGGCGGCGAGTCCGTCGACGAGCAGGGCGAAATCGAGATTGCCGCCCTGGGTGCCCATCTTCTTCGAGTCGGCCTCGAGCGCCGTCAACTGGTCCTCGAACAGCATCTTCGCT
This sequence comes from Hyphomicrobiales bacterium, assembly GCA_052386315.1. Taxonomy (GTDB): domain Bacteria; phylum Pseudomonadota; class Alphaproteobacteria; order Rhizobiales; family Aestuariivirgaceae; genus Aestuariivirga. The sequence goes on from JBQTKG010000001.1 coordinate 23,732, forward strand.
TCATAGAGCAGGCGGCCGATCAAGGTGGACTTGCCGTCGTCGACGGAACCGCAGGTGATGAAACGCAAGAGGTCCTTGTTCTCCTGCGAACGCAGATAGGCCTCGACGTCGCCGCCGGTGAATTCGATGAAACGGGCCATTAGCCGAAATCCCCGATGGAATATCTGTGATTCATGTTCATGTCATTTCCTGTCGCATCATCTTGTCGCAAAACCGCTGCGCACTTTTGCGGATGATGCTCTAGAAATAGCCCTCCTGCTTCTTCTTCTCCATGGAGGCGGCCTGGTCCTTGTCGATGACCCGGCCCTGGCGTTCGGAGGAAGTGGCGACCAGCATTTCCTCGACGATGTCGAGGAGCGAGGTGGCGTTCGATTCGATGGCGCCGGTCAATGGATAGCAGCCCAGCGTGCGGAAGCGGATCTTGCGCATCTCGGGTTTTTCGCCGGGATTGAGCCGCATGCGATCGTCGTCCACCATGATCATCTGGCCGTCGCGCCAGACCACCGGGCGAACGGCCGCGAAATAGAGCGGCACGATGGCGATGTTCTCGAGATGGATGTATTGCCAGATGTCGAGTTCGGTCCAGTTCGACAGAGGGAAGACGCGGATCGATTCGCCCTTGTTCTTGCGGGCGTTGTAGAGGTTCCACAGTTCCGGGCGCTGGTTCTTCGGGTCCCAGCGGTGCCGCGTGTCGCGGAACGAGAAAATGCGCTCCTTGGCGCGGGACTTTTCCTCGTCGCGCCGGGCGCCGCCGAAGGCCGCGTCGAAACCGTACTTGTCGAGGGCCTGCTTGAGGGCGTCGGTCTTCATGATCTGGGTGTGCAGCGCCGAGCCGTGGTCGAAGGGGTTGACGTCCTTGGCGGCGCCCTCGGGATTGACATAGACGATCAGATCGAGCCCGAGCTTCTTCGCCGTCGCGTCGCGCATGGCGATCATGTCGCGGAACTTCCAGCGGGTATCGACATGCATCAGCGGAAAGGGCGGCTTGGCGGGATGGAAGGCCTTCATGGCGAGATGCAGCATGACGGCCGAATCCTTGCCGATCGAATAAAGCATCACCGGTTTTTCGCACTCGGCGGCGACCTCGCGGATGATGTGGATGCTCTCGGCCTCCAGCCGCTGCAGATGGGTCAGGCGTGGTGTGGACATGGACGATCCCGTTTTGAGGGCGCACTTATGCTGTGTGCAGGTGCGAAATACAAGAGGAAGGGCGCTGTTCAGCAGCAGGATTTGGGCGCCGGCGGCGGCACGTCGAGGGCCGGATTGCGCTCGAAAAATCCGGCCGGCATCCAGTGGAAGGAGGCATAAACGACGGGCTGCACCGGCCAGTCCTCGGGGCGGCAGACATGGTGGTAGTTGAGTGTGTACCACACGACGACATTTTCGTTCTCGAGATTGCGGTCGGCCTTGGTCCAGGCGCCGATGCCGTCACCGCCGGCATGCTGATTAGGAAACCAGCCGGCGGGGTAGAGTTCGCCCGGGGCATAGCGGGTGGCCCAGAAATGCCTGAACATGAATTCGGCGCGCTTGGCCACCGGCGCCTCGGGATCGAGGAAAGGCGTGGCATTCGTCCCCGGCACCAGCTTGTAGGCAACCGGCTGGCCATAGCGGTTGATCACATTGGGATTGATAACCTGCCAGAAGCGGGCGGATTCCAGATTCATGTTGCGCTGGGCCTGGCGCTCGCTGTTGAGCGGCGTCACCGAGGTGCGCAGCGCATTGCCATAGGGATTGCCGGGGCCCATGGGCAGGCGCTCGGCATTCACTTCGCGCAGGGCATTCAGCGGTCCATCCACCGCCATGTCGAAGCGGAAAGAGAAGGAATGCTGATGCGCGCTGCCTTCGATGCCATCGTCCATGGCCGCGGCCCATGGCGAAACCGCGCCGTCTTCAATGGCCGAGGGCAAGGGAATGCCTGTTGCCTTCACTTCGATGCCGATGGTGCCATCCTGATAGAAATACCAGAACAGGCCGTAGACATAATTGCCGATGGTGGCGAGGGCGGAAATCACCAGGCGGCGGGAACGGGCGCGAAGCGCCTGCTCCGGCTTTGCCCAATCGCCGAATTTCCACAAGAGCCCCACGTCCTCCTCGTGCATGCAGATGGCGTTGGCGATCGGCCGGGGCTGGCCGTGCCAGTCATGGGAGCAGACGTCGAAATAATGGATGTCGCCGAGGCAATCGCAGCCGAGACTCAGGGAATCGAGCAGCGAGCCGATGCCGTATTCGCCGAGATCGAAGGCGTTGCGGCGGAAGGAGCCCGGTGTCGGATCGCCATAGGGCACGACCATTTCGGCGAGCGAGGCGCGGTGCATGATGGAGCGCAAGCGGCCCTGGTCCTCATAGCCGATGTCGTGGAGGATCAAGCCCTCGCGGACGTTGAAGCCGACGCGCAGGCGCCATTTCTGCCAGCGCACTTCCTGGCCTTTGACCGTGAAGCTTGGGCCATCCGGCTGGGCGATCTCCAGTGACTTCACGTCGCGGCGCAAGCCGTCCGTCAGTTCGATCGGGGCGGAATCGGGGGGCAGCGGCACGACGCCGAAATCGTCGATGCGGACGAGGCGGCGGCGGCGCAGGTCGATCACCGGATGCAGATTGGCGATCGGCCGCCCATAGGGATTGTCGCCCGCGTCATTGGCGACCCAGCAGCGGCCATAAGCGAGGCGTTCGCCCTCCTCCCCGGCAATGCCGAAATTTCCGGCCGCCCAGGGCTCGACCAGAACCTTGTCCAGATCGGCGATGCCGCGCTTACGGCAGGCCTCCTGAAAGGCGGGGTCGGCCTTGGCGATGCGGCCGCCCTCGGCGAATTCGTCGATGACGATGCGGGCCTGGACGCCTTGAACATGGCGCCAGTCCTGCAATTTGCCCCGCGCCAGATCGACCAGGCCATTGAAGGTGCGGTTGGACGAGGGCTCATAACAGCAGACATAGGCATGGCGGGTTGCGGGATCGCCGGCGAGAAGCCTGGCCTTGTCGCTCTCATCGAGGGCGATGGTCTCGAACCAGGCGCCAGCATCGAGGCCCGCATGGTCCCGCACCGCCTTGGCGGCCACGGCAATCTCCTCCGCCGTCAGCGGATCGCAGGCGTGTCTGCCGGTCATTGATGTCCTCTTTGGCGGCCAGATTAGCTGCGGGGCCGCTAGCCGCGCAATGGCGAGCGTTGAGCTTGGCGGCCATCGGTCCTATGAAAGCCCATTCGGGAGGTTTCCCACTATGGACAAGCCGGCAGGCGGGAGGAAGGCAAGGAAGTTGCCCTATCAGGAGCCGCATGGAACGGCGGCGTCGCAAAGCAAGCTGCTGGAAGAGGCGATCGGGCGCGAGGTCAAGCGTTTCCGGGAAAAACTTGGGCTCACCATTTCAGAACTTGCCAAGGCGGCGGATATGTCGGCCGGCATGCTGTCGAAGATCGAGAACGGCGCCACTTCACCGTCGCTTGCCTCGCTGCAGGCCTTGGGGCGCGCCCTGCAGGTGCCGGTCACGGCGATGTTCCGGGGCTTCGAGGAAATCCGCGATGCGAGCTTCGTCAAGGCGGGGCAGGGACTGACCATCGAGCGGCGCGGCACCAGGGCCGGCCACCAGTATCAGCTGTTGGGCCACAGCCCGCATGGGCCGGTGATGGTCGAGCCCTATATGATTACCTTGACGAAAGAGTCAGATGTCTTCCCCACCTTCCAGCATGCCGGGCTCGAATTCCTCTATATGCTGGAGGGCAATGTGGTCTACCGGCACGGCGGCAAGACCTATGACATGCATCCGGGCGACGCCCTGTTCTTCGACGCCGACGCGCCCCACGGGCCGGAGGAGCTGCGCAAGCTGCCGATCCGGTACTTGTCGGTGATTTCCTACCGGCGCGAGGAATGATTGACAAAGTAGCTACCGGTGGCTACTTTCTTGACCATGGATGTTTCAATCAAAGAGGCCAAGAACAAATTGCCCGAGCTCGTGCGCCGCGCCGAGGCAGGTGAGATCGTGACTTTGACCCGCCACGGCAAGCCGGTGGCGCAGATCGGTCCCAGCGCGCCGAAAAAGGGCGGAATCAATTGGGAAGCACTCGCGGCCTACAAGAAAGCCCACGGCATTACCAAAATTGTCGAGTATATCCCGGAAGATTTCGATGATCCGCTGCCGGAAGATTTCCTGCTGAAACCGCTTCCGCTATCCGACAAGTGAAATTGCTGCTCGATACGCACTTTGTGATCGAGCTGATCGGGCTCAGGCTTGGCGGTCTCGGAGAACCAGAACCTCACCCCGCTCTCGTAGATCTGACGAACGTCAACGTCAGCGCGGTTAGTCTTTGGGAGGCTGCCATCAAGTCGCGGATAGGAAAATTGCCGCTTGTCCGCACGGTCGAGAAATGGCCTGATATGCTGGGCGCGGCTTCGGTTCCCCTGTTGCCGATCACGGCGGCGCACATCTTGGCCGAAATCGGCCCAGAAATCCGGACGCATGATCCTTTCGACCGGTTGCTCCTCGGCGTCTGTGCTGCTGAAAATATGCAACTGGTGACCATGGACCGGGACATGGTCAAGCATCCCCTTGCCTGGCGGCCATTCCCCCGGTGAAAAAATAGTTCCTCACAGTTGAAATGCGCTCTACGTCCTGATATGGCTCTGCGGATTGTCGCAGAAGAGGTGATCGCCCATGTGCGGGATTGTCGGACTCTATCTCAAGAACCCCAAGCTGCAGGGCAAGCTCGGGGCCATGTTCAAGCCGATGATCATCGAGATGACCAACCGCGGGCCTGACTCGGCGGGAGTCGCCATCTATCGCAATCCGGTGAAGAAAAACCAGATCAAATTCTCGCTCGCCCATGACGATGCGAATTACGACTGGAAAAAGATCGACACCGGTCTCGAGCGGGCGCTCAAATGCGAGGCCACGATCAAGAAGATCGGCAACCATTGCATCCTGGTGACCAACGCGAAGGAAGAGGCGGTGGTGAAATGGCTGAAAACACGGCATCCGAAAGTGCGGGTCGTGGGCTCCGGCCACACCATCGAAATCTTCAAGGAAGTGGGCCTGCCGGCCAATGTCTATGACAAGTTCGATCTCGACGAGGCCCGGGGCACCCACATCATCGGCCACACGCGCATGGCGACCGAAAGTGCGGTGACCACGGCGGGCTCGCACCCCTTCGCCACCGGCGCCGATCTCTGCCTGGTGCACAACGGCTCGCTTTCCAATCACAACCGCCTGCGCGAAAACCTCAAGAAGGAAGGCATGGAATTCCAGACCGAGAACGACACCGAAGTGGCGGCGGCCTACATGACCTGGAAGCTGCGCAGCGGCGCTTCGCTGAAGCAGGCGCTGGAAGACGGCATCAGGGACCTCGACGGCTTCTACACGTTCCTGGTCGGAACCGCCGACGGCTTCGCGGTGGTGCGCGATCCCATTGCCTGCAAGCATGCGGTGCTGGCCGAGACCGGCGACTGGGTGGCGATGGCCACCGAATACCGGGCGATCGCCCATCTTCCCGGCGCCGGCGATGCGAAAATCTGGGAACCGGAACCGACGACCATCTACACCTGGGGCGGGCATGCATGAACGAGCTCGATCTCAAGAAGGAAGGGGTGACGGCCATCAACCGGCGCCTGCATGCCCTGCCCAAGAACACCAATGAGCGGCACTGGATTATTACCCATCCGATGGGCCAGCATGCCATCGCCTGCGGCCTCGACGGGCCGCTGCTGGTGGAAATCAAGGGCCATGTCGGCTTTTACTGCGGCGGCATGAACAAAGAAGCGGAAGTCATCGTGCACGGCCATGCCGGCGTCGGCGTTGCCGAGAATCTCATGTCGGGCCGCGTGTGGATCAAGGGCAATGCTTCCGAATCGGCGGGCGCCACGGGCAATGGCGGGCTCCTGGTCATTGACGGCGATGCCTCCTCGCGCTGCGGCATTTCGATGAAGGGCATCGACATCGTGGTGGGCGGCTCGGTCGGCCATATGTCGGCGTTCATGGCGCAGCGCGGCAATCTCGTCGTGTGCGGCGATGCCGGCGACGCGCTGGGCGACTCGATTTACGAAGCCCGCCTCTATGTGAAGGGCAAGGTCGCGAGCCTCGGCGCCGACTGCATCGAGAAGGACATGCGCGAAGACCATCTCGCCGATCTCGCAAGGCTGTTGGAACAGGCGAAGCGCCAGGACAATCCGAAGGAATTCCGCCGCTACGGCTCGGCCCGCAAGCTCTACAATTTCAACGTCGATCACGCCGACGCTTACTGAGGTCCGCCGATGGATATCAACGTTCCACGCACCACGCCGCGAAAGTCGTATACTTTCGACGACCATACGCTGTCGGAAATCCGCCGTGCGGCGACGACCGGCATCTACGACATCCGCGGCGGCGGCGCCAAGCGCAAGCTGCCGACCTTCGACGATCTTCTGTTCCTCGGCGCTTCGATCTCACGCTATCCGCTGGAGGGCTATCGCGAGAGATGCGGCACCAATGTCGTGCTCGGCACGCGCTTCGCCAAGAAGCCGATCGAACTGAAAATCCCCATTACCATCGCCGGCATGAGCTTCGGCGCGCTGTCGGCGCAGGCCAAGGAGGCGCTGGGGCGCGGCGCCTCGATGGCGGGCACCTCGACCACCACCGGCGACGGCGGCATGACGCAGGAAGAGCGCGGCCAGTCGAAACAACTGGTCTATCAGTATCTGCCGTCGCGCTACGGCATGAATCCGGACGATCTGCGCAAGGCCGATGCGATCGAAGTCGTGGTCGGCCAGGGTGCCAAGCCCGGCGGCGGCGGCATGCTGCTGGGCCAGAAGATTTCCGATCGCGTGGCGCAGATGCGCTGCCTGCCCAAGGGCATCGACCAGCGCTCGGCCTGCCGCCATCCCGACTGGACGGGCCCCGACGATCTCGAAATCAAGATTCACGAGTTGCGCGAAATCACCGGCTGGGAGAAGCCGATCTATGTGAAAGTCGGCGCCACGCGGCCCTACTACGACGTGGCGCTGTCGGTCAAAGCCGGCGCCGACGTCGTGGTGCTCGACGGCATGCAGGGCGGTACTGCGGCCACCCAGGAAGTGTTCATCGAGCATGTCGGCATTCCGACGCTCGCCTGCATCCGCCCGGCGGTCAAGGCGCTGCAAGACCTCGGCATGCACCGCAAGGTGCAGCTCATCGTCTCGGGCGGCATCCGCAGTGGCGCCGACGTGGCCAAAGCGCTAGCGCTCGGCGCCGATGCCGTGTCAATCGGCACGGCGGCGCTGGTGGCGCTCGGCGACAACGATCCGCATCTCGAAGAGGAGTACAAGGCGCTCGGCACCACGGCCGGCGCCTATGACGATTGGCACGAGGGCCGCGATCCGGCGGGCATCACCACCCAGGAGCCGGACTTGGCCTCGCGCCTCGACCCGGTAAAGGCCGGGCGGCGCCTTTCCAACTATCTCAAGGTCATGACACTCGAGGCGCAGACCGTGGCGCGCGCCTGCGGCAAGAGCCATCTGCATAATCTCGAACCGGAAGACCTGGTGGCGCTGACCGTCGAGGCCGCCGCCATGGCCCAGGTGCCGCTCGCCGGAACCAGCTGGATTCCCGGCAAGGGAGGATACTGAGAATGGGAACCTATACTACAACAATTACATGGACGCGCGGTGCCGACGAGCCGTTCACCGACAACAAATATTCGCGGGGCCATGATTGGGCTTTCGATAGCGGAGTCAAGTTTCGCGGATCGTCCTCGCCGCATGTGGTGCCGAAATATTCCGACCCCGCCGGCGTCGATCCGGAAGAAGCTTTCGTGGCCAGCCTTGCAAGCTGCCATATGTTGACCTTCCTGCACATGGCGGCGCGCCAAGGGTTTGTGGTCGACCGCTATGAGGACACGGCCGAAGGGGTCATGACGAAGAATGCCATGGGCAAATTGTTTATCAGCGTGGTTACGCTGCGGCCCAAGATCGCCTGGGGCGGAGCCGCCCCCGATGCCGCAACCCTTGGTGCCTTGCATCACGCCGCCCACGAAGAATGCTTCATCGCCAATTCGGTGCTGACCGAGGTTCGCGTGGAGCCGGCCGCCTGACCCGGCTTGCAAAGCCGGCGCAATTCATCGAGAAATGATGGCAACACACGAAGGGGAGTGAAAATATCATGGCGGGGGACCTCGCGAAATACGCCAAGAACAACAAGATCAAGTTCTTCCTTTTCAATTTCACCGACCTGTTCGGCACGCAGCGGGCGAAACTGGTTCCGGCCGAAGCGGCAGGCAAGATGCAGAAAGCGGGCGCGGGCTTTGCAGGCTTTGCCACCTGGCTCGACCAGACGCCGGCGCATCCGGACATTCTGGTGATGCCGGATACGGATTCGATCATTCCATTGCCCTGGCGGCCGGAAGTGGCCTGGGTTGCGGGCGAGCCGTGGATGAATGGCGAGCCCCTGGCCCAGGCGCCGCGCGTGGCGCTACGCCGGCTGATCGAAAAGACTTCCAAGAAGAACATGAAACTGATGGCCGGCGTCGAGCCCGAGTTCCATCTGATCAATGCCGACGGCACGGCGATTTCCGATCACCGCGATACCCAGGAGAAGCCCTGCTACGACCAGGCGGCGATCATGCGGCGCATCGATGTCATCTCGGAAATCTGCACCACCATGACGCAGCTCGGCTGGAGCCCCTATCAGAACGACCATGAGGACGCCAACGGCCAGTTCGAGATCAACTGGAACTTCAACGACGCGCTGACCACCGCCGACCAGCTCGCCTTCTTCAAATTCATGGTGAAGTCGATCGCCGAGAAGCACGGGCTGCGCGCCACCTTCATGCCAAAGCCCTTCATCAACTTGACCGGCAACGGCTGCCATGTGCATCTTTCGGTGTGGGACAATGCCCGCAAGACCAATCTGTTTCACGATCCCAAGGGCGAGCTGGGACTTTCCAAACTCGCCTATCATTTCCTCGGCGGCCTCATGCATCATGCGGATTCGATGGTGGCGATCACCAATCCGGCGGTGAACAGCTACAAGCGCATCAACGCGCCGCGCACCGTCTCCGGCGCCACCTGGTCGCCCAACACCATCACCTTCGGCGCCAACAACCGCACCCACATGGTGCGCATTCCCGACGAAGGCCGGGCCGAATACCGGCTGCCCGACGGGGCGGCCAACCCCTATCTCATGCTGGCCTCGATCCTGGCGGCAGGCGTTCATGGCATCGATGAGAAGATGGATCCGGGCAAGCGCCTCGACATCGACATGTACGCGGAGGGCCACACGGTGAAGGGGGCGAAGAAGCTGCCGCTCAATCTGCTCGACGCGCTGCGCAATTTCGAGAAGGACAAATACCTGCACCAGGCGATCGGCGAAGAGGTCTCAGCCGCCTATCTCAAGCTCAAGCACAATGAGTGGAACCAGTACTGCCGCCACCTCACGCAATGGGAACGCGACACGACGCTGGATTGCTAAGAGCCCTCTCCCACGCAGAGCGCGGGAGAGGGGCGAGGCCGGTCCAAGCTGTTGCCCTCTTGCCCGTCGGCAATTGGTCTAGTATTGGTTCAATTGGTCTGAAATTGGTTTCGACATGAAATATTCCGTCTTTTCGCTGCTCAGGAACTCCCTCTCCGGCCACAAGCACTGGGCGCCGGCCTGGCGCGAGCCGCAGCCGAAAAAAGCCTATGATGTGATTATCGTGGGCGGCGGCGGGCACGGGCTCGCGACCGCCTATTATCTCGCCAAGGAGCACGGCATCACCAATGTGGCGGTGCTGGAGAAGGGCTGGCTCGGTTCCGGCAATATCGGCCGCAACACGACGATCATCCGCTCCAACTACATGCTGCCCGGCAACAATCCGTTCTACGAATGGTCGATGAAGTTGTGGGAGGGCCTTGAGCAGGACTTCAACTTCAACGCCATGGTGTCGCAGCGCGGCGTGCTCAATCTCTGTCACACCGACGCGCAGCGCGACGCTTTCGCCAGGCGCGGCAACGGCATGCGGATCGACGGCGTCGATGCGGAATTGCTCGATGCCGAGGGGGTACGGGAGATCTATCCCTTCCTCGACTTCAACAATGCGCGTTTCCCGATCAGGGGCGGGCTGTTGCAGCGGCGCGGCGGCACGGTGCGCCACGACGCGGTGGCCTGGGGCTATGCCCGCGGCGCCGACAGAAACGGCGTCGACATCATCCAGAACTGCGAAGTGACCGGCATCACAATCGACAACGGCAAGGTTCTGGGGGTCGAGACCAATCGCGGCTCGATCGGCTGCCAGAAGCTGGGCCTCGCCGCGGCCGGCAATTCATCGGAAGTCGCCGCCATGGCGGGGATCAAGCTTCCCATCGAAAGCCATGCGCTGCAGGCCTTCGTTTCGGAGGGACTCAAGCCCTATATCGACGGGGTCATCACCTTCGGCGCCGGGCATTTCTACGTTTCGCAATCGGACAAGGGCGGGCTGATCTTCGGCGGCGATCTCGACGGCTACAACTCCTATGCCAGGCGCGGCAATCTGCCGATGGTCGAGCATGTGATCGAGGCGGGTGTGGCGATGATCCCGGGGCTTGCCCGGGTCAGGGTCCTGCGCTCGTGGGGCGGCATCATGGACATGTCGATGGACGGCTCGCCGATCATCGACAAGACCCACATCGAAGGGCTCTATCTCAACACCGGCTGGTGCTATGGCGGATTCAAGGCGACGCCGGCATCGGGCTGGTGCTTTGCGTACACGATTGCCCGCAACGAAGCCCACAAGCTCAACGCCGCCTATCGTCTCGACCGCTTCCGCCGCGGCTACATGATCGACGAAAAAGGCCAGGGCGCCACGCCGAATTTGCATTGAAGGTTGTTCCGTATGCTGATCAAATGTCCCCATTGCGGAACTAGGCCCGTCGAGGAATTCACCTTCCTCGGCGATGCCAGGCCGGAGCGGCCAGCCTCCAACGATCCCGCGACCATGGAGCAATGGTTCGACTACGTTTATCTGCGCGATAACCCACGCGGCCGCTTCGACGAATATGTCCACCATTCGGGGGGCTGCCGCGCCTGGCTCGTGGTGACGCGCGATACGCAGACCCATGAGGTGCTGGCAACCGTGACGGCGCGCGATTATGCGCGGAATCGGAGGGGAACGAAGCAATGACCTCGTTCCGGCTCGAAAAGGGCGGCCTCATCGACCGCGGCACACCGCTGCGCTTCACCTTCGACGGCAAGGCCTTCACCGGGCACACGGGCGACACGCTCGCCTCGGCGCTGATCGCCAATGACGTTCATCTCATGGGGCGCTCGTTCAAGTATCACCGGCCGCGCGGCGTGGTCTCGGCCGGCGCCTCGGAGCCCAATGCGCTGGTCGAACTGCGCGAGGGCGGGCGCAAGGAAGCCAATACGCGCGCCACCATGATCGAGCTCTATGACGGGCTCACGGCCAGGAGCCAGAACCGCTGGCCGTCGCTCGCCTTCGATGTGGGGGCCATCAATGCGCTGGCCTCGTCGATCTTCGTTGCCGGCTTCTACTACAAGACCTTCATGTGGCCGAAGAGCTTCTGGGAGAAAATCTACGAGCCCTTGATCCGGCGCGCCGCCGGGCTCGGCAGGGCATCCAAGGAGGCCGATCCCGACAAATATGAAAAGGCCTATGCGCATTGCGACCTTCTGGTCATCGGCTCAGGGCCCACGGGGCTGATGGCGGGGCTGGCCGCGGCCCGCTCCGGCGCCCGCGTCATTGTCGCCGACGAGGGCGCGGCGCTGGGCGGCTCGCTGCTCAACGAGAATGAGGAAATCGCCGGACAGCACGGGCGCGACTGGGCGGCGGGCATTGTGGCCGAACTCGGCGCCATGGCCAATGTCACGCTGATGCCGCGCACCACGATTTTCGGCTGGTATGACGGCAATATTTTTGGCGCCGTCGAGCGGGTGAACGATCATGTGGCGGTGCCTTCGCCATACGAGCCGCGCCAGCGCTATTGGCGGGTGATCGCGGGCCGCGCCGTTCTCGCGGCGGGGGCGGAGGAGCGCCCGATCGCCTTCGGCGGCAACGATGTGCCGGGCGTAATGCTGGCCTCGGCCATGCGCGCCTACGCCAACCGCTATGCCGCCGCCTCCGGCCGTTCGGTTGCGGTCTTCACCAACAATAATTCGGGCTACCGCACGGCGCGCGACATGAAGGCCCATGGCATTCATGTCGAGGCCGTCATCGACAGCCGCAAGGACGCCAAGGCCGACGCGGGCGGCGTGCGGTTGCTGCGTGGACGGATGATCGCCAATGTCAGGGGCGGCAAGGGTGTCTCCGGCATCGAGCTTACCGATCACACGCATATCAATTGCGACACCGTCGCCATGTCGGGCGGCTGGAGCCCGATCGTCAATCTCATGTGCCATCGCGGCGCCAAGCCCTCCTGGAACGCCAGGATCGCGGGCTTCGTGGCCCCCGATGTGGGCGGCGGCTTCGTGGCGGCGGGCAGCGCGGCGGGCAAGATGCTGCTATCCGAATGCCTGGCCGACGGCGCCGCCAAGGGCGCGCTCACCGGCAAAAGTCCGGCCGTTCCCAAGTGCCGCGACGAGGCCTTCGCCATCTCGCCGCTGTGGTGGGTGAAGGAGTCGACCGGCAAAGCCTTTATCGACTACCAGAACGATGTGACGCCCAAGGACCTGCCGCTGGCGGCGCGCGAAGGCTACCGGGACATCGAACTCGCCAAGCGCTACACCACCGCCGGCATGGCGAGCGACCAGGGCAAGCTCGGCAATGTCAATGCCATCGCCATCCTGGCCGAGGCGACGGGCAAGAGCATGGAGCAGGTGGGGACCACCACTTTCCGGCCCTTTTACACGCCGGTTTCCTTCGGAGCCCTCGCCGGACCTTTCACCGGGCATCATTTCCAGCCGGTGCGCAAGACGCCGCTGCACGACTGGGCCCAGGAATTGGGCGCCGTCTTCGTCGAAACCGGGCTGTGGATACGGTCCGCGTGGTTCCCGCGCCAGGGCGAGGACTGGCTGGCCGCCGCCTCGCGCGAAGTTCTGGCGGCGCGTTCGGGCGTGGGTATCTGCGATGTCTCGACGCTCGGCAAGATCGATGTGCAGGGCCGGGACGCGGGGCTATTTCTGGACAAGCTCTACTGCAACACCTTCTCCAGCCTCGATGTGGGCAAGGCGCGCTATGGCCTCATGCTGCGCGAGGACGGCATCGTCTTCGACGACGGCACCACATCGCGGCTGGCGCCCGGCCACTACCTGATGACGACGACGACGGCCAATGCGGCCCGCGTCATGTCGCATATGGAATTCTGCCATCAGGCTCTGTGGCCCGATCTCGACGTGCAATATGTCTCGGTCACCGAGCAATGGGCGCAAGTTGCGGTGGCCGGCCCCAAATCGCGGGCCACGCTGCAGAAGATCGTCGATGGACTGGAACTCAACGACACCACCTTCCCCTATCTGGCGGCGAAGGAGATCACGGTGCTGGGCGGAATGACGGCGCGGCTGTTCCGCATCTCGTTCTCGGGCGAACATGCCTATGAGCTCGCGGTTCCCGCCGACTACGGCAACATGGCGGCCCGCGCGCTGATGCAGGCGGGCGAGGAATTCGGCATTTCACCTTATGGCGTGGAGGCCCTCTCCATCATGCGCATCGAAAAGGGCCATGTGGCGGGCGGCGAATTGAACGGCACCACCACGGCGGCGGATCTGGGCCTCGGCAGGATGATGTCCTCAAAGAAGGATTATATCGGCCGCATGTTGGCGCAACGTGAAGGCCTCACCGACCAGAACCGGCAATGCGTCGCCGGCATCCGTCCTGTCGACACGTCCGACCGGTTGCGGGTGGGCTCGCATCTTCTGAACAAGGGCGATCCCCCCTCAATGGCCAACGACCAGGGCTATATCAGCTCGGTTGCCTGGTCGCCGATGCTCAACATGTGGATCGGACTGGCGCTCGTGGCACGCGGTCGCCAGCGTCACGGCGAGATCGTCAAGGTCTTCGACGGATTGCGGAATATCCACATGTATGCGGAAATCTGCGATCCCGTGCATTTCGACAGGGAGAACAAACGGCTTCATGCTTGACAGGGATCAGAGGTCAGAAGTCAGTATTCAGAGGGTTTCGCCGCTCGCCCATGTGGCGGTGCAAGGCCGCTTCGGCGCCGGCAAGGGCGCGCCGGGGGTCGAACTTTCGGTGCGTCATCCCATGTCGATCGTCACCGTCATCGCGCGGAAGGGCAAGGCCAAGGTACTTGCCGAAGTGCTGGATGGCTTGCCCAGGGGCACCGTGCAATGGGCGGGAGCGGAGCAGTATTATGTGCTGGGCATGCCCTTCAGCGAGGCGAAGCAGAGGCTCGGAAAGCTCGCCTCCTGCTCCGACCAGAGCCATGGCCGCGTCATCATCCGCATCGAAGGCCCCAGGGCGCGCCATGTGCTGGCCAAGGGAACGCCGGTCGATCTGCACGAAAGCGTCTTTCCCGCTGGCCAATGCGCGGTGACGCAGATGGCGCACGTGGGCGTGCATATTTCGCATCCCGACGAGGATGCCTTCGAACTTTCGGTGTTCCGCGGTTTTTCGGAAAGCTTCTGGGAATGGCTCACGGAGCAGGCCGAAGAATTCGGCTATCAGGTGAAGTGATAAATCTAGCCGGGACGACGATGTCATTGCAGTTTCCCGGCCAGCCTGACGATCCGCCGGCATGCCTCGGCGATTTCGGATTCATCGACGGTGAGCGCCACGCGCAAATGGCCGGCGCCGCCGGCGCCGAAGCTTTCGCCCGGCATGGTGACGACATTTTCCTCAGCGAGAAGCTTAATCGCGAAGGCCTCGCCGGAGAGACCGGTTTTGCGCACATCGACCATGACGAACATGCCGCCCTCGGGCATGCGGGCGGAGACGGTTTTGGCGCCCTTGAGGCCCGCCACCACGGCGCGGGCGCGGCGCTCGTAGTTCCGCTTCATGGCATCGACTTCGGCAAAATGATTGTCGATTGCGAAGGCCGTGGCATCCTCGAGGAAAGGCTGCGAGCCGAACAGCATGGTTTCGGTCAGAGGCAACGCCCGTTCGCAGAATTCCTCGGACGCGGCGATCCAGCCGCAGCGGAAGCCGGGCATGGCATGGGATTTAGACACCGACGAGACGACCACCGTGCGCTTCTCGAGTCCGGCCACGTCGAAAGGCGAGGCGAAGACCGTGTTGCCGTAGGTGAGCGTGGCATAGACCTCGTCGGAGACGATCCACAGATCGTGTTTCTCGCAGAGCCTGCCGATTCTGGCGATTTCCTCGGCGGTGAACACCGCGCCCGTGGGATTGCTCGGCGTGTTCATCAGAAGGACGCGGGTCTTGGGAGTGATCGCCTTGTCGAGATCGGCGGCCTTCAGATGGAAGCCGTGATCGGGATCGACGCGCACCGGTATTGCGACGCCGCCCGCCGCGGCGATGACGCCCTCATAGGTGGCGTAATAGGGATCGGCCATCAGCACTTCATCGCCCAGCTCAATGAGCGTCATCATCGCCGCATAAAGCGCCGTCTGGGTTCCCGGCAAGAACAAGAATTGCTCGGGTGTGACGGCGCGGCCGGTGCGCCGCGAATACATGCGGGACAGCGCGCCCAGAACTTCCGGCTCGCCGCGGCCATTGGAATAGCGGGTGCGGCCCGCCCGCATCCGGCGCTCGACCATGTCCATGATGGCGGCGGGCGGAGGCGCGTCGGGCTCGCCGATCGACAGGAAGATCAGCTTCTCGCCATGGGCGGCGCGGCGCTTGCCCTCGATATGAACCGCCCATTTCTCCGAACCTAGCCCCGCCAGCCGGTCCGCGATCGCCGCAAAACGCATGGAAAACCCCCGTGAGTGAAGTTGCGCGCCGTATAGCTAGAAGACCGAGAGAGCGCCATCGCGGGCGATGCGCAAATTGGCCGCCTGCTTCAAACTGTCATAGTCCGCCGCGGAAACCGCAAGGACCGGGCAGTGTTTGCCGTAAAGCTCGGCCGCGACGGCGGCGCCGATCGCCAGGTTTATATCGGGGGTCACAAGTACAACGGCCGCCGGGGCCGTGCCGCGCCGGATCGCCTCGGCAATGGCGCCGGGGGCGGAGGCCGAGCCCCGGCTTTCGCGCATCAGCAACACAAGGCCCGTGAGACAGGCGCCGCGCTGGGGATGATGCACGTCAAGGATGACCCCGGTCTCTGGATCGAAGCCGCCCCAGAAGCTCAAAGGCTCGTCGAGGGCGAGAACCGGGCCCTGGGCTTCGCCTTCATGGAGAATGGCGGCGCGGATCACGACGACAACCACAGGGCCGGATCGCGCCAGACTTCGCCACGAGCGGCACTTTCAACGCATTCCTTCAGCGAGCCGAAACAGACCTCGACGCCCAGCATGCCCGGCGCGTAATAGGCCCATTTGGCGGCATTGGTCATGACGCGGCCCCTGAGCCCGCGAAGCCCTGGCGAATAATAGGTGCAGATGTCGACGGGCACGGCGATGCCGGATGCCTGCAACCGGGCGAGCCAGCCATTGGCTGCAATAAGCTGCCGGATGCCGCGGGCGGTGGAGACGGTGACATGAAGGCCGGGCTTCACCTTGCGGCCGTCGAGCAGGCGCAAAAGTTCCTCGAATTCGGCAGTTGAGAAATGCGGCGTGCCGAGCGCCACCGCGTCGAGCGGACCATCGCGGCCGGTGGACAGCTCTTTGTGGGCTTGCCGCAAATCGCCGGCGCCGACGCGCAAGGTCTCGCCGGGGCGGAAGACCGCGTCAAGCTCGGGGGCTTCCGGCGTAATGCCAATGCCGTGCCAGAGTTCAACGCCGCCCGACGCCGCCACGGCGGAACTCAGAGCCTTGAGATTGCTGCCTGAGGTTTTAACAAGGCCGGAGATCGCCGGAACGCGGCGGCCGGCGAAGCGGCCGACATGGTGGCCGAGAAGGTGATGGAAGATGTCCTGGCGTTTCCAGTCATCGGCGAGCGCCGTGCAATCGAAATGAAGCTCCGCCTGGCGCCCCCGATCGGTGTGAAGCCCGGCGAGAGGCGCTTTGCCCACCAGCGCGCAGGCGGCATCGAGATAGTCGCCGTATTTGTTGGTGCGGGCGCCGATAACCGAATTGTAATAGGCGACCGCATTGGATTCACCAACCGCGATGTGATCGCCGAATTTGGGGCCGCCCGGCAATTGATAGGGGGCACAGGTCCAGGTGGGTTTGCAGCCGAGTTTCGCATAGAGCCGCATCAGCTCGCGGGCGCCGCGCACGGTTTCGGGATCGTCCGCTTCGGGGCGCGGATCGGAATCGGCGAGGCTCACCAGACTGGTGTTGGTCCAGGCGGGTACCGAGAGTCTCGCGCCGTTTTCCAGAAGATAGCGGGCGAAATCCACTTGCACCTGTCCGGTGTAGAAGCAGGCTTCCATATGGGCGAAAGAGATCGGCACGAGGCGCCTGGCACCCATGATTTCCGCCGCCTTGACGAGGAGACGCATGGCAAGCTGCATGGCCTTGCCTTCGGCTCCTGCCAGCAGCGCCTCTTCACGCGCTTCGATCTCGAGGTTCATTCCTTGATTTTTTCCCGCGCCAGACGGTTGAGTGTAACGTAGTCGGTCTTGCCGGAGCCCAGTACCGCCAGCTCCTTCACATGCAGGATATTGCGCGGAACCATCAGTTCGCTGGCGCCCGCCGTCTTCAGCCCGTCGGAGAGTTGCTTGCGGTCGAGCGTCCCGGCGGTGGTGATCAGCACCAGCTGCTCGCCCTTCTTCCTGTCGGGAACCGCGACGACGGCATGGCCCCAGCCGGGGAAAGCCTGTTGCAGCTTCGTCTCCACGGCGGTGAGCGAGATCATCTCGCCGGCGATTTTGCAGAAGCGCTTGGCGCGGCCGAGGATGGTGATGAAGCCCTGTTCGTCGATCTTGACGATATCGCCGGTGTCGTACCAGCCGTCGGGCGGCGGCTCGAGCACGCCGGGCGTGTCGGCGCGCAGGTAGCCGAGCATGACATTGGGGCCCCTGACCGCCAGTCGCCCGCCTTCGTCGATGCCTTCGACCGGCTCGAGCCTGTATTCGATGCGGTCGAGGAGGCGGCCTACGGTGCCGGTCTTGTAATGCATCGGCGTATTGACGGCGAGAACCGGCGCGCATTCGGTGGCGCCGTAGCCTTCGAGAATGCGCAGCCCGAATTTCTCCGTCCATAGGGCGCGCGTCTCGGGCTTCACCGGCTCGGCCCCGGCCACGACCAGCCGCACGTTGAAGAAATCGTAGGAATTGGCATTGCGCGCATAGCCCAAGAGAAACGTATCGGTGCCGAACAGGATGGTCGCATTGGTATCGTAGGCAAGCTCGGGGACCACCTTGTAGTGCAAAGGCGAGGGATAGAGGAAAGTGCGCACCCCCGCCAGCACCGGCAGCAGCGAAGCGGCGGTCAGGCCGAAAGCATGGAACATGGGGAGCGCGTTGAACACGATGTCCTGCGCGGTGAAGGCGATGCGGGCGGCGGCCTGATGGCGGTTGGCGTGCAGATTACGGTGCGACAGCACGACACCTTTCGGCACGCCTTCCGAGCCCGAGGTGAAGAGAATGACGGCCGGCGCATCGGGATTGCGTGACCCGCCGCTCGCGCGCAGCGCGGAGACCGGAAATGTCTTTGCATAGAGGCCGAACAGCTTGTCGGAAACACGCACGCTTTCGCGGAGGTCCTCGAGATAAATGACGCTGCGGCCCTGGGCGAGGATTTTCAAATCCTCTTGCATCTGCCCGGCCTCGATGAACTTGCGCGAGGTGACGACGGCGGAAACCTGCGCCGCCGTGCAGGCCGCCGACATGTTGACGGCCCCGGTCGAGAAATTCAGCATGGCGGGAACGCGGCCGTAAGCCTGCAAGCCGAAGATCGTGAGAAAACAGCCGATGGCGTTGGGCAGCAGAACGGCAACATTCTTGTGCCCCGGAGTGAGTGCCGCCATCTTGCGGCCGAGAATGAAACTTCCGAGCACCAGCCGGTCATAGGACACCGGATTGCGCTGGATGTCCTCAAGAATCCGGCGATGGCGGCCATGGGTGGCGCGGGCGTCGAGTAGGGCCTCGAACAGGGTCTGGCCGACGTTGGAGGTGCGGAAGACCATGTCGGTCATGACATCGTAGAGTTTGTCGGCCTGGTAGCCGCGAAGGGCGGCTCCGCGCATGCCGGCGGGCGAATCGAATTTCACCGGCGGCAGGAAGGTGAGGGTGATCCTGGGAAACCAGCGCAGCCGAAGTTTTCCGCGCATGCGCGAAAACATGGAATACTGGGCGCCGTCGATCCTCACCGGCAAGACCTTGGCGCCCGCCATCTGGGCGATGGCGCCGGGCCCTTCATAGACCTTCATGAGGGCGCCGGTGACGGTCAGGCGGCCTTCCGGAAAAATGACGATCTTGCGGCCTTTCCTGAGTTCGCCGACCAGGCTGCGCAGCGCCATGGGATTGGCGGGATCGATGGGGATCATGTCGAAGAGGTGAAAGGCGGGCCGCGCCCACCAACGCCGGGCCACGTGGGTGTTGATGGCGAAGCCGCAACGCTCGGGAAGGAATGCGGAGAGCAGCGGGCCATCGAGCATCGAAGTGTGATTGGCGACGATGACCGCCTTCCGCCCCGCCGCGGCGAAGTGCTCGAGACCTTTCACTTCGACACGGTAGAGCAACCGGAACAGGCGCCGGGCCATGTAGGCGGTCAATTCCTGCGGCAAAAGACTACAGATCAGAAGTGCGGCCACGGCGTTGGCGAGCGCCAGCGCCAGGAACAATCCGCGTTGCGACATGAACTCCAGCAAGGCCACGGATGCAACGGTGGCGGCGATCATGAAAACCGCGTTGATCACATTGTTGGCGGCGATGACGCGCGAGCGCTTGGGCGGGCTGGCGCGGTGCTGCATGATGGCGTTGAGCGGCACGGCATAAAGTCCGCCGAAAAAGGCCGTGGCGAAGAGGTCGAAGCCGGCGCGCCAGCCGGACCAGCTGGAGAAGAACGCCGCCGGTCCATTGCCGGCGGTGCCCGCCAGGGCTTGGTTCACCGCGCCGGACGCGAAATAGAAATCGGCCAGGAAGAGCGTCATCATGATGGCCGCCACGGGAACGTACTTGGCCGAGACTTCGCCCTTCAGCAGCGCATTGGTCAGCAACGAGCCCATGCCGATGCCCACGGTGAAGGTGGCGATGACGATGTTGGCGACATTCTCGTCGGCCAGGAGCACGTCCTTGGTGAAGACGGGTACCTGAACCAGAACGGCCGTGCCGAGGAACCAGAACCACGAGGCCCCCAGCACGGCATAGAACACGTCCCAGCGCTCGCGTGCGTGCTCGATGAGCTTCCAGGTTTGGTAGGGGATGTTCCAGTCGATCTTGAGGTCCGGCGAGGCGGCGGGGGCTGCGGGCATGCGCAGGGCCGCAAGCCAGGCGATGACGGCGAGCCCGGCGACCGCGGCTGAAAGCACGGGCCGGCCCCAGTCGAGCAGCACGAGAAAGCCGCCGAACAACGTGCCGAGCAGAATGGTAACGAAAGTCCCCATCTCGATCAGCGCATTGCCGGCGATCAGTTCCTCGCGCCTGAGGTACTGCGGCAGCACCCCGTATTTGACCGGGCCGAAGAAGGCGGCAAGGGTGCCTGCTAGAAACAGAACGGCGAGATCGAGAAAGGCATTGTCGAGCCACAGGGCGGCGGCACCGAAGGCCATCACGCCGATTTCGGCGAGTTTGACCCTTTGGGCGATCAGCGCCTTGTCGAGCTTGTCGGCCAGCTGGCCGGAAATGGCGGAGAACAGAAAATACGGCAGAATGAACAGCCCCGTTCCGGCCTGCACGAAATAGATGGCGTTCCAGCCCTGTTTCACCGCGAGATCGAAGGTGATGAGGATGGCGATGCCATTGCGCAGCGCATTGTCGTTGAAGGCGCCGATCGACTGGGAGATGAACAGGGGTAGAAACCGCCCGGTTCGCAGGAGGCCAAACTGACTTTCACCGTTCATGCAAGCATCCGCGGCGTCATTTCGATCAAGGTGGGGCCATCGGCCCGCAGCGCCGCCTTGATGGCGGCGGCCAGCGCCTTGAGGGAAGCAGGCTTCTCGGCGAAGCAGCCATAGGCTTTGGCAAGCGCCTGGAAATCCGGGTTCTTCACGGTGACGGCATTGGGCTGGATGCCCTTGCGGATCATGTCGTCGCGGATTTCGCCGAGAGAATCATTGTTCCACAGGAAGGTAATGACCGGCAGCCCGTG
This sequence comes from Hyphomicrobiales bacterium, assembly GCA_052386315.1. Lineage (GTDB taxonomy): Bacteria > Pseudomonadota > Alphaproteobacteria > Rhizobiales > Aestuariivirgaceae > Aestuariivirga. The sequence goes on from JBQTKG010000001.1 coordinate 44,849, forward strand.
TTCCGCCGCCGTGCCAAGTTCGTTGACGGTGTACTGGATTCCGTAGTCGCCGATCATGACGGCGACCGGGTTGCCCGGCATCCCGAAGGCCGCGCCAATTCCGGCAGGCAATGCAAATCCGAGCGTGCCGAAACCGGCCGGATGAATCCACTTGCCCGCCGTCTCGACGGCGAATACCTCGTTCGCGGCGTAGGCGAGTTGCGTCATATCGGAGGCAACGATTGTTTCCTGCGGCAGGTTCTCCCTGATAACCTTGAGGACACTGGTCAGTTGCTCCCTCAGGCTGCTTTTGTCTTCCGGTTCCCGCAAGCGGCGGGCGATCGTTTCCGCGTCCTGGCGCGCCGTCAGTTTCGGCAGCCTGGCGGCGATGGCAGCCATGGCCTGTTTGGCATCCGACAAGATCGCCAGCGACGGTACGTGCGGGCGCACGAGGCTCGATGGATCGATATCGATCCGGATGAGCTTACCGGCAAAACCGATCAGCGCCGCGTCAATGCGGTAGCCGTCCCAAAAGTCCGTTTCGGACAATTCGGTGCCCACGGCCAGAACCACGTCACTCCTTGAAATAAGGTTCTTCGCACCATCGCGCGACAAGCGAAAACCGGCCGACAGCGGGTGGGATTCCGGTATCATGCCTTTTCCGGCGGTGGAGGTGATGACGACCGCACCCAGCGCCTCGGCGATCCTCACGGCTGCCGCGGAAGCGCCGCGGGCGCCGCCGCCGAGGATCATGACGGGCCGGCGCGCGGCCGAAAGCAGCCGCACAGCTTCTTCAATGGAGTCGTCCGGGGCTCGCGGGGCCTTTGGCATCGGCCGGGCCTGCCAGCCTGGGCCTGCCGGCTGTTTGAGAAGATCGACGGGGATTTCCAAATAATAAGGGCGTGGCCTTGCCGTTGCGAAGCCGGCAAAGGCTTCGGCGATGGCGTCGCGGATGTCGCCGGGAGTCGTCGCCTGGCGGGCATTCGCCGTGACACTGTGCGCCACGTTGAACTGGCTTCTCATTTCATGCAGGCGCCCGCGGCCTTGCGCACTGTCGCCGATATCGAGCGATGAAGAGACGACCAGCATCGGACTGGAATCGGAGAAGGCCTGTCCCATCGCGGTGAGAATGTTGGTGAGGCCCGGCCCGGTAATGGTGAAGCACACGCCGGGCTTGCCGGTGGCTCTGGCATAGCCGTCGGCCATGAAGCCCGCGCCCTGCTCGTGGCGGGCGAGGATGTGTCTGATCTTCGAGCGCGGCAGGGCCCGGTACATCTCGACATTGTGCACGCCCGGAATGCCGAAAACCGTCTCGACGCCATAGGCTTCGAGGAGACCGACGAGGGCTTCGCCGGCCGAGAGTTCGGCGCGCTTTGACATTCAGGCAGCCTTTGACTCAGGATTGGGTTCGTTCACCGCATGGCATGCCACAAGCCTTGCATCGTGGGCAAGCAGCGGCGGGCTCACCACCCGGCAGGTGCCGAAGGCAAGCGGGCAGCGGGGATGGAAGGTGCAGCCCGGGGGCGGGGAAAGCGGCGAGGGCAATTCGCCCTTGAGCACGATGCGCTCGCGCTTGGCGCCGGGATCGGGAACCGGCGTGGCCGACAGGAGCGCCCTGGTATAGGGATGCTGGGGATTGCCGAAGACGGCATCACGCGATCCCTGCTCGACGGCGCGGCCGAGATACATGACCATCACCTCGTCGGCGATGTGTTTGACCACCGAGAGATCGTGGCTGATGAAAAGGTAAGCGAGATTGTGGCGCTCCTGCAGATCGGCCAGCAGGTTGAGCACCTGGGCCTGGATCGAGACATCAAGCGCCGAGACCGGCTCGTCGAGCACCAGCACGGCGGGATCGAGCATGAGGGCGCGGGCAATAGCGATGCGCTGGCGCTGGCCGCCGGAAAACATATGCGGGTAGCGGTCGTAGTACTCCGGGCGCAGCCCGACGCTCGCCATCATGGCGCGGGCGCGCTCGGTGCGCCCGGCCGCCGAATGCTTCGTGTTGACGAGCAGCGGCTCTTCCAGCGCGTGGCCGATCTTCTGACGCGGGTTGAGCGAGCCGTAAGGGTTCTGAAAGACGATCTGCACCTTGGGACGGAGCAGGCGCAGGGTTTCGGACGAAGCTCCCACGACGTCGTGGCCGGCAATATTGAGCGAGCCCGAAGTCGGCAGCTCGATCATGGTGACGAGGCGGGCAAGGGTCGATTTTCCGCAGCCGGACTCGCCGACGACGGCCAGCGTCTTGCCGCGTTCGAGGGTGAAACTCGCGCCATCGAGCGCCTTGAGGGTGGCCGGCTGGCGGAAAGCACCGCGCGAGACGCCGTAATAGCGGGTGAGATCGCGGGCGGTGAGGACGGTGCTCATGCGGCCTTCTCCTTGCCCGGATGGCCCTGCGGCCTGCCGTTGCGCAGGGGATAATGGCAGAGCGCGCCGTCGTTCAGCGCAGGCGCCACGGAATGGCAGAGAGAGGTTGCGAATTCGCAGCGCGGCGCGAACAGGCAGCCGGGAGGCCGATCGAACTGGCCGGGCACGACGCCGGCAATGGAGGGAAGCCGCCGCGCCCTGGCGCGCTCCGGCAGGGCCGAGAGGAGCGCCGCCGTATAGGGGTGGCGCGGATCGGCGAAAAGCTGCCTGACCGGCTGCTCCTCGACCTTCTGCCCGGCATAATGCACGCTGACCCGCTCGGCGGTTTCGGCGACGACGCCCATGGAATGGGTGATGAGCACGAGTCCCATGCCGGTGTCCTTCTGCAGGCGCACCAGAAGATCGAGGATTTGCGCCTGGATGGTGACGTCGAGCGCGGTCGTCGGCTCGTCGGCGATCAGCAGCTTGGGCCCGCAGGCGATCGCCATGGCGATCATGACGCGCTGATTCATGCCGCCGGAAAGCTGGTGCGGGAAGGAGGAAAGCCGCTGCTCCGGACCCGGTATGCCGACGTTTTCGAGAAGTTCGATGGCGCGGGCGCGGGCCTCCTTGTTGTCCAGGTCGAGATGGGTATTGAGCGCTTCGGTCAACTGAAAGCCCACGGTGAAGCAGGGATTGAGGCTCGACATGGGCTCCTGGAAGATCATGGCGATATCCTTGCCGGTGATCTTGCGGCGCTCGGCCGGGCTCATGCGCAGGAGGTCGCGACCCTGGAAATCCATGCGGTCCGCCGTTACATTGGCGGTCCATGGCAGGAGCCCCATCACCGCCAGCATGGAAACCGACTTGCCCGAGCCCGACTCGCCGACGATCGCCAGAACTTCCCCGGCATCGACGGTGAGCGACACGCCGTCCACCGCCCGGAACCAGCCATGGCCGGTCTTGAATTCGACGGTGAGGTTCTGGATGTCGAGGAGGGGCATGGATTTGGAATTTTCCCTGATTTCGCCTATATTACGGCTTGCGGCGCGGTTTGGAAGGTTTCCGCCGGCCGGGAGGTTTCAATGTCGGGTCCGATCGTTCCGATTTCCTGAAAATGGATTTGAAGTCCTGGCGCGCCTGCCCGATCAGGGCTTCGGCACGGCGCTCATTGGCGCTGAGATCGAGACCGCGGCCCTTGGCGTAAATGGCCAGATCCTTGGCCGCCGCCTCGCCCAGAATTTTCTGAAGTTCGACGATCTGTAAAAGGAGCGCGATGATGCGGCGCTTTTCCGAGGGCGTCTGGCTGAGGAAACAGGGATCGCGCAGATCGTTTGTCAGAAGGTTCGATTGCCGCGCCGCGCGGTAATATTGCACGACGGCGTGGATGACTTCGGCGGGCAGGATCGACAGGTCGTTCTTCACCGAATCGAACACGAAATCGGTTTCATCGGCGGTGGCGAAGGGCGTTTCCTGATGCATGGCGTAGTCGGCTTCCTCGGCGGTCAGCTGACGGCGGTTGGCGACGATGCCGGACAGGATTTCCGAATGAAGCGCCACCACCAGATCGAGCACCCGCTGATCGCGCTGTATTTCCTCAGCCCGCCTCTGGGCCTCGCGTTCCTCACGTTCGCGTCTGCGGTCGGCGCTGGAAGCCAAGTACCAGGTGAGCACGCCGATAAAGGCCGCCGCAACGGTTCCCAACGCGCCGATGATGGCGTCCGGCACGCTCAGCTCCGCCGCAGGCGCGGATCGAGCGCGTCGCGCAGGCCGTCGCCCATGAGATTGATCGACAACACGGTGATCAGGATGGCGATGCCGGGAAACGCCATGACCCAAGGATGGGAACTCATCAGGTCGCGCGTGTCGGCGAGCATGGCGCCCCATTCGGGAGTCGGCGGCTGGGCGCCGAGGCCCAGAAATCCAAGGCCGGCCGCCGCGAGGATCGCGTCGGATACGCCCAGCGCGGCCTGGACGATGAGCGGAGCGAGACAATTGGGCAGCACCGTCGAAAGCATGAGGCGGAGAGGGCCGATGCCTCCGACCTTCGCGGCTGTGACATAATCCTTGGTCAATTCGCTGATCGCCGAAGCGCGCGCCAGGCGCACGTAAAACGGCAGGCCGACGATGGTGACCGCGACGATGGTGTTGGTCAAGTTCGGGCCGATCACCGCGATGATGAGGATCGCCAGCACGAGGCTGGGGATCGACATGATCAGGTCCATGACGCGGATGATGATCACATCGACGATGCCGCCGAACAAGGCCGCGGCGAGGCCGAGCGCGATGCCGAAAACCATCGAGACGGCCATCACCGCAATGCCGATGAACAGCGATACTCGCGCGCCGTACATGATGCGCGAGAGCATGTCGCGGCCGACCGCGTCGGTGCCGAGGATGAAGCGCGAATCCGAACCTTCCATCCAAAATGGCGGCAGCTTGCTGAAGCCGCGGAACTGTTCAAACGGATGGTGCGGCGCGATGACCCCCGCGAAAATCGCGGTGAAGACGATGAGCGCCACCACGGCGAAACCCAGAACGGCGCCGCGGTTTTCACGAAAGGCGCGCCAGAAGCCAAGCAGCGGTCCGGGAGGTGCTGTTTGAATTGCGATGGTCGTATCAATGGCCATGCCGGATTCTCGGATTGATGAGGCCGTAGAGAAGATCGACGACCAGATTGACCAAGATGACCATGGTGGAAATCAGCATGATCCCGCCCTGGAGCGCGGGATAGTCGCGCCGCCCGATCGACTCGACCAGCCACTTGCCGACACCCGGCCACGAGAAGATGGTTTCGGTCAGAACCGCGCCGGCGAGAAGCGCGCCGATCTGCAGGCCGATGACGGTGACCACGGGAATGAGGGCGTTGCGGAGCGCATGGATGCCGATGACGCGGTAGGCGGACAGGCCCTTGGCGCGGGCGGTGCGGACATAATCCTCCTCGAGGACCTCCAGCATGGACGACCTTGTCATGCGGGCGATGACGGCGAGCGGCACCGTGCCGAGCACGATGGTCGGCAGGATCAAATGGCGCGCCGCGTCGAGGAAGGCGCCCTTCTGGCCGGAGATCAGACTGTCGATCAGCATGAAACCGGTAACCGGCTGGAAGTAGTATTTGATGAGGTCGATGCGTCCCGACACCGGCGTCAGATGCAGGGTGTTCGACATCAGCAGGATGAGGATGAGACCCCACCAGAAGATCGGCATGGAATAGCCGGTCAGCGCCAGCCCCATCAGCGACTGGTCGTAAATGCCGCCGCGCCGCGAGGCGGCGAGGACGCCCGCCGGAACGCCGAGAGCGACGGCGAAGATCATGGCGCAGACGGTGAGTTCGAGGGTGGCGGGAAACAGCGTCAAGAATTCATGGACGACCGGCGACTTGGAAATGATCGAGGTGCCGAAATCGCCGTGCAGCAGGCCCCAGACATAGTCGAAAAACTGCTTCCACACCGGCTGGTCGAGGCCCATTTCGTGACGGAGCTGCTCGAGCCGTTCAGGAGAAATGCCGCGCTCGCCGCGCCGCACCTCGATGGGATCGCCGGGAACCAGGCGGATCAGCATGAAGGTGACAAACATCAGCGCCAGAAAGGTCGGCAGCGTCAGCGCCAGGCGCTTCAGGAAAAACCGGATCATGTCAGAATGCCGTAATACGCGATGCGGGGCGGCATTGCCGCCCCGCCCCAAGGGATGCGATCACTCGGTCACGTCGAGACCATAGAATTCATGGCGCCCGAAGGGGCTGATCTTGTAGTCGAGGACTTTCTTGCTGACCGGCTCGAAGACGGTCGAATGGGCAATCGTCACCCATGGCGCTTCCTTTTTGAAGATCGCCTGCATCTCTTGATAGATCTTCTCGCGGTCGGCCTTCTCGGACAGCTTGGCGCCCTGCGCCAGCTTGTCGTTGAAGTCCTTGTTGCACCATTTGGCGTTGTTCTGGGCGTTCGGCGTGCCGTCCTCCTTGCAGGCCAGCAGGAACAGGAAATTATCCGGATCCCCGTTGTCGCCGGTCCAGCCGAGGAGCCCCATCTGGTGCTCGCCCGCGTTCATGCGCTTGCGGTATTCGCCCCATTCGAATGACACGAGCTTGGCGTCGATGCCGACCTTGGCGAGGTCCGCCTGCATCATTTCCGCCATGCGCTTGGCATTCGGATTGTAGGGGCGCTGCACCGGCATCCACCACAAATCGGTGTCAAGCGAAGTGACACCCGCGGCGGTGAGCATCTCCTTGGCCTTGGCCGGATCGTAGGAATAGTCCTGGGTGTTGTCGTCGTAGGACCAGATGGTCGGCGGCAGCGGGTTCTTGGCCTTCTGGCCGGCGCCTTGGTAGACTTCCTTGAGGATTGAATCGCGGTCGATCGCCATGTTGATGGCTTGGCGCACCTCGACCTTGTCGAAGGGCGGCTTCTGGGCGTTCATCGACAGATAGCCGATGTTGAGTCCGGCCTGCTGCATCAGGGTGATCGCTTCATCTTTGCCCATGGCTTCGAGATCGGCCGGGTTAGGATAACCCATCACGTGGCACTCTCCAGCCTTGAGCTTGGCATAACGAGCCGTCGGATCCTGCGTGATGGCATAGATGAGGTCGTCGAACTTCGCCTTGCCGGCCCAGTAATCCGGATTCGCCTTGAAACGAATGACCGCGTCCTTCTGGTAGTCGACGAACATGAACGGGCCGGTGCCGACCGGAATCTGGTCGAATTGTTCCGGCGTGCCCTTGTCCATCAGATACTTGGCATATTCGGCCGAGTGGATGGTGCCGAAATCCATGGCGAGATTGGCCATGATCGGGGCATTCGGCCCGGTCAGTGTCATCTTGACGGTCAAGTCGTCGACTTTCTCGACGGACTTAAGCAGGTCCGGCATGCCCATGTCGTTGAAATAGTCATAGGCGCCGCCGGAAACCTTGTTGTAGGGGTGCTCGGCCTTCCACTGGCGCTCGAAGGACCAGATCACGTCATCGGCATTGAAATCGCGGCTGGGGATGAAACCGTTTACGCCGGAATGGACCTTGACGCCGGAGCGCAGTTTGAAGGTGATCACGGTGCCGTTGGGCGAGATTTCCCAGCTCTCGGCGAGGCCCGGAACCACGTTGGTGGAACCGCGCTCGAATTCGACGAGCTGGTTGTAAACCGGTCGCGCCGCATCGAGGCTGGTGCCGGTGGTATTCATGGCGGGGGTGAAATTCTCCGGCGAGCCTTCGGAGCAATAGACGAGCGACTTGGCGTCGGCGGCTCCCGCGGCCAGCATCGTGGAAGCGAGCAATGCCGCGCCGAACAGTTTCATGTGTTTCATGGTTAGTCTCCCTGATATGCTTTTTTTGAACGCCCCGCCGGGGCGTGGCGCATCTAAGCACGTTTTTCCGGCCGATCAAAATTCAGTTGTGGAAGCGGCGCGGCGACAGGGTGGCGGGGTCGCACCCGGCGGCGAGAATATCTTGCGGAACCGGGGCCTTTACCGCCAGCGCCGCCGCCAGGCGCGACAGCGAGGGCGCGGTCTGGATGCCGTAGCCGCCCTGGCCCACAAGCCAGAAAAAGCCGTCCACAATCGGGTCATAGCCGCAGACCGGATTGCCGTCGGGGGCGAAGCTGCGAAGCCCGCCCCAGGTGTGTTCGACGCGGGTGACCTCGATGGTGGTGGCCTGCTGGAAGCGGTCGATGCCTTCGGCGAGAGCCATGTCATCGGCATAGGCATCGTGCGGATCGACGGGGGTCGCATCGGCGGGCGAAACCAGGAGCTTGCCGCTCTGCGGCTTGGCGTACCAGGTTTCGCCGACATCGCCGATGAGCGGCCACTGCATCGGATCGTGACCCTTAGGCGCCGGGACGACGGCGATGGACCGGCGCTTCGGCTGCAGGCCGACGGGTTTTGCTCCTGCGAGCCCCGCGACACGATCGCCCCAGGCGCCGGCGGCATTGACGACGATCGGTGAATGGAAGAGTCCGGCGGGTGTTTCGACGGTCCACAAGCCGCCCGGCCTGTCGAGAGCCCTCACACCGGCATTGCACACAAGCGTTCCGCCGCGCGATTTGAACAGGCGCAGGTAGCCCCGATGCAAAAGGTCCACGTCAAGATCGGCGGTGCCGGGATCGAGAACGGCGTGCGCGGCATAGCCGTCGCGGAGCAAGGGGAATTTCGCCCGCGCCGCCGCGAGACTGATTTCCCGCATGCCCTGCTGCTCGCGCATCAGCGTCTCGAAGCCGGCCTGTTGATCGGACGGCGCCAAGAAAATCGTCTGGCGCGGGGCGACCAGGGTACCGCCGGCGAAGCCCTGCGGCGGGTTCTCGAAGAAATCGCGCGCGGCGCGGGTGAGGGCGCGGATGGGGGCGGGGCCGTAATTGGGCTCAAAAGCCGCCGCCGAACGCCCGGTCGAGTGGAAGCCGGGCCTCTCCTCCATGTCGACAATCAAAACCTTGCGGGTTTCGGCGAGATGGGCCGCCACCGCCGCGCCGGCGATGCCGGCGCCGATGACGATGAGTTCGAAATCCTGGGCCATGGCGGCTTCCTAGCGCATGTTCCGCCAAAGTGTACACACTTTGGCGACAAGAACATGCGCCGAATCATTAGCTTGGCGCGTTTTCTTGTCCGAAAAGCGATTCCACTTTTCGGGAAAACGCGCCAGCGAAAGCCGTGGCGGCAATCCAGAGGCGCTCTTGCGTGGCAATGGCGGCCCGGCCACACTGGCGCGATGACCGGTGTCACCCTGCATTTCCCTTTGTCCGAGTATGAGCGGCGGATCGCCAAAACGCGCAGCGCCATGGCGGCGCGCGGCCTCGATCTGGTGGTCGTCTCCGATCCTTCCAACATGGCCTGGCTCACCGGCTATGACGGCTGGTCCTTCTATGCGCATCAGGCGGTACTCCTGGCTCTCGAAGGCGAGCCCGTCTGGTGGGGCCGCGGCATGGATGGCAATGGCGCCAAGCGCACCGCATTCATGGGTCACGACAATATCGTGGGCTATCCCGACCATTTCGTTCAGTCCATGGAGCGTCATCCGATGGACCATCTGGCGCGGGAGATTGCGGCGCGCGGCTGGGCAGGCGCCCGCATCGGCGTCGAAATGGACAATTACTGGTTTTCGGCGGCGGCCCATGAAGCGCTGCGCAGGCACCTGAAGGACGCCGCGTTCCACGATGCGACCGGGCTGGTCAATTGGCAGCGGGCGGTGAAGAGCGATCGGGAGATCGATTTCATCCGGCGCGCGGCGAAAATCGTCGATGCCATGCACGCCAGGATCGTCGAACTGGTCGAGCCGGGATTGGCGAAGAACGTGCTGGTGGCGGAAGTGCAGAAGCAGGCGATTCTCGGCGCCGACGGCAATTGGGGCGATTATGCCGCCTTCGTGCCGATGCTGCCTTCGGGGCGCGATGCGACGGCGCCGCATCTCACCTGGGACGACCGGCCGTTCAAGAAAGGCGAAGGCACCTTCTTCGAGATCGGCGGCTGCTACCGCCGCTATCACGCGCCCTTGTCGCGCACGGTCTATCTGGGCAGGCCGCCGCGGAAGTTCCTCGATGCCGAGAAGGCGGTATTGGAGGCAACCGAAGCGGGGCTCGCCAAGGCGAAGCCGGGACAGACTTGCGAAGACGTGGCGGCCGCCTTCTTCGACACGCTCAAGCGCTTCGGCTTCGAAAAGGATTCGCGCACCGGCTATTCGATCGGGCTTTCCTATCCGCCCGACTGGGGCGAGCGCACGATGTCCTTGCGACGCGGCGACAAGACGGTGCTCGAGCCCAACATGACGCTGCATTTCATGCCGGCCCTGTGGCTCGACGACGGCGGGCTGGAATTGTCGGAGACGATCCTGATCACGGCCAAGGGAGCCGAGTGCCTGTGCCAAACGCCGCGCCGGCTGGTGGTCAAGGAATGAGGCTTTCGTAGATCGACAGGGAGTCCCGATCGAAGCAGCAGAAGATGACCTTGCGGATCGACGACGGCGCCCCGGCCGCTTCCACGACGGTGTTCACCGCGATCATTGCCGCTTCGCGCTTGGGATAGCCATAGACCCCGGTCGAGATCGCCGGGAAGGCGATGGACGCAAGGTTGTGCGCTTTGGCGAGGTCAAGGGAGCGCCGGTAACAGGATGCCAGGAGTTCGGCCTCGCCGGATTTTCCGCCTTGCCACACCGGGCCCACCGCATGGATCACGTAACGGGCCGGCAGGCGATGGGCCTTGGTGATCTTTGCATCACCCGTGGCGCAGCCATTCAGCCGCCGGCAGTCCTCGAGCAGGTCCGGACCCGCCGCGCGATGGATGGCGCCATCGACGCCGCCGCCGCCCAGAAGCGACGAATTCGCCGCATTCACGATGGCATCCACCGCCAGCTTCGTGATGTCTGCCTGCAAGGCTTCGATCGCCGTCATGATCCCTTGGCTTTCCGTCGCGCCTTGGTATTAGAATAGCGCAAGAACCATCGGGGGAAAATCATGCCTGGCCGTTCCAATTTCAACCAGCCCGTTTCCGGACTCGTGACACCGCGTTTCGGCGGCATCGCCACTTTCATGCGCCTGCCGCATGTGCCGCTGGAGGAGGCGAAGGACATCGATATCGGCCTCGTCGGAATCCCGTGGGACGGCGGCACGACCAACCGGCCGGGCCCCCGCCATGGCCCACGGCAGATGCGCGACCAATCCTCCATGGTGCGGCGCATGCACCAGACCATGCATATGGTGCCCTATGATCTCGCCAATGTGGCGGACCTCGGCGATTGTCCGGTCAACCCCGCCAATGTCGATGATGGGCTGAAGCGGGTCGAGACCTATTTCAAGAAGCTGGTGGCCAAGGGCATAAGGCCCCTATCGGCGGGCGGCGATCATCTCTGCTCGCTGCCGGTGCTGCGGGCGCTGGGCGAAAGGCGGCCCGTGGGACTCATCCATTTCGATGCCCATACCGATCTCTATGACGGCTATTTCGGCGGCTTCAAATACACCCACGGCACGCCGTTCAAACGGGCGATCGAGGAGGGCGTGCTCGATCCCAAGCGCGCCATCCAGATCGGCCTGCGCGGCTCGATGTACGATTTCGAGGACTTCGCCTATGGCGAGAAGATGGGTGTCAGGCTGGTGCGCATCGAGGAAGCGATGGAGAAGGGGCCGAAGGCGATCATGGCCGAGGCCCGCAAGATCGTGGGCGACGGCCCCGTCTATGTGAGCTTCGACATCGACATGCTCGATCCCGTCTATGCGCCGGGCACCGGCACGCCGGAGGTGGGAGGCTTCACCACCTTCCAGGCCCAGCAGATGCTCCGTGAACTGAGGGGTCTCAATCTGGTGGGCGCCGATGTCGTGGAGGTCTCGCCGCCCTTCGACCCCTCGGGCATGACGGCCTATGCCGGCGTCACCATGATGTTCGAAATCCTGTGCGCGATGGCCGAGGACGTGGCCAAGCGGCGCTGATAGGGCCTCATTCTTCTTCCGGCGCCAGGACGGTGACGCGGATGGGGGTGGGGAAGAAATTGTTGCAGGGATTCAAGACCTGCGGGCAATTGGAGATGACGGCGAGCACTTCCATTTCGGCGCGCAAATCCACATAGTCGCCGGGCTTGGACGCGGCATGGGCGATGGCGGCGGTGCCCGCGGCATCGACCGGCACCTTCATGAACCAGTTGACGTTCGGCACGATATCGCGCCAGCCGAGCCGGTAGGGCTTGAGCGCCTCGAGGAAATTTTCGCGGCAGCCGGTGTGGGAAATGCCGTAGAGCAGCTTGTTCGAAACGGCCGAGCAGCAGCCGCCGATCGTGTCATGGCCGCCGAAAGTGTCCTCGGCGATGGTGAACAGGGGCTGGGCCCGGTCGGAATAGAGGACGTGGCCCTTGGTCAGCAGGATCGAGCCCGCCTTCTTGATGGTGTTGGGCGCGTGGTAGCGTTCATCGGCGTCGCCGGAGTTGTAGCAGAGAAAATCGACGGCCTGCTTGCCCTGGGTGTCGACGATGCGAAGGATTTCGCCGCGGTTGACGACGCGGCTCCAGAGGCCGCGCGCCGGGACGACTTCGTCGTGAAGGATCCTGTTGGTTTTCCAGAGGGACGAAAGCTTGACCATGGACCTCAATCCAGGTTGATCATGCAACCGCGGCCGAAGACGCCGTTATGGCCGCCATAAACAACAGAGACCGGAAGCCGGCGCAATCTTTTCAGCGACTCGCGGTAAATCGCGCGGCCGGAGAACAGCGTACCGGTCGAATTTTCATAAAGTGCGAGCGATCCGGTCATGGCTCAGCGCATAAACAGCGAACCCCATTGCGGCAACTTGTCATCGACGCCCGCCAGGCGAAGCGCATGCCAGGCCATGGCATGATTGGAGGAGGTGACGGGCAGGCCGATATCGGCTTCGATTTCGCGCGCCGCTTCGGCGAGGCGCACCGAGGTGCAGGAAACGAAAACCGCGTCGATCCTGGCCCTGTCGCGGATCGCCAAGACGCCATCCTTCACCGATTGCGGCGTGATGCGGGCAACCGTTGCATCGTTTTCCTCGTTGAAGGAGCCGAAGACCGGCACATCGAAGCCGCGGGCGCGGATATAATCGGCGACGATGCGGTTGACGTCGGCGCGATAGGGCGTAAGCACGCCGATGCGCTTCGCCCCCAGCGCCCGGAAGGCGGCGAAGGCGGCGGTAATCGGCGTGGTGCATTTGGCCGCGGGCCGCGCCGAGCGGATTTTCTCGAATACTTTTTCCTCGCCGATCGCCATCGCCGCCGAAGTGCAGCCATAGGCGACGACATCGAGGCGGGCGCCGGGGAGAATGACATCGGCAGCCGCGGCAATGCGCGGCTCCATGGCGCGCAGCGTCTCGGGCGTGATCCGGTTGTCGTTGAGGATGCGGCTCTCGTACAGGGCAACGCCGTCGAGAGGCGTCATGATGCGCCGCCATTCGTGCTCGATGGTATAGTCGGTGGCCAGCACGATGAGGCCGATGCGGGCGCGGGCGGCGATGCCGTTGCCGGCGGCGAAGGGCAGATGCTCGATCAGGATCATGTCCCCGGCGGGCTGCAGATTGCGGACGGCCTCGTTCATGGCGATGCTCCCTGGATCGCCGCCTTTCTACCAGAGAACCGGTGCACCACCTATAGTGGAGCGATGATTCGAGCGGCGCAAAGGATCCGGCGGCTTGCGGGATGGAAGCGGTTCTGGACCGCATTTGCGGGGGGTGCGCTGGCGGCATTTTCCATGCCGCCCTTCGGGCTGTGGCCGGTGTTGGCCATTGCAGTGCCGGTCATGCTTCTGCTGATCGAGGGGATCGCGGCGCGCAATTGGCGGGCGGCGCTGGCGGCCGGCTGGAGCTTCGGCTTCGGTTATTTTGCCGTCTCGTTCCACTGGATCGGTTTTGCCTTTCTCGTCGATGCCAAGACCTATCTGTGGATGATGCCCTTTGCCCTGGGCGGGCTGGCCGGCAGCATGGCGGGCTATTGGGCGCTGGCGGCGGTGGCCGTGAAACTGGCGAACTGGCGCGGACTGTCCTTGGTCTTCGGCTTTGCCGCCGCTCTGGCGGTTGCGGAATTGCTGCGCGGCAGGCTGTTCACGGGGTTTCCATGGACGGCTCCGGGTCTCGCCGCCGAGAGCATGGGCGCCCTGGCGCAGACCGCCGCGCTCATCGGCATGACCGGGCTCAGCCTGCTGATCGTCCTATGGGCCGGCCTGCCATTGGTCTTCCTGCACGCGGACCGGCGGCGGCGCGATGCCGTCATTGCGGCGGTGTTGGCGCTGCTTCTGCCGCTCGGCTGGATGTGGGGACAACTCCGCCTTGCCGACGCGGCGGCGGGGCACGTGGCCGGTGTGCGGCTGCGCATCGTGCAGCCCAATATCGCGCAGGACGAGAAATGGCGCGAGGACAATGCCCGCGCCATCTTCGACAAGCTCGTGGCGCTCACCATTCAACCCTCGGCCGCCTATCCGGCCGGGATCGCCGATATCACGCATGTCATCTGGCCGGAGTCGGCGGTGCCGTTTCTCATCGACGAGAGTGCGGTGGCACGCGCCGAATTGCGCCGGGTGCTGAACGGCAAGGCGGTACTGATCATGGGCGCGATCCGCCGCGATCCCTTACGCAAGGACGGGGCGGGCACCCCGCTGGTCTATAACAGCGTGCTGGCCTTCGACGGCGACGCCAATATGGTTGGCCATTACGACAAGTGGCGGCTGGTGCCCGGCGGCGAATTCCTGCCCTTCGAGTCGATACTCGAACCCCTGGGCTTCCGCCGGGTGGTGACGGTGCCGGGAAGCTTCGCCGCCGGAGCGGGTCCCGTCAGACTGCGGCTTCCCGGAGCCCCCGATGCCGGCGTGCTGGTCTGCTACGAGGCGATCTTTCCCCATGACCTTGTCGATGGCGCCAAGCGGCCGCAATGGCTGCTCAATGTCACCAATGACGGCTGGTTCGGCAATTCCACCGGCCCCCATCAGCATCTGGCGCAGGCCCGCATGCGCGCCATCGAACAGGGGTTGCCGATGGTGCGCGCCGCCAACACCGGCATTTCCGCCGTCACCGATGCGCATGGCAGGCTTGGCGCAAGCCTCCCGCTGATGAGCGAGGGTGTCATCGATTCGATACTGCCCGCCGCCATCGCGCCAACCCTCTATGCGGGCATCGGCGATCTCGCTCTGCTGCTGTTGGTTTTAGTCGCGGCGGCGGCGGCGGCGCTATTGAACGGCGGCAGAAATTGACGCGCGGTATGACCGGTCATGATTGTCGAAAACTTTGCAAATTGGCGCTTTTTTGCGCATTTTATTTGCGCGACGCAGGCATGTGCCTTATTGGTCACGACTTCGTGAGCACGTTCTAAACGGGCGCATGGAAGTCAGACCGGGGGCGATGGATCTGGGGGAAAGATGGCGAGACGGGAACCTAATTTCGTCGATGTGCATGTAGGCAACCGCATCCGCATGCGGCGGCAGCTCATCGGCATGAGCCAGGAAAAACTGGGCGAGCTGCTGGGCATCACTTTCCAGCAAGTGCAGAAATACGAAAAGGGCACGAACCGCATCAGCGCCAGCCGGTTGTACTATGCGGCCAAGACGCTGGGCGTGCCGCCGCAATTCTTCTTCGAGGACCTGCCGGGCGGCGACGACAAGGGCGGTTTCGGCGAGCCGCGCGAGGAAGATATGGTGATGACGGCGCTGATGAATGCCGAGGGCGTCACCCTCGCCAAAGCCTTCCGCGATGCCGATAGTTCAACCAAGCGCAAGCTGATCGCCTCGCTGGCCCGGCTGATCGCCGATTCGTAAGACTGACGCTGCTGTCCAGCCGCGCTTGACCCGGCGCGGCAACGCTGCCAAATACGCGCGTCAAATCCGGGGGAGAGCCATCCATCCATGCCGCGCAAGAATTATCTGTTCACCAGCGAATCCGTATCCGAAGGCCATCCCGACAAGGTCTGCGACCGGATCTCCGACGAGGTGGTCGACCTCTTCTACCGCGAAGCGCTGGCTCAGGGCATGGACCCGTCCCGGGTGCGGGTGGCCTGCGAGACGCTTGCCACCACCAACCGCGTGCTGATCGCCGGCGAAACCCGCGGTCCCGCTTCGGCGACCCACGAGAAGATCGAGGCCGCGGCGCGCCAGGCAATCAGGGACATCGGCTATGAGCAGGCCGGCTTCCACTGGCAGACCGCCAAGATCGAGATCGTGCTGCATGAGCAGTCGGCCGATATCGCGCAAGGCGTCGATTCCGGCGAGAAGAAAGATGAAGGCGCGGGCGATCAGGGCATCATGTTCGGCTATGCCTGCGACGAGACGCCGGAGCTGATGCCGGCGCCCATCTATTATGCCCAGCGCATCCTCAGGCTCCTGTCCGAGGCGCGCCACTCCGGCAAGGAGAAAGTGCTGGGACCCGACTCGAAGAGCCAGGTCACCGTCGAATACCGCAACGGCAAGCCGGTGGCCGCCACCCAGGTCGTGGTGTCGCAGCAGCATATGGACGAGAGCCTGACCTCCCAGGACATGCTGAAGCTGGTCAAGCCCTATGTGAAGCAGGCCCTGCCCCAGGGCTGGATCACCAGGGACACGGTCTGGCACGTCAATCCGACGGGCAAGTTCTTCATCGGCGGCCCCGACGGCGATGCCGGCCTCACCGGCCGCAAGATTATCGTCGATACCTATGGCGGTGCGGCACCCCATGGCGGCGGCGCCTTCTCGGGCAAGGACCCGAGCAAGGTCGACCGTTCGGCGGCCTATGCGGCGCGCTATCTGGCCAAGAACGTGGTGGCCGCAGGGCTGGCAAAACGCTGCACCATCCAGCTTTCCTATGCCATCGGCGTGTCGCAGCCGCTGTCGGTCCATGTCGATACCCATGGCACCGGCAAGGTGAAGGAAGCCAAGCTCGAGAAGGCGATCGCCAAGGTCATGGATCTGAGCCCGCGCGGCATCCGCAGCCATCTCAATCTCAACCGGCCGATCTATGCGCGCACCTCGGCCTACGGCCATTTCGGCCGGCCGGCGGAGAAGGACGGCGGCTTCTCGTGGGAGAAGACCGATCTCACCAAGGCGCTCAAAGCCGCGGTGAAGTGAGAGGCGGCCGTCAGCGCTATCGGTTCTACGGACGGCGCAAGGGTCATGCCTTGCGCCGCCGTCATCTGCAGCTGGTCGAAACCCTGCTGCCAAAACTGCGCATCGACCTGGCGGCGCCGCTGTCCGGACTGACGCCGCCCGTCCGGCTCGAGATCGGCTTCGGCGGCGGCGAGCATCTGGCGCGGCAGGCCGAGCTGAACCCGGATATTTCATTCATCGGCGCCGAGCCCTTCGTCAACGGCGTGGCCAAGCTTCTGGCGCTGATCGAGGAGAAGAAGCTCGCCAATATCCGCATCCATGACGGCGATGTGCGCTATCTGCTTGAGGCGCTGCCGGCGGGTTCGCTCGAGCGCATCTATCTTCTCTATCCCGACCCATGGCCCAAGGCGCGCCACGCCAAGCGGCGCTTCGTCAACGCCGAAAATCTCGGGCATGTCCATCGGCTGCTGGCACCCGGCGGGCTGTTTCTGTTCGCCAGCGACATCGCCGATTATGTGGAGTGGACGCGGGAGCGGGTGGCGGCCCATGGCGGGTTCGCGGAGGACGGCGAGGCGGCGCAGCCGTTCGAGGACTGGGTTGAGACGCGCTATGAGGCAAAGGCGAGGAGGGAGGGGCGGGTGCCTTTTTATTTGCGGTTTCGCAAAACGTGATGTTTCACGTGAAACAAATCCTATGACAGGAATTCGTCACAAATGCAAGGAGTTGCGGCGACGGTTTGGCGCACAAATCGGCGGCGGGAGGGCAGGAAAGGTATGCGTTTCAGCGAGGAAAAGCGAGAGTTTGTACGCCAGATTCCGAGGCAAATTAGTTGACTGAGGCAACTATTTTTGGAATGCATAAATTAAGAATACATAAATCACATTAACTACCAATTTGACGTATTAAATAATTACGTGTATTCTTTCTCGACAACATGGAAGGCCAACATGGACAATCGAGACAAGACGGTCGTTTCCAGTTTTTCGGAGGCGGCCGAGAACATCGAGACCTACGGCAAGGAACTGGCCAAGACGAAGGCGCTGCAGAAGCGGATCGGCATGCATCCGGCATGGTATGCGATCAAGAACGACACCGGCGAGTGGGTTTTCGGCCCGAGCAAGTTCATCGGCTATGCGGCGAACAGCGCCGAACACTATCTCAAAACCTATGACCGCACCGACGGGAAAGAGACCGAAACGGTCTTGCAGGCCTGGTTCGAGCCTGTCGCCGAAGGCAGCGCCGAGGCGGAAGAACTGAAATCCGCCTTCCGGAAATTCGCCGCGCGGTTCGGCAAGTTTCCCAACAAGCGCTGGCGGGTCAGCGTCGCCAAGGGGGTCTTGGACAGCGGCGTTCCGGCAAGGCGGGCGAAGCGCGCCGGACCTCTGCCCGCGCCGTTCGAGCGGATCGCGGCCGATCCGGCGATTTGCGGCGGCAAGCCGACCATCCGGGGAACGCGCATGCGGGTGAGCGACATCGTCGACATGATCGCCGAGGGCGCCAGCCCGGAAGAAATCCTTGAGGATTTCCCGTATCTCGCCAGGGACGACATCCAGGCGGCGCTCAAATATGCGGCGCGCGCCCTCGATCACGCCTTGATCCGCGCGGCCTGATGGCGGTGTTTCTGATCGATGCGCAACTGCCTCCCGGACTTGCCGGCAATTTGCTGGAGCGCGGCCACGATGCGGTGCATGTTAACGATATCGGCCTCGGAAATGCCAGCGATGGCCGCATCGCCGACGCAGCGCGGCACCGAAATGCGATATTGGTCACCAAGGATGAGGACTTCATAGTCCGGTCAAATCTGGGAATGTTGGAGTGCCCCATCATCTGGATCAGATTCGGCAACACGACCAACCGGGCCCCGTGGATTCGCTTCGAACCGGTGCTGCCGGAGGTGCTGGCGGCAATCGCGAGCGGCGAGCGAATCGTCGAAGTCGGTTGAGGTACGAGAAACCCTTGCATTCGACCGCCCGAAGTTCTAGATAAGCAGCAACTTAAGTTCACTCACATAGCCACTCAGGTGGATCATATGAGGGTGGGTCCCGGACCGGGGCCCGCCTTTTTCATTGCCCGAAGGAGAAGATGACCGACGAAAGACTGACGCGGGAGACGGGCCCCTCCCTGAGGGTCGCCGCCCTTGTCGAGCCGGTGTTGCAGGACATGGGCTTTAGGCTGGTGCGCGTCAAAATGAGCGGCCCCACCTTGCAGATCATGGCCGAGCGGCCGGACGGCAGCTTTTCGATCGACGATTGCGAGAAGGTGAGCCGGGCGATTTCGCCCATGCTCGATGTCGCGGACCCGATCGCCACGCGCTATCAGCTCGAGGTGTCCTCGCCCGGCATCGACCGGCCGCTGGTGCGGCCCGGCGATTTCGAAGCCTGGACGGGCCAAGAGGTGAAGATCGAGATGGCCGTGCCGGTCGCCGGACGCAAGCGGTTCCGCGGACAGCTTGAAGGCTTTCACGAGGGCGAAGTGCGCCTCTACATCGAAAACCCGGTGGCTGGCCAAGAGCCGCTGCTGGTGGGCGTGCCCTTTGCCGATATCGGCGAAGCGCGCCTGGTCTTGACCGACCAACTGATTGCGGCGGCCCGCCGGCGCCCGCAGCCCAAGGGCTACGCCGACGGCGCCGAAATCGACGAAGACCAAATCTCTGTGGAGAGGGAGTGAAGACAATGGCTGAACCCGCGGTAAGCGCCAACCGGATCGAGCTTCTGCAAATCGCCGACGCGGTGGCGCGCGAAAAGTCGATCGACAAGTCGGTCGTGCTGTCGGCGATGGAAGAGGCGATCACCCGCGCCGCCAAGGCCCGCTATGGCGCGGAAAACGAAATCCGCGCCGAGATCGATGCCAAGACCGGCGAGACGCGGCTGAACCGCCTGCTCTTGGTGGTCGAGAAGGTGGAGAACGAGGCGACCGAAATCAGTCTCGCCGAGGCCAACCTGCGCAATCCGGCGGCAACGCTCGGCGACTTCATCGCCGAGCCCCTGCCGCCCGTCGATTTCGGCCGCATCGCCGCCCAGAACGCCAAGCAGGTGATCGTGCAGAAGGTGCGCGATGCCGAGCGCGAACGCATGTATGACGAATACAAGGACCGCATCGGCGAAATCGTCCACGGCACGGTGAAGCGCGTCGAATACGGCAATGTCATCGTCGATCTGGGCCGCGGCGAAGCCATCGTCAGGCGCGATGAATCGCTGCCGCGCGAAACCTTCCGCCCCGGCGACCGCATCCGCGCCTATGTCTACGACGTGCGCCGCGAGCAGCGCGGGCCGCAGATTTTCCTCTCCCGCACGCATCCGGAATTCATGTCAAGGCTGTTCGGTCAGGAAGTGCCGGAGATCTACGACAACGTGGTGCAGGTGGTCTCGGTCGCCCGCGATCCGGGCTCGCGCGCCAAGATCGCGGTGAGGTCGAAGGACGGGTCCATCGATCCGGTGGGCGCCTGCGTCGGCATGCGCGGCAGCCGCGTCCAGGCGGTGGTCAACGAACTGCAGGGCGAAAAGATCGACATCATCCAGTGGTCGCCCGATGTGGCCTCCTTCGTGGTCAATGCGCTCGCCCCGGCCGAGGTCACCAAGGTGGTGCTCGACGAGGAAGCCGAGCGCATCGAGGTCGTGGTGCCCGACGAGCAACTGTCGCTGGCCATCGGCCGGCGCGGCCAGAATGTGCGGCTCGCCTCGCAGCTCACCGGCTGGGATATCGACATCATGACGGAGGCCGAGGAATCGGAACGCCGCCAGAAGGAGTTCTCCGTCCGCACCCAGCGCTTCATCGAAGCGCTCGACGTCGACGAAACGCTGGCCCAGTTGCTCGCTTCCGAAGGTTTCGATTCGGTCGAGGAAGTGGCTTTTGTCGAGCTGCGCGAGATCGCCTCGATCGGCGGCCTCGACGAACAGACGGCGGAGGAACTGCAGAACCGGGCGCGCGAATATCTCGAGCGCCTCGCCGCGCAACAGGACGCCAAGCGCAAGGAGTTGGGCGTGCTGGACGAACTCAAGGAGGTCGAAGGCGTGACACCGGCGATGCTGGTCGCCTTCGGCGAGGCGGACATCAAATCGGTCGAGGATCTGGCGGGCTGCGCCACCGACGACCTCGTCGGTTGGACCGAGCGCAAGCCGGGCGAGACCATCAAGCACAAGGGCGCGCTGTCCGATCTCGATATCTCGACCGAGGAGGTCAATGCCATGATCATGGCGGCGCGCGTCAAGGCGGGGTGGATCGAGGCCGCCGCCGCGCCGGAGGCGCCCGTCGCGGACAGCGCGGCGGAAACCCAGGCCTGAGGGGGCGGCGGAGAAGATGGAGGCGGACGCGGAATTGGCCGAGCGCATGTGCATCGTGAGCCGCGAGGCGATGGACGAGGCCCTCCTCATCCGTTTCGTGCGCAGTCCGGCGGGCGAGGCGGTGCCGGATCTCGCCCGCAAGCTGCCCGGGCGCGGCGTGTGGGTGGCCCTCAGCCGCGCCAGAGTGGCGGAGGCGGCGAGGAAAAACCTGTTTTCCAAGGGTTTTTCCGCTGAAACCAAGGCTGCCGCGGATCTGTCCGAGACGATCGGGCAGCTTTTGCGCAAGACCGCCCTCGCCTATTTCTCGCTTGCCAAAAAGGCGGGCGAAGCGGTGGCCGGCTTCGCCAAGGTCGAAGAAATGCTGGGCAAGGGCCGGGCGCGGGTGCTGGTGCATGCGGCGGAAGCCGCCGCCGACGGCTGCCGGAAACTCGACCGGATGGCGGCGCCGGAAGTGGACAAGGTCGGCCTGTTCCGTGCGGATGAATTGGATTTGGCGTTTGGCCGGTCAAATGTGATACATGCTGCCGTGGCCAAGGGGGGGCTTGCCGAAAAGCTCCTCGCCGCGGTCCGGCGGATCGAAATCTATGACGCGCGGCCTGGCGCCACCATATCTGAAGAGAGAGCATGACCGATACCAACGACAGCAACGACCGCAAGCCAGACGCCCCGCGCAGCGGCGGCGGAACGCTGACCTTGAGGAGGCCGGCGGTCGAGCAGAGCCGGGTCAAGCAGAGTTTCGCCCATGGCCGCAGCAAGACCGTGGTGGTCGAAACCAAGCGCAAGCGCTTCGGCGAGGATCGGCCCGCCGCACCCGAAGCCAAATCGCAGTTCCAGGTGCAGCCGAAGGTGGCCATGCCCGCAAGGCCCGCCGCCGCCCAACCCGCCGCCGCCCAGCCGGCGCGTTCCGGCGTGGTGCTACGCACCCTGACGGCGGAAGAGAAGGAGGCGCGCGACCGCGCCCTTGCCGATGCCCGCGTCCGCGAGGCCGAGGAACGCAAGCGCCAGGAAGAGGATGCCAGGCGCCGCCGCGAACATGACGAAAAGGACCGCCGCGACCGCGAAGCCTCCGCCAAGCGCAAGACCGAGGAAGACGCCCGCCACCGGGCCGAGGACGAAGGCAAGCGCAAGGCCGAGGAAGCGGCAAAGAAACTCGCCCCCAAAGCCGCCGTGGCCGAAGCCGACGAAGAGGAAGAGGCGCGCGGCAAATCCGCCCGGGCCAAACGCGACATCAAGATTCCGGCGCCCAGCCGCACCCGGTCGGACATGGAGAGGCGCCGCGGCAAACTCACCGTCGCCAATGCGCTGGCCGGCGACGAGGAGCGGGCCCGCTCGGTCGCCGCCTTCCGCCGCCGCACCGAGCGGCTGAAGAAACAGGCGCAAGGGTTCCAGCGGCCGACCGAGAAGATGAGCCGCGAGGTGGTGATCCCCGACGCGATCACCATCCAGGATCTCGCCAACCGCATGGCCGAGCGCGCCGTCGACATCATCAAATACCTGATGAAACAGGGCCAGATGCACACGATCAACGACGTGATCGATGCCGACATGGCGCAGATCATCGCCGAAGAGATGGGCCACAAGGTCAAGCGCGTTTCGGAAGCGGATGTGATCGAGGGCCTGTCCGGCCTGACCGATGCGCCCGAAGTCCTGCAACCGCGGCCGCCGGTGGTCACCATCATGGGCCATGTCGACCACGGCAAGACCTCGCTGCTCGATGCCATCCGCAAGACCAATGTGGTCTCGGGCGAGGCCGGCGGCATCACCCAGCATATCGGCGCCTATCAGGTGGAGACCAAGAGCGGCCTCATCACCTTTATCGACACGCCGGGTCACGAGGCCTTCACGGCGATGCGGGCGCGCGGCGCCAAGGCCACCGACATCGTGGTGCTGGTGGTCGCCGCCGACGACGGTGTCATGCCGCAGACGGTGGAAGCCATCAACCACGCCCGCGCGGCCGCGGTGCCGATCATCGTGGCGATCAACAAGATCGACAAGCAATCGGCCAATCCGAACCGGGTGCGCACCGAACTCCTGCAGCACGAGATCGTGGTCGAGAGCATGGGCGGCGACACCCTCGACGTCGAGGTTTCGGCACTCAAGGGCAGCAATCTCGACAGGCTGCTCGACACCATCCTGCTGCAGGCGGAAGTCCTCGATCTCAAGGCCAATCCCGGCCGCGAAGCCGGCGGCATCGTCATCGAGGCCCAGCTCGACAAGGGCCGGGGCCCGGTGGCCACGGTTCTCGTGCAACGCGGCACGCTGCGGCTCGGCGATATTTTCGTGGCCGGTTCCGCCTGGGGCCGGGTGCGCGCCCTGGTCAACGACAAGGGCGAACAGATCAAGGAAGCCGGCCCCTCGGTTCCGGTGGAAGTGCTGGGGCCGGGTTCGGCGCCGGAGGCGGGCGACCAGTTCGACGTGGTGACGAGCGAAGCCCGGGCCCGCGAGATCACCGACTATCGCGAGAGGAAGCGCCGCGAAACCCGCGGCGTCGCCTCGGCGCGCTCATCGCTCGAGCAGATGATGAACCAGCTCAAGGAGGGGGGCCTCAGGGAATTCCCCATCCTGGTCAAGGCCGACGTGCAAGGCTCGGCGGAAGCCATCGTCCAGGCGCTGGAGAAGATCGGCAACGAGGAAATCCAGGCGCGCGTCATCCATTACGCGGTGGGCGGCATCAGCGAAAGCGACATCGGGCTAGCCGCGGCTTCGGGCGCGGTGGTGCTGGGCTTCAATGTCCGCGCCAACGGTCAGGCGCGCGACGCGGCCGAGCGCCAGGGCATCGAGATCCGCTACTACAACATCATCTACGATCTGGTCGACGACATGAAGGCGGCGATGTCGGGCAAGCTCGCGCCGGAACTGCGCGAGACCTTCCTCGGCAATGCCAAGATTCTCGAAATCTTCAACATCACCAAGGTCGGCAAGGTGGCGGGCTGCCAGGTCACCGAAGGCTCGGTGCAGCGCGGCGCCAAGGTCAGGCTGATCCGCGACAATGTGGTGATCCACGAAGGCACGCTGTCGACGCTCAAGCGCTTCAAGGACGAGGTCAAGGAAGTGCAGGTCGGCCAGGAATGCGGCATGGCCTTCGAAGGCTATCAGGACATGCGCGCCGGCGACGTGATCGAATGTTTCCGGGTCGAGCGGATCGAGCGCAAGCTGGCTTAGAGGGGCGAGTAGTGAGTAGTGAGTAGTGAGTAGTGAGTAGCGAATAGTGAGTAGCCGCTTGACCTTTTTTCACTACTCACTACTCACTAATTAACACCATGAAACATCCCTCCGGTCCCTCCCAGCGCCAGTTGCGCGCCGGCGAATTGATCCGCCATGCACTGGCCGATATTTTCTTGCGCGGCGAGACCGGCGATCCCGAGCTTGAAAAATTCGGCGCCAGCGTGCTGGAAGTGCAGATGTCGCCGGATTTGCGGCTGGCGACGGCCTATGTGCGGCCGCTGATGCAAGGCCGGGATGCGGCACTGCTCACGGCGCTCGACCGCAACAGGAAATATATCCGCGGCCTGGTGGCGCCCAAGGTCGCGATGAAATTCATGCCGGAAATCCGGTTCCGCGTCGATACCGCGCTGGATTATGCCGGCAAGATCGACGAACTCCTGAAGAGCCCGGCGGTGGCGCGGGACTTGAAGCATGAAGAATGATCTCGACACGGCGCGGATCGGCGATTACATTGTCAGCAAATGTAATCAGGTGACAACATGTCGAAAACCATGATCTCCGCGCGAGTCCCAGAAAAATTGAATGACGAAATCGAGGCCTTGGCGGAAGCCACGCGGCGGTCGAAGGCGTTCCTGATCACCGAGGCTTTGGAGGACTATGTAAAGCGCCAGGCTTGGCTGGTGAAGCGGATCGACGAGGCGGTACGCGAGGCGGATGAAAGCGGGGAGTATATCTCTCATGAGGCAATGGCGGCCTGGCTCGAGTCTTGGGGTAAACCGGATGAGTTGCCGCCGCCCGAACCCGATATTTTCAAGAAGAAGTCATGAGGCTCGTATGGTCGCTGGCGGCCAGGGGTGATCTGAAGGCTATCCGATCCTATTTGACTAACCGCAATCCGGCGGCGGCAGAGCGGCTTATGGCGGAACTCCTCCGCGCCGCGCAGCGCCTGGAAATGTTTCCGCAGCTTGGCAGGCCCGGACACCGCTCCGATATCCGGCTCATGCAGGTTCCAGGCCTTCCCTATCTGCTGCCTTACCGCGTCAGCGGGTCCGATATTGAAATTTTTGCCGTGTTCGACGAGCGCAAGGAACGCCCCGAGGAATGGACGTGAAACGCCGCGGCATTCCCGTCCACGGCTGGGTGGTGCTCGACAAGCCACTGGGTATGACGTCGACGCAAGCGGTGGCCAAGGTCAAGTGGCTGTTCAATGCCGAAAAGGCGGGGCATGGCGGCACACTCGATCCGCTGGCCACGGGGCTGCTGCCGGTCGCACTGGGCGAAGCCACCAAGACCGTGCAGTGGGCGATGGACAGCCGGAAAGTCTATCGATTCACCGTCAAGTGGGGCGAGGAACGCTCGACGGACGATCTCGAAGGCGAGGTGACCGTTCGTTCGGTATCGAGGCCCTCTCAACAAAATATCGAATCGATATTGCCCAACTTTCAGGGTGAAATCATGCAGGCGCCGCCGTCTTTTTCGGCGATCAAGGTGGCGGGCGAAAGGGCCTATGAACTGGCGCGGGCGGGGCAAGCGATGGACCTGGCGCGGCGGCCGGTGCATATCGAAAAACTCGTTCTCATCGCCCGTCCGGATGCCGATCACGCGGTCTTCGAGGGCATCTGCGGCAAGGGCACCTATGTCCGGGCGCTGGCCCGCGATATGGGCCGGGCCCTGGGCTGCCTCGGCCATGTTGTGGAGCTGCGGCGCATCGCGGTCGGGGCCTTCGGCGAAGCCCACATGATTCCGCTGGAAAAGCTTGAGCAAATGCGCCATAAGGCGCCCGGCGATAACGCCATGGAAGGGGTTCTCCGCCCCATCGAGACCGTGCTGGACGGCATCCCGGCACTGGCCGTGAAGGACGCGGAGGCCCAACGCCTGAAGCAGGGACAACCGGTCCTGCTCAGAGGCGCGAACGCTCCCATCGCTTCCGATGCGGTTCTGGTGACCTGGGGTTCGAAGCCCCTCGGCATCTGCAGCATCGAACAGGGATCGCTCAAGCCGAAGCGTCTGTTCAACCTGTAACCGTTTGGAGATGGCCGAATGACCATGACTGCTGAGCGCAAGGTCGCGCTCGTCAAAGAATATGCCACCAAGGCCGGTGACACCGGTTCGCCGGAAGTGCAGGTCGCAATCCTGACCGAGCGCATCAACGGCCTCACCGATCACTTCAAGACCCACAAGAAGGACAATCATTCCCGCCGTGGGCTGCTCACCATGGTGAGCAAGCGGCGCTCGCTCCTCGACTATCTCAAGTCCAAGGACGACGCCCGCTACCAGGCGCTGATCAAGCGTCTCGACATCCGCCGCTAGCGCGCCGGAACATACGCATGAGCGGGCGGATCACCGTTTCGCCGCCCGCGATCCCCGATACCGGGACCGGCAATAGGGCCGGTCTCAGACAGCCCACAGGGGATGCCGTCCACGATGTAGGTGAACAGGGCATTTTCCGGCGAAGTGTTTGCGGTTCGCCGATAAGAAAATGCCCAGAATGAATAGAGCATGTTCCGGCCGGAAAACCGTAGACACTTTTCCGGAACATGCTCGTCAAGCGGCGGCGAAGGGCGACAAGGATACTCAATATGTTTACGATCGATGTTGAAGAAATCGACTGGGGCGGCAAGCGTCTCAGGCTCGAAACCGGCCGCATGGCCAGGCAGGCCGACGGCGCCGTGCTCGTCACCTATGGCGAGACCACCGTTCTGGCGACCGCAGTTGCCGCGCGCACCGAAAAGCCGGGCATCGACTTCTTCCCGCTCACCGTCAACTACCAGGAAAAGACCTATGCGGCCGGCAAGATTCCCGGCGGTTATTTCAAGCGCGAAGGCAGGCCGACGGAAAAGGAAACGCTGGTCTCGCGGCTGATCGACCGGCCGATCCGTCCGCTGTTCGCCGAAGGATTTCGCAACGAGACCCAGGTCATTGCCACGGTTTTGTCCTACGACCTCGAGAATGACAGCGACATCGTCGCCATGGTCGGCGCCTCGGCGGCGTTGACGCTCTCCGGAATTCCCTTCATGGGCCCGGCCGGCGGCGCCCGCGTCGGCTTTATCGATGGCGAATACGTGCTCAACCCGACCCAGGAACAGCTGAAGACCTCGGAACTCGATCTGGTGGTCGCCGGCACCCGGGACGCGGTGCTGATGGTCGAGTCGGAAGCCAAGGAGCTGTCGGAAGAGACGATGCTCGGCGCCGTGATGTTCGGTCATGCCGGTTTCCAGCCGGTGATCGACGCGATCATCCGCCTGGCCGAGCGCTCGTCAAGGCCGCCGCGCGATTTCACGCCGTCAGATGAGGCAGCGCTCCACGCGCAGGTGAAGAAGATCGCCGAGGCCGAGGTTCGCGCCGCCTATGCCATCGCCAAGAAGGAAGACCGCCAGGAAGCCGTGGCCAAGGCCAGGGACAAGGCGCTGGCTGAGCTCGCCGTCGAGGGCAAGCAAGATGCAGCGGACGCGCAGAAGGTGGCGGAGGCCTTCAAGCATCTCGAAAAGGACGTGGTGCGCAATGCCATCCTCGACACCGGCCACCGCATCGACGGCCGCGACACCAAGACGGTGCGCAACATCGTGGCGGAAGCCTCGGTCTTGCCGCGCACCCACGGCTCGGCGCTGTTCACCCGCGGCGAAACCCAGGCACTGGTGGTGACGACGCTCGGCACCGGCGAAGACGAGCAGTATGTCGACTCGCTCGACGGCACCTACAAGGCCACCTTCATGCTGCATTACAACTTCCCGCCCTTCTCGGTCGGCGAAGTGGGCCGCCTCGGCGGCGCCGGACGGCGTGAAATCGGCCACGGCAAGCTCGCCTGGCGCGCCATCCATCCGATGCTGCCGCCAGCCGACCAGTTCCCCTACACGATCCGTGTCGTCTCGGAGGTGACCGAGTCGAACGGCTCCTCGTCGATGGCGACCGTTTGCGGTTCTTCGCTCGCCCTGATGGATGCGGGCGTGCCGATGAAGGCCCCGGTGGCGGGTATCGCCATGGGCCTGATCAAGGAAGGCGAACGCTTCGCCGTGCTGTCGGATATCCTCGGCGACGAGGATCATCTCGGCGACATGGACTTCAAGGTGGCGGGCACCGCCAATGGCGTCACCGCCCTGCAGATGGACATCAAGATCACCGGCATAACCGAGGAGATCATGAAAGTGGCCCTGTGGCAGGCCAAGGACGGCCGCATGCACATCCTGGGCAAGATGGCGGAAGCCCTGGAAAAAGCCCGCCCCGGCCTCGGCGAGCACGCGCCGCGCATCGAGACCTTGAAAATCCCCACCGACAAGATCCGCGAAGTGATCGGCACCGGCGGCAAGGTGATCCGCGAGATCGTCGAAAAGACCGGCGCCAAGATCGACATCCAGGACGACGGCACGATCAAGGTCGCCTCCGCCTCGGGCGCGGCGATCGCCGCGGCGCTCAAGTGGATCAAGGGCATCGTCTCCGAGCCGGAAGTGGGCGAGATCTACGATGGCAAGGTGGTCAAGGTCGTCGACTTCGGTGCCTTTGTGAACTTCTTCGGCGCCAAGGACGGCCTCGTACATGTCTCGGAACTGGCGCCGCGCCGGGTCAACAAGGTCAGCGATGTGGTCAATGAAGGCGACATGGTGAAGGTGAAGCTCCTGGGCTTCGACAACCGCGGCAAGGTGCGCCTCTCGATGAAGCAGGTCGACCAGACGACCGGCGAAGACCTGTCCAAGAAGCAGGCGGCGGAGGAACCGCTGTCGGCCGAGGCCGACGCGGAATAGCGATCCGCCGGCTGACGAATTCAGGGCGCGGGAGAAATTCCGCGCCCTTTTGCTTTCAATCAAGGGTTTCCCTACCCGCTACTGGCAGACGCGATAGGTGAGGCTCTTGCCATGCAGTCCCATGTCGAAATGGAAGTGAGACGCATGCGCGGCGTCCGCACCCGGACCGAGCACGGTGCTGAAATAGCCGCATGCCGTCGTTCGCAAGCCGCGGAGGAGGTTGAACGCCGGAGACGTTGTCACGATGGCGTCGGAAATTTGGATCGTCCGCCCGTCGGCCGTGGCAATTGTGGTGATATCGACGGCGTTACCGAAGGCATGTTCGCTCAGTTTGGCCGAGCCATCGCCGTTGCGGCCCCGGCATTCATAGCCGGGTCCGGTCGAAACTTTGGCGAGCGGCGTGTTCATCTGCGCGGCAACGACCGCAGCTCCGGCGTCGGACAGCCACAGCGCGAACTGACGGGCGAAGCGGCAGTTGAGGATCGGCTTGTCCGGCAACACGACACGTCCGCGCGGCGCCGGCACGGCATGAAGCCGAACCGGCACATCGACCAGGCAAGACCCGTTGCTGACCGGCGTCGCGACGGTGTCGAACTCCACGTTGCTCGTCCTGAGCGCCGCCAGACATTGCCCGCCTGAAATTGCACTTTCGGGGTCGCTCACCACCGGCTTTTGCGGCGCAGCAGGGAGAAGCGCGACGGCCCGCGGCGGCTTGGCTTTTGGCAGCGGCGGCGGAATCGGCGCGGGTACCGCTTCCGGGGGCTTGCTTGCCAACCTGGAGGGCTTCGGCCGCGGGACCGGCGTCAGGCGCGGAGCCTTTGGTGCAACCGGCGCGGAGGCTTCCACAGGTTTTGGCCTCGCAACTGGTGACGGGCCCGGCTTTTTCGTCTTCCTGCTGTCACGGGCAGCCTTTTTCGACTTCCTGCATTTCAAGTCGAGAGACTTGCAGAGATTTTGGCCAACCTTGTCGAGTTCCCGCGTCAACTGCGCCAGATCGGCCTCAATGCCGCGCGGCCCGCCATAGGCCGGCGCGACCGACAACATCAGCCCCGCCAATAGCGTGGCGGCAGTGTGTTTCGCACTGCTGAGCGTCATTCCCATAAAACGCCTCGGCTGCCGATCGGTTCCAGGCCGGCTGAAGTATACCCCGCCGTGAGTCCGGTAGGAGCGAAAGCATGGACCCACGGGGGTGCTTGGAACTGCGAAGACGTTGAGAGTATCGTCGCGGAGAGAGATGGTTCCAGGCTTGCGCCTTGATGACGGACAAGGAGAAAGTAGTGCACACCCTGATCGCCATTCCCGCCCTCGGCTGCGACGAAAGGCTGTACGAGAAGATCGCGGCCGGCCTCGGCGATCTCGTCAGTCTACGGACGATCATGGCGGACAGGGACCGGCTGGCCGCCTGCGTGGAGCAGGTGCTGGCCGCGGCGCCGCAGCAATTCATCGTGCTGGGAACGTCCTTCGGCGGGCGGGTGGCGATGGAGGCGGCACTTGCCGCACCCGAGCGGGTCAAGGGGCTCGTCGTCATCGGATCGAGCGCTGGGCCGACACCCGACCGGGTAGTGGGCCTCAGGCGCTCGCAGCGGCTGCGCGGCGGCGAGTTCGAGACGGTGATCGGCGAAATGGCCGCCATGATCGCGCATCTGCCGGGACCTGATGGACCGGCGGCGCGCGATAGCTTCATCGCCATGGCGCGCCGGCAAGGGGCTGAACTGGCGGCGCGGCAGTCGGATGCGCTGGCCTGGCGCGAGGACCTCTATCCGCGGCTCGGCGAGATTTCATGCCCGGCGCTGATGCTGTGGGGCGCGCATGACAAATTCGTTGCCGCCCATGAGGGCTTGCGGCTTTCGACCGCCGTGCCGCACGGGCGCTATGCCGAGGTGCCCTCCTGCGGACATTTTCCGCCGCTCGAAGCGCCGGATGAAACCGCCGATACGATCCGCAACTGGCTGGCCGATACCGGCCTCATTTGAGACTGGCGAGATATTCGGCGATTGCCGCGATATCCGCTTCGGGCAGCTTCGAAATGTTGATCTGCACCTGGCCCATGCCGCCGGCGGAGATCTTCTTGTAGCCGAAGATCTCGCCGAAGTGCAGGGCGGTGGCGAGGTCCTTCACATCCTTGTAGCGGCCGCGGCCGATGAGATCGCGCAAGGCCGGCACCTTGTCGGCGGAACCGTCCGGATGGGGGCCGCCCGCAAAGGCCCTGGCATTGTCGCGGACCATGAAGAAATTGCGCGGCGTGTGGCATTCGGCGCAGTGGCCGGGGCCGTTCACCAGGTAGCTGCCACGGTTCCAGCTTTCGCTTTGCGTGGAGTCCGGCCGCCAGGCGGCGGTATCGAGGCCCACAAGCTTCCACAGGCCGATGCCGCGCCGCAGAAGTGACACCAGCGCCAAGCCGTCATCGCGCTTGGGCGATTTCACCGCCGGAAGCGTTGCCAGATAGGCCTTGATGTCGAGCACGTCTTCGACGCGCATGGCGGCATAGGAGGTGTA
>JBQTKG010000002.1:0-89117 GCA_052386315.1 Hyphomicrobiales bacterium
GGCTTCGCGACCTGCCTGACGGCGGGCTTGGCCTTCGCCTTGACCGGCTTGGCCTTGGCCTTGACCACGGGCCTCGACGCCTTCCTGGGCGCGGGCTTGGTCCTGGCCTTGGCGGCGGGCTTGCGAGTCGCCGGCTTCTTCTTCTTGTTCTTGGTCTTTTTCATTTTCTGTCCTTACGCCTTTCGTACACGCTTCAGCCTTGCTGGCGGATCGCTTGCCCCGCCCAGCGCTTACATTCCGCCGTATTTCGTTGAGAATTCAGGAGGATGGCGCCGACAGGCCCAGTCGCTCCAGGTGAATTCCGGCACTTGGCGAAAAAAATCCGAGCTTGGCGGCCCGGGTCTATCATCCAGCTAAATCCTTGCGTTCATTGCTTCTCATATAACACAAGTTTAGCCAAAATTAAAGCATGAGATGTCCGTGTACGGCACATTTTGCAGCGCACACCGAGGATATTAACAGGAAAGGTTAACAATAACTGCCGTTTGCGGCGTCCATGATGCGGCGCCGTAATGGCTGACCGGCGAAATGCGCCGGTCAGTCGCCCTGGCCGGGATTGGGCGAGAAATATTTCTCCAGCTTGTTGGGAACGCCCTCGAAATCCTTGGCGTCGGCGGGGCCCTCGCGCTTCACCGTGATGTTCGGCCATTTGGCGGCATATTCGGCGTTGAGCTTGAGCCAGGTGTCAAGCCCCGGTTCGGTGTCGGGCTTGATCGCGTCGAACGGGCATTCGGGCTCGCAGACGCCGCAATCGATGCATTCGTCCGGGTGGATCACCAGCATGTTCTCACCCTCGTAGAAACAGTCCACGGGGCAAACTTCCACGCAATCCATGGACTTGCACTTGATGCAGTTGTCATTGACGATGTAAGTCATGCCGGTCCAACCGTTCTTTATTCCGAACGATGTTTAGCAAGTTCCGCCGCCGCTTGCATCCTCTTTCTGCGGCACATAGGCATCGGAATTTGACATGGCAAGCTCGTCATAGAGGTGCCGGGCCGCCGCCGCCGGGCCCCGCCGCGGCGCGCAGGCCCTGACCCGCAGCACCCTGACCCGGCCATGGACGGCAAGGGTCAGGACATCGCCTTCCCCCACCTCATGGGCGGGCTTGGCGATCTTCATGCGATTGAGCCGCACTTGGCCCTGTTCCACCAATCGCGCCGCCAGGCCGCGGCTCTTGGCGATCCGGGCGAACCACAGCCACTTGTCGATGCGCTGCCGGGTAAGCACGTCAGGTCTGGTTACCCGCCATCTTCGCCTTGAGGGCGCTCAGCACGGCGAAGGGCGAATCGGGATCGATGGGCTTTTCCGGCCGGGGCGGGCGGCGTTCGGCAGGCTTCGGCCGCTGCTCGCGGCGGGGGCGCTGGAGGCGTTTCTCGTCCTGGGTCTCCGGCCTCTCCTTGGCCGCGGCCGGCGCGGCCGGACGGTGGTGGTGTGGCTTTTCCGCCCGGTGGCGGAAAGGCCCGGTATCGCGCGGCCACCAGACCTCGATCTCGATCTCTTGCATGGCGGGTTCCGGTTCGGGGGCCGGAGCCGCCACGCCGGGCTCGGGAACGTCTACGGCTTCGGCGGGAGCGGCTATTTCAGCCGGCGCGGCTGTTTCGACCGGCGCGGCTGCATCGGGCGGCGCGGCAGTTTCAGGGGGAGCGGGTGCTTCGGTGGCCGGCAGCGGCGCGACAGAAGCGGCCACCACGGGACGTTTCACTTTCTTCTTCTGCATCCGGAAATCGAGACTGCGAAGAATGCCGAGAAACTCCTCGCCGGAGCAGCCGACCAGCGACATCAGGTCGGGGACGACGGTAAAGCCGCCGCCCTCCGCCGATCCCGCCGGGCGCGGTTCCTCAGGTGTGCGCGGACGCCAGAAGACGCGCTCGCGAATCAGATCGGCGAGGCGTTCCAGCATGTCGATGCGCACCACCCTGGTGCCGCAGATGCGGTAGCCGCAGACGCCGTAGAAGCCCTTGGGCGTAGTGCGGTCGAAGACGGCCGAGGTCAAGCCCTGGCCCGGCGGCTGCGGCAGGGCCGCGAGATCGAGCTTGCCGTCCTTGTGCAATTGCAGGGCCCAGAGCAGCAGGCGTAGTTCGGTAGGCGCAGGCTTGAGCAGGGCCGGCACGAAGACATGGAAGGCGCCGAAACGGGCGCCGAAA
This sequence comes from Hyphomicrobiales bacterium, assembly GCA_052386315.1. Taxonomy (GTDB): domain Bacteria; phylum Pseudomonadota; class Alphaproteobacteria; order Rhizobiales; family Aestuariivirgaceae; genus Aestuariivirga. The sequence goes on from JBQTKG010000002.1 coordinate 2,148, forward strand.
GCCCGGAGCCTGGCACGGTCGTCCTGGCTCAGCGATTTGACTTCCTCGATCACCTGGTCGCGCGGCAGGACGCCCAGCGTTTCGACAAGGCGGAAGGCGAGGCCGCGCACCATGCCTTCGAGACCTTCGGCCTCTTCCAGCTTGAGCAGCGGCTCGAGGGTCGCGGCGATGGTGCGGTCGGCGAATTTCTGCAGCCGCGCCTGGACCTCTTCGCGCTCGGGACCGGAGAGCTGATCGCCGGCCAGCACCGTGGCGCGCGGTTTGAGGATCGAAGCGCCGGCCTCGAGCCGGCCCACCGGCGCATGGTTCCACTCGATGTGGCCGTCGCGCATGAGCTTGAGATCGGGATCGGCGGAGACCGCAACCGCCTTGGCGCGCGCCTGGATTTCGGCGGCCACCGCCTGCAGGGCGGCGGCCTTCAGGGTACGGGCCTCGGCGCCTTCGGTATCGCCGTCGGGCAGAAAATAAAAGCCCCTGATGCGGCCCACATATTCGCCTTCGACGCGAATGGCGCCATCGTCTTCGACTGTCGACATCAACTCTTCCTTCCTGGCCAGCCGCCGCATCAGCACCGAGGTGCGGCGGTCGATGAAACGCTGGGTCAGCCTGTCATGCAAGGCATCCGACAGCTTGTCCTCTATCTCGCGGGCGCGGCCCTGCCAATAGATGGGTGCTTGGAGCCAGTCGGCGCGATTGGCGATGAAGGTCCAGGTGCGCACATGGGCAATGCGGTTGGAGAGGGTGTCGAGATCGCCTTCCGACCGGTCGCAATGGGCAAGCTGGCGGGCGAACCAGTCCTCGTCGATGCGGCCTTGGCCTGACTGCAGGAACTCGAAAATGCGGGCGACGAGGCCGGCATGCTCGGAGTGCGAAATGTTGCGATAGTCGGGGATCTGGCAGACCTCCCACAAGCGCTCGACGTCTTGCGGCCGCGCCGCCAGACCGGCGATGCCTTGATCGCGGACCGCCGCCTCAAGGGCCAGAATGTCGGGCCCCGCCTGAGCCCGTGTCAGTCCCTCCTGGCCCGGCAAGGATGCGAGGCTCCGGCGCAGGGCATCGAGCGAGGCGAAATCGAGATCGCGGTTGCGCCATTGCAGCACCCTTATATTCTCGAAATTGTGGTTTTCGAGGCGGCCGACGGTCTCGGCATCGAAGGGGTCGGCCTCGCCGGTCGTGCCAAAGGTGCCGTCATTCATGTAGCGTCCGGCGCGGCCGGCCACCTGGGCCAATTCGCCGGGGCTCAAATTGCGGAACTGGAAACCGTCGAACTTGCGGGTTGCGGCGAAGGCGACATGGTCGACATCCATGTTGAGGCCCATGCCGATCGCATCGGTGGCGACAATGTAATCGACATCGCCCGACTGGTAGAGGGCGATTTGCGCATTGCGGGTGCGGGGCGAAAGGGCGCCGAGCACCACGGCGGCGCCGCCGCGCTGGCGGCGGATCAGTTCGGCCACCGCATAGACCATCTCGGCCGAGAAGGCGACGATGGCCGAGCGGCCGGGCAGCCGGGTGATCTTCTTCTGGCCGGCATAGGAAAGCTTGGAAAAGCGCGGCCGCGAGACGAAGGAGGTTCCGGGCAGAAGCTTGTCCAGAATGGGCCGCATGGTGGCGGCACCCAGCAGCATGGTTTCCTCGCCGCCGCGGCGGTGCAGCACCCGGTCGGTGAAGATGTGGCCGCGCTCGAAATCGGCGCAGAGCTGGACCTCGTCGATGGCCAGGAAGGGCACCTCGACATCGGCCGGCATGGCCTCGACGGTCGCCACCCAGTAGCGTGGGCTCGCGGGGACGATTTTTTCCTCGCCGGTCACCAGGGCGACGGCGGCATCGCCGGCCCTGAGGCGGACGCGATCGTAGATTTCCCGCGCCAAAAGCCTAAGCGGCAGGCCAATCATGCCGGCGCCATGGCCCAGCATGCGCGCGACGGCGAGATGGGTCTTGCCGGTATTGGTGGGGCCCAATACGGCGGTGACATTTCTGAGGGGTGGCATGGGAGACAGCTACCGCAATTCACTTGGGGCGGAGGGCGTGCAAGGTCAAGCGCAATTGTCCCGTTCCGGTGCAGGCCGTCAAGGAGCGGATTCAAACCGGAACGAATCCCGCCCGAATCGCTGACTCGACCGCGATTCAGGATTTGTTCCGTAGGCTGACGGCTGGATTAAGGCGCCAGGCTGCGGGGGGCCGGTCGCAATCGGCTGGCGATCCGGCGCCAGTGCCGGCTATTTCCGTTAACGCCTTGCCGCCATCCTTAATGAAAGGTAAGCCGGGCCGATGGCAGTTAAGCAATCCCGTTAGGAAAGCGTTCTGGTTGGTGAACGGATGGAGGTCGAATCGGCGAAGTGGTAATGTTCCGGTTCTGTCTTCACAACATCTTGTGGGCGGAGCTTCCATAGCCACAAGAATTGCAACCCGATCGGCGCAAATCGAATGATTTTTCGCAGCAGCCGTTAACCGGACTGTTCCAAAACCGGACGTGGGCCGAGAAATTCCGCCGGGCCGGAAATCCGGGTCTCGCGGCTTGACCGCATTGGCGCCCGCGACTATAGACACCCGCAACCGAGCCGGGCCCCATGGTTTCCGGCCCTTATCATTTCAAGTGGAGCGGTCACATGGCTCGCCGTTGCGAATTGACGGGAAAAGACGCGCAGGTTGGCAACAAAGTCAGCCATGCCAACAACAAGACCAAGACCCGGTTCATGCCGAACCTGTGCAATGTCAGCCTGATCAGCGACGCGATGGGCCAGACCTACCGCTTCCGGATCAGCGCCATCGCGCTCAAGTCGGTCGAGCACCGGGGCGGCCTCGATGCCTTCCTGATGAAGGCGCGCAACGAGGAACTGTCGGCCAAGGCGCTGAAGCTCAAGCGTTCGATCGCCAAGAGAATCGACGCCCAACCGGCCGCCTGAAGAAACCGGTACCGGGTCGGCAAAGCCGCTCCATTTGAGGCGGCTTTTGCATTAGATTCGGCCCATGACTCCGCCCAAGCGCCATTCTCCCTCCGCCACAAGCGACGGCAAGCCCCTGGTGCACGGCTCGGCCTCGGTGCGCAACGCAACGCTCGGCCGCTTCACCGAAATCAAGGAGCGGGTGCAGTTCTGGGACTCGGAGCTCGGCGACTACTCCTATGTCGAGCGGCAGGCGGAAGTGATCTATGCGAAGATCGGCAAGTTCTGCGCCATCGCCTCGGAAGCCCGCCTCAACGCCCTGGAACATCCGATCGGACGGGTGAGCCAGCACAAGATCACTTATAGGCCCAACGAATATTTCCTCGGCGCCAGGCTCGACAAGGATTTCCGCGAAGCCCGCAAGGCCCGAACCGTCGAAACCGGCCACGATGTGTGGATCGGTCATGGCGCCATCGTCATGCCAGGAGTGAAGATCGGCCACGGCGCCGTGGCGGCGGCGGGTGCCGTGGTGACGAAGGATGTGGCTCCCTACGCCATCGCCGCCGGAGTTCCGGCGAAGTTCCTCAAGTGGCGCTTTCCGCCGAAACTCAGTGAACGGATCATCGCGCTTTCCTGGTGGGATTGGGACCACGACCGGCTCGCCGAGGCCGTTGCCGACATGCGGGCGATGGCGGTCGAGGCGTTTCTGGAGAAATACGAAAATCAGGGCCGGTAAGCGAATTGCAACAGCAGGGTCCGCTGCAGGCCGGTGTTGAAGTTGTTGTCTGAAACGATGGTCAGGCGGGTCTCGCCGCCGCGTTCACATATGGCGATGCCTTCCATGTTGTCGATGGCATGGAAGGGGGCACGGCCGGAAAAGAGGAGTTCGGGTTCGACCGTCCCGCCCGTCCTTATATCGGATGACTCGAAGCGGCGGATGGCCATGCCGGGAAGCAGCGATGAACCGAAGCTGCGCTCAAGCATCAAAATGCCGCCATCGGGCAGCAGCGCCAGATCGGTGATCTTGTAATCCTCATGGCGCCGCAGGGAAAATGTGGCGGTGCGCTTGGCATTCCAGACCCAGGCGCGGATATCGCCCTTAGCATCGGCGTTGAACTCGGAAATGGCGATGAAATCGCCCTGCAAGGGACCGGCGGCAAAGCGGCCCACCGCTTCGAGCTCCTCATTGCCGGGACCGGTCTTGATCTCCCTGGGCGATTTCACCGGCTGGAACGGCGCAGCGAGGCCCGATTTTCCGATATCGTAAATGCCGATGCGCGGCCGGCTCTCGAAACCCACCAGCACCTTGCCGCCGCCCAGATCGGCCACCGCCTCGGCATCGCCGCGCGGCTTGCTCTGCGGCGGCCTGCCCTTTTCGTCGAGCATCCAGGCGAGTTCGGCCTCGGCAAGGCCGGAGAGCGTGGCGCCATCATAGGCGAGCCGGCCGCGAAACCAACGGCCGGCGTCGCTGACGGCGAGAAGACCGGTGCAGCCGGCGGAGAGAATCAGCCCCGACAGGCCGCCGAATTTCTCGTCGCTGCTGGTGAGTTCAAGGCCGCCGCGCCACTCGAAGGGACCGAAAGATTTCTGGTCAGCGGCGGCGGCGAAGGACGCGACGGGTGTAACGGCGATGGCAACCGGATCGGCGGCCGCGGCTTGTGCCAGCCCCACAAGGCCCGCAGCGAGGAGCGCAAAGAGCTTCACGCCTTGGCGCGCCGCCTGGGCGCGCGCGGTGCGGCGCGCTGGTCGGCGCGGGCGTGTTCCTCGAACAGCTCGGCGAGCTTGTCGGTCATGGCGCCGCCCAATTCCTCGGCGTCGACGATGGTGACGGCGCGCTTGTAATATCGGGTGACGTCGTGGCCGATGCCGATGGCGATGAGCTCGATGGGCGAGCGGCCCTCGATGTCGGCGATCACCTGGCGCAGATGCTTCTCGAGATAGTTGCCGGAGTTGACCGACAGCGTCGAATCGTCGACCGGGGCGCCGTCGGAAATCACCATCAGGATGCGGCGCTGCTCGTCGCAGGCCAAGAGGCGGTTGTGGGCCCAGATCAACGCCTCGCCGTCGATGTTCTCCTTGAGCAGCCCCTCGCGCATCATCAGGCCGAGATTGCGGCGCGCCCGGCGCCACGGCATGTCGGCGGACTTGTAGACGATGTGGCGGAGGTCGTTGAGGCGGCCGGGATTGGCGGGCTTGCCGGCGCCCAGCCATTTCTCGCGCGACTGGCCGCCCTTCCAGGCCCTGGTGGTGAAGCCGAGGATTTCCACCTTGACGCCGCAGCGCTCCAGGGTGCGCGCCAGAATATCGGCGCAAGTCGCCGCAACCGTGATGGGACGCCCGCGCATCGAGCCGGAATTGTCGAGCAGCAGTGTCACCACCGTATCGCGGAACCGGGTTTCCTGCTCGACCTTGAAGGTGAGCGGATGCATGGGATCGGTGACGATGCGCGTCAGGCGTGCGGCATCCAGCACGCCCTCCTCGAGATCGAAATCCCAGGCGCGGTTCTGCTGCGCCATCAGGCGGCGCTGCAGGCGGTTGGCCAACCTCGCCACCACGCCCTGAAGATTGGAGAGCTGCTTGTCGAGATAATTGCGCAGCCGCGCCAGTTCGTCGGTATCGCACAGGTCTTCGGCGGAGATCTCCTCGTCGAACTGGTTGGTGAAGACCTTGTAGAAGTTTTCGTTGGCCAGCGACGAGAAGGGAAGCTGCGGCCGCCAGGGCTCCTCGCCGTCGTTCCGGTCCTCGCCCTCCATGTCGTCGGGTTGCTCGTCCACCTCCATTTGCCGGGCGTCCATCTCGGCGGCGTCGGTTTCGCCTGCGGCGTCCTGCAGCTCCTCCATGGCGGACTGCTGGCTTTCCTGCTCCTCGCCTTCCGCTGTTTCGTTGCGCTCGCCGGAATCGGGTTCGGCTTCCTGCTGGTCGCTCTCGTCCGACTGGTCGGGGTCGTCGCCGAGCTCGTCCGCCATGTCGAGGGCGGCGATGAGGTCGCGCGACATGCGGGCGAAGCCCGCCTGATCGTGGATCTTTTCGGCGAGATGCGAAAGCCGGGCCGCCGCCTTCTGCTCGACCCAGGCGCGCCACATATCGACCATGAGCTTTGCCGCCTCGGGGGGCGCCGCGCCAGTCAGGTTTTCGCGCACGATCAGCGCCACGGCCTCGTCGAGGGGCGCATCCTTGCGGTCGGTATAGCGGGAGACGTCCTTCCTGCGGTAGCGGTCGTCCAGCATGGCCGAGAGATTGGCCGCCATGCCCGGCATGGCGTTGGCGCCCAGCGCCTCGATGCGGGCCTGTTCCACCGCCTCGAATACGGCGCGGGCATTCTTGCCCTGGGGCCGGTAGCGCGCATGGACCTGATCGGAATGGCTGGACAGCCGCAGCGCAAAGCTGTCGGCTATGCCGCGGGTGATGGCGATGTCCCTGGCGGTGAAATCGTTGGCGACCTGCGGCAGCTTGGCCTTGTTGGCGGTAAGCGACGGCTGCTCGTTGCCGAAGACCACGCTCATCTCCGGATCGACGGCGATGGTCCTCGTCGCCAGGGAAAGAGCGCGCTTGAATTCGCCTGCCGGCTGATCGCGGTCGGCGGCCATGGCGGACCTATGCGATGGCGACGTGGGCGGAGGATTCGGGCAGTTCCTCGCCGAAGCAGCGCTGGTAGAATTCGGCCACGACCGGCCGCTCGAGTTCGTCGCATTTGTTGAGGAAGGTGAGGCGAAAGCCAAAACCGATATCGCCGAAGATGTCGGCATTCTGGGCCCAGGTGATGACGGTGCGCGGGCTCATCACGGTGGAGAGATCGCCCTGCACGAAGGCATTGCGCGTCAGATCCGCCACCCGCACCATGTTGGCGATGATCTTGCGGCCCTTGTCGGTTTCGTAGCTCTTGTTCTTGGCGAGCACGATGCCGACCTCCTGGGCATGCGGCAGATAGTTGAGGGCGGTGACGATCGACCAGCGGTCCATCTGCGCCTGGTTGATCTGCTGGGTGCCGTGATAGAGCCCGGTGGTGTCGCCAAGGCCGATGGTGTTGGCGGTCGCGAACAGGCGGAAGGCGGGATGCGGGCGGATCACCTTGGACTGGTCGAGCAGGGTGAGCTTTCCGGAACTCTCGAGAATGCGCTGGATGACGAACATCACGTCGGGCCGCCCCGCGTCATACTCGTCGAAGACCAGCGCCACATTGTGCTGATAGGCCCAGGGCAGAATGCCTTCGCGGAATTCGGTCACCTGCTTGCCGTCCCTCAAGACGATCGCATCCTTGCCGATCAGGTCGATGCGGCTGATGTGGCTGTCGAGATTGATGCGAATGCAGGGCCAGTTGAGGCGCGCGGCGACCTGCTCGATGTGGGTCGATTTGCCGGTGCCGTGATAGCCGGTCACGATGACGCGGCGGTTGTAGGCGAAGCCCGCGAGAATGGCGAGCGTCGTCTCGCGGTTGAACAGATAGTCCTCGTCGAGATCGGGAACGTGCTCGCCCGCCCTGGAATAGGCGGGCACATCGAGATTGGAATCGAAGCCGAACAACTGCTTCACCGACACCTTCATGTCGGGCAGGCCGGCGGCCTCGCCATTGACCTTGGGAATCATGTTTCGGTACTTTTCGGTGTTTCGCGGCGGGTTTTAGACGTTCGCACCCGGCACGGCAAGCGGGCTCAGCAATAGCCGCTCGAACGCAGTTGATCGTAGGCCTGGATCACCGCCTTCAGCGTATCCTCGTTGGCGCGGCTGCCGCCATTGGCATCGGGGTGGAGCCGTTTCACCAGCGTCTTGTACTGGGCCTTGACCTTGCCGGGGGTCGCGGTCTCGTCGAGACCGAGCGTCTGCAAGGCCTTCAGTTCAGTATTGCGCAAGGCCCGGCCCTTGGGGTGGCTGGTGGTCTGCTCCTTGCCCTCGCCGAACAGGTTGAAGGGGTCGCGCGCGCCTTTGGCGGCCTTGCGCCGGTTGCCGCTGACATTGGCATAGGAGTTCTCGCCGAGCTTCCAGGTGGGACGGTGACCGGTCCGGGCATCCTTCTGGAAACCCGCCACCTCGTCGTCCTTCATGCCCTCGAAGTAGTTGTAGGTCTTGTTGTACTGCTGCACGTGCTCGGTGCAGTAATGGTGGAACTGGCCTTCGTTGTTGCGGCCCTTGGGCGCCTTGTGGCGGCCGGGTTTCGCACAGCCGGGCCATTCGCAGGCGGGATAGCGGTCGCGCGCCAGCTGTTCCTCGCCGGGCTTGACCCGGACCTTGTCGAAATATTTTGAGTCGAGCTTCATCCTGGGCGATTATGGTGATTGGAGCCACTGGCCACAACCCCCGCAAAGGCGCTATAATGAGCTTGGGTCCCGTCGGACAGAATATTGCCGCGAAGCTTACGCAGCGCTTTTCTCCTTCGCATCTCGAAGTGGTCGACGAATCGCACCGGCATCACGGTCATGCAGGCGCTACGCCCGGCGGCGAGAGCCATTTCCGGGTGAAGATCGTGGCCGAAGCGTTTCGCGGCACATCGCGGGTCGAACGGCACCGCATGGTGAACGAGGCGTTAGCGGGCGAACTCAGGGAGCGGGTCCACGCGCTGGCCATCGAGGCTGCGGCGCCGGATTGATTATTTGCCCTTGATACACTTTTCAAAAGCTTCCAGCGTGTCGCCGAGCCGGACGGACCCAGATCCATCAGCGAACGCAGCGCCAGCCTAGTGCGGGTTGCGGGTGAGTTGACGCGGCCTCCCATACACCGTCATCCCGGCGAAAGCCGGGACCCCCTGAGCGCTTTCGGCCTGCAGTCTGCCGTAGGACATCTTTCAATGGGTCCCGGCTTGCGCCGGGATGACGGAAATTGAGAGATTGATTATTCTCACTTGCAAAGTGCTCTCGCGCCGATCACCACGAGATCGACCTTGCGCGGCTTCATGTCACCTGCGCTCGAGCGGCGTCACCTTGACCGAGGTCACCTGGTGCTTGCGCTTCTTCAGCACCTCGAAGCGGAAACCGTGGAAATTGAAGGTCTGGCCGGTATCGGGAATGGTGCGGGCCTCGTGAATGACCAGGCCGGCGATGGTGGTTGCTTCCGCATCGGGCAGATTCCAGTCGAAGGCGCGGTTCAGATCGCGCACCGGCACGCTGCCTTCGATGATGAAGGAACCGTCGGGTTTCTGGCGCACGCCGGTCGCCACCGCATCGTGCTCGTCCTTGATGTCGCCGACGATCTCCTCGATGATGTCTTCGAGCGTGATCAGGCCCTGCACCTCGCCATATTCGTCGACGACAATGGCGAAATGGGTCTTGCGCCGCAGGAAGGCGTTGAGTTGGTCGGGCAGCTTGCGTGTGTCGGGCACAAACCAGGCGGGGCTCAGTATATCCTCGAGATCGATCCTGGAGGCGTCGCCGCCGGTCTTCTGCAAGGCGGCGAAGAGATTCTTGGCATGCAGGATGCCGACGATGTTGTCGGGCTTATCCTTCCATACCGGAATGCGGGTGTGGCCGCTCTTGAGAACCTTCTCGACGATCTGCTGCGGCGCTTCGGAGCCGTCGATCAGCGTCATCTTGGTGCGGTGGATCATGATGTCGGCGACCTCAAGATCCTGGAGATCGAGAATACCGCCGAGCATGTCGCGGTCCTTCTTGATGACCGCGCCTTCCTTGTGATGAAGGTCGATGGCGCCGCGCAATTCGTCGTGGGCGGAGAGCACGTTCTGGGCGTTGGCAATGTCGACGCCGAACAGGCGCAGCGTGCCCTTGACGATATATTCGACGGTCATCACCAGCGGACCGAAAACGGCGACGAGCAGGCGCACCAGCGGCGCCACAGTGAGCGCCACCCGGTCGGGATAGGCGACGGCATAGGTCTTGGGCATGACCTCGGCGAAAATCAAGACCAGGACGATCATGGCGAGCGAGGCGATCACCGCGCCACCGTCGCCGAACATCTTGACGAGCGCCACGGTGGCCAGCGCCGAGGCCGTGATATTGGCGACATTGTTGCCGAGCAGCAGCGCGCCGATCAGGCGCTCGCGGGTAGCGGTGAGGCCAAGCACCAGCGAGGCCCGCCAACTGCCGCGGCGCTCGAGCTCGTTGATGCGGGCGCGCGAGGCGGCGGTCAGCGCCGTCTCGGATCCCGAGAAGAACGCCGACATCACCAGCAGACACAGGATGGCGAAAATGCTTGCGCCGAAATCGATGGTCATCGCCGTGCTCCATCCTCCTTCAGGAACGCCAGGACATCGGCCGCGGCCACATCGCGGGCGATGAAGGCCTCGCCGATGGCGCGCACCAATATGAAAGTAAGCTTGCCGGCTTGCGCCTTCTTGTCCTGGCGCATGATGGCGACAAGGTCTTCCGGCGGCGGCAGGTCACCTGGAATGTCGCGGCTGTGGACCGGCAGGCCGGCGCCCCGCAGATGCGCGGCGACGCGGGCCGCCGTGCCGCCGGCGCACAACTTCAACCGCTCGGAAAAGCGGAAGGCCTGAACCATGCCGATGGCCACCGCCTCGCCATGCAGCAGGCGCCCGGAATAGCCGGTTGCGGCTTCCAGGGCATGGCCAAAGGTATGGCCGAGATTGAGGAGCGCTCTGAGCCCGGTTTCGGTCTCGTCCTCGACGACGATCCTGGCCTTGGCCTCGCAACTGGTGCGGATGGCGCGCAGGCGCGCTTGCCGGTCGCCGCTCAGAATGGCGCCGGATTCGGCCTCCAGCCAGTCGAAGAACGGGCGGTCGCCGAGCAGCCCGTACTTGGCAACCTCGGCATAGCCCGCCGCGAGCTCGCGCTTCGGCAGGGTATCGAGCAGGGCGATGTCGGAGATGACGGCGGCCGGCTGGTGAATGGCGCCGATCAGGTTCTTGCCATGGGCGGAATTGATGCCGGTCTTGCCGCCCACCGAGCTATCGACCTGAGCGAGGAGAGTGGTCGGAATCTGGATGAAGCCGACGCCGCGGCGCAGGATTGCCGCGGCAAAGCCGGCGAGATCGCCGATGACGCCGCCGCCCAGGGCGACGATCTTGTCGCGCCGTTCGATGCCGGCGGCGAGAAGCCGGTCGCAGAGCTCGGCCAGTTGCCGGAAGCTCTTGGCCGCCTCGCCGGGCGGCAGGACGATGGGCGTCGCCATGATGCCCGCGGCGGCGAGCGACTTCTGCAGAGCCATGAGATGATGGCGCGCCACGTTCTCATCGGTGACGATCGCCGTCACCGGGCGGGCGAGCAGGGGCGCGATGCGGCGGCCGGCTTCGGCCAGCAAGCCGCCGCCGATGACGATCTCGTAGCTCCGTTGGCCGAGGCCGACGGTGATGATTTCGCATGCGCTCATGTCAGTTGCCGCTCCGGCCGCAAAACCGGTTCCAGCCATCCCAGTGGAGCAGCGCCTTGATAACGTCGTTCACCATCTGGCCGTGCTGCACGTCGCGGCTTTCCACCGTCACATCGGCGCTGGCATAGACCGGATAGCGCTGCTCCATCAGCCGCCGCATCACCGCCTCCGGGTCTTCGGATTTGAGCAGCGGCCGGTCGGACCGCTTCATCACGCGCTTCATCAGCAGGGGCAGGCCGGCCTTGAGCCAGATGGAAACACCGCCCTGCCGGATGCGTTCGCGGGTTTCCTCATTGGCGAAGGCGCCGCCGCCGGTGGCCAGCACCTGGGCGCCGCGGCCGAGAAGCCGGGCAATGACCCGGCGTTCGCCCTCGCGGAAATAGGCCTCGCCGTGGTCGGCGAAAATCTCGGTGATGGACTTGCCGGCGGCGGCTTCGATTTCATGGTCGGCATCGACGAAGGGCAATCCCAGTTTCTCGGCAAGCCTGCGCCCCACGCTCGACTTCCCGGCGCCCATCAATCCGACCAGAATTATGGAACGGTCTTGCAGGCGCGCGCGGACGGTTTCGGCCTCCCTGGCAATGGAGCGTCGGGCCATCTTCCTCAAACCTCGAACTTGCGCCGGTTCTATCAAGCGGGGGCGTTGACCGCAAAGGCTTTCCGGCTGCGGCCGCAGCGGCTACAATAGCCCGACAAGGAGTCGCCGGTGCCGGACAGTCTTCGCTTTCTGTTAATCCTCGCATGCTTGGGTGGGGTGGTTTATGGCGCTGCCTGGAGTCTTGCCAATTTTCCTCCGGAGCAGTCGGAGATCGTGAAGCCGCTGCCGCATGAACGAGTCCGGCAACAATGACGCTTGCCGCGGAGCCCGCGACTTCCGCCTGATCGAGCGCTTTCTCGAAATGATGAGCGCCGAACGCGGCGCCTCGCGCAATACGCTTGCGGCCTACCGGCGCGATCTCGTCGACTATGGCGAATTCGTAGCGCGCCTGGGCGGCGCCATGGCGCAAGCCGATGCCGGCGCAATTCGCGGCTTCATGGCCCATCTCGAAGCCCAGGGCATGGCCCGGAGCACGGCGGCACGCAAACTGTCGGCGGTGCGGCAGTTCCACAAATTCCTGCATGGCGAAGGACTGGCCCAGGGCAATCCGGCGGCGGCCATCGAATCGCCGCGCGCTGGACGGCCGCTGCCCAAGCTGATGCGGATCGCGGAGGTAGAGCGGCTGTTGGCGGCGGCGCAGGCGCTGGCCGCTTCAGCCAAGGGAAAACAGCGGCTGAAGGCGCTCAGGCTGCACTGTCTGCTCGAACTTCTCTATGCCACGGGCCTGCGCGTATCCGAGCTGGTCGGGCTCACTGCCGGTGCGGCGACGGCGGACGGCAACTTGATCGCCGTCACCGGCAAGGGCGGGCGTCAAAGACTTGTTCCGGTTTCGCGGACGGCCGGGCGGGTGCTGAAAGACTATCTGACGGCCCGGCGCGCGGCAAGCGATGGCGAGTCGAAATGGCTGTTTCCTTCGCATGGTGCGAAGGGGCACCTGACCCGGCAACATTTCGCGGTCGAGCTCAAGGCGCTGGCGCGGCGGGCCGGTTTCGGTGCAAGCCGCCTGTCGCCCCATGTGCTGCGTCATGCCTTCGCCAGTCATCTGCTCGAAGGCGGCGCCGATCTGCGCGCCGTGCAGCAGATGCTGGGACATGCGGACATCGCCACCACGCAGATCTATACGCATGTGCAGGCGGCGCGGCTCAAGGCGGCGGTCGAGGCGCATCATCCGCTTGCCAAGAAAAGTTGACTTTGGCCGCCTGCGCAGCCACTTTCCGCCGCTACCCCCGACCATTTGAGAGCAGATGCCGTCATATCTCGATTTTGAGGCCCCGGTTGCGGAACTCGAGGGCAAGATCGCCGAGCTTCGCGCGCTGGCGGCAAGCGATTCGACCGTCTCCATCGCGGAGGAAGTCAAGGCGCTCGAAAGGAAGGCGGTAAAGAGCCTCGCCGATCTCTATGATGGGCTGAGCCCATGGCAGAAGGCGCTGGTGGCCAGGCATCCGGAGCGGCCGCATGCGGTCGACTACATCAACGCTCTGATCACCGAGTTCTCACCCATGGCGGGCGACCGGAAATTCGCCGAAGACGCGGCGGTGATCGGCGGTCTCGGCCGCTTCCGCGGCAGCCCGGTGATGGTGATCGGCCAGGAGAAGGGCAGCGACACCACCTTGCGGCTCAAGCACAATTTCGGCATGGCGCGGCCGGAAGGCTACCGCAAGGCCGTGCGCCTGATGGAGACGGCCGACCGCTTCGGCCTGCCGGTCATCACCCTGGTCGATACCCCCGGCGCCTATCCCGGCATCGACGCCGAAGAGCGCGGTCAGGCCGAGGCGATCGCCCGCTCGACCGACTGCTGCCTGGGGCTCGGCGTGCCGCTCATCTCGGCGATCATCGGCGAAGGCGGCTCCGGCGGGGCGATCGCCATGGCCACCGCCAATACGGTGCTGATGCTCGAACACGCAATCTACAGCGTCATTTCGCCGGAGGGTGCCGCCTCGATCCTGTGGCGCGACGCGGCGCGGGCCCAGGATGCCGCCGCCGCCCTGAAAATCACCGCTACCGACATGAAGAAACTCGGCATTGCCGACGAGATCGTCGCCGAGCCGGTGGGCGGCGCGCACCGCAATCCGGCGCAGGCGATCGCCGCTACCGGAGAGGCGATCGGGCGGGCGCTCAACGCCTTTGCAGGGGTTTCGGGGGAAGTCTTGCGCACCCAGAGGCGCGAGAAATTCCTGGCGATCGGACGTGGGTTGTGAAGTTTTGGCGCCGGTTAGAGACCAAAAATCGTATTAAATCCGTTCACGAGGTCCGTAGCCCAGGTCGTGAACGTTCCGGAGAAGAAGCTGGTGAAAGGAATGAGCATGAAGCCCATCGCCGAAGCGATCAAGCCATATTCGATCGCCGTCGATCCGCTTTCATCGGCGCGAAGGCGCTTGATGCGTCTGACAATGGCGATCATGGCACTCCAACTCCCGATCCGCCGGCAATGAGTTCCCGGACTTGATAATGGCAATAGAACACCCGGCACCTTGCGGTGGCGTTAACATATTCGCTAAAATTTTCTGCATCGGGACCTTCGCCACGCTCCCAAATCATCGGCGAAGTGTCTGTAGATGCGGCAAAAATTGGTTAACAGCTGGTGCAAATTCCGGACAAGTTTGCAATTAACCTTGGAAAATGCTGCAATTTCATGGTGATGAGGCGGGAATCCAAAATGGCCCCGGCGCCGGAAAGTATTCGCTAACCAGCGATATCAATTTCGCGAGCCCAGATGCGCGGAAATTGCCCGCGCGATGCGACATGAGCGCGGCTTGAAGCGGACGCGTTCCCATGTAACTGGCTTTGGTGGAAAGTACGAGCCGGAGGCAGGACATGGCAGTGGGCCTATCGCGCCGCAGTGCGATCAAGGGACTGGCGGCAGCCGCGGCAGCGGCCCCGGCTTGTCGGCTCTCCGGAGCGGCGCAGGCAAGTTCTCCGGCGCCGCTGCGCGCCGTCAGCCGCGTGATCGAGGTCAACGGCAAGTCCGCCAAGGTTTACGGGCTGATCGGACCGCACGGCCGGCCGGGGCTGGAATTGCAGATCGGGCAAAGGTTCACGACCGGCCTGGTCAACGACACCACGGTCGAAACCCTGATCCATTGGCATGGCCTCACGCCGCCATCGGCCCAGGACGGCGTGCCAATGCTGTCGCAGGCGCCGCTCCAGCCCGGCGGCCGCTATGATTACGAGTTCGAGAACAGAAAGTCCGGCACCAACTGGATGCATTCGCATGTGGGGCTGCAGGAGCAGCAGATGCTGGCGGCGCCGCTCATTGTACGGGAAACCGATCAGCCCCTGTGGGACGAGCAGGAGCATGTGGTGATGCTGCACGACTTCACCTTCCGCGATCCAGCCGAGATTCTCGCCGAATTGCGGGGCGGCGGCGGGCATGCCGGCCACTCGATGCCGGGCATGTATCATTCCGGCACGGGCCAGGGTGGTGGCATGGCCATGGCCGCCATGCTCAACGATGTGACCTTCGATGCCTATCTCGCCAATGACCGCGGCCTCGACGATCCCGAAATCGTGGCAGTCGAGAGCGGCGGACAGGTGCGGCTGCGCATCATCAATGCCGCGGCGGCGAGCAATATGTGGATCGATCTCGGCGGTCTGGAAGGCGAATTGATCGCCGTCGACGGCCATGCCGTCTATCCGGTGCGCGGCTCGCTATTCCCGCTGGCCGTCGCCCAGCGCGCCGATATCCGCTTGCGGCTTCCGGCGGAAGGCGGCGCTTTTCCGGTGCTGTTCCGGCCGGAAGGATTGGCTGTGCGGACCGGACTGGTGCTGGCGACGCCGGGGGCGGAGATCGCCAGGATCGCGGGCGAAGGCGGCATGACGCCGGCCGTCGACCTGTCACTGGAACGGCGTCTCAAGGCGGTGGCGGAAATCCGCAACGAGCCCGTCAGCCGCACCGAGATAGTGGTACTCACCGGCGGAGCCGCCGATTATGTCTGGGGCCTCAACGGCAAGCCCTCGATGCATGAGGCGCTGTTCGCCGTGAAGCCCGGCGAGCGCATCGAAATCGTCATGAACAACAAAACCGGCATGGCGCACCCGATGCATCTGCACGGGCATTATTTCAAGGTGACGGCGATCGGCGGCACGCGCCTCGAGGGAGCTTTGCGCGATACGATCCTGGTGCCGCCGAAGGAGAGCGTGACCATCCAGTTCGACGCCGACAATCCCGGCACCTGGGCCTTCCACTGCCACCATATCTACCACATGAATTCCGGCATGATGGGAGCGATCGCCTATACCAGCGCGGCGTGATGCGTCGCCTGCGGCCACGTCAATTGCTGCGATGCACCTCGATCGTCACATGCGACAGGCCTTCGATGTCGGCAATCCGGGTCCGGTAAACGTCCGGATCGCGCGGATTCTCGGCGACGATCGACACAATCAGGCCCGTGTGGTCCGGACCAAGCCGCCAGAGATGCAGATCGGCCACGCGGTCGCCGCCGATTTCGAGCTGCTTGCGTAATCTGCCGGCCAGCCGCGGATTTGCCACTTCATCGAGCAGCACCAGCGTTGAAGAACGAATAAGGTTGTAAGACCAGCTCGCGATCACCATGGCGCCGATGAAGCCGACAGCCGGGTCCATCCACACCAAGCCGTAAAATTTCGCGGCCAGCAATGCTGCGATGGCGAGAACCGAAGTCATCGCATCGGCGAGAACATGCATGTATGCGGAACGCAGATTGCTGTCGCGCGAATGAACGTGGCCATGGCGATCATCGTGATCGTGGTGGTGATCGTGATGGTCTTTGTCGAACAGCAGCCACGCACAGACAAGATTGACGGCCAATCCCACGACGGCAATGAAAATTGCTTGGTCAAAATCGATTTTAACCGGAGCGGCAAGCCGCAGGAAGGACTGGACGGCGATACCGAGCGCAACCATGACCAGACCGATGGCGCTGGCAAAACCGGCAAGCTCGCCCACCTTGCCGGTGCCGAAGGTGAAGCGCGCATCGTGGGCATGCTGGCGGGCGAAGCGGTAAGCCAGAACCGAAATGCCTATCGCGGCGGCGTGGGTGGACATATGCCAGCCATCCGCTACGACCGCCAAAGACCCATACCAGGTGCCGCCGATGATTTCGGCCAGCATCATGATAACGGTGAGGCCCACGACGAGCGTCGTCCGCCACTCATTGCGCCGATGCTTCTCACCCAGGAAATAATGGTGATGTTGCCATTTCTCGATCGAACGGGTGTGCACCGGCGGGACTCCGTCTCACGCAAGGCCACTAGGCATAGGCCCCGTGGCAGTGCTTGTATTTCTTGCCCGAGCCGCAGGGGCAGGGGTCATTGCGGCCGAGCTTGCCCCAGGTCGCCGGATTCTTCGGATCGACGGCGGACTTCGCCCTCGGGCGCGACGCCAGCAGCACGCCTCCGCCGACGTCGTCCTCGCCCGTCGTGGCGTCGATGTGGTGGGCCGCCATCATCGGCAGGTCCTCTTCGTCGGGCAGCAGGTCTTCGTCCGGGCGCGTCTGAATTTCCAGGCGCATCACCTGGGCGGTGGTCATCTCGCGCAGGCGCCCGATCATCGCCTCGAACAGGGTGAAGCTTTCGGTCTTGTATTCGTTGAGCGGATCGCGCTGGCCGTAGCCGCGCAAGTGGATCACCTGGCGCAGATGCTCGATGGTGACGATGTGGTCGCGCCAGAGCTGGTCGAGGGTCTGGAGCAGCACCGCCTTTTCGACCTGGGCCATGATCTCTGGGGTGTACTTCTCGCGCTTGGCGGCATAGATCTCGTCGGCCGCCTTGCCGACGCGCTCGCGGATTTCCTCATCGGCGATGCCCTCTTCCTTGGCCCAGTCCTCGACCGGGAAATCGATGCCGATCACCTCGCGCAGGCGGCCGCGAAGGCCTGCCGCGTCCCATTGCTCGGCATAGGCATTCTCAGGGATGTGTTTTGCGATCAGATCGGCGATCACCTCGCCGCGCATGTCGTCGACGGTCTCGGCCACGTCCTCGCCCTTCATGATGGCGATGCGCTGCTCGAAGATCACCTTGCGCTGGTCGTTCATCACGTTGTCGAATTTGAGCAGATTCTTGCGGATGTCGAAGTTGCGGGCCTCGACCTTCTGCTGGGCCTTCTCCAGCGCCTTGTTGATCCACGGATGGACGATCGCCTCGCCCTCCTTGAGGCCGAGCTTCTGCAGCATCGAATCCATGCGCTCGGACCCGAAGATGCGCATCAGATCGTCCTCGAGCGACAGATAGAACAGCGAGCGGCCGGGGTCGCCCTGGCGGCCGGAGCGGCCGCGCAACTGATTGTCGATGCGGCGGCTCTCGTGGCGCTCGGTGCCGATGACGAAGAGACCGCCACCCGCCAGCACCTTCTGCCGGTCGGCCTCGATCTCGGCCTTGATCGCCTCGATGCGCGTCCGCCGCTCGGGGCCTTCGGCCACACCGGCGAGTTCGGTGGCGATCCGCATGTCGAGATTGCCGCCGAGCTTGATGTCGGTGCCGCGGCCGGCCATGTTGGTGGCGATGGTGACGCCGCCGGCGACGCCGGCCTGGGCGATGATCGCCGCTTCCTGCTCGTGATAGCGCGCGTTCAGCACATTGTGAGGTATGTTCCTGGCCTTCAGCATGGCGGCCAGTATTTCCGACTTCTCGATCGAGGTGGTGCCGACCAGCACCGGCTGGTTGCGGCCGCGCGCGTCGTTGATGGTGTCGATGATGGCGGCATATTTCTCGCGCGCCGTGCGATAGACCTGGTCGTCTTCGTCATGCCGCGCGACGGCCACGTTGGTCGGGATGTCGAGCACGTCGAGTTTGTAGATGTCCATGAATTCGTCGGCCTCGGTCGATGCCGTGCCGGTCATGCCGGCAAGCTTCGAATAGAGGCGGAAATAATTCTGGAAGGTAATCGAGGCCAGCGTCACGTTTTCCGGCTGGATCGCCACATGTTCCTTGGCCTCGAGCGCCTGGTGCAGGCCCTCGGAATAGCGCCGCCCCGGCATCATGCGGCCGGTGAATTCGTCGATGATGACGACCTGGTTGTCCTTGACGATGTAGTCCTTGTCGCGCTGGAACAGGCGGTGGGCGCGCAACGCCTGCTGCACGTGATGGACGATGGTGACGTTCTCGGCGTCGTAGAGATTGGTGCCTTTCAGAAGCCCCGCCGCGCCGAGGACCTGTTCAAGATGCTCGTTGCCCTTTTCGGTGAGCGTGCAGGAGCGCTGCTTCTCGTCGAGTTCGTAGTCATCCTTGGTGAGCTCGGGGATGTATTTGTCGATGGTGTTGTAGAGATCGGACTTGTCGTCGACCGGGCCGGAAATGATCAGCGGCGTGCGGGCCTCGTCGATGAGAATCGAGTCGACTTCGTCGACGATGCCGTAGCTGTGGCCGCGCTGCACCATCTCGCCCAGATGGAATTTCATGTTGTCGCGCAGATAGTCGAAGCCCAGCTCGTTGTTGGTGCCGTAGGTGACGTCGCAGGCATACTGCTTGCGCCGCTCGGCGTCGGAGAGGTCGTGGACGATGACCCCGGTGGCAAGACCGAGGAAATTGTAGATCTGACCCATCCAGTTGGCGTCGCGGCTGGCCAAATAGTCGTTGACGGTGACGACATGGACGCCGTTGCCGGCCAGCGCGTTGAGATAGACCGGCAGGGTGGCGACCAGCGTCTTGCCTTCGCCGGTCTTCATTTCGGCGATGCGGCCCTCGTGGAGCACGATGCCGCCGACGAGCTGGACGTCGAAATGACGCTGGCCGAGAGTGCGCTTGGCGGCTTCGCGGACCGTGGCGAAGGCGGGCACCAGCAGATCGTCAAGGCTTTTGCCCTTGGCCAGTTCCTCGCGGAAGGCGGCGGTTCTCGCCTTGAGATCGGCGTCGGACAGCCCCGCCAGTTCGGCCTCGAGCGCGTTGATGGCTGCAACCCTGTCGCGGTATTGGGCGACCTTGCGGTCGTTGGCGGTGCCGAACAACCTAGCCGCGATACTGCGCAATCCGAGCATGTGATTGGTTCCCGAAAAAGGGGCACGCGCGCCCCGGAAGTTCCGCCGCTTTCTAGTCAAGTTGACGCGCCGGGGCAATCGGCTGTCTGGCAAGGCTACAGGCAAATAGGCCCGCAATCGCGGCAATTCAATCTGTTGCGCCGCGGCAACAGCCCGCCCAATCCGCTCCCGGCCCCTTGCATCACCCTGTCCACGGGACCAATGTGCGCCTCGATTTGACGCCTTCCTTCCGCCCATGCGAGGCTTATTCTTGCCTTGTTTCGCGATCAATGAGCGCGGCGGCGGCCGGACGGCCGGTCAACGGGACTTGGTTACGGTGGGATCGATGCCGCGCATTCAGAATTTCGTGAAGACCTGCTTGCTTGCCGCCGTTTTCGGCCTGGCCCTGTCCCAGGCCGCCATTGCCCAGGAGGCCAAGGACGACAAGACCGTCGCCATCGTCAACGGCTATGAGATCAAGACTTCGGAGGTACAGATGGCGGCCGAAGACGTGATCGGCCAGTTGCCCAATCTTCCGCCCAAGCTGCGCTATCCCTTCATCGTCGACTATCTCATCGAACGGCATCTGCTGGCGCAATACGCGGTCAAGGAAGGGCTGGCCGAAACCGATGAATACAAGCGCCGGCTTGCCCTCTATCAGGCCAAGGCGTTGCGCGATGCCTATCTCTTCCAGAAGATCCGCCCGCAGGTGACGGAGGCGGAACTCAAGATCGCCTATGACGAGGAGGCCGCCAAGCTCGCCCAGACCGAGCGGGTGCGGGCCCGGCACATCCTCGTCGGCTCGGAGAAGGAGGCCAAGGATATTCTGGCGCGGCTCGAGAAGGGCGAGAAATTCGAGGATCTGGCCAAGCAATACAGTCTCGACGGCTCGAAGGATTACGGCGGCGATCTCGGCTATTTCACCGGCCCCGAGATGGTGCCGGAATTCTCCAAGGCCGCCTTCGCGCTCAAGGTGGGCGATCTGTCGCAACCGGTGAAGACCGATTTCGGCTGGCACATCATCAAGCTGGAAGACCGCAAGATGGGCGCCGCCCAGCCCTACGATCAGGTGAAGCCGGCGATCCGCAATTTGCTCCTGCGCAAGAAACTGCAGGAAGTGATCGCCTCGCTGCGCGGCGCTTCGAAGGTGGAGCTCATCGACGAGGACCTGAAGAAGCGGGCCGAAGAGGCCGCCGCGCAGCGCAAGACGCTGGAGGAGAAGAAGGCCACCGAGGGCGAAGGCGACTCGACCGGCAAGGGCGATCTGCTCATTCCGCAGCAATAGCGGACGCGGCGGGGGGCTCGTCCATGGCGCATCAGGTTTCGCCGCTGGCACCGGCGCGGTTTGCCGATCTGCCGCCGCTTGGCGGGGTGAAACTCGCCGCTGCCGCAACCGGCATACGCTACAAAAACCGGCCCGATGTGCTGCTGGCGCTGCTCGATTCGGGCACGGCGGTGGCCGGCTGTTTCACCACCTCCAAGTCGCGCTCGGCCCCGGTCGATTGGTGCGTGAAGAACCTCAAGGGCGGGGTAGCCCGCGCCCTTGTCATCAACGCCGGCAACGCCAATGCCTTCACCGGCAAGGCGGGGGTTGCGACGGTTAAGGCGGTGGCCGCCGCCGCTGCCAGGCTTCTCAAGTGCAAGCCGGCCGAAATCTTCCAGGCTTCTACCGGAGTGATCGGCGAGCCGCTCGATCCGGCCCCCATTACCGGCGCCCTGGCCGGGCTAGCGGCAACAGCCAAGGCCGAGGGCTGGGCCGAAGCGGCGCGCGCCATCATGACCACCGACACCTTCGCCAAGGCGGCCACCGCGCGAGTGAAATTCGGCGGCCGCACGGTCACCATCAACGGCATCGCCAAGGGCTCGGGCATGATCGCGCCCGACATGGCTACCATGCTCGCCTTTGTCTTCACCGATGCGGCGATCCCGGCGCGCATCCTGCAGAAGCTCCTGTCGTGGAGCGTGGCGAAGAGCTTCAACTGCGTGACCGTCGACGGCGACACCTCGACCTCGGACACGGTGCTGCTGTTCGCCACCGGTGCGGCGGGGCCGGCGCCGCAGGGGCTCAAATCCTCGGATGCGCGGCTCAACGGCTTCGCCAAGGCGCTCGATGCCGTCTGCCTCGATCTCGCCCGGCAGGTGGTACGCGACGGCGAGGGGGCCGAGAAACTGATCGAGATCGCCATCACCGGCGCCGAATCGGACAAGGCGGCGCATCGCATCGCCATGTCGGTCGCCAATTCGCCGCTGGTGAAGACGGCGATCGCCGGCGAGGACGCCAATTGGGGCCGCATCGTCATGGCCATCGGCAAGGCCGGCGAGAAGGCGGTGCGCGACAAGCTGCGCATCAAGATCGGCGGCATCCAGGTCGCCAGGAGCGGCAGGCGCGATCCCGCCTACAAGGAAGCCGACATCATGCCGCACATGAAAGGGCGCCATATCGTCATCGAAGCCGATGTGGGCGTCGGCCGCGGCGGCAGGGCGCGGGTGTGGAGTTGCGATCTCACTCACCGCTACATCGACATCAACGGTTCCTATCGCAGCTGATGGATATGCTCCTCGTTGCCGCCGTGGCGCTCGTCGATGCCGACGGCAGGGTGCTGGTTAGCAAGCGGCCGCAAGGCAAGGCGCTTGCCGGCCTGTGGGAATTTCCCGGCGGCAAGGTGGAAGCGGGCGAGCGGCCGGAGCCGGCGCTGATCCGCGAACTCAAGGAAGAGCTCGGCATCGATGTGACCGAAGCCTGCCTGGCGCCGCTTACCTTCGCCAGCCACAGTTACCAAGACTATCACCTGCTGATGCCGCTCTATGTCTGCCGCCGCTGGAAGGGACTGGTGCGCGCCGCCGAGGGGCAGGAGCTGCAATGGGTGAAACCGGTCAAGCTTCGCCAATTGCCGATGCCGCCCGCCGACCTCCCGCTGATCCCGCATCTGATCGACCTGCTTTAGTGGAAATCGTCCCGCGAACCGGCCGGCGTTGGATGCCCGGGCGCAGGGGCACGAATCTTCCCCCTTGTTTCCTAAAAGTGGTCCGTCGACTTTACAAAGGCATGAACTTGCCACACCTCGTCGGGAGAAAGCCGGAGACCGAAGTCGGGCATCTGGGTTCCTTTCCGGCCATTGATGACAATTTCGAGGAACTGCTCGCCGGTGAGCTTCGTTGCGAACAGATTGGGCCCGCGGGCCCCGGCGCTATGATGGCATACGTAGCATTTGCTACCATAGATGTCGCGCCCCGCCGCGATCGCGTCCGGCTGACCCAGATACGGATTTGTGATCCCCTCCCCGGCGCTCCCAGCTCTGGCCGGTAACAACCAGAGTGACAGCGCCGCGAGGATGGGGAAGATGAAGCGCCAGCCAGCGATCTTGGCGCGAAACCGCATGAAACTCCGCCCTTCACCCCTTGCGAAGTTCGATAGCTATGGCTTCAACTCGGGCAGCATCTTCTCGATCACTTGCGCGTTGTAGGCGCCACCCTCGTCGACCTTGCCGTCAATGGCGAAAACCCACAGCATTCCGCCCTTCGGCGCCGAGTAGTAGAAGCTCGGATCGCCGCCGAGGCCGGACAGGATCGCGACATACTGCTTGCCATCGAGTTCGTAGGTGATGGGCGAGGCATTGATTGCAGAGCCGGTCTGGAATTTCCACAGTTCCTTGCCGGTCTTGGCGTCGAAGGCGAGGAAACGGCCGCGCTGATCGCCGGTGAACAGCACGCCGCCCTTGGTGGCCACTATGCCCGAAAACAGCGGCAGGGAGCTTGGCACATCCCAGACCACCTTCTTGTTTGCGACGTCGATCGCCCGAAGATGGCCGATAGTCTGCCCCATCCGGTACATCTGGTAGTCGACGCCCATGTATAGGTCGCCCGGCTTGTATTGCAGCTTACCCTTCTCCCACGCGGTCAGCCCCATGCCCCACTGGTTGACGGCGACGAAGAACAGCCCAAGTTCGGGATCGTAGGCAGGCGGAAACCAGTTGGTGCCGCCCTCGAGACCCGGCACGATCGGCTGCACCGTGCCGCCGCCGCTTTTCGGCTTCATCGCCTCGTTGACCGACGGCTTGCCGGTCTTGGGATCTACGCCGCTAGCCCAGTTAATCCCTTCGACCATGGGCAGGGAATAGATGAATTCGCCACTGCTGCGGTCGATTGCATAGAAGAAGCCGTTGCGATTGGAAACCATCGCAGCCTTCCGCGCGTTGCCGTCAATATTGGCGTCGATGAGGATCGGCGTGGACATTCCGTCGTAGTCCCATCCGTCATTGGGCGTATACTGGAATCCCCATTTCATCTTGCCGGTGTCCGGATCGAGCGCCAGCATGGCGTTGGTCCACAAATTGTCGCCCGGCCGAGTACCGGCGGTCCATGGACCGGGATTGCCGGTGCCCCAATAGAGCGTATTGGTTTCGGCATCGTAGCTACCGGTAAGCCAGGTCGGACCGCCGCCGGTCTTCCAGCTGTCGTCCTTGGGCCATGTGTCGCTGCCCGGCTCGCCGGGGGCGGGAATCGTGTAGGTCTGCCACTCGAGGGCGCCGGTCTTGGCGTTGTACGATTTCAGATAGCCACGCACGCCATACTCGCCACCCGACACGCCGATTATGACATGATCTTTGACGATCAGCGGCGCCGAGTTGGTAGTGACGCCATTCTTCCATTCGTCGATCTTGGCTTCCCACATCACTTTGCCGTCGGCACGATTAAACGCCATCAGTCTGGCGTCGAGACGCGCCGAGATCACCAGATCGTCCGCCAGTGCGACACCGCGATGAATCGGGCCGCAGCACAGCATCGCATTGAAACCCTGTTCGTATTCGGGTTCGTAGCGCCAGACGATGTTTCCCGACTTTGCGTCGACTGCGAAAATGCGGCCATAGTCGGCCGAAAAATAGAGCACTCCGTCGCGAAATAGCGGGGTCGCCTCGAGGCCGCCGAACTGGCCGCCGGTCGACATCGCCCATACCGGAGCGAGCTTGGCGGCATTGCCGGGCGTGATCTCGGTCAGCGGACTGTATCGCCAGTTCCGATAGTCCTTGCCATACATGAGCCACTCGCCCTGGTTCTCCTGGGCCTTGGCGAGATCGTCGGCAGTGACCGGTCCAGCCCAGCTCGGCGCAGCGGGCAGCGCCGCAAGTGTAAGGATTCCGACAGTGCAAGCAAAGCGGCTTAATGTGAGTTTCATGGCGTATCTAGCCTCCCTGACCCTGTTATCTGACGTTTCCGGGATGACCCGGTATCGCAAGCTTAGTTTGTTACCAATCGGCTTTTCTCGCAAGGCTCGACCTACAGCACCGGGCGCAAGGCAGCTCCGCGGCCAAAATGTCCGGAGGCTCGCCAGAGCGCGTCGATTCGGCCACAATGGAACGCCAGTTACGTCGAGCGAACTCGGTCGGCTGCGAGGCGCAATGGCGTCGCGCCTCGGCTTTTGTTCCATTCCTCAGGTGTACAATTTTGCACAGACCGCCCTTGGCCGATGCTCTAACGTAAACAACCCAGGACAACTTTTGGTACCCGTATTGACCGAAATGTCCAAGCATATCGGGCAAGTTTGGTCGATTCGTATTGCCGATGCGGTTTGGATGGGAAGCCGCCAGTGATTCGCCCCGGACCCACAGGAGCGTCCGATGCAAATGAAAACGACGACCATCGCGACGATTGCAGGAGTTGGCTTGCTTGGGGCCATGATGGGTTCGGCTGACCCTCACTCCAAGACAGGCTTCGATGCCGAGATCGCGCGCTACGCGCAGAAGATGCTCGACGACGGTAGGAACACATTCCGTTACGAGACATTCGGGAGCGAAGCCTTCTGGGGCGATGCGCTGCAGCTGCACAAAGCCATTGCCGGCGAAAAGAACGGTGGCGTCGGTCCCGGCGTCTCGCCGAAAACCGCGCTGTCGGTCGGCCTCAAGGTGGACGCGGAGGTGCTGCCGAACGCTTTGAAGAAACAGATCAAGGCGGGCAAGGTCGACCTCGACGACCCGGCGACGACCCTCGCCCTTCTCAAGTTGAACGCGGTCGTCGGTGTCACGGCCTTCACCAATCCCGACGGCAGCGTCAAGTCGATGGGCATCCAATGCGCGTTTTGCCACTCGACCGTCGACAACTCGTTCGCGCCCGGCATCGGCAAGCGGCTCGACGGCTGGGCCAACCGCGATCTGAACGTCGGCGCGATCGTATCCTTGGCGCCGAACTTCAAGCCGTTCACCGATCTCCTCGGCGTCGACGTTGCAACCGTGAAGAAGGTTCTCGCCAGCTGGGGGCCGGGCCGTTACGACGCGGTGCTGGACAAGGATGGCAAGGCCTTTCGTCCCGACGGCAAGCAGGCGGGAACGCTGATCCCGCCCGCCTTCGGCTTGGCCGGGGTGAACCTCGCCACCTGGACAGGCTTCGGATCGTTCACCTACTGGAATGCCTATGTCGCGGGAACCCAGATGCACGGCGCGGCGACATTCGTCGATGCCCGGTTCAACAACAAGGACCAATATCCCGTCGCCGCGAAGACCGGCTCGGGAAATACGCGCAGCACGCCGGACAAGGCGACAGCCAAGCTGGCCGCGCTGCACTTCTACCAGCTCTCGATCCCGGCGCCGAAGGCACCGGCGGGGTCGTATGACAAGGCTGCGTTCGAACGCGGCAAGACGGTCTTCAACGGCCCGGGCCAGTGCGCGGCCTGCCACGTCCCGCCGCTCTTCACGGAGCCGGGGCACAATTTGCATGCGCCCAGCGAGATTGGCATCGACTCGTTCCAGGCCGACCGTTCGCCGACCCACATGTACCGCACGGCGCCTCTGGCGGGGCTGTGGACGCATCAGAAGGGCGGCTTCTTCCACGATGGGCGGTTTGCCACATTGCTGGATGTGGTGAACCACTACGACACACATTTCAAACTCGATCTCAGCGGCGCGCAAAAGAACGACTTAGTGGAGTACTTGAAGGGCATATGATATACATTAGGCGATACCGGATTCATTCGAGAACCGGGAGAGGGTGACATGTCAGCTGAAAGTCTCCTGATCATATTGGTCATCGGCCTCATTGCCGGATGGCTGGCCGGCCAAATCGTGCAAGGCACCGGGTTTGGGATCGCCGGCGATCTCATCATCGGAATTCTGGGCGCCTTCATCGGCAGTTGGCTGCTTCCTCAACTCGGCATTCAACTTGGCGCGGGCATTGTTGCGGCGATCGTCAACGCCACCATCGGCGCAGTGATACTGCTGTTGATCATCAGGCTGGTTCGTGGCGGAGGCGGATGGCGCGGGAATTGGAGAAGACGTTGGTAGCCAACCACGTGATAGCGCCGAAAAAGTTCGGGCGCCTTTTGGGAGAGTAGACATGGAAACGCCGAGCTGGCGAGACTACCCATTCCGGGCAGTCACACTGGCCTTGCTCAAAAGTCAGCCGGTCATGGACATCGATGACGGGCACGGGCTCGCCCAGGCGATCGTGGATACGATTCGCGAGCCGCTCCTGGTCCTCGATATGGAACTGCGCGTCGTCACCGCCAATCGCGCCTTCTATCAGACGTTCGGGATGAACCGTCAGGATGTTCAAGGCCGCCCGGTCTACGCGCTCGGCGACGGTCAGTGGAATATTCCCGAGCTTCGGCAGCTGCTGGAAAGCATCGCGCCGCAGCACACCGTGATGGAAGCATACGAAGTCGAGCAAGAATTTTCCGGCATCGGGCGGCGCACGATGCTGCTGAATGCCCGAAAGGTCTTCTACGAAGACAGTGTCCACACCACGATTCTTCTGGCTATCGAGGATATTACCGAGCGGCGCGCCACGGAGCGCGGCCTGGATGAGTTGCTGCAGCAGAAGGAAGTGTTCCTGCAGGAAATGGAGCACCGCGTCGCCAACAGCCTGCAGATCATCGCGAGCATTCTCCTCATCAAGGTCCGGACGGTTCGCTCGGAGGAGACGCGGTTGCATCTTCAGGACGCCCACCGGCGGGTCATGTCGGTCGCGGCCATGCAGCAGCAGCTCAAGGCCCTGGATCCCGACGCGACAATCGAACTCGCCCCCTATCTATCGCAGCTGTGCGAGACCTTGGGCGCCTCGATGATCGGCGACGGCCGCCCGATCCGCCTGGAGGTGCATGCCGAAGGCGGCACCGCCACGCGCAGTCAGTCCGTCAGCATCGGTCTTATCGTAACGGAGCTTGTAATAAATGCGCTCAAGCATGCTTTCTCCGATAACCGGAGCGACGCAACTGTGATCGTGACTTATGACCTGGCAGAACCGAACTGGCGGCTTACGGTTTCCGACAACGGCATTGGAAGACCGGCGGGCCAGCCGGACAAGGCAATTCCCGGGCTCGGTACGGCCATCATCGAGGCGCTCGCCAAGCAGCTCGATGCCCGCGTGGAAGTTCTCATGGACCCGCACGGGACGACGGTGACGATCACCCACACGGCGTTCGCATCGCATCTGCCGCGCCGCGCCGCGTAGAGCAGATTCGTTTTTGATTGAATCAGCGTAAGCGCAATCTCCTTCTCCCCGCGGGGATTCCTCTGCGAAACGCGTTCATTGCAATGGTTGATGGTTGATTTTGGGCGATGGGGCCTGGGTTTCATTGTTGGACTTTGTTGCCGGTGGCAGAGGATGTCTTTGCCGGTTGAGGTTGGCGGCTTCGATCCCCGCCCGGCGCAGCGCCGAGGCCGCCGCCCGGTGGTAGATCGACGTCGCCTCGATTCCGGCACGTTCAATCCCCGCTTCGCGGCATTTCGCCACCAGCGTTTCAATTCCCGCGGCATCGTTGGCCACCATGATGCGGACGCCGTCCGGCGGGGGGCAGACATGCAGTTCACTCTTGCCGGTATCGATCCCGGCCACTTTCATGCTATGATCAACCATCTTCTTCGACCCTTCCTTGCGAATGCGAACCTCGAAGTTCCGGCAACCATCCGGGTCGCCCGTCTCATCACCAAAGCAGAAATTCGGAATACAAGCGCGTTCTCCCGAAAAGTGGAATCGCTTTTCGGACAAGAAAACGCGCCAGGCCGATAATTTGGCGCATGTTCTTGTCGCCAAAGTGTGTACACTTTGGCGGAACATGCGCTAGGGGAAGGTGGAAAGTGGTCTCCGACAAGAACGAAATGACCGCCATTGCCATTACGCGGCCCGGCGGCCCGGAGGTTCTGAAGCCCGTGAAGCTGCCGGTGCCGGTGCCGGGACCGGGCCAAGTGCTGGTCAGGGTCAAGGCGGCGGGCGTCAACCGTCCGGACGTGTTGCAACGCCAGGGCGCCTATCCGCCGCCGCCGGGAGCGCCGGAAACGCCGGGGCTGGAAATCGCCGGCGAGGTCGTGGGGCTCGGCGAAGGGGTGAAACGCTACGAGGCGGGCGATCATGTCTGCGCCCTGGTTCCGGGCGGCGGCTATGCCGAATATTGCCTCGCCGCCGCGGCCAATGCGCTGCCGGTGCCGCCCGGCTTCAGCATGGAAGAGGCGGCGGGCATTCCCGAAACCTTCTTCACGGTATGGACCAATGTCTTCGAGCGCGGGCGGCTGCAGCCGGGCGAGACTTTGCTGGTCCACGGCGGCTCGAGCGGCATCGGCACCACCGCCATCATGCTGGCCAAGGCGCTGGGTTCCGCCGTCGTCGCGACCGCCGGGTCGGAAGAGAAGTGCAAGGCCTGCCGCGAGCTTGGCGCCGATCTCGCCATCAACTACCGGGCCGTGGATTTCGTCGAGGTCATGAAGGCCGAGAAGCTTGCCGCCGATGTGATTCTCGACATGGTGGGCGGCGATTATGTGGCGCGCAATTTCAAGGCGGCCGCCATGCACGGGCGCATCGTCAACATCGCCTTCCAGAAGGGCTCGAAAATCGACATCGACCTGCTGCCGATCATGCTGAAGCGCCTGACGCTTACCGGTTCGACGCTGCGTCCGCGCAGCGTTGCCGAAAAGGCCGAAATCGCCCGGGCGCTCGAGGAGACTGTCTGGCCGCTGTTCGCGGCGGGACAGTGCATGCCGGTCATCCACCGGACCTTGCCGCTGGCCGAGGCGGCAGCCGCCCACGCGCTGATGGAATCGGGCGAACATATCGGCAAGATCGTGCTGCGCGCCTAGCACGGCCCGTCGGTTCAGGCTTCGTTCGGAATATGCGGGTCACCGATAACTCCTTTCAGTGCTGGAACAAACTCAGTCTTTGATCGTTAGGTTCCGTGACACAGATCGAAGTGTGGCGAGATGGCGGCAGCTCGGTGGCTGCAACCGGCCAGCCTGTGTGAATGGAGAGGGGCTATTCAAGGACGGGACCACTTGCGCCCGTTTTCAGCCAGAGGAGTTAAAATGATGAAAGCTACGTTTGTTCAGAAGCTGTTGGCGGTTACGGCATTGGCCGCTTCAACAGCCATATCGTCGGCAATTGCGTTGAGTGATGAAAACGGCGGCAGGAAGGCCGTGGGTGAACGAGGTGCGGTGAGCGGAAGCCTCACTACCTGTGACGGTGGCTCTCAAGAAAAAGTCGTCACAAATACGCAAAACGCTCCCGCCTCCACGTTTTCGTCAGTCTTCGTTCCAATCCCGAGCACGACGATTCCCGGCGGCCCCAGTGGCGGAGATGCAGATACATACACGGTGACTTTTTCGGGTGAAGCCGATGCCACCGTGGGCAATTGGGAAATCCAGGCGCAAGTCAGCGTAAACGGTGGCGTATTTGTTGATATGGATCCAGTTGGTCCCAACACTTTCCACACAGGAACCCTGCGGGAAACCCACACGATGACCTGGTGCAAACGCCTGGTGGCCACCTCGGGCACGACCTTCCGGGCCGTTTGGAAGAAGAATGGCGGAGGCGCCGCCATCGTTGACGACTACCTCATGCGGGTTGAGCGCTCGAACTAGCCGAAGTTGAGGTGCAACAGTGTGTGACGACCGGTTGGTTTCCGCCCCGCCTTGAACATCACGGCGGGGCGGGGACGTCTTGGCTTGGGCGCGAATGCCTCAATCCTCGATCCGGAAACCGACCTGCATCGCAACCTGGTAATGGGCGACCTTGCCGTCCGCGATGTGCCCGCGGATTTCCTTGACCTCGAACCAGTCGAGGTTGCGGGTGGTCTTCGAGGCGCGGACGATCGCGCTTTCAATCGCGTCGTTCACCGACTTGGTGGAACTTCCGACCAGGTCGATTTTCTTGTAGGTATGATTGCCCATGGCTTTTCCTTTCCGGAGAGATGGCTGCTGGCGCCGGCATCCTCTCACGCACCGGCTCGCCGCGAAAGCGGGTTGTGTTGCTTCCCGGGGCCTGCCCGCTCGGCGGCCGGAGGCCGTTGCGGTCCCGCCAATTGCCATTGCATCGGCCATTTGCCTGAACTATAAGCCAGCTATCCCCAACATGTTGTTGTGATGGCCGAGAGCCCCGGGCGGTTCTCAAGGAGCGAAAAATTCATGTCCCGCGCACCGCTGATGCCCAAGGCCACCGCCGTCTGGCTGGTCGAGAACACCGCGCTAACCTTCCGGCAAATCGCCGATTACTGCAATCTGCACGAGCTCGAAGTGAAAGGCATCGCCGACGGCGACGTGGCCGCCGGCATCAAGGGCCTCGATCCGGTGACCGGCGGCCAGCTCACCCGCGAGGAGATCGAGAAGGGCGAGGCCGATCCGGACTACCGCCTGAAAATGCTCGAATCCAAGGTCAATATCCCGGTGCAGAAATCGACCGGCGGCCCGCGCTATACGCCGGTGTCGCGGCGCGGCGACCGTCCGGACGCCATTGTCTGGCTGCTCCGCTATCATCCGGAGCTGCCGGATTCGGCGATCATGAAGCTGGTCGGCACCACCAAATCGACCATCGCCGCGATCAAGGACCGCACCCACTGGAACGCCGCCAACATCAAGCCGGTCGATCCCGTGTCGCTGGGGCTTTGCTCGCAGATTGAGCTCGATCTCGCCGTGCAGAAGGCGGCGCGCAAGGCGGGCAAGGGCCAGGTGACTGAATCGACGCCGGCCCGCACCCTGATCCCGGCCGCCGAAGTCCACGGCACCGCCGCCAATCTTGCGGCCACGGCAGCCGCCGCCGCCGAGGCGGAGAAGTCGGTCACCGCCGAACAGCTCAAGGACAGCGGCAAGGAATATGACGCGGACTCGGTCTTCGCCAAGC
This sequence comes from Hyphomicrobiales bacterium, assembly GCA_052386315.1. Classification (GTDB taxonomy): domain Bacteria; phylum Pseudomonadota; class Alphaproteobacteria; order Rhizobiales; family Aestuariivirgaceae; genus Aestuariivirga. The sequence continues at coordinate 33,923 of JBQTKG010000002.1, forward strand.
TCAAGCCGCTGAAAGTGCCGCAAGAGCAACAATAATGCGCATTCTGGCGATCGGCGCGCAAGGCACTGTCGGCAAGGCGGCGGTCAATGAACTCGGCCGCCGCCACGAGATCGTCACCGCCGGGCGCTCTTCCGGCGATCTCCGCGTCGATATCGCCGACGAGGCTTCGATCCGCGCCATGTACGCCAAACTGGGCAAGGTGGATGCGGTTATCTCGACAGCGGGACATGTGCACTATGGCCCGCTCACGAGCATGACCGGCGAACAGTTCAAGAGCGGCCTTCTCGACAAGCTGCTCGGCCAGGTCAACCTCGTGCTGATCGGCCAGGCCTTCGTCACCGACGGCGGCTCATTCACGCTGACCAGCGGTATTACCGACCGCGACCCGATCCGCCAGGGCGCCAATGCGGCCGCCGTCAACGGCGGGCTCGGGGCTTTCGTCAAGTCGGCGGCGATCGAGATGCCGCGGGCCTTGCGCATCAATGTGGTGAGCCCGGCGCTGCTCGAAGAATCGGCGAAGAAATTCGAAGGCTTCTTTCCCGGCCACGAGACGGTTTCCTCCGCCCGCGTCGGCTTGGCCTTCGCCAAGAGCGTCGAAGGCGCCCTGACCGGGCAGGTCATAACGGTCGGCTAGAGCTCTTTGCAGATGAGTAGAATCAAACACCCCAATTCCGTCATCCCGGCGAAAGCCGGGACCCCCTGAAATCTTTCCAGCGGCAGAGTGCCGGTGGCAAGTGCGCAATGGGTCCCGGCTTTCGCCGGGATGACGGTGTATGGAAGGTCGCGTCAACCCAAGCGCAATCCGCTCTAAAAGCAGCCGAAATCCTCAAGTGGCAAAGAGCCCGCCCTGGTCGGGGTCGATGACGATCGAGGCCAAGGTCACATGGCGCGGGCGCGACAGGGCGAAGAGCGAGGCTTCGACCACATCGCGGTTGGTGGCGAGCGAGCCCATGGCGCGGCCGCCGTTCCAGGCGGCGGGATCGAGCGGCGATATATCCTCGAGTGCCGGCGGATAGATGGCGCTCACCCGCACCGGTTTGCCCCGCAGTTCCTGGCGCAGGCCGTCGGTCATGCCGGTCTGGCCGTGCTTGGCCGCGTAGAAGGCGACGGAAGCTTCATGCAGCGGCGCATTGGGGAGCCCCGAGATCGACACGATGTTGAGAATGTCGCCGGCGCCGGATTTCTCCAGAAGCGGAATGAGGCCGCGGGTGAACAGCAGGGTGCCGGTGACGGCGCCGGTGATGGTCGAGGCGATGGAGAAGGCGTCGTGCTCGTTCATGCGGCCTGGCAGCCATTGCGCCCCGTTGTTGATCAGAATATCGACGGGTGTGCCGTCATCGCGCATTTTTTTGGCGGCAAGCGTCACCTGGCTCACATCGGAGAGGTCGATGTGCAGGGTCTCGGGCCGCCGGCCGGTGCGCAGCCTTATCGACTCGGCAAGCGAGGTGAGGTTTTCCATGTTGCGGCCGCACATGATGATGCCGGCGCCCTGGTCGGCGAGGACCACGGCAAAGGCGGCGCCCAGGCCGCGGCCGGCGCCGGTGACGATCGCACGCTTGTCCCTGAAGCTCATGGCGCGATCCTAGCCCAGCTTTGGCTTCGCAGTAAGTGTCGGCGGCGGGCATAGAAAGCGATGACCAGCGCGCTGGAATCGGTGTTGCGGATCTTCATTACTCATTGTCGTCATCCCGGCCCCGGATCAGTGTCCGGGGTAAACTACAGCCGGGACCCATCTATCAGCGTGATGCAATGCCGGTCTATATCGTATTTACCGTGAGTCCCGGCTTTCGCCGGGATGACGGAAGAAAGTAGAGTTACTCAGCTCGGCCGCAGCACACTCTAAACCCCAATCCCCTTCGCCTTCAGCGCCGCGGCGATCTCGTCGAGGATGGCGGGATCGTCGATTGTGGCCGGCATTTTCCACTCCTCCCTGTCGGCAATCTTGCGCATGGTGGCGCGGAGGATCTTGCCCGAGCGCGTCTTGGGCAGGCGCGGCACCACCATGGCGGTCCTGAAGCTCGCCACGGCGCCGATCTTGTCGCGGATCAGGCCGACGCATTCCTTCTCGATCTCGGAAGAGGCGCGGGCAACACCGGCCTTGAGCACCGCGAAGCCCACCGGCACCTGGCCTTTCAGTTGGTCGGCGATGCCGATCACGGCGCATTCGGCGACATTGGGATGGCCGGAGAGAACCTCTTCCATGCCGCCGGTCGAAAGCCGGTGGCCCGCGACATTGATGATGTCGTCGGTGCGGGCCATGATGTAGAGATAGCCGTCCGCGTCGGTATAGCCCGCGTCGGCGGTCTCGTAATAGCCGGGGAAATGCGAAAGGTAGCTGGCCCTGAAGCGCTCGTCGTTGCCCCACAGCGTCGGCAGGCAGGACGGCGGCAGCGGCAGTTTCACGCAGATGGCGCCCAGTTGCCCGCGCTTCACTTCATGGCCGCTTTCGCCGAGTACCCGGACATCGTAGCCGGGCATGGCCACGGTGGGCGAGCCGTGTTTCACAGGGAGCATGCCGAGGCCGACGGGGTTGGCGGCGATGGCCCAGCCGGTTTCGGTCTGCCACCAGTGATCGACGACGGGAACGCGCAACTGCGCTTCCGCCCATTTCACCGTGTCGGGATCGGCGCGTTCGCCGGCAAGAAACAGGGTGCGCAGGGATTTCAATTCGTATTTGCGGATGAAGTTCCCGTCCGGGTCTTCCTTCTTGATGGCCCGGAAGGCGGTGGGCGCGGTGAACAGGGCGGCGACGCCATATTCCGAAACGATGCGCCAGAAGGTGCCGGCATCGGGCGTGCCGACGGGCTTGCCTTCGAACAGGACAGTGGTGGCGCCGTGCAGCAGCGGCGCATAGACGATGTAGGAATGGCCCACCACCCAGCCGACGTCGGAGGCCGCCCAGTACACTTCGCCGGGCGCGATCCCATAGATATTCGCCATCGACCATGCGAGCGCCACCATGTGGCCGCCATTGTCGCGGACCACGCCCTTGGGCTGGCCGGTGGTGCCCGAGGTGTAGAGGATGTAGAGCGGATCGGTGGCCTTGACGGTGACGCAGGAAGCGGCGCGGCCATGGCTCTTGGCAACGCCCACGATATCGGCCCAGTCGTGGTCGCGGCCTAACTTGAGCTCCGCTTTCGCCTGCGGGCGCTGCCAGATGACGCAAGCCTCGGGCCTGTGGGCGGCGATCTCGATCGCCTGGTCGAGCAGCGGCTTGTAGGCGATGACGCGGCCGGGCTCGAGGCCGCAGGAGGCGGAGAGAATGAGCTTGGGCTTGGCATCGTTGATGCGGGTGGCAAGTTCCGCCGCCGCGAAGCCGCCAAAGACGACGGAATGGATGGCGCCGATCCTGGCGCAGGCCAGCATGGCGATCAAGGCCTGCGGAATCATCGGCATGTAGAGAATGACCCGGTCGCCCTTGCGCAATCCCAGGTCCTCGAGGGCGGCGCCGAGCGTTGCCACCTCGTCCTGCAATTGCGCGTAGGTGAAGGCCGCCTTGGTGCCGGTGACGGGGCTGTCATAGATGACGGCAAGCCTGCCGCCATGACCTGCTGCGACATGCCGGTCCACGGCATTCCAGCAGGTGTTGCATTCCGCGCCCACGAACCAGCGGTCGAGCCCATCCACCCTGTCAAAGACCTTGTCCCAGGGCTTCACCCAGTCGACGGCGCCGGCCGCCGCGGCCCAGAAGGCTTCGGGGTCGCTTCGCCAGGCGGCGTAAGTCTCGTGGTAGCGGCTCATGTGCGACAGGCCATGGTTAACGATGCCGTACACGGTTTAACCCGAAATCAAGGCTTTGGCGCCAAGGATTTGCGTTTCGCAACAGGGGCGGATGACCATAATGCATGCGGATTCGGTTGCCGTTGCAAGACCGCTGCATCGCTGGCGCAGGATGCTTGCGCTGCTGGCCCAAAGTTTTGCGGCACAATGGATATTCTTCGTCGTCCCGGCCGTCTATCTGGCGACGAACTGGATGATGCTGTCCGGTCTCGACAGCTACAGGCAGGCAACCCTCAATGCCCTGGTGATGGGCCTTCTCACGATCACTGTCCCGGCCGGACTTGCCGTCATGCTGGTGCTGCGGCTGGTTCAGTTTGCGCTCATTGAAAAGCCGCTGAGCCCAATTCGGGCGCTGGCCGGGGAGTTGCGTGAATTGGCGGCTTCCCCGACGCGTCTCATCAACGGCCTGCCGGTCTTCGCCGCCATGATCTTCTTCAACAAGGCGATGGTCGAACTGAAACCGGCGATCCCGCGGATCGTGCCCTTCTCCTGGGACGAATGGTTCATGAAGCTCGACCGCGCCCTGCATTTCGGCACCGATCCCTGGCAGTGGCTGCAGCCGGTGATGGGCTTCGACACTGTCACCTTCGCCTTCAATATCGTCTATAATTTCTGGTTCCTGGCGCTGTTCGGCGCCTGGTTCTGGTTCGGCTTCCGCAAGACGGCGGACGAGCTGCGTACCCGCTTCTTCCTCTCCTACATGATCGTCTGGTGGCTGGGCGGCGGGCTTCTCGCCGTGCTGTTCTCTTCCGCCGGCCCCGTCTATTACAGCGGCATCGGTTTTTCGCCCGATCCCTTTACCGGCCTCTTCGCGTATCTCAACGATGTCGACACCCGCCTTACGCTGTGGTGTCTCGATGCCCAGCAACTGCTGTGGGACGGCTATACCGGCAAGACGGCGGCGCTCGGAATTTCCGCCTTCCCGTCGATGCACAATGCCTCGGCGGCGCTGTTCGCGCTCGCCTTCTGGAAGGTCTCGCGCGGGGTCGGGATAGCCTTCGCCGTCTATGCGGCGGCGATCCTGCTGGGCTCGGTGCATCTCGGCTGGCACTATGCCATCGACGGCTATGCCGGCTTGGCACTCGCCGTCATCGGCTGGTGGATCGCCGGACCGATCGCCCGCTGGCACACCGGGCTCGCGGCGACGCGGCGCTACAACGAAAGTCTCGCCGCGCTTTAATTCCGCACCCATGTGAGATATGAGGCATCCCGGATTCAGAAGGATGCGCCATGTCCGCCTACAATGCCGATCTCGACAAGAACCCCGCCAATTACCGGCCGCTGACGCCGCTCACATTTCTGGCGCGCTCGGCCGCCGTCTATCCCGATCGCATCGCGATCATCCACGGCACGGCGCGCACGTCTTACCAGGAATTCTACCGGCGGTCGCGCCGGCTCGCGGCGGCGCTGGTCAAGGCGGGAATCAGGAAGGACGACACCGTCTCGGTGCTGCTCGCCAACACGCCGGCCATGCTCGAATGCCACTATGGCGTGCCGATGGCGGGGGTGGTGCTCAATACCCTCAACACCAGGCTCGATGCCGCAACAATCGCTTTCTCGCTCGACCATGCGGAAACCAAAATCCTGATTGTCGACAAGGAATTCTCGCGGCTGGCCAAAGAGGCGCTGGGGCTTGCAAAAACCGCGAAGCCCATCGTCATCGATTATGTCGATCCGGAATTCGCCGTCGACGGCGAGCGGCTCGGCTCCATCGACTATGAGCAGTTCGTCGCCAGCGGCGATCCGGACTACGACTGGGCCTGGCCCACTGACGAATGGGACGCAATTTCGCTCAATTACACCAGCGGCACCACCGGCAACCCCAAGGGCGTCGTCTACCACCATCGCGGCGCCTATCTGCTGGCCCAGGGCAATGTGCTCACCGCCTCGATGCCGAAGCACCCGGTCTATCTGTGGACGCTGCCCATGTTCCATTGCAATGGCTGGTGCTTTCCATGGTCGATCTCGGTGGTCGGCGGCACCCACGTCACGCTGCGCTGGGTGCGCTCCAAGGCGATCTGGGAGGCGCTCGACGCGCACAATGTGACGCATCTGTGCGGCGCGCCCGTCGTCATGTCGACGATCCTCAACGCGGCGCCTGAGGAAAAGCGCGCGCTCACCCAGAAGGTCGAATTCTTCACCGCCGCCGCCCCGCCGCCGGAAGCAGTCCTCGCCGCCATGGCCGAGGCGGGCTTCAACGTCACCCATCTTTACGGACTCACCGAGACCTACGGCCCGGCCGTGGTCAATGACTGGAAGGTGGAATGGGACGAACTGGCAAGCCCGGCGCGGGCGGCGAAGAAGGCGCGCCAGGGAGTGCGCTATCACGCGCTCGAGGATCTGACCGTGATGGACCCCGAGACCATGCGGCGGGTGCCCGCCGACGGGACGGCCATGGGCGAGGTCATGTTCCGCGGCAATATCGTGATGAAGGGCTATCTCAAGAATCCGAAAGCCTGTGCCGAAGCCTTCAGGGGCGGCTGGTTCCATTCCGGCGATCTCGGCGTCATGCAGGCGGACGGCTATATCCAGCTCAAGGACCGCTCCAAGGACATCATCATCTCGGGCGGCGAGAATATCTCGTCGATCGAGGTGGAGGACGTGCTCTACAAGCACCCGGCGGTGCAGGCCGCCGCCGTGGTGGCGAAGCCTGACGAGAAATGGGGCGAGACGCCATGCGCCTTCATAGAATTGAAGCCCGGCAAGCAGGCCACCGACCGGGAGATCATCGACTGGTGCAAGGCGGGCCTCGCCAAATTCAAGGTGCCCAGGCATGTGGTGTTCACCGAGCTGCCGAAGACCAGCACCGGGAAGATACAGAAATTCAAGCTGCGGGAGCGGGCGAGAGACCTCTGACGATTGACAACACATGAGTAATAACTCATTATGATCGACAATGAAAGGATTGCCTCGACCCGCGCGTGCGCTTCGTTGGATCGGCTCCAGCCGGAGGGATTACCGGGAATTTCCGGCGCAGGTTCAGGATCAATTCGGATTCGGGCTGTTTCTGGCGCAGACGGGCCAGCATCCGCCTTCGGCAAAGGCGATGAAGGGCTTCGGGCCCGGCGTCGTTGAACTATTGGACGACCATGACGGCGACGCCTATCGCGCGGTATACACCGTTCGACTCAATACGGCTGTTTACGTGTTGCACGCATTCAAGAAGAAATCGAAGCGCGGGATCGCGACAGCGCAGACCGATGTGGAATTGATCAGACGCCGTCTTCGCGATGCCGAAATCGATAGTGACTCACATCTGAGGAAGGACGAAAAGCGATGAAAAGAGCCAGAGTAAAGGTTCATCATAGCGGCGACAACATCTTCGCCGATCTCGGATTGCCCGATGCCGGCAGCCAATTCCTGAAGGCCCAGATCGTCGCCGAACTGTATCGTCTCTGCACCGTGCGGAAGCTGTCGCAGTCCAAGGCGGGCGCGTTGATGGGCATCAGCCAGCCGGAAGTCTCGCGCCTGTTCAAGGGACATTTCCGCGAATACTCGGTCGAGCGGCTGATGCATTTTCTCACCGCGTTCAGCCGGGACGTCGAGATCGTCGCGCGGCCTTCAAGTCCCAAGCGCAGAGCGGGGAAGATCAGCTTTACGAGCGAGGCGACGTAAGTTTCTTGACTCGCGAGTTTCCCCTCACGAAAGTGTGGGCGTCGCAGTTGAAAAATGTTGGCATAGGTACTCACCGCAATGCCATGTCGGCAGGTCAGGATGACAAAATTCCAGCTAAACCGTCTCTTGGAATACTCCGAACAAGAGATAATTGAGGAAATCAAGCGAGTAGCCAAACTCCTCAACGTAACTCCACTTACAGGCATCGCCTTCCGGAAAGTATCAAGAGTCTCTCGCAGTACGGTAAACCACCGTTTTGGAAGTTGGAAAGCTGACCTTGAAGCTGCTGATCTTGGCCACTTGTATGCGGGTCAAATCGTGACAACAAGAATGAAGGCGCAGCCGAATCGAGGCAAGAGCGATGAAGAGCTCCTGAACTACCTGCGCGACTTGTCCGCACGGCTCGGCCGAAATGAGTTATCGGGAAGAGATGTGACTAACGATGGGCAGATAGATAGAAACGTGTACGCAAAACGATTTGGTTTATGGCTACGAACCTTGGAGTTGGCAGGACTCCGCGAAAGAAAACCCGGTGCGGCGCGACGAGTTCACTCCGACGAACAGCTGTTCTCAAATCTAAGATATGTTTGGGAGCATTTTGGGCGACAACCGCACTACTCGGAGATGAACGGGTCTCCTTCGACGATAAAATCGAAGAATTACGTCAATCGTTTTGGAACTTGGCGAAAGGCATTGTTGGCTTTCCTTGAATTTGTCGAAAGGGACGACGCTGTCGAAGGCGGTGAGTCTGAGCGCAGTGAGCCGACTCAATCAGTTGAGGTCCAAGCCGTAAACCTTCAGCCACCGAAACGCCTGCCGAAGACTCCTGACGGTCGCCGCGAAATATCGTTAGGACTTCGATTTCGCATATTGCGCAGAGATGATTTCAAGTGCGTCCTATGCGGAAACAATCCTGCCAAGAACCCAGGGCTGATTCTTCATGTTGATCACATTGTGCCGAGGTCAAGAGGCGGAAAGACCGAGGTGGAGAATCTTCGGACTCTATGTGACGCTTGCAACTTGGGAAGGGGAAACTCATATTCTGATTAGGCGTGGCATAACTTGTATTTGTGTACTTTGAACGTTGACTCTCGCTTATTTCGCCCGCCCCCGCTTCGCCTCGAAATAACTCCGCAGCACCGCATTCATACGCGTAAGATAACCGGGGCCTTGCGCCTTGAACCAGTCAAGCACGTCGGCGTCGATGCGCAGGTTGAGAGCTTTCTTGGTGCGCGGCATCACCAGCTTTGCTTTGCTCCAGAATTCCTCGCCAAGCGATTGCGCTTCCGGCGCGTCCTCGCGTGTTCGATCTTCGCCGCGTGCGATCTTGGTTTTGATCTCAGCCGCCGAATATCGAACGATAGTAGATTTGCTGCTCATTTCTGCTTGCCTTCCGGGCGCCGATGATGCGGATGCGGGACTGCCTCGTGGTGTAGACAACCCGGTAAACTGTGCCGACCGCCATGCCGAGCGCGACCATTCTTTCTTCGCCATAGTTCTCGCGGTCGTCGATCACCTCCATGACCGGACCATCGAAGATGAGGGATGCTCTCAGAAAATCGACGCCATGCTTGGCGATGTTTGCGGCGCGCTTTTCCTCGTCCCAGTCAAAGTCCATGTCATTGCCGTCTGTATATACGTTTTGTAGATCAAAATCAAGCACACCTGAAAATCAAGCACACTTGAATGTGGCCGCTAAATGCCGCAAGGTCAATATGCTGCGCAAACTTTCGGCCAAATGCCGTTTGGTTTTGCGGCATTTGGCGGGGCATGTTACTCTGCGCACATGAATATCCATGCCGCACTTTCCGTGCTGCTCAGCTACGAAGCGATTGAGAAAGGCGTTTCCGCCAGCAAAGTGCAGGCGCTGATCCGTAAGGGCGACCTTGCACCTGAAGATGTGTTCCGCGCCATTCCGGAGCGCACCTTCAAGCGCCGCCTCGCGGCGCGCGGCAAGCTCAAGCTGGAGGAGGCGGATGCCGTCGCCCGCATCCTGCGCGTCAACGCGCTGGCGCAATGGGCTTTCCAGGACAAGGCGGCGGCGCGGGCGTTTCTCGATCTTCCCAATCCGGCGCTGAAGAACCGCATTCCGCGGGCGATGGCGCAGACCGACGCCGGGGCGCGCGAGGTCGAAGCCCTGTTGCACCGGTTCGTCTACGGCGACCATAACTGAGGCGCGATGGCTTTCGTCTGGCGGCTTGCCGATCCGCGCTTCGCCATGGACCTCGAAGGCAGCGGCAACCGGCGCTTCGGCGCGCGCTGGAATTCGCCGGGGCGTGGCGTCGTCTATTGCTCGGAAAATCTATCGCTCTGCGTTCTGGAAAATCTCGTGCATCTCAATCCGGCGATGCGCCTGCGCCTGCCGCCGCGCCTTGCCGTGCGCATCCGCATTCCCGACGGCGTGGATACAACGGAGATCGCCGCATTGCCCGGCAAGGATGTAGCCGCCCGTTGCCGCGCCATCGGCGACCGCTGGCTGGAGGAAGGCCGCAGCCTTGTGCTGCGAGCGCCGTCCTTCGTGGTGCCGCTCGAACGCAATGTGATGCTCAATCCCGCCCACCCGGCGATGCGACGGGTGCGGATCGTCGAGGCGGTGCCGTTCCGTTTCGACGAACGGCTTGCGAACGGGTAGGGTGAAGCATGATGAAGGCCGGACCATAGAGAAGCAGTCTGCAAGCGGCAATTCAGGTCGCCGGCTTCCGCCACATGGCGCGCAGGCGCTTGGCGAATGCGCCGGGCTTTTCGGCAAAGCGATGGCCGGCGCGCTCGCTGACCTGGGCGAGCAGCCGGGCGCGGCGGCCGGCGATCGCCGCTTGCGCATCCTGAAGCATCGCCGGAGTGGAAAAGCCCGTGCCACCTGGCGCGGCCAGATGCTCCAGTTCCCGGAGATCGTTGAGATCGCCGAGCGCCTCGCGCAGGCTGGTGAGTTCACTCTTCCACACGCGGATCGGCTCCGGCCACAGGGGTTCGAGAATTTCCAGGTGGTGCAAATGGTGGATGACCGATTTGCGCGCCTCGTGGAGGCGGGCGATGTCGCCTGCCGCAAGGCCCGCCCGCAGCTTGCGGCGCGCCATTGCATAGGCATCGCGAAGGCCGGTCACGAAGGGAGAGACATCGCGCTTGGGCAAGCCCCAATGGTTGATCGTGCCGCGCACTTTCTCGATGCCGCGCAGGGCTCCGGCGATGGCTTCGCTCAAGGCTTCCGCTTCCGCCTCATGGCCATGGGCCGCGGCGGCGAGGCGAGCCAGTTCGGCGAGGGCGGGAGTTAGCGGCGGCCCAGGGAGGCCAAGTTTTGCCACCGCTTCCTGCAAGGCTTCGGCGCGGCGGGCTCCGGCAATGGCATGCGCGGCGGCGCGCAACCGGTGATCGGCCTTCGCCCAGGCGGACTTGCCGATTGCCGGCCTGAGCAGGCGCAACAAGCTGCGCATGAATTTGAGCCGTCGCCGCGCCGCGTGGATGCCGCCGCCCGCCGCCGCCCGGCCAAGGTCTTTCGCCAGCCGGGCCAGCGTCTTGCGCGCAAGGCGGAGGAGCGCCTCACCTGCGGGCCTGTCTGTGCGGATCGACGCCATGGTCCCCAAGTCCCACGCCGGAAACGACAATCTGGCGGCTTCCACCGTCACAATCAATTAAAGCCGCCCGGGGGGTTCACAAAGCCCAAATGGATTGCTACATAGCCCTCGCACCGATGACGCGGGATGGAGCAGCCCGGTAGCTCGTCAGGCTCATAACCTGAAGGTCAGAGGTTCAAATCCTCTTCCCGCAACCAAATTCGCCCGCTAACTTAAAAGGTTAGCGGGCGCTTTGCGATTGCGCCTAGGTTTCCGGATGCGGTCGCTCAGTGGAATGACCCATGACCTCAAAGACAACACTTAACGCGAAGAACCTCGAAGTGCTGGGCGCCGAGCGGCTGGCGGAGCTCCTGATCGAGATCAGCGCGGGCAGTGCCACCGCCCAACGGCGTCTTCGGCTGGAATTGGCCGCGCTGCAAAGCCCGGCCGAGCTGGCAAAGGCAATCCGCAAACGGCTGACGACGATCGCGCGGTCGCGATCCTTTGTCGACCGGCATGAAGTCAGGGCGCTCGCCGGCGATCTCGAAACGCAGCGGCGCGCGATCGCCGATCGGGTGGCGAAGACCAATCCCGATGAGGCGCTGGACCTCATGTGGCGTTTTTTGGCGCTCGCCAATCCGGTTTTCGGGCGCTGTGACGACAGCGACGGCGCCGTGGGCGGCATTTTCGCCGCGGCATGCGGCGATCTGGGCCGGATCGCCAAGCAAGCGAAGTCCGATCAGGAAGTGCTGGCCGGGCGGGTCTTCACGGCGCTGAATGAAAACGACTACGCGCAATATGACGATCTCATTCCGGTTCTCGCCGAGCTGCTCGGCCCGGTTGGCCTCGATCGACTGAAGGCGCAATTCATCGAACTGTCCAAGACGCCCGTCGAGACGCCGCGCCAGGAGGAGCGCAAGGTTATCGGCTGGGGCAGTGGCGGCCCCCTCTATGCCGATGAGATTGCAATTCGCCAGCGCGCCAGTGCCATCCGCCTGGCCCTGGAGCAGATCGCCGATGCCCAAGGCGACGTGGACGCCTTTATTGCGCAGCAGAGCGGTAATGCGAAGTCGGCGCCAAGTGTGGCGGCCGAGATTGCGAGCCGCCTCCTTGCCGCGGGCCGCGCCGAGGAGGCTTGGTCCGCCATCGAAGCGGTCGATAAAAATCGGCCCGGCTGGATTCCATTCGAATGGGAGCAGACCCGTCTCGAAGTGCTTGAAGCCCTCGGACGAACCGGCGAGGCGCAGGCGTTCCGCTGGGAGTGTTTCGAGCGGGCGCTTGAGCCGCAGCATCTGCGCGCCTACTTGAAACGCCTGCCCGACTTCGACGACATCGAGACCGAGGAGCGTGCCTTGTCATATGCTCTGGGATACGGGGAAGTTCATCGCGCGCTGTTGTTTCTTGTAACATGGCCGTCGCTAGAGAAGGCATCGGCGCTGGCATTGCGCCGCTCCCAGGAGTTGAATGGCAACCACTACGAGATTTTGGCACCGGCCGCCGATGCCCTTGCGGCCAAACATCCGCTGGCGGCCACGATCCTCCTGCGCGCAATGATCGATTTCACGCTTGAGAAGAACCGCTCCAGCCGGTACCGCCACGCCGCGCGCCACCTCGCCGAATGCGCAAGCCTTGCCTCTTCGATTGCGGAATTCGGCGATCGCGAATCGCATGCGGCTTACGTCACTCGGCTGCGGGCCAAGCATGGGCGGAAGTCTTCGTTCTGGATCCTGGTTGATTGAACGCGGGTAGGACAAGAAAAATCGGGTTGGCGATCCGTCGGGGAATTCTGTCTGCGTTGTTTGAATTGACTTGGGTGCCGGCCGATCGAATACTTGGGTTCGGAATGGGTGTTTGGGCCGCGATGAAACATAATCGTTCTGAGTCCGGTCATTTCGATTACATCATCGTGGGCGGCGGCTCGGCGGGCTGCGTGCTGGCGGCGCGGCTGTCGGAGGACGCCGACGCCAAGGTCCTGCTGATCGAGGCGGGCGGAGGCGACCGCAATCCGCTGTTCCATTGGCCGGCGGGTTTCGCCAAGATGACCCACGGCATCGCCTCGTGGGGCTGGTCCACCGTGCCGCAAAAGCACATGCAGGACCGGGTCTTCTGGTACACCCAGGCCAAGGTGATCGGCGGCGGCTCGACCATCAACGCGCAAGTTTATACGCGCGGCAATGCGCTGGATTACGACGGCTGGGCGCAAGCCGGCTGCGCTGGGTGGAGCTACCGCGACGTGCTGCCCTATTTCCGCAAGGCCGAGGACAACGACACATTCGACGATGAGTTGCACGGGCGCGGCGGGCCGCTCGGCGTATCGCGGCCCAGCGCCACGCTGCCGATCTGCGAGGCCTTCTTCAAGGCGGCCGGACAAATGGGCATCCCCTTCAACGGCGATCTCGCCGGCCCCAATCCGGCCGGTGTGGGCTTCTATCAATTGACGCAAAAACATGCGCGCCGCTCATCGACCGCGACCGCCTATCTGAGGCCGGCGATGCGGCGGCCGAACCTGACCGTCATGCTGGCCGGGATGGCGACGCGCGTCGCGGTCGACAAGGGCCGCGCCACCGGCGTCGAAATCCTGCGCGGCGGCAATCGCGAGACCATACAGGCGGAACGCGAGGTGATCGTCTCGGCGGGCGCCATCGGTTCGCCGAAGCTCTTGCTGCTCTCCGGCATCGGCCCGGCGGATCATCTCAAGCGGGTGGGGGTCACACCGGTGCACAATTTGCCGGGCGTTGGCGAGAATTTGCAGGATCATCTCGATATCTGCGTCATCGCCGAATGCACCGGCGATCACACCTACGACAAATACGGCAAACCCCATTGGGCGGCGCTCGCCGGCCTGCGCTATCTGCTCACCCGTACCGGGCCCGCGGCCTCGAGCCTGTTCGAGACCGGCGGCTTCTGGTTCGCCGACAAGAACGCCAATGCGCCGGACATCCAGTTCCATCTCGGTCTCGGTTCCGGCATCGAGGCGGGCATCGCCAAACTGAAACATGCCGGCGTCACCCTCAACACAGCCTTCATGCGGCCGCGCTCGCGCGGTACCGTCAGGCTGGCGAGCCCCGATCCCAGGGACGCGCCGCTCATCGACCCCAATTACTGGGCCGACTCTTACGACCGTGACATGTCGATCCGTGGACTGAAGATGGCGCGCGATATTTTCCGGCAGGAGGCGCTCAAGCCCTATGTGCTGGCCGAGCGGGCGCCGGGGCCGGAGTGCAGGAGCGATCAGGAGTTGATCGACTATGCCGGCCGCATGGCCAAGACCGACCATCATCCGGCCGGCGCCTGCGCCATGGGGCAGGGCAAGTTGGCGGTGGTGGCGCCCGACCTCAAGCTGCACGGCCTCGAAGGCTTGCGCGTCTGCGACAGTTCGGTGATGCCCTATGTGATTTCGTCCAACACCAATGCCGTCACCATTATGATCGCCGAAAAGGGCGCCGATCTCATCCGCGGCCGATAAACGGCATTTTCGTCGCCATGACGGTCATGAACTGGACATTGGCATCGAGCGGCAGCGAGGCCATGAAGACCACGGCGCGGGCGACATTTTCGACCGCGATGGTGGGCTCGGGCGCCATCGATCCATCGGCCTGCGGCATGCCGGTCTTCATGCGCTCGGTCATGTCGGTGGCGGCATTGCCGATGTCGATCTGGCCGCAGGCGATATCGTATTTGCGCCCGTCGAGGGAGGCGGACCTGGTGAGGCCGGTGATGGCGTGCTTGGTCGCCGTATAGGGGGCGGAATTGGGGCGCGGCACATGCGCCGAAATCGAACCGTTATTGATGATGCGGCCGCCGCGCGGGTCTTGCGCCTTCATGATGCGGAAGGCCTCCTGGATGCAATAGAAGACGCCCGACAGGTTGGTGTCGACGACGGCCCGCCATTGCGCGACGGTCAGGTCTTCCAAAATGATGGTGCCGGGCGCGCCGGTTCCGGCATTGTTGAAGAGCACGTCGAGGCGGCCGAATTTCTGCTTCGCCGCGGCGAAGAGCGCGGCGACGGATTTGGGGTCGGTGACGTCGGCCGCAACCGCAAGGCTGTTGGGGCCGATCGCCTTGGCGGTTGCCTGCAACGGTTCAATGCGGCGGCCGGCCACAACCACCGCATAGCCTTCCTTGCCAAGTGCCAGGGCGACCGCCCTGCCGATGCCCGAGCCAGCACCCGTCACCATTGCGACTTTCATAGTCCTAACTCCCCGTCATGCGATCAATCCTGCTTCCTTGGCAAGGCGCGCCAGGCCTTTGACGATGGAATTGGGATCGCCGGAGCGGGCCTTCAGTCCGGCGATCGCCATGGCCTTCACGTATCGCGTAGCGATTGCTTCCGACGCGAGCACCACATGATCGGCGTTCTTCGGATTGCCGGCGCGGGCATGGGCGATCTCGGTTCCGATCACCTGGCCCGACAGATAGGACGCCAGATGCTCCGGCGCCATCTCGTTGAAGAGTGCCAGCGAGCGGGTGGAAAAGATGCGATGCAGAAATCCGGCGGGGTCGGCAAGTGCGGCGCGCACGCCTTTCGCGAAGGCTTCTTCATTCTCCGGGCCCTCCTGCATGAGCTTGCCGAGGATTGTGTGGTGCTTGAGCGCCGCGAAGACTTCGCCGGTCATGTAGGTGGCGAAACGCACGATCTTTCCATCTTCGGCCACGATCCACTTCGAATGGGTGCCGGGGGTCACGAAATGCCCGCCGCCGTTTTCAAGACTGCCGAAGACCTGGGTTTCCTCGCTGCGCATGACATCGGGAATGCCGCTGCTTGAGCGACAGGAGAGGCCGGTGGCGAAGCCGATGGAGCGGCCGCGCTTGCTGGTGTGCCGGTGCAACGCCGCCGCCAATTCAGCGGGCCCGGCGGGACAGGCGGCATAGGGCAACTCGATCCAGCCCTGGCGGCTGGCGATCATGCCGGCGGCGATGACGGGAAGTGCCACATCCCAGGTGCCGATGTGACGCTCCAGCGCCGCATCGAAATCGCCGTCCCTGACCGCCAGGATGCCTTCGGGAGCGGATACCGTCTCGGTCGCCTGGCCCTCGCCATCCGCGAGATAGGCGCGGAAGCTGGTCGTTCCCCAATCGAGGGCGATGAAGCGGCCGCTCATCGGCGATCAGAGCGCCTTCACCGCATCCGGCTTGAAGCGCGGCTTGACCGCCTTGAGCCGGTTGCGCAAGGGAGCGCCGAAGACGGGCGCCTCGATTTCGAATTCATCGCCGTCCACGGTTACAACACCATCGGCGATGCTCAGCGTGCCGGTGCCGAAGAAATGGATGTGCAGATCGCCGGGGCGGCGGAAGCCGTCATACTTGAAATGATGAAATTCGAGATTGGCAATGCTGTGGGTCATGTTGGCTTCGCCGGTGAGAAAGGGTTTCTCCCAGATAACCTGACCCTTGCGGCGTATGCGGCTCATGCCTTCGACATGCCGCGGCAGGGAGCCCACGATCATCTCCGGCCCGATGGCGCATTGGCGGAGCTTGGAATGGGCGAGACAGAGATAGTTCTGCCGCTCCATGAGGTGATCGGAATATTCATTGCCAAGCGCGAAGCCGAGGCGATGGGGCCTGCCGGTGGTTCCGATCAGATAAATGCCTACGATCTCCGGTTCCTCGCCGCCGTCGAGCGCGAAGGCGGGGCGCTCGAGAACGGCTCCCGTGCCCACCAGCCAACCGCCGTCGCCCTTGTAGAACCATTCGGGCTGCACGCCGCTCTTTCCCTTTTCGGGCTTGCCGCCATCCAGCCCCAGCTTGAACATCTTGAGGGAGTCGGTGAGTTCTCCGGCGGCGCCGGTAAGCTTCTGGTGCATCTTGTCGCGCGCCGCGGCGGAGCCCAAATGCGTGAGGCCGGTGCCGGTCACCAGGCAATGGGCGGGGTCCGGGTGGTCGGCGGGAACCAGGAGGCGGCCTTCCTTGAGCGCTCCGCCATAATCCTCCGTGGTTCCAGCGGCCAGCGATTTGGCCATCGCGGCGAGACCGCGGCCTTCCTTGATGGCGAGGCGGGCGAGATCGACGGTGCGGCCGACGCGCTTCAGGAGCCTGATGCCGCGGCCTTCGACGAAGCCCACACGCCTTCTTCCCTTGCCATCGAGCAACTGAACGATATGCATGGGCTAACCCGCTTGTTTCTTCACGGAGGCAGTCCTAACACAGGCCAAAAGCAAGTACGAGAGGACGGCCCGATGGCACAATCGAAACTCGCGATCTATCCCAGCCTCGAAGGCCGCAGCGTGTTTGTGACCGGCGGCGGCTCAGGGATAGGGGCGGCGATCGTCGAGGCCTTCGCGGGGCAGAAATCCAAAATCGCCTTTATCGACATCGACGAGGCGGCGAGCCTGGCGCTGGTTTCGCGGCTGGCGAGTGAAGGCCATGTGGCCCCCCTGTTCATCAGATGCGACATCCGCGACATCGCGGCGCTCAAGGCCTCGATCGAACAGGCGCGGGCTGCGAACGGGCCGATCACCGTTCTGGTCAACAATGCCGCCAGCGACCAGCGCCATGCCTTCGATACGGTGACGCCGGACTATTGGGACGAGCGCATGGCGATCAATCTCCGGCCGATGTTCTTCACGGCCCAGGCGGTGCAGCCGCAGATGGCGGCGGAGGGCGGCGGCGCGATCGTCAATTTCGGCTCGACCTCATGGCGCATCGGCCAGGGCGGCATGGCGGCCTATACGGCGGCGAAATCGGCGGTCTTGGGGCTCACCCGCAGCCAGGCGCGGGATTTCGGGCCGCGGAACATCAGGGTCAATTCGCTGTCGCCCGGCTGGATCATGACCGAGCGCCAGTTGAAGCTGTGGGTAACGCCGGAGACCGACGAACTCATCAACCGCTCGCAATGCCTGAAGCGGCGGCTGCAGCCCATAGATATCGCGCGCGTCGTCCTGTTCCTCGCTTCCGACGATGCCGGCGCCATCACCAACCAGGACTACATCGTCGACGGCGGCTGGGTCTGAACTTGAAGTGCTCAGGCCGGGTCACTGGGCCATGTGTCGGCAATCCTGTAGCCGTCTGGCCATGGATCGGCGGGATCGAGCATCAGGGTCGATTGGCCGGTGATCCAGGCGCGGCCGGAAATCGACGGAATGATCGCCGGCCTGCCGCCGATTTGCGCCTCCGACTCGATACGGCCGATGAAGCGGCTCTCGATGATCGAGCGGCCGATGAAACTCTCGCCGGTCTTCATCAGTCCCTTGGCATGCAGCACCGCCATCAGCGCCGAACAACCGGTGCCGGTCGGCGAGCGGTCGAGCTTGCCCGGCTTGATCACGCAGGCGTTGCGGCTCGACAGCGCGCCGTCGATCGTCTCCAGCGGGCCGGTCAGGAAGCAGAAAGAGAAATGCCGCCAGTCCGGCAGGCTCGGATGCGCAAATGCGAATTGCTCATTGGCGGCCCTGGCGATCTTGCGGCCGGCAATGGCGATATCGCGCGCCTCGTCCAGCGTCATGGCAAAGCCGAGCGGGGTTGCCTCGGCGATCACAAAACTGTCGCCGCCGAAGGCGGTATCGGCCTTGATCGTGCCGAGTCCTTCGACCTCCAGCGCGGCGCCGATCCTGTCGGCGAAGGAGGGCACATTGCGCAGCGTGATGCGTTCGGCCTTGCCGGCGCGGCATTGGGCCGTGATCTCGACCAGGCCCGCGGGGGCTTCGAGGACGAGACGAGTTTCGGGTTCCATCATCGGCACAATGCCGGCATCGAGCAGGACGGTCGCCACGCAGATGCAATTGGAGCCCGACATGGGCGGCGTGTCCTCCGGCTCCATGATGATGAAGCCCATCTGGGCTTTCGGGTTCTTCGGCGGCACCAGCAGGTTCACATGGCGGAAGACGCCGCCGCGCGGCTCGTTGAGCACGAAGTTCCTGAGCGTCCCGTCCCTGGCGATGAAGCGCGACTGTTCCCAGAGCGTATCTCCGGGCGGGGGTGCTACGCCGCCGACGATGACGTCGCCCACTTCCCCCTCGGCGTGGCAGCCGATAATGTGAATGGCCTTCCCCGTGCGCATCGCAGTCTTTTGCCGGATCGATCCCGCCCATGACAAGTCCTGCGATCATCACCGTCGCCATCACCGGATCGGTGCCGCAAAAGAAAGACAACCCGGCCGTGCCGGTCAGCGTCGCCGAGCAGATCGAATCGACCTATGCCGCTTTCGAGGCGGGGGCCACGGTGGTCCACGCCCATGTCCGCAATGATGACGGCAGCACCTCCTCGGACCCGGAAAAATTTGCGAGGCTTCTGGAGGGAGTGCGCCAGCATTGCCCCGGCATGATCGTGCAGTTCTCGACCAGCGGCAGGTCGGGCAAGGGTACGGAGCGGGGCGGCATGCTGCGGTATCGGCCGGACATGGCGTCGCTGTCGACCGGCTCGGTCAATTTCGCCGTGATCGTCTATGAGAACCCGCCGGCGCTGGTCGACGAGCTGGCGGCGAAAATGATCGAATTCGACGTGAAACCCGAAATCGAAGTCTTCGATCTGGCCATGCTCTATGCCGCCCATCGGATGGCGAAGGACGGGCGGCTCAAGCGGCCACTGCATGTGCAGTTTGTCTTCGGCATTGCCAATGCGCTCCCGCCATTGCGCGAAATTCTCGAGTTCGAGGCGGCGCAGCTTGCAAAGCTCGAGCCCGACGCGACCTGGGCGGCGGCGGGCATCGGCAAGAGCCAACTCGAAGTCAACCGCTGGTGCCTGGAGATGGGCGGCCATTGCCGCACCGGGCTTGAGGACAATGTCAGATACGATCAGACACGGCTTGCCGCCGGCAATGCCGAACTTGTCGCCCGGCTGGCCGATCTGTGCGGCCAATATAGCCGCCACGCAGCCAGCGTTGCCGAAGCGCGGCGCATCCTGGGTCTGCTGGCGGATCGGAAAGGGTAAGGGCCGCCGCCCCTAGAACAAATGCGCGTTGATCCACAAATGCGCGGCGATCGAGGCGGCGTAGCCGAGAGCGATGGCCCAGGCCCATTTGAGATGGCTTGAAAACGTGTAGAGGCCCTTGGCCTGACCCATCAGCGCCACGCCCGCCGCCGAACCGATCGACAGCATGGAGCCGCCGACGCCGGCAGTCAGGGTGATGAGCAGCCATTGGCCGTGGGACATCTGCGGATCCATGGTGAGGACGGCGAACATCAGCGGGATATTGTCGATTACCGCCGAGAGCACGCCGATGATGATATTCGCTTGGGTGGGGCCGAGGCCCACGTAGAGATATTGCGAGGCCATGGCGAGATAGCCGATGACGCCGAGGCCGCCGACCGCGAAGATGATGCCGAAGAAGAACAGGAGCGTGTCCCATTCGACGCGCTGCACCTGGGCGAAGCTGTCGAGCACCATGTCCCGGTCGTTTTTGCGGTGGCCCTGGCGCTGCAGATAGTAGGACCACATCTGCAAATATCCGAGACCCAGCATCATGCCCAGCGCCGGCGGGAGGAAGAGAAAATTTTTGAATGAAACGGCGGTGGCAATGGTGGCGGCGAAGAGAACGATGACGCCCGCGGCACCCGGCTTGAGGCGGACGTGGTCGTCGTGCGGCTCGGGCCTGGTCGCCGGCACGGCGAAATGCATGATCGCCGCCGGTACCAGCCAGTTGATGACGGCCGGCACGAAGAGCACGAAAAACTCGAAGAAGGTGAGCTTGCCCTTCTGCCAGACCATGAGCGTGGTGATGTCGCCAAAGGGCGAGAAGGCGCCGCCGGCATTGGCGGCAACGACAATGCTTATGCAGCCGATTGCAACAAAGCGGGCCGAATGGACACCCACCGCCATGACCACGGCACCCATGATGAGCGAGGTGGTGAGGTTGTCGAGCACGCCGGAGAGAAAGAAAGCCAGAATGCCGGTAAGCCAGAAGAGCTGGCGGTAGCTCAATTCCATGTTGACGAGCCTGGCGCGCAACACGTCGAAGACGCGGCGCTCCTCCAGCGTGTTCACATAGGTGATGGCGACCAGCAGGAAGAGGAAAAGCTCGCCATACTCCTCGATCACCCGGCTGGCGCGTTCGTGAACGGCATCGCCCACGCCCGCCTGCACATAGGCAAAACCAATGAGCGCCCAGATCAACCCCGCCGCCAGCATGACCGGCTTGGACTTGCGCATCTGCGTCGTCTCCTCGAAGACGACGAAGACATAGGCGGCGATGAAAATCGCCAGCGCCAGAAGGCCGGTCCAGTGGGCGGTGAGATCCATGGCGGCAGACCCTAGCGAACCCGCCGCCAGTGGCAAGTGTTCAATGAGTTAGCAGGCTGTTGAATAACTCCGTACACGGACTTGACCATCGCCCTTCGAGGCTCCCCCGGCTCAAGGCCGGGGTCGCACCTCAGGGTAAGTCCTTGTTTTCCCTCATGCTGAGGTGCTCACGGCGAAGCCGTGAGCCTCGAAGCATGGCCGCGTGAATGGTTTTTCAGCAACCCGCTACACCGTCCTCAGATACCACTCGAAATCGCGCGCGGTGGGCTCGGCGTAGAAGCGGTCGGCCTCGACTTCCTTGAGCGTGCAGTAGGTGTCGACGAATTCCTTGCCGAAATACTCCTTGAGGATCGAGGCCTTCCAGAAGGCGTCGATGGCGTCGAACCAGTTGCCGGGAATGTATTTGGCCCGCCTTTCGTAGCCGTTGCCGACCACTGGATTGCCGGGATCGGCCTTTTCGGTGATGCCATAATGCATGCCGGCCAGAATGGCGGCCATCACCAGATAAGGATTGGCATCCGCACCGGCGGGCCGGTGCTCGATGTGGCAGGCGCCGGCCGCGCCCGCCGGAATGCGCAAGGAGACGGTACGGTTGTTGATGCCCCAGCTGGCGGAGACCGGCGCATAGGAATTGCGCCGGAATCTCCGGTATGAATTGCCGTTGGGAGCGAAGATCAGCATCGATTCCGCCATCGCCGCCTTGAGACCGCCGAGCGCATGCAGCAAGAGCTGGTTGTGCATTGGGTCTGCGGCGGCGAAGAGATTGTTGCCCGCCTCGTCGCCGAGGCTCACATGCACATGCATGCCGGAGCCCGTCCATTGCGAGTAGGGCTTGGCCATGAAGGTGGCGGCGAGGCCGTGCTTCTCGGCCACCGCCTTGATCAGCCGCTTCAGCATGATCGCCTCGTCGCAAGCCTTGAGCACGTCGGCGCGGTGACGCAGCACGATTTCCATCTGGCCCGGCGAATATTCCGAGATCAGCGTCTTGGCGGGCAGGCCTTGCGCTTCGCAACAGGCATAGAGGTCGTTGAAGAAGGGTTGGAAATCGTCGAGGTCCTGCAGATAGTAGGCCTGATAGTGTTGCGGCCGGAACTCGTTGATCAGCGATTTCGGCGGCATCGGCTTGCCGGCGAGGGCCTGTTCACGGTCCATCAGGTAAAACTCGAGCTCGACCGCGCCGACCGGGGTCATCTTCAATTCACTCTTGAAGCGGTCGACGATCTTCGCAAGGACGCTGCGCGGATCGAAAAAATGCGGCGTGCCGTCGAGGTCCGAGATCGAAGCCACGTATTGGGCGGCCGGTTCTTGCATCCACGGAATACGCACGAGGCTTCCGGACACCGGCCACATGAGCATGTCGCGGTCGCCCTCGTCGAAGACCAGGCCGGTCTCGGGAATGTCCTGTCCGGTCACGTCGAGAACCAGGGCCGAGATCGGCATGAAGCGGCCGTCCTGCCAGGCCGGCACCACTTCGTCGCGGCGCAGAATTTTTCCGCGGGCGACGCCGCAGATGTCGGTCCACACGACGTGGACGCTCCTTATATCGGGATGGGCATCGAGAAAGCTGCGGGCTTCGGCGCCGCGCTCTGGAAATACAAGGGCCATGGATCTACTCCGGCTTCAGCTTATCAGTTGACGTTGGAGCATGGCCGCGATTGAGGCTTCCGTAACGTTAGGCGGCATGATTTCCTTGGCTGCTGTGGACGATGGCCATGTCCTAGCGCGTTTTCCCGAAAAGTGGAATCGCTTTTCGGACAGGAAAACGCGCCAAGCTAATGATTCGGCGCATGTTCTTATCGCCAAAGTGTGTACACTTTGGCGGAACATGCGCTAGCCGGGCGGCGGGCGGCCCACAACCCCCATGGATTTGTGCCGCGAATTCTGGTTACGCTGCGCCACAGCATCAAGGATTAGCCATGCCCCGCACCGTCTATGTGAACGGCGATTATGTGCCTGAAGATCAAGGGAAAATCTCAATATTCGACCGCGGCTTCCTGTTTGCCGACGGGGTCTATGAGGTGACCGCGGTGATCAACGGCCGGTTGATCGATTACGATCCGCACACGCAGCGGCTGGAACGGTCCTTGCAGGAAATCCGCATGAGCTGGCCGTGCGGCAAGGACGATCTCAAAACCATGCATGTCGAACTGATCAAGCGCAACAAGCTCGATCAAGGCTGGGTCTATATGCAGGTGACGCGCGGCGCCGCCGACCGCGACTTCAAGTTCCCCAAGGATGTGAAGCCGGGGCTCGTCGCCTTCACCCAGGAGAAGAACCTGATCGACAATCCCGACGCGGTGACCGGTGTTAAGGTTATCACGGTGCCGGACATCCGCTGGGCCAGGCGCGACATAAAGTCGGTGATGCTGCTGGCGCCGGTGCTCGGCAAGCAGGCGGCCCACGAGGCGGGCGCTTTCGAGGCCTGGATGATCGAGGATGGCATGGTGACCGAGGGAACCTCATCCAACGCCTATATTGTAAGGAACGGCAAGGCCCTCACCCGCGGCCTCTCCAACCGCATTCTGGCGGGCTGCACCAGGCGCTCGCTGTTGCGGCTCGCCAGGGAACACGGCGTCGAACTCGAGGAGCGCCTGTTCACGCCTGAGGAGGCCTATGGCGCCGACGAGGCGTTTCTCACCAGCGCCTCCAACTTCGTCTTGCCGATCGTCGAGATCGACGGCCACCGCATCGGCGGCGGCCGGCCGGGACCGGTGACCCGCAAGCTGCGCGAAATCTTTCTGCAAGAGGCGATGGGCCAGGCCCAGAGATGAACCACGGACAGCACCATTTCATCGTGCGCATGTCGGCGCAACTGCTCGAGGCGATGACGCTCGCGGCGGTCGAGGCCTATTGCTACGGCAAGCGGCAGAAGCGAAAATGGCAGCCGGTCGAAACGCTGGGCTATGTCTGGGGCTTCAAGAAGCTGGAAGGCGACCGCACCATCTTCTATCTCGACCGCGCCAGTCTCAGCATTTCCTCGAGCCGCGGCATCGACAGCGTGCTGCCCAACAACGAGGCGGCGCTCCTGAAGAACGAAGTGGTGTTGCGCTGGTCGCCGCATCTCACCATGCTCGGCGATTTCCACAGCCACGCCTACCGGACGCTGAAGCAGGTGCAGAAGATCGTCGGCTTCGAGTTCTCCAGCGACGACTTCAGCTCGTTCCGGAACGACGAACTGATCTGGCAGCAGTCGGGCAACAACCCGGTGATGCTGGCGATCACCGTGTGCCGGCTGGGCCGGGTGCGCGAAAATTTCGGCGGCCAGTTGCGCAACAACATCTACCGTTATGCGGTGGGCGAGTTCCAGTTCTGGATCAATGTCGCGGTGGGCTATCTCGACGAGGACGGCAAGCGCCAGCACACCGGCAATTCCCACTCCAAGGCCGATCTCGACATCGACTACTGGCACTATAACGCCGCCCGCGACCGGGTGCAGTCGCCATAGCCCACGGAAATATCAAAACGGATGCGCATCGCGGCACGCGGATCGATGGGTCCCGGCTTTCGCCGGGATGACGGAGAGAGAAGAGCAAGTCAACTCGGCCGCAATCGCCCTACCTCTGGCTGGTCTGCCAGTCGGGATTGATCCACGGCTCCAGGTTGGACGGCGGCAGGGGGTTTCGGCCGAGGATGTGGTCGGAGGCCTTTTCGCCGATCATCAGGGTCGGCGCGTTGAGATTGCCGTTGGTCACCTGCGGCATGATCGACGAATCGGCCACCCGCAGCGCTTCGATGCCGATCACCTTGCAGTGGGGGTCGACGACCGCCAACGGATCGGAGGCCGCACCCATTTTGCAGGTGCCGCAAGGGTGAAAGGCGCTCTCGCAGTGGCGGCGGATGAAGTTGTCGATCTCGGCATCGGTTTCGACGTCCTTGCCCGGCTGGATTTCGGCGCCGGCATATTTCTGCATGGCGGGCTGCCGGAAAAGTTCGCGCGTCAGCCTCACGCAGGCGCGGAACTCGGCCCAGTCGTCGGGGTGCGACATGTAATTGAACAGGATGCGCGGCGGCTCCTTTGGATCGTTGCTCCGCACACGGACAAAGCCGCGCGATTTGGTGCGCATCGGACCGACATGGGCCTGAAAACCGTGATTGGGGAACGCCGTCCTGCCGTCGTAGCGCATGGCGGCGGGCAGGAAATGATACTGGATATCGGGATATTCGATGCCGGCTTTCGAGCGGATGAAGCCGCAGGATTCGAAATGGTTGGTGGCGCCGAGACCGGTTCCGAACAGCAGCCATTCGAGCCCGATCAGGCCCTTGGAGACGAGATTGAGCTTGGAATAGAGCGTCACCGGTTCCTTGGACATGAGCTGGAAATAGATTTCCAGATGGTCGTGGAGATTTTCGCCGACGCCGGGCAGCGCATGTTCGACTTCGATCCCCGCAGCCCGCAGCGTTTCGGGGGCGCCGATGCCGGACAATTGCAAGAGCTTCGGCGAATTGATGCTGGAGGCGGCAAGAACGACCTCGCGCCGCGCCCTTGCCGCCGTCACTTCGCCGGCCACGTCATATTCGACGCCCACGGCGCGCTTTCCCTCAAGCAGGATGCGGCGCGCCAAGGCATAGGTCACGAGCTTGACGTTGCCGCGCTTCAAGGCCGGGCGGAGAAAGGCATTGGCGGCCGACCAGCGCACGCCGCGGTGCACCGTCATCTCCATGGCGCCGAAGCCTTCCTGCTGGCGGCCGTTGTAATCCTGGGTGACGGGATAACCGGCCTGGCGTCCGGCTTCGACGAAGGCCTGGTAGAGCGGGTTGGCCCGCGGCCCGCGCTTGACATGCATGGGGCCCGCGCTGCCGCGCCAGCCTTCCTCGCCGCCATGCGAATGTTCCATGCGCTTGAAATACGGCTGCACGTGGCGGAAGCCCCAGCCTTTGGCGCCCATGTCCTCCCAGGCGTCGAAGTCGCGTGCGTGGCCTCTCACATAGACCATGCCATTGATGGAGGACGAGCCGCCGACCACCTTGCCGCGCGGCGTGGCGAGGCGGCGGCCGTCCAGATGCGGCTCGGGCTCGGTCTCGAAGCCCCAATTATAGAGGCTCATGTTCATGGGGTAGGCGAGTGCCGAAGGCATCTGGATGAAGGGCCCCCAGTCGCTGCCGCCATATTCCAGTACCAGCACCGAGTTGCGGCCGTCTTCCGACAGGCGATGGGCCAGGACGCAGCCGGCCGAGCCCGCGCCGACGATGATGAAATCGAAAGTCTCCGCCGCCGTCACCGCAGCCTCCGTCCGGGATCGGCCAGGTTTTCAAGTTCGCGGATGCGCGCCTGGGTCTCCGGCCAGCGCGCGTTCACGGTTGCCGCGATGAGCGCTTCGGCGATAAACAGGAGAACGATGTTCGAATCCCAGCTCGACGGGGCTTCGATGCGAAGCGGCAGAGTATGCACGGCGATTCCCGCGATTGGACTGATCCACTGGTCGGTAATCAGCACGATCCGGGCGCCGCGTTCTTCGGCGGATGCGGCAAAATCCAGCATGCGCGCGTCATAGCGGCGGATATCGAAGACGACGAGCACATCGTCGCGGCCGATATCGAGAAGCTGCCGCGGCCAGATGGCGGGCGCCGAAGGCAGCAGCATGACACCGGGCCGCGCCATGTCGAGATGGGTGAAAAGATAGGCGGCCAGCGCATGGGTGATGCGGCCGCCCATCAGATTGACGCGGTTGCGGCGATCGGCGAGCAGTGCCGCGACGGCGTCGAAGCTGCGATGGTCCATCATTTTCAGCGAGCCGCTCAGGTTTTGCATGGCGGCGGTGGCGAAACGGTTGAGAATGTGAGCCTCGGGCGCATCGGCGCTCCAGCGGTCGTGTTTGGCGATCGGGTTCTGCAGCCTTGCGGAGAGCTCGGCGCGCAACGCCTCCTGGAGGTGAGGAAAGCCGGCAAAGCCCAGCTTCTTGGCGAGCCGCAAGACGCTCGGCGTGCTGACCCCGGCATGGCGGGCGAATTCGGTGATGCTGGAAAGCCCGGCCATCGGATAATTGGCGAAGAGCGCCGCCATCAGCTTGCGCTCGGCGGCGGTCAGCGCGCCCGCCTTGAGCCGCAGGCGTTCGGCAACGGTGGTGCGCGGCGTGCCCCGCATGGGTTTTCTCCCGCTCTCGCCGCGCTACTGTAACGAATTTGACAGTCGTAAGCCAATCTGAAATTATTGCTTCAAACACCGGGCGTCGAGGGGACGGCGTGGACATGGGGGATGACCTGCTGGAAGACCAGGAAGAAGCGGCCGTCCTGATCAACGAGGCCGGGGGCTCGCCCTATGTGCTGGTGTGCGAACATGCCGGCAATCGCATCCCCAGGGCGCTGGGACGGCTCGGCCTCGCGGAGGCGGATCTCACCCGCCACATCGCCTGGGACATCGGCGCCGAGGGGGTTGCCCGGCTCCTGTCGCGGCTCATCGATGCGCCGCTCGTGCTGCAGCGTTATTCGCGCCTCGTCTATGATTGCAACCGCCCGCCGGAATCGGCCGGCGCCATGCCCGAGGTGAGCGAAACGACCCGAATTCCCGGTAATGAAAACTTGCGCGCCGAGGACAAGCTGGCCCGCATCGCCGCCATCTACCGGCCGTTTCATGCGGCGGTCGCGGCGGTGCTCGATGCCCGCGCCGCCCATGGCCAAGCGGTCAACCTGGTTTCGATCCACAGCTTCACGCCAGTCTACAAGGGCAAGCGGCGCGACTTCGAGCTCGGCATCCTGCACAATCGCGACACGCGGCTTGCCGACCGGCTGGCCAAGGGCTTCGCCAAGACGGACGTGCGGCGCAACGAGCCCTATGGGCCGAAGGATGGAGTCCTGCACACTCTCGACCTGCATGCTGGCGTTCGTGGGCTGAAGCATGCCATGATCGAAGTGCGCAACGATCTGATTGGACAGGAGCGCGGGCAGGAAGAATGGGGGCAGCGAATTTCGGTGGCGTTGCGCTACGCGGCACAGGAGCTCGAATGACCGGGGGTTTCCGAAAAATCGCCGCGGCGGACCGGCGCATGAGTTTGAACCAGCTTCCGTACAGGCCGCCGGAAGCCGGCAAGCAACGGATCATGCGGCTGCATTGCTCCATGGGAGGAACGGATGACACATGAAACGGGTGGCGTGAGCTACCAAAAGGTAGACTCCAAATATTTCGAACAACGGCAGCTCCGGCGGCACGCAGGCGTGTGGTCGCTGTGGGCGCTTGGCGTCGGCGCGGTTATCTCCGGAGAATTCTCCGGATGGAATCTCGGGCTTGCTACGGGCGGCTGGGGCGGCCTGTTTATTGCAACCATCCTCATCGCCATCATGTATTACGGCCTCGTCTTCTGCATTGCCGAGATGGCGCCGGCGCTGCCGCATACCGGTGGCGCCTACTCGTTCGCGCGCACCGCCATGGGGCCATGGGGCGGCTTCATAACGGGCCTGTGCGAAAATGTCGAATATGTCGTAACCCCAGCGGTGGTGATCTTCTTCACCGGTGCGTATCTGACCGGAATTTTCGAAACTCCGCCGGAATTCCAGCCGGTCTGGTGGATAATCGGATATGGCGTGTTCCTGGCGCTCAACATATTCGGCGTTGCGCTGTCGTTCCGGGTGACGCTGATCGTCACTTTCCTGGCGCTGGCGGTTCTCGTGATCTTTTGGATCCTGGCCTTGCTGTCGCCGGATTTGAGTTTCAGCAAATGGGCCTTCAACATCGCTCCCGACGGCAGCGCACTGCCCGATGGAAACGGCCCTTTCCTGCCCTTCGGCTGGGCCGGGGTGGGTGCTTCGCTGCCCTTCGCCGTATGGTTCTTCCTTGCCATTGAGGAGCTGCCTCTTGCTTCGGAAGAATCGGTCGATCCCAGGCGCGACATGCCCAAGGGCATCATCCTCGGCATGACGACGCTGCTTGTCGCGGCCCTGCTTGTGCTGTGGCTCAACCCGTCGCTGCCGCAGGGTTCCGCCGCCTACGGCCGTTCGACTGAGCCGATCCTCGACGGCTTCCGCGCCTTGGTGCCGACGGGCCTCGCCAATGTTCTTTCGTTTGCGGCGGTGATCGGCCTGGTGGCGAGTTTCCACACCATCATCTTTGCCAAGGGACGGCAGATATTCTCGCTGTCGCGGGCAGGCTATTTCCCGCCATTTCTGTCGCTGACCCACGGGGTTCACAAGACGCCGCATGTCGCCATGCTGTGCGGGTCGGCGGTGGCGCTCGCGATCATGCTTTTCCTGTGGTTCAACAGGGGCGCCGAACAGAGCGGCGTGATCATCGGCGGCACATTGCTCAACATGGCCGTCTTCGGGGCGATGTTCTCCTATCTCCTGCAAGCCCTGTCATTCATCCTGCTTCGGATCAATCTGCCTGACATTGACCGGCCGTTTGTCAGCCCGTTCGGCATTGCCGGCGGCGTCGTGACGATCGTCATTGCAGCCGTCACGATTCTTTATCAGCTCTCCGACCCGGTCTACCGGCAGGGTGTCCTCTGGGTGGCGGTGTGGTTTGCCGTCGCCATCGTCTATTTCGCGCTCGTCGGGCGGCACAAGCTCGTCCTGTCGCCGGAAGAGACCTTCGCCACCGAGCATCGCGCCAAGGCGGCGGCTGGGAAATAAATTGAATATGCCGCGGCCGGCGGATCGCCGGCCGTGGCTACCTCATCATTCATTGGGAATTTGCCATGCAGGGCATGCTGACACTCGCCGATCTCAAGAAGGAAGCCGCCGCAGGCACCCTCGACACGGTGATCGCGGCGCTCGTCGACATGCAGGGGCGCCTCATCGGCAAGCGCTTCCATGCGCGGTATTTCGCCGACGGCGGACATGAGGAAACCCACGGCTGCGACTATCTGCTGGCCGACGACATCGAGATGGAAACGGTGCCCGGCTACAAGGCGACGAGCTGGGAGAAGGGCTACGGCGATTTCGTGCTGAAGCCCGACATGGCGACACTCAGGCGCATTCCCTGGCTGCCGGCGACCGCGCTGGTCGTCTGCGACGTGCTCGACCATCACACCCACGCGGACATTCCGCATTCCCCGCGGGCCATTCTCAAGAAACAGCTGAAGCGACTGCAGGCCATGAAACTCAAGGCCTACATGGCTTCGGAGCTCGAGTTCTACCTGTTCGACGACAGCTATGAGGCCGCACACCACAAGGGTTACCGCCATCTCAAGACGGCGGGCCACTATATCCAGGACTATCACATCCTGCAGACCACCAAGGAAGAAGGGGTGATGCGGGCGATCCGCAACGGACTGCACGGCGCCGGCGTTCCGGTGGAAAATTCCAAGGGCGAGTGGGGACCGGGGCAGGAGGAGATCAACGTCCAATATGCCGAGGCGCTGGACATGGCGGACCGCCACGCCATCATCAAGAACGGCTGCAAGGAAATCGCCTTCGGCCTCGGCAAGGCCATTACCTTCATGGCCAAGTGGGACTATGGCCTTGCCGGCAGTTCCTCGCATATCCACCAGTCGCTGTGGTCGGCCGACGGCAAGACGCCCTTGTTCTTCGACAAGGCGGCAGACCACGGCATGGCCGAGACGATGAAGCACTATCTCGCCGGCCAGCTCGCCCATGCCGGCGAGATCACCTATTTCCTGGCGCCCTATATCAACTCCTACAAGCGCTTCATGGCCGGCACCTTCGCGCCGACCCGGGCGATCTGGAGCTTCGACAACCGCACGGCGGGCTACCGGCTGTGCGGGGCCGGTAGCAAGGCGATCCGCGTCGAATGCCGGGTGGGCGGCGCCGATCTCAACCCCTATCTCGCCTTCGCAGCACTGCTCGCCGCCGGCCTCGACGGCATCGAGAAGAAGATGGCGCTGGAGCCCGCCTTCTCCGGCGATGCCTACGACACCTCGAAGAAGCTGCGCGAAATTCCGAAGACGCTGCGCGAGGCAACCGCGTTGCTCGGCGGCTCGAAGCTGTTGCGCGGCGCCATGGGCGACGATGTCATCGACCATTACGTTCACACGGCCAAATGGGAGCAGTTCGAATACGACCGCCGCATCACCGATTTCGAATTGAAGCGCGGATTTGAGAGGTACTGAAGGCATGACCCTTCCCGACCGCAATTTCAGCTATCCGGCGGCGATCAAGTTCGGCGCGGGCCGCATCAGGGAGCTGGCCGAGCATTGCAAGGCGAACGGCATCATGCGGCCGCTCTTCGTCACCGATTCCGGGCTCGCCGCCATGGGGATGGTGAAGGCGATCGTCGACGATGTGAAAGGGGCGGGCCTCGCCATCGAGGTTTTCTCCGAGGTGCGCCCAAATCCGATCGAGGCGAATATCACCGAGGGAGTCAAAGCCTATCGGACGGGCCGTCACGATGGGGTCATTGCCTTCGGCGGCGGCTCCGGCCTCGACATCGGCAAGATGATCGCGCTGATGCACGGCCAGATCGTCTCGGTGTTCGAACTCGAAGACATCGGCGACTGGTGGACGAGGGCCGATGCATCGAAGATTGCGCCCATCATCGCCGTGCCGACCACGGCGGGCACCGGCTCCGAAGTCGGCCGGGCCGGCGTCGTCACCCATCCGATCACCCACGAAAAGAAGATCATCTTCCATCCGGCGATCATGCCGAAGGTGGCGATCCTCGATCCGGAACTGACGGTGGGCCTGCCGCCGAAACTCACGGCGGCGACCGGCATGGACGCGCTCGCCCACAATCTCGAGGCCTATTGCGCGCCCTTCTATCATCCGCTGTCGGCGGGCGTGGGGCTCGAAGGCATGCGGCTGGTCAAGGAAAATCTCGCCAGGGCGGTGAAGAAGGGTAGCGACCTCGACGCCCGCGGCCACATGCTGATGGCCTCGGCCATGGGAGCGACCGCATTCCAGCGCGGGCTTGGCGCCATCCATGCGCTCTCGCATCCCTTCGGCGGCCTCTATGACGCCCACCACGGGCTGTTGAACGGCATCGTCATGCCCTATGTGGTCAAGGCGAACCGCAAGAAGATCGAGAAGGACATCGAACGCGCCGCCCTCTATCTCGGCATCAAGGGCGGGTTTGACGGCTTCCTCAAATGGATCCTGGCGCTGCGCAAGGAAATCGGCATTCCGCATGCGCTCTCGGACATCGGCATCGATGGCGCGCGCCTCGACGCGGTGGCGGCGATGGCCATCAAGGATCCATCCGCCGGCGGCAACCCCATTGTTTTCACCGAGAAGCAATACAAGGCCCTGGCGCGCAAATGCGTGACCGGGGATTTGTGAGTTGGAGCTGTTTCCAAGTGAGTATATCGCGCCCCATTCCGTCATCCCGGCGAAAGCCGGGACCCACTGAGGAATTTCTTGCGGCAGACTGCCTCTTGAAGGGGCTCAGGAGGTCCCGGCTTTCGCCGGGATGACGGAAGAAAAAGAATTGCTCAATTCCGCCGCGACCCACCTACTCTCCCGGCTTCTCCTCTACCATCACTTCGATCTCCAATTCCCCGGCATTGAGGAAGTCGAGAATGACGGCGAAGCGCTCCCCGGCAATGAGCGGCCGATTCAGTCCCACCAGCCGCAGGTGCCGAGCGGTGGGGCGCATGGCGACGGGCCTGCCGGGTTCCAGCGCAATCGCCTCGAGTGCTGGATCGTCGTAGCGGTTGTTCTGCCGGAGTTCGATCAGGCCGCAGACTTGCGATCGCGCGGCGACGAGTTCGTCGCGCACCTTGCCGTTGTTGACCAATGGAAAGAATGCTTGGCCGTCATGGTGGTTCGACGGCAGCGCCCAGGCGTGGCCGATGGCAAGATCGCCGTGGGCAAAGGAATGGGCAGAAGCGGCGCGGGGTGCCAGGAGGCATGCAACGAGAAAAGCCCGCCGGCGCATTTGTAATGTCGCAGGCACAGTGCGCGCCTCAAAATCGACCATCTTTGCTCCCTTAAGTTTTGAAATATGCTATTATGCATCCGTCGTGCGGACAAATGGTTGACGTGCCCCGGGCTGGGGGGCGTCACGGCTGATTCTTAAAGGAGGAAGCAATGTGCGACTATTCCCTCGAAGTCTACGGATCGCGCCCGGCGCGCGAAGGCGAACGTTATGTGACGTCGCGGTTCCCAAGCGGGACGATCGGTCTTGCCTCGCCGGGAGACGCAACGAGGCCGGTGTGTCTCAACTGCGATACCACCTTGCAGATCGACGGCATTCCCGCCGAGCTGCGCAAGGAGTTCGGCCTCAAGGCGCATGAAGACGCGGTCTTCGTCCGTCTCGATACGGGCTCCTATCGCGACGGCGTGCGTTTCGGCAACGGGGCGGAAGTCTCGCTGCAGAAGTTCCCGCCGGGCGTGACTGTTGCGGTGAAGCAGCTGCTCGAGAACGCCATGACGGTGGAGATCGAGCGCCTAAGGGAGCGTGTATAGCCCCGGCGCTCAGCGGCCGTAGACCGTCGCGAGGTTTCGCGGCATAGTGACCGTCTTGCGGACATGCGCATTGAGCTTCGACGCAAGACGGTCATCCATGGCTAAAGTCGTATTCACCAGCAATTTGCGGCGGCATGTCGATTGCCCCGAAGTTTTCGCCAGCGGCGCTTCGGTGCGCGAGGTGCTGGAGGCGGTGTTCGCCGGCAATGAACGGGTGCGCACCTATGTGCTCGACGATCAGGCGGCGCTTCGCAAGCATATGACGATCCTGGTGGACGGGTTGCGCCTGCGCGACCGCGTCGGGCTATCGGATCCGGTTAATGACACAAGCGAGATTTACGTCTTGCAGGCATTGTCGGGCGGCTAGGGAAAGCGCGATCCATGAGCAATGAAATTCTGGTTTCGACACGCAAGGGGCTGTTCACCCTTGGGCGCGGCGGCAAGGGCTGGGCGGTTCGCCACGCCGATTTTCTTGCCGACAACGTGACGCTTGCGCTGCATGACCGCCGCGACGGCTGGTCCTATGCCGCCCTCAATCACGGGCATTTCGGCGTCAAGCTGCACCGCAGGCGCCCCGGCGGCGCCTGGGAGGAATGCGCCGCACCCGCCTATCCGCCAAAGCCCGAGGGCCTCGTCGATCTCGACGGCTGGGGAAAGCCGGTCAATTGGAGCACGCAACTGATCTGGGCGCTGGAACCGGGCGGGGCCGATGAGCCGGATGTCTTGTGGTGCGGCACCATGCCGGGCGGTCTGTTTCGTTCACGCGATCGCGGTGCAAGCTGGGAGCTGATCCGCTCCCTGTGGGATCATCCAGGGCGCAACAAGTGGATGGGCGGCGGCGCCGATATTCCGGGCATCCATTCGATCTGCGTCGATCCGCGATCTTCGAAAACCGTGCGCGTGGGCGTCTCCTGCGGCGGCGTGTGGGTGACCCATGACGGAGGCGCGACATGGGCCTGCAAGGCCCACGGCATGCACTACGACCACATGCCGGAGGGCCAGGCCGACGACCCCGGCACCCAGGACCCGCACATGCTGGTGCAGTGCCGGGGCGCCCCCGACCGCCTGTGGGTGCAGCACCATTGCGGCATCTATGTTTCGCGCGATGCTTCCGAGAGCTGGCAGGAAGTCAAGAATGTTCCGCCCTCGTCATTCGGTTTCGGCGTGGCGGTGCACCCGCGCGATCCCGACACGGCGTGGTTCGTGCCGGGCATCAAGGATGAAAAGCGAATCCCCGTCGATGGCAAGCTGGTGGTGACGCGCACCCGCGACGGCGGCAAGAGTTTCGATGTCTTGCGCAGCGGCCTGCCGCAGGAACACGCCTACGACCTGGTGTTCCGCCATGCCCTGGCGATCGACGAGACCGGCGACCGTCTGGCCTTCGGGTCGACGACGGGCGGCGTGTGGGTGAGCGAGGACCAGGGCGATCGCTGGCAGAATGTCAGCCATTCGCTGCCGCCGGTCTATGCGGTGCGGTTCGCCTAGTCGTGCCCTCTCCCGTGCGAAGCATGGGAGAGGGTGCCCGAAGGGCGGGTGAGGGTCTTGTGCCAGAATTTGCAACGCGCCATTCTGTTGAAATGGCATATGTTGTTCCGGGCAGACTTGCGCGAGCGCGGATTCTCCGCAAGACCGATACTGCTGCCGAACAGCGTCTTTGGGAGTCGCTCCGGGGCCGAAGACTCAATGGCTGGAAATTTGTGAGGCAGCTTTCCGTCGGGATGTATGTCGCGGATTTCGTTTGTCGCGAACGCAGGCTCATCGTCGAAGTTGACGGCGCCACGCATTCGACGGATGCGGAGGTTGAGTACGACGGGGAGCGCACGGCGTTTCTTGAAGGGAAAGGGTACCGTGTCCTTCGTTTCTGGAATGAGGACGTTTTCAAGGGATTGAATGATGTGCTTGATCGTATTTTGGCGGAATTGGAAAACGTGAGCTAAGCAAAGCCCTCACCCGGCCTTCGGCCACCCTCTCCCATGCTTCGCACGGGAGAGGGCGCGATTGTCGCAGAGCCTTTTTGTTGCGCATACTTGTTAGTGGAAGTCGCGCGATTTTGGAATGACCCGGACGCTGCGCGGGTGGCGCGCCGGAGTTTGCGCTTGCGGCGGACCTTGATCCGCCGTGAGCAGGCCGAGCCAATCCGTCTTGTCCTCGATTGCGTTGGCGACGACGTGAATAATGTCGCCCGCCCGCTGCACGCGGCCGCGGACCAGCATCAGTCTGGCGCCCATGACGATCGAACGGAAGCGCTCCAGCGCCTGGGGCCAGACGACGATGTTGCAGACTGAAAACTCATCCTCGAGGGTTGCGAACACGACGCCCTTGGCGGAACCGGGCCGTTGCCGGATCAGCACGACGCCGGCCACTGAGACAAAGGCGCCGTTGTTCACGGATTTGAGCCTGGCATTGTCGGTCACCCGCTCGCGCTCGCACAGCCCGCGCAGGAAGCTCATGGGATGGGCTTTGAGCGACAGCTTGAGCGTCCGGTAATCGTTCACCACATGCTCGGAAAGCGGCATCTGGGGAAGCGCCACTTGCGCTTCGTCTCCCTGATCGCGCGCCGCGGCGAAGGCGAAAAGCGGCAGCGGTTTCGCCTTGGCCAGCGCCGTCACCTCCCACAGCGCCGCACGGCGGTCCAGCCCCATGGAGCGGAAGGCATCGGCGGCGGCGAGCTTTTCCAGGGCGGGAACGGAAATGCCGAGACGGTGGAGGTCGATGATCGACTGAAATTTCCCCCCTTGTGGGGAGGGATTAAGGGTGGGGGTCTGGTGGTGCGGCCGTTGAGTTCTGAAAACGAACTGCCGATCGGTCTGCGCGACCCCCACCCCTAGCCCATAAGGGGGAGGGGGATTGGTCAGCAGCTTCGCATCCTCTTCCTTCAATCCATCGACCTCGCGCAGGCCGAGGCGGAGAACTGGCTTCTTTCTTTCCGTCATCCCGGCGGAAGCCGGGATCCATGGCTGGACCTGGTGCGATGGTGAATGAGTCTTGGCATTGAAAGATGGGTTCCGGCTTTCGCCGGAATGACGAATTTGAGATTCGAGAGTACTGTCCCACCCGCTCCAATTCACATCCGGCGCCTTGACCTCGACACCATGCTCGCGCGCGTCGCGCACGATCTGGGCCGGCGCATAGAAGCCCATGGGCTGCGAATTCAAAAGCCCGCAGGCGAAGACCGCCGGGTAGTGGCATTTGAGCCAGGCCGACACATAGACCAGATGCGCGAAGCTCGCGGCATGGCTTTCGGGAAAGCCGTACTCGCCGAAACCCTTGATCTGGTTGAAGCAGCGAGCCGCAAAATCGGGATCGTAGCCGCGCTCGACCATGCGGCTCACCATCTTCTGCTCGAGCCTGCCGATAGTGCCGCGCCTGCGGAACGTGGCCATGGCCTTGCGCAGCTCGTTCAATTCGCCGGGAGTGAATTCGGCCGCCACCATGGCGAGCTTCATCGCCTGTTCCTGGAACAGCGGCACGCCCCTGGTGCGGCCGAGCACCTTTTTCAATTCATCGGCCGGGCCGAAATCGGGATGGGGGGCTGGATAGAGTTCCGGCTCCAGCCCATCGCGGCGGCGCAAGTAAGGATGCACCATGTCGCCCTGGATGGGACCGGGGCGCACGATCGCCACCTCGATCACCAGATCGTAGAAGCAGCGCGGCTTGAGCCGCGGCAGCATGTTCATCTGGGCCCGGCTCTCGACCTGGAAGACGCCGACCGAATCGGCGTGGGCCAGCATGTCGTAGACGGCGGTATCCTCGCGCGGCACCGTGGCCAGCGAATATTTGAGGCCGTACCAGGCCTCGATCAGCTCGAAGCATTTGCGGATGCAGGTGAGCATGCCGAGGCCGAGGACATCGACTTTCAGAATGCCGAGCGTGTCGATGTCGTCCTTGTCCCATTCGATGACGGTGCGGTCCTCCATCGCCGCATTGCCGATGGGCACGGTTTCGTCGAGGCGCTCGCGCGTCAACACGAAGCCGCCCACATGCTGGGAGAGATGGCGCGGGAAACCGGCGATCTCGTCGGAGAGCTCAATGACGCGGGCCAGCAGCGGATCGGCGGGATCGAGCCCCGCCTCGCGGAAGCGCTCCTCTTTCATCTCCTCGCGCATGTGGCCCCAGACCAGGCCGGAAAGGGCCGCCGTCACGTCTTCCGAAAGCCCCATGACCTTGCCCACCTCGCGCGCCGCCGAGCGGCCCCTATAGGTGATGACGGTGGCGGCCAGCCCGGCGCGCTCGCGGCCGTAGCGGGCATAGATATACTGGATCACTTCCTCGCGGCGCTCATGCTCGAAATCGACGTCGATGTCGGGCGGCTCCTTCCTCTCCTCCGAGATGAAGCGCTCGAACAGGAGCTCGATCTGGTTGGGATCGACGGCGGTGATGCCGATTGCATAGCAGACGGCGGAATTGGCCGCCGAGCCGCGGCCCTGGCAGAGAATGGGTTTGTCGCGCGAGCGGGCGAAAGCGACGATGTCGTGGACGGTCAAAAAATAGGACGCATAATTGAGTTTAGATATGAGCGATAATTCCTTGTAAATGCTGTGTTTTATTTTATCTGGCACGCCCTGCGGATAGCGCGACTTCGCGCCCTCCCAGGCGAGATGTTCGAGATGGGATTGCGGTGTCGTGCCCTTGGGGATGGGTTCGTCGGGATATTCGTATTTGAGTTCGTCGAGGGAGAAATTGCAGGCCCCGGCAATCTCCATGGTGTTGGCGATGGCGTCCGGGTATTCGCGGAACAGGCGGGCCATTTCGTGCGGAGACTTGAGATGGCGCTCGGCATTGGCCGCGAGGCGGAAGCCTGCTTCCGCCACGGTGACGCCCTCGCGGATGGCGGTCACCACATCCTGCAGCACGCGGCGCGAGGGGTGATGGTAGAGCACGTCATTGGTGGCGAGGAGCGGAGTTCCTGTCCGCTGCGCCAGCTCGGCGAGGGCGTTGAGACGGGCGCCGCCGCCGCCGCCATAGAGGCGGTGAACGGCGAGATAGAGCGGCGCCTTGAGATGCTTGCGGATGGTTTCGAGATGACCGGCGCCGTCCGGCAACAGCGCGAAGATCAGGCCGTCGGCATATTCATGGACGTCGTCGAGGGTGAGCAGACATTTTCCCTTCTCGGCGCGGCGCTGGCCGGTTGAAAGCAGGCGGCACAAGCGGCCATAGGCGGCGCGGGAGGTGGGCCAGGCGAGAAGGCTGGCATGACCCCCACCCGGCGCCTTCGGCGCCACCCTCCCCGCGCTTCGCGGGGGAGGGATAAGGAAAGAACCTCCCTCCCCCGCTTGCGCGGGGAGGGTCCGCCGCGAAGCGGCGGGGGTGGGGGCCAAGTCGAGCCTCGCCCCGACGATCAGCTTCAAATCCATGTCCTTCGCCGCGGCATGGGCGCGCACGACGCCTGCGAGCGTGTTGCGGTCGGTGACGGCGATGGCGGCAAGCCCCAGGTGCTTGGCCTGGCTCACCAGCTCCTCGGGATGGGAAGCGCCGCGCAGGAAGGAGAAATTCGTCGTGCAGTGCAGCTCGGCATAGGCGGTCATGGCGATAATCCGTGCACGAACCATCTGGGCTGCGTCTCGCCGTAAAGCCCTTCGCGGTAGAGCCAGTAGCGGCGGCCGCGCTCGTCCTCGATGGCGTAATAGTCGCGCAGGCGCCCGCCTTCGCCCGGGCGCCACCATTCGGGGGCGATGCGCTCGGGGCCTTGCGCCTTCGCCACCCGGCGCGTCACCCGCCGCCAGGTAAAGCGCATGGGCGGGCCGTCGGGGACCGCGGCGATGACGGAAACCGGCTCGGGGCGATCGAAGATGAGGAGGGGGCGGGTTCTGCTTTTTACCGCCGTTTCTTCTTTTGTCTTCCTTTCGCCGGGATGACGGAAGTGGGGAATTTCCGCCCGTTCCGGAATATGGCTTTCCACCTCCCGCAACGATGCAATGACCGCCTCGTGCCGGTTCATCACCCGGTCGTTGAGCCGGTCGAGACCTTCGCCGCCCGCATCCTCCATGAAGCCGTATTGCCGGAGGCCGATGGGCCCCATCTCGCGCGCCTCCAGCGTCATGGCGTCGATGCCGAAACCCGCATCGATGCTTTCGAGCTTCGGCTTGAGCAGCCGGAGAATATGGCGCGGATCGTGGGAGGGTGCCGAAAGGCCCACCGGCACGGCGATGCGCGAGCCGTCGCTGCGGAAGAGCTTGAGGATCAGGCGTCTGGCGCCTTGCGCTTTTGCCTCGAGATCGCGGGCGAGTGCTGCGACGAGGCCGGCGAGGACCGCTTCCAGCCCCTCGGGCGTCACCACCGGTTCCATCAGCGCCCGGTGCGCCATGAAGGAGGAGGGCGGATTGAGCGGGTTCAGCGGCTCGTCGCGATGCCCCAGCGCCTCATCGAGGCGCATCGGCACATTCTCGGGGATGGTCTCGCCGCGAAAGCGCCGGGCCAGCGAGGCGCGCGGAATGTCGAGGAGCGAACCTATGGTCTTGAGGCCGAGACGGCGCAGGGTGCGCGCCGATTCACTGTCGATGCGCAGGGCTTCGATGGGAAGAGCCTCCAGTATTGTCCTCTCCCGCGCGCGGGAGAGGACCGGGGCCCGTCGCGCGCTTGCGCGATGGGAAAGGTGAGGGGATGTGCCGCGAGCCCCCTCACCTTCCCCATTGCTCCGCAATGGGTCCCCCTCCTCTCCCGCAAGCGGGAGAGGATCGGATGAATACCGCGCCAAAGCCCAGGCGGCGCCGATGGTTGCGGCGATGCTCAGGCGGGCGGTGAAGCCGTAGCGGGTAAGCCGCGCGCCCATCTCCGCCAGCATCGCCGCCTCGCCGCCGAAGAGATGAGGAATGCCGGTGACATCGAGCAGGACGCCGTCCGGCGCATCGGGCGCAACCCAGGGGCTGTAGCGTTCCAGCCAGCGGCACAGGCCCAGGAGGCTCGCCATGTCGGCTTCCGGCTCGTGCGGTTCCGACAGGAGATCGGGCACGGCGGCGCGGGCATCGGCGAGCCTTTGGCCGCGCCTCAGGCCGAAGGCTCGCGCCGTGGCATTGACGGCGGCAAGGCGCAGGCCCTTGGCGCCCGTCTCAACCAGCGCGAAGGGCAGCTTGGCGGGCGGCGGGGCTTTCCGGGCTTTCATCCGTCCACGGATGAAGCGCTCCACCGCGTAGTCCGGAAACCACAGCGAAACGATGCGGCGCATGTTGCCATTCCACGGTCCAGGCGCCCGGTCTTCCGCCGCGGGCGCGGGTCAGTTGCACGGTCCAGAGCGGCGCTCCCGGCGCCTCGGCGTCGTAAGGCGGGGGGCGCGAGCGGGCGGCGGCGGCGAGCCAGCGCGTATGGCTGGCGGTTGAGCCGCCATGGGGGCGGGCGAAGATGAGAAGCCCCGCGGCCTTGCCCGCCGCCGCCGCCAGCGCCAGGCGCCGCGTGGCGGTCAAATCCGCATGTTTCGGGTCGGCATCGGCGAGGACAAGCGCCAGCGCTCCCGATTTCAGCGCCTCTTCCGCCGTCCACAGGAGGTGCACGGGCTTCCTCAGGGTGACGGTGACGAAACGGCTGCGGGCCAGCCCCAGGGCCGCGAGGCCGTGGCCATAGAGCCTGCCATATTCGCGCTCCTCGCGGGCCAGCCGGCACCACAGCAAGGGGCGGCGCTCGGCCGGATCGGCGAGACGGCGCAACGCCAGGGCGAGCGCCAAGCCCATGGCGGCCGGCATGTCGCCATAGGCCGCGGGGCAGATATCGTGCAGGCCCGCCCGCGCCAGGCCTTGGGCGGCGAGATGGGCGTCGATTTCGGCAATGCCGGTGGTCCACGGCCGGCCCCGGACAGGCATCTTTTCGAGCGGCGGGTGGTTGGGCTCGAGCCTGGCAATATGACGGCGGAGCGCCGCCATGAGGGGCCCATTCGCATGGGCGGAGACGCCAAGGCTCGCCGCCCACTGTGGCCGCGCCGGTTCAATAGGCATGGACTGGATTTTCCAGAATGTTCTATGTTTGTTCTCGCACATGAGAAAACAGGAGTCAATATAGGATAGTAATCCAAACAAAAGTTATTGACATGCATAAATAGTTATAATATGCACAAATCCAAATACTGGAGAAATAATATGAACAAGTATCAGCCTTTAACTGAACATTTGCGCCGCCAATCGGCATCGCAATATCCGATCAAATTCAATGACATCGAGAACATTATCGGCGGCGAGCTGCCACCATCCGCCTTTAAGCACCGAGCCTGGTGGAGTAACAATCCAAGTAACAGTGTAATGACCAAGGCTTGGCTTGAAGCAGGCTGGATCAGCAGCAATGTCGATCTGGAAGAAAAAAAGCTCGTTTTCCGCCGCGTGTCCGGCCCGCCATCGCCACCGCCACAGAATGCAGCTCCTACAAATCAAGACGGCAGATCCCTCACAATATCCGGATTGTCCGCAGAAACCATGAGCCGGCTTCAGATAAGGGCGGAACTTGCAGGTGAAACCACCGAACAGGTTGTCCGCCGCATCATCACCGAAAACGCCAAGCTAACAATGAGCGAACGGCTTGCTCTGGCGGACAGAATCCGGACGGCCGGACCAAAACTGCATCAACTCGACGTTCCCTCCATGATCCGGCAAGACAGGGATGCAAGATGATCGTCGTCATCGATGCAAATATCGCCGTGGCCCTCATGCTTAACCTTAGCTACTCGGAACAAGCCCGAAAGGCGGTCGCGGAAGCCCACAGCATAATTGCGCCGGATTTAATCGTTCATGAAGTTACCAACACGCTGTGGAAAATCGCCCGCGCCACGGCCAGGCCGCTCTCCGAGTTTCAGAATATTGTCGAGCGGTTCCCACTGATGTTCGATGAACTCGTGCAGGGCAGACAGCTTGCGAGCGCCGCCTTCATAAATGCAATCACGCTGAAACATCCGGCTTACGATTGCTTCTATGTCGCGCTCGCCACCGCACGAAATGCAATCCTGATGACAGCAGACGGCCGGCTGGTGCGCGCCATCGCCGAGAGCGGCATGAACATCGAAGTCCGTCCGATACAAGCGTAATCAAGGAGGCAGCCCCCTCACATCATCGCATTGCCGGCGCCATCGGTTCCGAGTTTGCCGAGCACAAGCGCATCCGCCACACACGCGGCAGTTGGCAATTACAGACACTATTGACAATAATGTCTGTAACTCCTAGTTACAGACGAAAAATCCAACTACGTCTGTAACCATGAAACCCATTCCGCTGTCCATCCAGACGATCTACGCCGAACTCCTGCAACGGGTCGGCACGCCGGATGGGCTGCGCGGCTCGCTCTATCAGCGCATGCTCAAAGGCACGCGCTACACCTATCTCAAGCGTCAAAGAGGCCGGCAGCGCGAAGACCGGTTCATCGGCCGGTCGGACGATCCGCACACCGCCGAAACCGTCGCGGCAATCAAGCGAGCCAATGCCGCCGCCGCGGAAAACCGCAAGCTCGTCCGGATTCTACGCGGCAGCGGCATACCGGCGCCGGTAAACGCCTTGGGCGCCGTTCTGGACGTCCTCGCCGAAGCGGGACTGACCGGCAGCATGGTGATTGTCGGCACCGCCGCCTACCAATGCTATTCCCCGATCGTCGGCTACAGCCTCCCTGCCGCATCGCTCACCACTCAGGATGCCGACCTCGCCACCGCGACGCTGGCGCTGGCGCCGGAAAACCGGGAGGATACCCTTGAGACGATCCTCAAGCGCGCCGATCCGGCATTCGCAGCCGTGCCGAGCCTCGATCCGCGCCAGCCGCCCTCGCGGTTCCGGTCGGCCAACGGATTCATCGTCGATCTTCTCACCCCGCAATTCCGCCGGAGCGACCGAAATCCGATGCCGCTTCCCGGGCTGGCGGCGGGTGCCGTGCCCATGCAGCATCTCGACTGGCTTATTGAAAATCCAATCCACGCGGTCGCCCTGCATGGCGCCGGAATTCCGCTGCGCGTTCCGCAGCCCGCGCGCTATGCGATCCACAAATTGATCGTCGCCCAGAAGCGCGCCCATGACGCAGTCAAGAGGACCAAGGACTTGCACCAGGCGAAATCCTTGATCGAAGC
Organism: Hyphomicrobiales bacterium; assembly: GCA_052386315.1. Classification (GTDB taxonomy): domain Bacteria; phylum Pseudomonadota; class Alphaproteobacteria; order Rhizobiales; family Aestuariivirgaceae; genus Aestuariivirga. Next base: position 77,351 of record JBQTKG010000002.1, read on the forward strand.
CCTGCGGCACAGCGATCCCTGGGCTTTGCGCGATGCCTATGAACATGCAGCGGCACAAGGCGAACGGGGATGGCGGCGGCCGATCGATCGGTCTCTCAAGGAACTCGGCATCGAACCGGAAGCGCTCCGGGCCTAGCGCGTTTTCCCGAAAAGTGGAATCGCTTTTCGGACAAGAGAACGCGCCAAGTCGATAAATTGGCGCATGTTCTTATCGCCAAAGTGTGTACACTTTGGCGGAACATGCGCTATGCCTGAAAATTCACTGCCAACGCCCTCACATCATCGCATTGCTGGCGCCGAGCGAACCCAGAAACAGAATGGCGCCGAGAAAGACAATGGCCGCGCCGCCGCCGAAGCGCAGGGCGAAGCCAGCCCAGTCCAGCCAGCGGTCGTCCCGGCGCGCCAGCCGCAGGGCCAGCTTCTTGGAATAGACGGCGATGGCGGCAATCGCCGATACGGTGAGGAAAGTGCCCACCGCCATGGCGAAAGTCGAGGCGATGCCCGCCCAATAGAGGCCCACCGCATTGGCGAAGATCAACACCAGAATGGCGCCGGTGCAGGGCCTGATGCCGACGGCGAAAGCCAGCGAGCAGGCCTTGGTCAGCGACCAGGCGCCCTTCACCTGCTTGGCCCCCGGCACATGGATGTCGGCGCATTCATGATCGTGATGGTGACCGTGGCGGCCGTGGTCGCGATGCGCATGGGCGTGGGGCCGGAAGGCCGTCCAGACAAGATAGAGTCCGATGAGCGCGATGAGGCCGTAGCTGGCGCTTTCCAGGACCCCCGCCACATCGCGCGCCGCGGCTCCGGCGCTGGCAACCGCCACCAGCAGGATGCTGACGATCAGGATGGCGGTCACCGCCTGGATGATGGCGCTGAGAAAGGCGATCAGAACGCCGCGGTGCAATTCATGCTCGGTGGCGAGAAGCCAGGCGGAAATCACCGCCTTGCCGTGGCCGGGACCGGCCGCGTGCAACACGCCGTAACCGAAACTCAAAAGCATCAGGGTCCAGGCGGCGGCCAGCGGCGCGCCGGTCTTGATGTCGCGGAGCGCTCCCGACATGGCACGATAGAAACTTTGCTGCTTGCCGCGCGCCCACAGCACCGGGTCTTGCCAGAAAGAAGCTTGCTTGACCCGCCCATCGGCGTCGCGCGGCTGCACCAAGAGCTTCTTCTTGTCGATCGTCACCTGCGGCGCGGGCTCCGCCGGTGCTTGCGCCATGGCCGGCGCCAGCACCATGAAGAGCGCCAGCAGAAAGCCCAGCAATCGCATCACGACCGGCATTCGATCGCCACGGCTTGCGCGAACATGGCGCCGAAATCCTCGTTGTTTTCGGGCTGCCAGTCCTTGCCCTTGGTGGACAGCATCTGACGGGTCGCTTCGAGTTCGGCGTCGGTGGGCACCGGCTTCACCATGAGCTTGCAGGCGGTGGGGATTTTGCCGAGGACCGTCACCGGATCGTCCTTCACATAGTCGATGGCGATGAAGAATTCCGGGTCGTAGACCTTGAGCGTGAATTGGCCCTTGGCGGGATCGACCGGATTTTTCAGCGGCACATGGAAATGCAAGGCGAGCTTGTCGTTGCTCCAGATCTGGCCGAATTCGGCGACCTCGCCGATCTCCTGCTTCTCGCCGTCGACGCGCATCACCGTGAAGTATTCATAGTCCTTCAGCGAGGCGACGTTCTCCTTGGTGAGCGGCTCGATCTCGGACTGGCTGTAGACGCCGTCGCCATTGCTATCGAGACCGTCAAGCGCCATCTGGGTATAGCCGTCGTCGAAGGTCCATTCGAGATTGACGCCCTTGATCAGGCCGTCATCGGTGAAGACGATATCGGAGCGCATGTCGATCCAGACATGCGGGTGGGCGGAGGCGGGTGCCGCTGCACAGGCCGCCACGAGGGCAATCGTCACTGCTCCGCCGCGTCCTGCCGCCATCCGGTCCTCCCCGACTCAAAGACCGGGAATGATGGGTCATTGCGGCGGAAAAGTGAAGTTGCCGGTCAGCCCGCGAGACAGGAGGCGAGGCTTTGGGCGAGATTGCGCAGAAGCTTAGGATAGGCGCCCGCTCCCGGTTCGAGATCGGCGCCCAGGGGATCGAGAATGCCGGACCGGGCGGTGCTGCCCTCGATCGCGGTTGTGACAAATTTTTCATCGAATTGCGGTTCGCGGAAGGCGCAGACCGCGCCCGTCTCGGCGATCTTGGCGCGTATGTCGCGGAGCCGCTGGGCCGAGGGCGCCGCAGCGGAGAAATCGGCGATGCTGCCCACCGCATTCAGACCGAAACGCCGCTCGAAATACTGATAGGCATCGTGAAAGACGATGTAGGGCTTGTCCTTGACGCCGGCGAGGACAACCTCGACCTCGGCCGAAAGTGCAGCAAGCGAGGCGGCGAAGGCTTTGGCATTGGCCGCATAGGTGGCGGCATTGGCGGGATCGGCCTGCGAAAGCGTTGCGGCGGCCGCATCGGCCATGGCCCTGGCATTGTCCGGATCGAGCCAGACATGCGGGTCGACAGGCAGGCCGTCATTTTCATGATCGTCCTTTTCCCAGCCGCCGCCCTCGCGGATGGCATGGGTCTTGATGCCGGGGGCCATCGCCAATTCGACGAAGACCTTGCCGGTCACCGCCTCGCTGCCGCTCAATTGGCCGAGCTTGCGTTCGAGACCGCCGCCCACCATGAAGACGAGATCGGCCTTGCCGAGGTGGGCTATCTGGGAGGGTGTGAAGCTCGCGGCATGCTCGGAGAGCCGGCCGGCGAGCAGGAGTTTGGGCTGCCCGAGATCGCCCATCACCGCCGCAACGATACTGTGCACCGGCATGATCGAGGCCACGACCTTCAGCTCCGCCCGGGCCGGAAGGCTCCCCAGAAGACAGGCGATTGCAACAGCGAATATGAGGCTCCAATGTTTCATTTTGTAATGTTATAATATTACATTCATGGGGTCAAGCCTCAGGTGCCGGACACGTGACCATCTTTGAGTTGAACCCGGCGCGCAGGCCTGTCAGTTACAAGCCATGGACCTCGAAGTTTCGATCGGCGCCGCAATCCTCGCTGGGGTCATCAGCTTCCTCAGTCCCTGCGTGCTGCCGCTGGTGCCGCCCTATCTCTGCTTCATCAGCGGCACATCGCTGGGAGAGCTGGCGCAGCCCGGCGCCACGGCGGCGCTGCAGCAGCGGCGGACCATGCTCGCCGCCCTGATGTTCGTGGCGGGTTTCACCACCGTCTTCGTCTTGCTCGGCGCCAGCGCCTCGGTGCTGGGGCAGTTGCTGCGCGAGCACCTGACGGTGCTGGCCCAGATCGCCGGAGCGGCGATCATCGTCATGGGGCTGCATTTCCTCGGCGTCTTCAAGCTCGGCTTTCTCGACCGCGAGGCGCGCTATCACGGCGTAACCAAACCCGCGGGGCCGCTCGGCGCCTATGCCATCGGCCTTGCCTTCGCTTTCGGCTGGACGCCGTGCATCGGGCCGGTGCTGGCGGTGATCCTGTCGCTGGCGGCGAGCGAGCAGGATGTGGCCAAGGGGGCGGGGCTGCTTGCCGTCTATTCCCTCGGCCTCGGCATTCCCTTCCTGCTGGCGGCGGCGGGGGTTGGCACGTTTCTCGGTTTTCTCTCGGGTTTCCGCAAGTATCTGCGCGCCGTCGAGCGTGCCATGGGCGGATTGCTGGTCTTGACCGGTATCATGTTCCTCACCGGCAGCATGCAGGAGATGTCCTATTGGCTGCTCGAGCAGTTCCCGTGGCTGGCTACGATCGGCTGAGTTCGATGGGCCTGCCGTGCGGCGTTGCTTTGGCGGCGCGATCCCATTCGGCGACGCGGTGCTGGCGCTCGACTTGCGTCATCAGCCCCTTTTTCTCGGCCAGCTTCTCGAGCGCCGCCAGCCAGTTCTCGTAATAGCGCGCTTGCGGATGGGCGGCGATTTCGGCGCCCAGCATCCCGGCCCATTCCGTCCAGGTGAAGTGGCCCGCCTCGTTGAGCTTCACCGCCATGGCGAAAGCCTGCGCCTCCCACGGCACGTTGAAGACGGGGCCGTCCCGGTCCTGCGGAATCTGCGGCAGGTCAGAGGGATTCAAGATATGGCTCCCAGAGATCGGCGTGAATCTTGTGGCACGAAGAATTGCCCCAGACTTCGCCAGCCGCGAAACGCACGGAGTAGAGCCATTGCGGATCCTCGCCCTTGCCATGGGCGTTCGAGTCGGGAAACACATGGGCGCCGTGGACGCGAACGATTTCGCCGGCATGGCCGCGCAGGTAGCGAGGCAGGCGGGTGTGGCCGGCTGGATGAATATTGCGGGTGCGGACTTGATCGCCCACCTTGAATTTTTGCGGCGCCGCAGCCTGCCGCTCATAGGAATGACCCGCCCGCGCGTGAGCCTCGGCATTTTCGGGCCGCAGGGGCGGCAGCGCGGCTCTTTTCCCGGTCATGCCCTTTTCAGCCAACAACCGGGTCATGCCCGCCAGCCAGATTTCGTAATAGGAGAGACGCAGATACTCCGCAGGCGGATGGTTTTCGCAGGCGCTGCGGTCCTCATCCAGCGTCCAGCCCCCGTGCGCGCCGGTCGCCAGGACGAGACCGAAAATCCGCGCCTCCCAGGGGGCGTGAAATACCGGTTCGTTCCTCTCCGGCACGACCGGTCCGAAACCCATCATGCCGCCTGTATCGTGGGCGCCGTTCATGCCAGGGCCTCGAGATAGGGCTCCCACAGATCGATGTGGACGCAATTACGTTCATCATGCCCCCACAATTCGCGGGCCGAGAACTTCACCGTGTAGAGCCAATGCGGGTCGTCGCCCCGGCCATGGGCGGCGGCATCGGGGAACACATGGCAGCCGTGGATGCGAACGATTTCACCCACATGGCCGCGGGCATAACGCGGCAGGCGCGTGTGGCCCTCGGGATGAATGTTCCGTGTGCGGATTTTATCGCCGGTCTTGAACCGCGCCGGGCCGGGTGCGGCGCGGTTGGCGGGTCCGCCCCTGGCAAGAGCGCCCGCGATCGTCTCCGCCTTCAACACCCGCGCCACCGGGCCCGGCGGCTGTACGGATTTGCCGGTGCGTACTTCATCTGCGGTGACGAGGCCGCGCTCGCTCAACAGCTTGATCAGGCCCGCGAACCAGATTTCATAATAGCTCGACGACCAATAGGCGAGCGGGGCCAAGCGCTCGCGGGCGTGGCGCGAGGCATCGATGGTCCAGGAGCCGGTGCCGCCCATGGCGAGCGTCAGGGCAAAGGCGCGGGCCTCCCATCCGGCGTGGAACACCGGCTCATCGGCCTCGGGCACGACCGGCCCGAAGCCCATCATGCCGCCCATATCCTGGGGACCGTTCATGTGGGCGTCCGGGCCAGGCCGGTGCCGATCATCGCATCGCGGGTGACGAGCTCGGCCAAGCGCTCCTCGCTCCAGCCGCCGGTGCCGGCGGGGCGAAGCGGGATCACCAGATATCTCACCTCGGCGGTTGAATCCCACACGCGCACCTCGACACCCTCGGGCAGCGCAAGGCCGAAATCGCCGAGCACGCCGCGCGGATCGGTGACGGCGCGCGAGCGGTAGGGCGGCGACTTGTACCAGACCGGCGGCAGGCCCAGCACCGGCCAGGGGTAACAGGAGCACAGGGTGCACACCACCATGTTGTGAAGTTTGGGCGTGTTGAACAGCGCCACCATGTGCTCGCCCTGGCGGCCCTGAAACCCAAGCGAGGCGATGGCGGCGGTCGCATCCTGTTCGAGCCATGCGGCATAGGCCGGATCCACCCAGGCCTTGGCGACGGCGCGGGCGCCGTTGCGCGGGCCCACCTTCGTCTCATAGGTCTCGATCAGCACGTCGAGGGCGGCGGGATCGACATAGCCCTTCTCGACGAGAAGCGATTCCAGCGCCTTCACCCGGAGCGCGATGGGCGAGAGCTCGGAGCCCTCATGAGAATGATCGTGTCCGTCGTGCGGCATTTGAGTTTTCTCCGATTACCGCTAGCATAGGCGCCTGTGGGCTTGGGGAGAAGCGGGGCGATGGCGAAGCTCGAGGGAATCAGGGCCTGCGTGTTCGACGCCTATGGCACGCTGTTCGACGTGCAAGGTCCCATCCGCAGGCTTGCCGCCGAAATCGGGCCGAAGTCCGACGAGCTGTCGCGGCTGTGGCGGCAGAAGCAGCTCGAATATACCTGGCTGCGCAGCCTGATGGGCGTGCATGCGGATTTCTGGCATGTGACGGGCGATGCGCTCGACTATGCGCTGGAGGCGCTGGCTATCGACGATCCCGGTCTCAAGGACGAATTGATGGCGCAATATCTCAAGCTCGATGCCTATCCCGATGCCAGGGAGGCGCTCGCCGCCGCCAAGGGCCGCAGCCTGCTCACCGCCATTCTTTCGAACGGCAGCCCGTCGATGCTCGATTCCGCGGTGCGCGCGGCGGGCCTCGACAGGCATATCGATCTGGTCCTGTCGGTCGAGGATGTCGGCATCTACAAGCCGAGCCGCCGGGTCTATCGCCACGCCCTGCACAAGTTCCAGCTCCAGGAGGCGGCCGCGGTGTGCTTCGTCTCGGCCAATAGCTGGGATGCGCAAGGGGCGGCGCAATTCGGCTTTCAGGCGGTGCGCGTCGACCGCTTCGGCCTCAAGGACGACCGCATCCCCGGCCGCCCGGCGGCGGTCATTGCCGATCTCACCGGCCTCGCGGCGCTGCTTTAGCACGCCGCTGAAAACACCCTACACGGACTTGACCATCGCCCTTCGAGGCTCCCCCGGCTCAAGGCCGGGGTCGCTCCTCAGGGTGAGGTAAGACTTTGTTTTTTCCTCATGCTGAGGTGCTCGCGGCGAAGCCGTGAGCCTCGAAGCATGGCCGGGTGACAGGTTTCTCACACCCTGCTAGGCGATCCGCCGCGCCGGTCCCCTGGCGGCGGCGGCATGCTTGCGCACCGCATCGCCGAAGGCGGCGAAGAGTTTCACCGAATCGGAATTGTCGCGGGCCTTGTATTCGGGGTGCCACTGGGCGCCGAAGGCGAAGCTCTTGGCGCCCTTGACCGACACCGCCTCGATCACTCCGTCTGGGGCGGTGGCCTCGACGGCGAGCCCCGGCGCCAGTTTCTTGATGCCCTGGCGGTGGATCGAATTGATGGTGGTCTGGCGCTTGCCGAGGATGCGCTCGAGCATGCCGCCCGGGGTAACGGCGATCGCATGGCGCGGCCCGTAACGCACATCGGTATCCTCGGATTTGGGGGCGCGGTGGTCGAGCCGTCCCTCGCCCCGCTGCAACTCGGTCTCCAGCGTGCCGCCCATCACCACATTCAGTTCCTGGAAGCCGCGGCAGATGCAGAACAGCGGAATGCCGCGCTCGATCACCGCCCTGATCAGCTTCAGCGTGATGGCGTCGCGGGCATGGTCGTAGGGCTCATGGTCGGCGGTGGGTTGTTCGCCGTAATGGGGCGGATGCACGTTGGAGACGGCGCCGGTCATCAGGATGCCGTCGAAATGATCGAGCAGCGGCTCGAGCTGCAGGGCGTCGATCATCGAGGGGATCATCACCGGCGTGCAATCGGCCACCTCGGCGACGGCGCGGACATACTTGTCGCCCAGCGAATGAAACTGGAAGCCGTGGCTTTCATAAGTGTCGGCGGGCAGGCCCACCAGGGGCGAAGTGGCGGTCATCGGCAAGGCCTTGTGATTGGCGGCAACTGGCGTCTAGATAGCGCAAAGCCCTTAAGGAAGTCCAATTTCATGGCCCCCGTCACCCTTGCCCGCGACCTGTTCGATCTCGAAGGCGAGGTGGCGCTGGTCACCGGGGCCTCCTCCGGTCTCGGCCGGCGTTTTGCCGAGGTGCTGGCGGCGCATGGCGCCAAAGTCGTGCTGGCGGCGCGGCGCCAGGACCGCATCGCCGCCCTGGCGGAGAGGATCGGCCGGGCCCACGCGCTGGCGCTCGATGTCACGCGGCCCGAAACCTTCCCCGCCGCGTTTGCAGAGGCCGAAGCCGTCTTCGGGCCGGTGACGCTGCTCATCAACAATGCCGGGGTCGCCGATGACGGCAAGTTCCTCGATATCGATGCCGCCGAATGGCAGCGGGTGCGGCAGACCAATGTCGATGCGGTCTGGCACCTGTCGCAGCTTTTCGCCCGGCGGCTGATCGCGGCGGGCAAGGAAGGTGCGATCATCAACATCGCCTCGATTCTCGGCTACCGGGTGACGCCGGGGGCCGCCGCCTATTGCGTCAGCAAGGCGGCGGTCTTGCAGATGACCAATGCATTGGCGCTGGAACTCGCCCGCCACAAGATCAGGGTCAATGCCATAGCGCCCGGCTACATCGTCACCGAAATGACCAAGGATTATCTCGGCAGCGCCGCCTCGGAGGAAACGCGAAAGCACATCCCGATGCGCCGCACCGGCGATCCATCCGATCTCGACGGCGCCCTGCTGCTGCTGGCCGCGAAGCGCGCCTCCGCATTCATGACCGGCTCCACCATCGTCGCCGATGGCGGCCACATGACCGCCTTCCGGTAGGTGTCCATGGATTTCTCGCTGCCGCCCGAGATCGAGGCGCTCCGCCTCAAAGTGCGGGAGTTCATCGCCGCGGAAGTTCTGCCGCTCGAGGAGCGCAAGGACTCCTATGACGCCTATGAGAACATCCGCCTCGCGGTTCTCGATCCGCTGCGCGCCAAGGCCAAGGCGGCGGGGCTGTGGGCGCCGCAGATGCCCAAGGAACGCGGCGGTCTCGGGCTCTCCATGACCGGCCGGACGGTCTTCTACGAGGAGGCGAACCGCTCGATCTTCGGCCCCGCCGTCCTCAACTGCGCCGCTCCCGACGACGGCAACATGACGGTGCTCGACAAGGTCCTGAAGAGCGAGGCCGAGAAGGACGAGTGGCTGCAGCCGATTATCGACGGCAAGATCCGTTCCGCCTTCGCCATGACCGAGCCGCATCCGGGGGCGGGCTCCGATCCCGGCGGCATGATGCTGACGCGGGCGGAAAAGCGCGGCGGCAAATATGTCGTACACGGACGAAAATGGTTCATCTCGGGCGCCGCGGCGGCTTCGCATTTCATCGTGGTGGCGCGCACCTCGGAGGACGCGCGCCGCGGCCTCTCCGCCTTCCTCTATCACAAGGACGCTCCCGGCTGGCGCATCGTGCGGCGCGTGCCCGTCATGGGACCGGAGGAGCATGGCGGCGTGTGCGAGCTGGACTTCGACGGACTTGAAATTCCGGAGGAGCATCGCCTCCTCGAAGAGGGCGACGGCTTGCGCCTCACCCAGATGCGGCTGGGACCCGCCCGCCTCACCCATTGCATGCGCTGGCTGGGGCTTGCCAAGCGCTCGCTCGAAATCGCCCAAGCCTATGTCAAGGAACGCCAGGCCTTCGGCACGGCGTTGGCCCAGCGCGAAAGCGTGCAGATCATGCTGGGCGAAGCGGCGGCGGAAATCGAGAAGGGCCGGCTCCTGGTGATGCACGCCGCCTGGAAGCTCGATCGCGGCGAGAAGGCGCAGACGGAAATCTCGATGGCCAAGATTCACGTGGCCGAAATCCTGCACAAAGCGGCCGATACCGGCATCCAGCTGTGCGGCGCCCGGGGCTATTCGAAGGACACGGCGCTCGGCTGGATCTACCGCTATGCCCGCTCGGCCCGCCTCGTCGACGGCGCCTCGGAGGTCCACAAGATGATGCTCGCCCGCGCCTATGGCAAGACGGGCAACGATTTCTGGCGCTGGGACTGAGTAATCATTCGTACACGGAGAATATTAGCTTTCCCTCTCTCCTTGGGAGAGAGGGAGGGGCCCAACGCGCCAGCGTTGGGAAGGTGAGGGGGATCAGGTCTTGCAACTGAAGAACCAGATCCCCCTCAACCTCCCACGCCTACGGCGTGGGTCCCTCCTTCTCCCCCACGGGGAGAAGGAAATTTCCGGCCGGCCTTTACGCGCCCGCCAGTTTCCAGAGCAGTCCGAGGGCGGCGCAGAGAGCGAGCGTCTTGACGATGCCGAAATGGAATTTCAGCAACACAAATGCCGCGATGAGGGTCAGGGCAGCGGAGCCCCAGTCGAGCGTCGTCCAATCGGGCCACCAGGGTTTGAAGATACCGCCGATGCGTTCGACCTTGCCGAACAGCACATGCAGGCCGAACCAGAGCGACAGGTTCAGAATGACGCCGACAACGGCCGCGGTGATGGCGGCAAGGGCGCCCGAGAGGCGTGGGCTCCTGCCGATATGTTCGATGTATGGGGCGCCTGCAAAAATCCACAGGAAGCAAGGGGCGAAGGTCATCCACAGGGTGACGACGGCGCCGGCGATGCCGCCCCAGACGCCGCCCATGGCGCGGAGTGCTGCGAGATAGCCCACGAATTGGGTTACCAGAATGAGCGGGCCCGGCGTGGTTTCGGCCAGGGCCAATCCATCGATCATTTCCGGCGCGGTGAGCCAGGCTTTGTCCTCGACGGCGGCCTGGGCCATGTAGGACAAGACCGCATAGGCGCCGCCGAAGGTGACGACGGCAAGCTTGGAGAAGAACACGCCGATCTGGGTCAGAACGTGATGGGGCCCGAGCAGCAGGGCCAGCAGCGCCAGCGGCACCAGCCAGACGGCGGCCCATACGGTTATGGCCGATGAGAGTGCCGCGAATGTCGGCCGCGTCGTTGTGGCGGCGGCGGCCTCATTCGAACCGCGCAGAAACCCCGTAAGCGCGGCGGCGGCAATGATCAGCGGGAAGGGCAGATCGAAGCCATAAAGCGCCAGAAAGGCGAGGGCCGCGATCAGCCAGTCCACATCGGTTTTTAGGGCGCGGCGGGCAACCCGCAACAGCGCCTCGATGACGATCGCCAGAACCGCCGGCTTCACGCCGTAGAAGACTGCGGCGATCCACGGCAGGTTGCCGAAAGCGCCGTAGAGCATCGAAAGCGCCAGCACCACCATCGCGCCGGGCAGCACGAAAAGCAGGCCCGCCGTGAGCCCGCCCCTGGTGCCGTGCAGTTTCCATCCCGCATAGGTGGCAAGCTGCATGGCCTCCGGCCCCGGCAGCAGCATGCAGAAATTGAGCGCCGTAAGATATTGCGCTTCGCTGAGCCATCGCCGCTCCTCGACGATCTCCCGATGCATCATCGCGATCTGGCCCGCCGGGCCGCCGAAGGAGAGGCAGCCGATACGGGCCCAGACGCGCGCCGCCTCGCCGAAGCCGGGTTCGGCACTCACGGCTTTGCCTTGCTGGCCGGCCAGTTGTGGGTTTCATCGGTGGCGTCCCGGCACCAGCGGTAGAAGGCATCGTAGAGCGCGATCCCGGCCTCGAGCTGTTTCAGATCTTCGGCGAACATGCGCGACAGGCCGAGCGAGGCGGCCAGCAGGCCCGGCGCTTCCGGCGCCAGATCGAGCCTCGCCGTATCGGCGCCGCGCACGATGGCGGCAAGCCGCAGGAGCGGCTCTGTGGCGAGGCCGAACTCCTCGATCATCGTATCGAAGGTGCAAGTATCGCCGCGATGGCTCCAAAACGTATCCTCGATGTCGAAGGCGGTGGCATTGAACCGGTCGGCCACCATGGCAACTTCAGAAGGTGCCACGAAGAGGAAGACGGCATCGGCATCGATGAAGCGGCGGATCAGCCAGGGGCAGGCGATACGGTCGATCTTGGGTCTCGCCCTTGTCACCCACACGGTACGGCCTTGGGCATCGCGCGGCGGAATCTTGGTGGCAGGAACGAGTGGCAGGAGGGCCTCCTTCCAGCCCTCGAAACCTCCCTCCAGGGCCTGGGCCTCGGCGCCATGATAACGGAGCCAGGCCGCCGTGCCGTGACTCAGCTTGGCACCG
>JBQTKG010000003.1:0-10131 GCA_052386315.1 Hyphomicrobiales bacterium
CGGCATCTACGGCCACCCGGATGCGGCAACCCTGACCGCGCTTGGGCTGCACGCCCTGCAGCACCGCGGCCAGGAAGCCGCCGGCATCGTCTCCTTCGATGGCGAGCGCTTCCAGACCGAGCGCCGCCTCGGCCTGGTGGGCGATCATTTTTCCAATCCCAAGACCATCGAGCGGCTGCAAGGCCGCGCGGCAGTCGGCCATGTCCGCTATTCGACCACCGGCGAAACCATCCTGCGCAATGTCCAGCCGCTGTTTGCCGAGTTGGCCTCTGGCGGGCTGGCGGTTGCCCACAACGGCAATCTCACCAACGGCTTGACACTTCGCAAGGAGCTGATCGCCCAGGGCGCCATCTGCCAGTCCACCTCCGATACCGAGGTGATCCTTCATCTGGTGGCGCGCTCGCAAAAGGCCCGCATCGTCGAGCGCTACATCGACGCGCTGCGCTCGCTGGAAGGCGCCTATGCCCTGGTGGCGCTCACCAACAAGAAGCTGATCGGCGCCCGCGATCCGCTCGGCATCCGCCCGCTGATCGTCGGCCAGTTGAACGGCGCCTATATTCTCTGCTCCGAGACCTGCGCCCTCGATATCATCGGCGCCAAGTTCATCCGCGAGGTCGACAACGGCGAAGTGGTGGTGATTTCCGAGGGCCGCATGGAATCGCTGCGCCCCTTCCCCAGGCAGCAGGCCAGGCCCTGCATCTTCGAATACATCTATTTCTCGCGCCCCGATTCCATTCTCGGCGGCCGTTCCGTCTATGAAGTGAGAAAGCAGATGGGCATGCAGCTCGCCCGCGAGGCGCCGGTTTCCGCCGATGTGGTGGTGCCGATCCCCGACTCGGGCGTGCCCGCCGCCCTGGGCTTCGCCCGCGAGACCGGCATTCCCTTCGAACTCGGCATCATCCGCAACCATTATGTCGGCCGCACCTTCATCGAGCCGACCCAGACCATCCGCTCGCTGGGCGTCCGGCTCAAGCACAATGCCAACCGCGCGGCGATCGCGGGCAAGCGCGTGGTGCTGGTCGACGATTCGATCGTGCGCGGCACCACCTCGGTCAAGATCGTGCAGATGATGTACGAGGCGGGGGCGCGCGAGGTGCACATGCGGATTGCAAGTCCGCCGATCGCCTATCCGGATTTTTACGGCATCGACACGCCGGAGCGCAAATCGCTGCTCGCCGCCACCCATTCGCTCGCCGAGATGCGCGCCTTCATCGGCGTTGCCTCGCTCGCCTTCCTGTCGGTCGACGGCGTCTACAAGTCGGTGGGCTATGAGGGCCGCGATCCGCACCGGCCGCAATTCACCGACCATTGCTTCACCGGCGATTATCCCACCCCGCTCACCGATTTGACCGGCGAGCGCGGCAAGCAGCAGCTTTCGCTCCTCGCCGAAGCCGGCTGAACCGCGCATGGCCGGAATGCTTGCCAACCGCATCGCCGTGGTGACCGGCGCTTCGCGCGGGCTTGGCCGCGCCGCCGCCCTGGCGCTGGCCAAGGAAGGCGCCCATGTCATCGCCATGGCGCGCACCCAGGGCGGCCTCGAGGAACTCGACGACGAGATCGGCAAGCTCGGCGGCTCCGCCACCCTGGTTCCCGCCGACCTCAAGGATTTCGCCGCCATCGACCGGCTGGGCGCGGCGATTTTCGAGCGCTGGAAGAAACTCGACATACTGGTGGGCAATGCCGGCATTCTCGGCAAGTTGACACCGCTCGCCCATGTCGACCAGAAGGTTTGGGACGAGGTGATGGCGGTCAACGTCACCGCCAACTGGCGGCTGATCCGCTCGCTCGATCCTCTGCTGCGCGCTTCCGATGCGGGCCGTGCTGTCTTCGTAAGTTCGGCCGCCGCCCAGAAATGCCTGGCCTATTGGGGACCCTACTCGATTTCCAAGGCGGCGCTCGAAGCCATGGTCAAGACCTATGCCGCCGAGATCGCCACGACCGGGGCCAGCGCCAATTGCTTCAGCCCGGGTCCGACCCGCACCAGAATGCGGGCCGAGGCCATGCCGGGCGAGAATCCGATGAGTTTGCCGGCGCCGGAAGACGTCGCCGCCCAGATCGTTCCCATGTGCCTGCCGTCGTTCATCGGCAACGGTGCCGTCTACAATTACGCGCCTGGCGGATTGGCGAAGTCCGCTTAATGCCGCCAATCAAAAATACCGTCATCCCGGCGAAAGCCGGGACCCATCGATCCGCGTGACGCGATGCGCATCCGTTTTGATATTTCCGTGGGTCCCGGCTTTCGCCGGGATGACGGAAGAAAAGGCAGCTACCAAACTCAGCCGCAATCCACACTATCGCCCTTTGTCGAACGGATTCTTCCCGCCGCGCAGGCTGAAGCGCAGGGGAACGCCCCACAGTTCGAAGTCCTTGCGCAATCCGTTCATCAGATAGCGGACATAGCTCTCCGGCAGCTTCGACAGCTGATTGCCGAAGATCGCGAAAGTGGGCGGGCGGGTTTCGGCCTGGGTGGCATAGCGGATCTTGATGCGCCGTCCCGCCGGCGCCGGCGGCGGATTGCGGGCCAGCGCCGCCTCCAGCCAGCGATTGATCTGCGCGGTGGGAATCCGCCGGTTCCAGGTCTTGTCGGCGGCGAAAACCGCCTGCATCAGCTTGTCGATGCCGCGCCCCTGTTTCGCCGACAAGGTGACGACCGGCACGCCGCGGATTTCCGGCAGCACATCCTCGAGATCGCTGTGAACCTGCTTCAGCGTTTTCTGCTTGTCCTCGACCAAGTCCCATTTGCTCAAGGCGAGGACGATGGCGCGGCCTTCCTGGGCCACCAGATCGGACAAAGCCAGATCCTGGCGCTCGATCGCCATCGAGGCATCGATCAGCACCACGACGCAGTCGGCAAAGCGGATGGCGCGCAGCGCATCCGCCACCGCCAGCTTCTCGATCTTGCCCTGAACCTTCGCCTTGCGCCTTATGCCCGCCGTATCCCACAGCTTGATCGCCTCGCCCCGCCACGACCAGTCGGTTGCAATCGCATCGCGCGTGATGCCGGCTTCCGGCCCCGTCAGCATGCGTTCCTTGCCCAGCATGGCGTTGACCAGAGTGGACTTGCCGGAATTGGGCTGGCCGATGATGGCAAGCCGCAAGGGGCCCGCCGCCGTCTCTTCGGCGTTCTCGGCTTTGGCGGCCTCGGCATAGGGCGCAATCGCATCGTAAATGAGTTCCATGCCTTCGCCATGTTCGGCGGAAATCGCCAACGGCTCGCCGAAGCCCAGCGAATAGGCTTCGCTCACGCCTGCAGCGGCTTCCCGGCCTTCCACCTTGTTGGCGATCAGCACCACCGGCTTGCCGCGCTTCCTGATGCGCTGGGCGAAGTCGCGGTCGACGGGTGTGACGCCGGCCCTGGCGTCGATGACGAAGAACACCAGATCGGCCTCGTCGATCGCCGTCTCGGCCTGGGCGCTCATGCGCGCCTCGAGGCTTTCTTTCTTCGCCGCGTCCAGGCCGGCGGTATCGAACAGGCGGAATTTGAGATCGCCGATCGAGCCTTCGCCCTCGCGCCGGTCGCGCGTCACACCCGGCTCATCGTCGACCAGCGCCAGCTTGCGCCCGGCGAGACGATTGAACAGCGTCGACTTGCCGACATTGGGCCGGCCGAGAATGGCGATGGTGACGGTCATTGACCGTCGCTGAAGGTTCCGTCGACGGCGGGCGGCGTGCAGTCGGGATCGTCGGCCGGGCAGACGGGGGCCTGTTCCTCCGGCGCCGCCGCCGTCTCGGCCTGCGGTGCGGCGGGATCGGCCGCCGTCGCCGGGCCGCCCGCGGACCCGGTGGGGAACGACGCTTGACCCGGAATGGCCTCCTCGCGGTTGCCGGGCAGGACCGTATTGTCGATGCGGCCGGTGAGCCGGTCGATGGCGTTGCATGAGGCGAGCGCGGTTGCCAGGAGGAGGATGGCGATCGAATGTTTCATTGCGGCCTATTTCTTGTCGAGAAGCGGGGTCATGAGCTGGATCATCATCTGGGCGCGCTGGCGCAGCGCGGCCGGCGTTTCCGGATCGGCGAAGATCGCATTCATGTAGCGGTCGGCCATCGAATAGTCGCCGGTGCGGAAGGCGGCGATGCCGAAGATTTCCCGCGCCGCATGGCGCCACGGATTGCCCTCGCGGTCGAGGGCGCCAAGCCGCGACAGCAGCGCATCGGGCGCCACCGTGTCGGCGAGCAGATAGCCGGCCCTGATCCGCGCCAGATCGCGAAGCGCTGGATCGGCGGCGGCATCCACCGCCACGGCATCGTAGATCTTGACCGCGTCCTCGCTCTTGCCCTGGCCCGCCACAACCCCCGCCTGGCGGATGCGGGCAAGCTGGCCGTAGCCCGCATGCCGGACCTGGGCGAATTGCGCCAGCGCTTCGTCGGATTTGCCATCGGCGGCGAGCTTGACGGCCGCGAAATAAATCTGCGCCGCCGCTTCCGACTGCTTCACCTGCCAATATTGCCAGCCCTTGAGGCCCGCCACCCCCGCGACCACGACGAAACTCAGCGCGATGACATAATTGCCGAAGCGCTCCCACAGTTTCTTGTACTGTTCCTGGCGGACTTCTTCGTCCACCTCGCGAAACAGCGATTCATCGCTCACGGATCAATGCTCCTCGGCCGGTACGGGGCCATGGGGAGCGGGGGTAGATCAGCGCCGGGGCCAAATCAAGGCATTTCCGCCGCGCGCCTGTGCTAACTCATAGGTCCTCTCCATGGCCTTCGCCATGCCGGCCGCGCATCCCAGAGGTTCCATCGGCATTGCGGCCTCTTGCCAACGCCCGTCCAAAGCCGCAATCTCCGCTTCGTGAAGCCGTCTTCTTTGGATTTCGGATCGGATGATTGTTTTGCCGCGATCGCCGGCACCTCGAGATTGGAGGGAACAATATCATCGGACGGAGGATCGTATGAAAATCTTGCCCGTAATGCTGTTGGCCGGAGCGCTCGACCTGTTTGTAGTCGCTAGCCACCCGGCTTATGCCGCCAGCCATGATAAGGCCGGCGGACAGGCTTCCGGAACGATGGGACACGACATGATGAGCCCGGGCCTCATGATGCCAAGCATGGACGCGGCTCGCGGCAGGCTGCTCTTCGCCGGCAAGGGCTGTGTCGTCTGCCATGCGGTCAACAAGGTGGGTGGGGAGGATGCGCCGCCCCTCGACGCATCGACAATGGTCTTGCCGATGAACCCCTTCGAGTTCGCCGCCAGGATGTGGGACGGGGCCGAGGCGATGGTCGCCCTGCAGCGCGAGGAGCTTGGCGCGCCCATCCAACTCACCGGCCAGGAACTTGCCGACATCATCGCCTTTGTTCACCATGCGGACGAGCAAAAGAAATTTTCGGACGCCGATATTCCGCCGCGGATCAAGGAATTCATGCACCACATGATGGAAGGAGAACACGAAGGAGAGGGCGGGCACGACCACACCAAGCCGAAGCAGTGACGCGCCGGCGCACTTCCGGCCGTTCATTGACAGCCTGAACCTAACGCCGCGCCAGCGCGACCCCCGGAAGGATCAATCCTTCACCTCATAGGTATTCTCCGGCCCCGGAAAACTGCGCGAGCGCACCTCCTCGGCATAGGCTGCAATCGCCTTTTCGATGGCCTTGCCGACCTCGCCGAATTCCTTGACGAATTTCGCCACCCTGGGCGACAGGCCGAGCATGTCTTCCATGACCAGGATCTGTCCGTCGCAGGCCGCCGAGGCGCCGATGCCGATGGTCGGAATCGCGATGGACTTGGTGATCTTCGCCGCCAGGGGCTCGGCCACCGCCTCCACCACCACCGCGAAGGCGCCGGCGTCGGATACGGCGCGCCCGTCTTCCTCGATCGCCGCCCATTCCTCGCGGCTACGCCCTTGCGTCTTGTAGCCGCCCAGCATGTTGATCGACTGCGGCGTCAGCCCGATATGGGCCATCACCGGAATGCCGCGCTCGCTGAGGAAGCGGATGGTCTCGGCCATGCGCCGGCCGCCTTCCAGCTTGATGGCGCCGCACTGGGTTTCCTTGATCGCCTTCGCGGCATTGTGGAAGGCCTGCGCCGGGCTCTCCTCATAGGAGCCGAACGGCATGTCGAGCACCACCAGCGCCCGCTTCGCCCCGCGCATCACGGCGCGGCCGTGCACGATCATCAGGTCGAGCGGAACCGGGAGCGTCGATTCGAAGCCGTGCATCACCATGCCGAGGCTGTCGCCGACCAGCAGGAAATCCACATACTTGTCGGCGATCGCCGCGGTATGGGCATGATAGGCGGTGAGCGCCACGATCGGCACGCCGCCTTTGCGCGCGCCGATTTCCGGGGCCGTGGTACGCTTGGACGAGATTTGCACTGACATGACGACAAACTATCCTCTAGCCATTATTCCGGCAATAGAACCTTCCGTTCACGGACGGCCTTGCTTACCGAGACCTCATCGCCGGTTTGCACTTCGCCGCCGGCAATCACCTTGCAGGTGACCCCGCCCCGCCACTCGGGAGAAAGCGCCTTGCGCAGGCCCGGAAAGGCCCGTTCCATGACTTCGCAAGGCGATGTCTGGCCGGTGACCTCGAGCCGGACGGCGCCCACCCGCATCTGCGATCCCTCAGCCCGCGGCAGCTTGACATTCTCAACCAGCAAATTGGCGCGCCGCGCGGTCCATGGCAGATCGGGATCGCCGAGTGTGGCAAGGGCGGCCTCCCAGTCCTCGCGGCTCAGGATGGTGATCTGGCGTTCCGGGAACTTCGCCCCCTTGCAATCGCCCGCCAGTCCGGCGGCAAGCGTTATCGTTCTGCTTTCGGCCGTTTGCATCGGCGCCCGGCTCTTGCCGCGCCAGGCGATGCCGATGAGCCGGCCGGTCATTGCCGCGGCACCAGCCGGATCATCCGGCGACCGGCAGGTTCAGCACGTAAGGATGGAAACCGAACAGGAAGATCGCGAACAGCACCATGCCGGCGATCGCCGCGATCGCGTCCGAGCGGATGCGCGGCTCGTGGGCGGGAAGCTTGCCGCGGGCCGTCGACAGGATGATGTCGAGGAGCGCCAGCGCCAGAAAGGCGCCGAACATATAAACGGCGGCGCGCTTGCCATTGGCGAGCAGATGGCCCGCCGCCCACAAAGCGATGCCGATCGACATCGGCTGCTTGATCCACGACTTGATATAGCCCTTGCCGTGGGCGGCGCCGATCGCGATGAAGCCCATGAGCACCATCAACGCGGTGACGGGCCGCAGCGAGTCCGGCGGGATATAGAGAAGATCGGCCGCCGCCGGCCCCGAGCGCGACAAGAGGAAGCCCCGCACGATCAGAGCGAGGCCCAAGAGCGAGATGAGCACGAAAGTCCACTTCCACGGCCGCTCGCCGAGCCGTGCCCTGAGCCCGTCGCGCTGGCCGGGCAGCAGCATGGAAAAAAGATGAACGCCAGCGAATACGGCGATGCCGGACAGAAGAAAAATCATGTTGGGCCTCCACTTTCGGCCCCGCTTATAGCCGAAGCCGGTCTCCGCCAAAACCTTCCTTTCGGCGGTATACTCGCGCCGGAAGCCATGTTAGACAACGCCTCTTCACCGAGGCCAATGCAGGGGATATTCCATGAAACCGACCTTGATTCTGGTAGGCGCCGATAAGGGCGGCGTCGGCAAGACCACGATTTCGCGGGCGCTTCTCGATTTCTTCGTGCGCAAGAGCGTGCTCAGCCGCGCCTTCGACACCGAGCATCCGCGCGGCCAGCTCAGGCGGTTCTACCCGGGTCTCACCGAAGTCATCGACCTCGGCAATGTGGCGCACCAGATGAAGATGCTTGACACGCTCGAGACCGCCAATGTCCCCGTCACCCTCGTCGATCTCAGGGCCGGCAACATGACCTATGCGCTCGACATGTTCGAGCGCATCGGCGTGCTCGAGGCGGCCCGCGGCGGCATGTTCACTCTCGGCCTGTTCCATGTCATCGGCCCCTCCATCGCCTCGCTCGACGAGATGGGCGAGATCGCCAAATACATGCAGGGCGTGAACTATGTCGTCGCCCGCAACTTCATCAACGAGACGAATTTCTTCGAGTGGGACCAGAACACCCACCGCAAGTATTTCGCCCAGATTCCCAAGGCCCAGGAAATCGACATCCCGAAGCTCAACGAGATGGCCTACGAGCAGGTCGATCTCTCCGGCGTCACCTTCAAGGACTTCATCGAGAACCGCGCCGCCGACGGCGCCCCCGGCAAGTTCTCCTTCGTGCTGCGCGGCTACGTGCGCAAGTGGTGCTCGGAGATCGACTCCGAGTTCGCCCGCGTCAAGCTGATCCAGGACCTGCTGAGCGGCGGCCGGGCGCCGCAGACCGGGCTGCAGGACTAGGCTTTCGGGACAGCGCTTGGCCGCGACCCCCATCATCTACATCGTCTGCTCCGACCGGCACCGCAACGGCAAGACCCTGCTGGCCCGGGTGCTGGTCGATTATCTCATGCTCGACGGCCACGATCCTTTCGTCATCGATGCCGGCCATCCGGAGGGGCACTTGCGCGCCTATTTCCCCGGCCGCACCGCGCTTGTCGATTTCGCCCAGATGCACGGCCGCATGAAGCTGTTCGACACCATCCTCGAGTCGCCCGGCCGCGACTATGTGATCGACCTGCCGGCCCCGCAAACCGCGCCCTTTTTCGAGGCCGTGACCGAACTCGGCTTCGCCGATGAGGCCCGCGCCAGGGGCTTCGCCCTGGTGGTCCTGTTCATCGTCGACCGCACCGGGCAATCGCTCAAGGCGGCCTCCGGTATCGCCCGCAATGTCGTGCCCGACCTGCTGGTGCCGGTGCGCAACGCCCATGTCGGCAGCGCGCTGGACGATTCGGATGCCAGGCTGGTGATCGACATGCCGGTCCTCGACCGCGCCGCCGCCGCGGTGATCGCCAACAAGCGCTTCTCGCTGCGCTCCTTCCTGCTCGGCGACGAGGCCGGCATGCAGGCCCATCTGGCGGCGCGGCTCAAGAGCTTCCTCTACGAGCTGCTGACCGGCTTCCGCGAGATCGAGCCGGTGATGAGCTTGTCAAGGCTGCGCGCCTAAGGCCATATATCGGCCATGGATCGCGGCCATGGAGGTTTGTCATGAATTGGGGCAGACGAGAATTTTCCGTATGTCTTGCGGCCCTGTTGTTGACCGGCGGCCGGGCACAGGCGCAGATCGCCGACGAAACCATCCGCCAGGCGACCGTCGGCATCATGGATGCCGGCAATGCCGCCTTTGAGATCGCCGCCCTGCGGCGGGTGCCGCGGGTGACGGTCATCGATTTGCGGCTCTTGGGTTTGGGCGTCATGCGCAAGGTCAGGCTCAATCTGGCCGAATTCGAGATCAGCGCCCAGAAAAATGCAGTGGGCGTCAACCGCCTGCGCAAGGCGCTCAAGGCCAATCCGGCGACCCGCGCCGCCCTTGCCAAGACCGGGGTTAAGGTGAACCGCATCCTGGCGGTTCACATCTTCTCCAACGGCTCGCTGCGGGTCTTCATCCTCTGATAGCCAATCACACTCGATTGTGTTCTGCGTTGCTGTGCGCGCCATAGATTAGCCATGGACCCCGGCCAGGGAATTCATCCATGAAGCACGCAATGCGGATTCTTACAGTCGGCCTGACCGGACTGCTGCTGATGGGCGGCATGGCGCAGGCGCAATTGACGGCGGATAATTTCCGCGATGCCCATGTCGGCATCATGTCGGCCGGCAGCCGCGCCGCCAATGTCGCGGGGCTCAGGCATGTGCCGAGCGTCACCGTGATCGATCTGCAATTCCGCCTCGTGCCCAGGATGCGCGACGACGCGCCGGAGCCCGCCGAACTCGAAATCAGCGCCCAGAAAAATGCAGTGGGCGTCCGCCGCCTGCGCGCCGCGCTCGGGGCCAATCCCGCCATCCGCGCCGCCCTTTCCGATGCCGGAGTGCCGCTTGGCCGCATCGTCGCGGTGCGCATCTTCTCCAACGGCGCGCTTCTGGTTTACATCCTCTGACGTCCCTTCCAAGTCAGGCTGCATTGTCGGACTTCAAGGCGGCGTCGCTCATGGATCGATCTCCTTCAGGAGGGTTCTGAGGTTAGCGAAGCGGTCGCGCCGGAACACGGAGTAGTGGCTCATCCAATCGACGAGGGGCGCGAGCCCCTTCGGCTCGGCGCGATAGAAGACGTTGCGGCCCTCGGGGCGC
>JBQTKG010000004.1:0-45421 GCA_052386315.1 Hyphomicrobiales bacterium
GCCGCCTTGGCGAGCTGGATGGCGCGCACGTCGTTCTGGGTGACGCGGATCAGGGGCTCGTTCACATCGGGTTTGGGGGCGCGGATCACATAATTGAAGGTGCGCTTGTAGGCCTCGACGCGGGGGCTCTTCGCCGCCAGCGAGCCGTCCACCAGCCCGTCCTGATTGATGATGCCGGCGAGATACATTTCGGCAATCGCCTCGATGATGCCGGAGCCGCAGATGCCGGTGACCCCGGTGGCGGCAACGGCCTCTTCGAAGCCCGGTTCGTCCGACCACAGATCGCAGCCGATCACCTTGTAGCGCGGCTCGAGCGTTTGGGCATCGATGCGAATGCGCTCGATGGCGCCGGGGGCGGCGCGCTGGCCGCTCGAAATCTGGGCGCCCTCGAAGGCGGGGCCGGTGGGCGAGGAACAGGCGAGAAGCCGCGCCTTCGAGCCCAGCACGATTTCGGCATTGGTGCCGACATCGACGGCGAGCATGATGTCGTCCTGAACGTGCGGCGCTTCCGAGAGCACCACCCCCGCCGTATCGGCGCCCACATGCCCGGCGATGCAGGGCAGCACATAGGCGTAGGCGCCGGGATTGAGCTGCAAGTCGAGATCGCGGGCGGGAACCGTGATGGGAAGACCGGTGGCGAGCGCGAAGGGAGCGCCGCCCAGTTCCGTGGGGTCGATGCCGAGGAACAGATGGTGCATCACCGGATTGCCGACGAGGACCACTTCCAGAATATCGCCGAGCTCGATGCCCGCCTGTTGGGCGACCTGCCGGCTGAGCGTGTTCAGCGCCGCGCGCACTGACTTGGTCATTTCCGCCTCGCCGCCCGGATTCATCATCACATAGGACACACGGCTCATCAGATCCTCGCCGAAGCGGATTTGCGGGTTCATCAGCCCCGCCGAAGCGGCGACCTCGCCGGTCGACAGATTGGTGAGATGGGCGGCGATGGTGGTGGAGCCCACGTCGATCGCCAGGCCGAACAGCTCGTCATGGTAGCCGGGCCAGATGGCGGCGAGGCGATTGCCGCCGCCGGGGGAGCGCGAATAGACCGCCGTTGTGATCTTCCATTCGCCTTTGCGCAGCGTCTTCTGCAAATTGCAGATAATTGACAGATCGCATGAGAGATCGCCGATATCCCATTGTTCCTTCAGGGCCTTGTAGACGCGATCGAGGTCGGAGGAGGGCTTGTGCATATCCGGCTCCTCAACCTCGATGAAACACAGGCGGGTCGCCGGATCGAGTTCGATGACGCGGGTGTCGGCCTCCTTGCGCACCACCTGCTTGTGCACCTGGCTTTCCGGCGGCACGTCGATGACGACATCGCCCAGAAGCTTGGTCTGGCAGGACAGGCGGCGGCCGGGGATGAGCCCGCGCAGCCGCTCGTAGCGCTCCTCGACCCCGGAGAATTCGGAAAGATGCGAGACTGCCGAAGTGATGGCGTGCTTGGCGAATTCGCCTTCGCCGACATCGACCTGGCAGCGCCCGCAGATGGCCCGCCCGCCGCACACCGAATCGATATCGACGCCGAGCGCGCGGGCCGCCTGCAGCACCGGTGTGCCGATCGGAAACCGCCCACGCTTGCCCGAAGGCGTAAAGACGATGAGGGCGTCGGTCATCCTATCCCCGCCGTCTGCGTTCCTCGCGGGCCTTGCGGCGGGCCTCGATATCGGCATTTGACGAAATCTCGCCCGCCGCCTGTGCCGCAGCCGATGGGGCTGCGGTCATCTCGCGGAACCTGTTGGTCCAGAACTTGCAGTGCTTGTCGGTGCCGTTCAGCACATTGGCGCCGAAGATCGCATGCATGTCCTCGTCGTGCAGCGGATTCATGATGGCCGAGGTCATGCCGTGGCTTGCCGCCATGGCGAGGAAATAGCCGGTCAGCGCGCGGCGGTTCGGCATGCCGAAGGACACGTTGGAGGCGCCGCAGGTGGTGTTGACTTTCAACTCCTCGCGCAGGCGGCGCACCAGGCGGAACACCTGCTGGCCCGCCGTGCCCATGGCGCCGATCGGCATGACCAGGGGATCGACAACGATGTCATGGCTCTTGATGCCGTGATCGGCGGCGCGCTCGACGATCTTTTTGGCCACCGCGAAGCGCACGTCCGGGTCTTCCGAAATGCCGGTCTCGTCGTTGGAGATGGCGACGACGGCGACATTGTACTTGGCCACCAGCGGCAGAATGGCTTCGAGCTTCTCCTCCTCGCCGGTCACCGAATTGACCAGCGGGCGGCCCTTGGCGGTTTCGAGACCGGCCTTGAGCGCCGAGGTCACCGAACTGTCGATGCACAGCGGCAGGTCGACGAGCGACTGGACGATTTCCAGGGTCTGGCGCAGCAGCGGCGGCTCGGTCTCGTTCGGGTTGACGGCGGTGACCCCGGCATTGACGTCGAGAATGTGGGCGCCGGCGGCGACCTGGGCGAGGGCGTCCTTGATCACCGTGTCGAAGTTGCCCGCCTGCATTTCGGCGGCGAGTTTCTTGCGCCCCGTCGGATTGATGCGCTCGCCGATCACCGTGAAGGGCCGGTCGAAGCCGACGATGTGCTGGCGGGTGGCGGAGGCAACGAGAGTGTGGGTCATGCGGGTTCATTTCCTCCATTCGCAATGAGCGCCTTGAGTCTGTCCTTGTCATAGGCCGCTTCGATCGCGGCCTTGGCTTTGTCGGCCTCGGCCGCCAGATCGTCACTTACCGCAACCGGTTCGGCCCGGCGCCAGTCGGCGAGATAGCTGTCCGTGTCGGAAGCCCGCCCGCGCATGGCGGCCATGTCTATGGCTTCCTGGAAGCGTTCGGGGAGCATGCGTTTTTCCTCCTTGCGCCCGGCTTTCACCGCGACCGCCGAAGGAATGCCGCGCCAGTAGGTGACGATCAGATTGGCCATGTCGACCCGCTGTATGCTCCGCTTCGAATGCTGCGGATAGCCTGAAAACGACGCCTAGCCAATGGCCCCCGAAGCCCGGAGCTCGGCGACCTCGTCGCTGGCAAGTCCCAGCACATCGGCAAGCACCCGCTCCGTCCCGTCGCCCAGCCGGGGCGGGGCTTTATCATATTCGATTGGAGTGCCCGAAAACTGGATCGGATTGGCGACGCCCGGCACCTGGACGCCGTCGTCGCGGGTCAGGCCGATCTGCAAGCCGCGGGCAAGGACCTGCTCATTGGCGAAGACCTGATCGATGGTGTTGATCGGCCCGCAGGGCACCGCGGCGGCCTCCAATGCGGCGACCCATTCCGCCGTGCCGCGCGCCTTCATGGGTTCGGCCAGCAGCGCGATGAGATCCTTGCGGTTGTCGACGCGGCCGCGGTTGGTCCGGAAGCGCTCCTCGTCGGCCAGGCCGGGGCGGCCGACGATCCGGCAATATTCGCGGAACTGCCGGTCGGTGCCCACCGCGATGATGATGTAGCCGTCCTTGGTCTCGAAAGTCTGGTACGGCACGATATTGGGGTGGGCGTTGCCGAGCCGGGTTGGTGCTGCGCCGCCCACCAGATAGTTGAGCGCCTGATTGGCCAGCACCGCAACTTGTGAATCGAGGAGCGCCATGTCGATGTATTGGCCCTCGCCGCTGCGGTCGCGGTGGTAGAGGGCGCCCAGCATGCCGATCGCCGCATAGAGGCCGGTAAAGATGTCGGCGAAAGCAACGCCGACTTTCATGGGTTCCGCACCCGGCGTGCCGTCCGGCTGGCCGGTCACCGACATGATTCCCGCCATGCCCTGGATCATGAAGTCGTAGCCCGCCCTCTGGGCATAGGGGCCGTTCTGGCCGAAGCCGGTGATCGAGCAATAGACGAGCTTGGGGTTGACCTGCTTCAGGCTGTCGTAATCGAGGCCGTATTTGGCAAGCCCGCCCACCTTGAAATTTTCGATGACGATGTCGGACTTGGCGGCGAGGTGGCGGATCAGCTTCTGTCCGCCGGCTGTCGCCATGTCGATGGTGACCGACGACTTGCCGCGATTGGTGGAGAGGAAATAGGCAGCATCGCCGTAGCTGCCGTCGGCATTCTTGATGAAGGGCGGACCCCAGCCGCGCGTATCGTCGCCTTCGCCCGGCTTCTCGATCTTGATCACTTCGGCGCCGAGATCGGCGAGAAGCTGCGTCGCCCAGGGCCCGGCCAGCACGCGGGTGAGATCGAGAACGCGGATATGGGAAAGCGGGCCGGCCATGGTCGTCTCCGGAGTGAAGCCGCCGCTTCTAGCGCTTGCCTGCGTATCCCGCAAATGCTTGGAATGGGCCGAGGATTGCAGTGGAGAGTGGGGCCATGGCCGGGACGGTGACGCTCACGCCGAAACAAGCGAGAAAGCTCATATTCGAAGCGCTGACCGGCTCCGGCACGGCGCCGCAAAATGCCAGCTATTTCACCGAGGCCATTCTCGATACGGAGCTCTCCGGCCTCGAAGGCCACGGCTTCTATTGGCTGCAATATTATTGCCGGCATGCGAAGAGCGGCAAAGTGAAAGGCAAGGTGAAGCCGGCCGTGCGCAAGGTCTCAGCCGTGGCCTTCCGCGCCGATGCCAGGAATGGTTTTGCCCATCCGGCGATCGAGGCGGGCTTCGCGAAGCTCATCCCCGCGGCGAAGAAATTCGGTATCGCCGGGCTTGCCGTGCATAATTCCTACAATGCGGCAACACTGGGCTTCCACACCGGCTATCTGGCGCGACACGGCCTCGTCGCCTTCGGCTTCACCAATGCGTCACCGACGATTGCGCCCGCCGGCGGCAACAGGCCGGTGATCGGCACCAATCCCTTATCCTTCGCCGTGCCGGGGCCGAAGGGCAAGATCGCCTTCCTCATCGACCAGTCGTCTTCCGCCTTGGCCTGGACGGCGGTGAAGCGGGCGGCGGAGGAGGGCAGAGCCATTCCCCTGGGCTGGGCCCTCGACAAGGAGGGGAACCCCACCACCGATCCCAACCGCGGCCTTGAGGGCTCCATGGCGCCCTTCGGCGGCTACAAGGGCTTTGGCCAAGGGCTGATCGTCGAGGTCATGTGCGCGGCGCTGGCGGGCGCCGATCGCGGGCCGCAGATGGGCTCCTTTACCGAAAATGACGGGAAACCCATTGGGGCGGGCCAATTCTTCATTGCACTCGATCCTAGGGTGTTCTCGGGCGGGCTGTTCCACCGGCAGATCAAGGCGCTGATCAATTCGATCGTGTCGCAAGAAGGCGCCCGCCTGCCGAATGCCAGGCGCGAGGCCAATATCAAACGGCTGTCGAAAGAGGGGTTGAAGCTCGATCGCGCCCTCTACGAAACGCTGCGCGGTTACGCCTGAGCTGCGAGCCGGTCCCATAGCCCTTGATCGACATTGATGCCGTTGGCCTCGGCCAGAGCCAGCTTCTCAGCGTAGGGGTTCTGCGTCCGCTCGCCGCCCACCGCGAAGGCGGGATCGACCGGACAGCCGATGCCGAGATTGGCCCTGACCGCGAAGGGCAGGAGATAAAGCCCATGGCGCACATTGCGCAAGAACACGCGGCCGTCTCTTGCCACTAGCTCCATGATTTTTGCCGCCAGAAAGACACAGGAAACTTGGCCGAGGTCGAGACCCACTGAGTCACGCCGCAGTTCGAGGTCCTGAACCGGATCGGCGAGCGCCTCGGCCAGCAGTTCAAGGCTTGGATAGCCGCAGGCCTCGAGCCAGACGCAGGCCCATGCGATCTCCCGGGCGCCGCTGCGCGCCCGTATGGCAGGCAGCGCGGCGATGGAATGTTCCAGTTCGCGAGGCGTAAATATCATTACGGCTCCATAGAGCATTCCGGCGGTCCCGCCTATTGCCGCCCTGTGGTGTGGCTCCCGGCCTGACGCAATGCCAACCTTCATTTGCCCATTGCCTCACTGTTACATGATCGTCATACTGGTTTGAAATGACAAGAAGAAGCCGGACGCCGCCGGACCCGAAAAGAATCATTCACGCGGTGCATTCCGCCCCGCTTGATCAAGGAGGACAGTCAGCATGAAAAAACCAACGAACATGACCCCGGCGCAGGAGACGATGCGCGCGGCCATGATCTCCCGCCGTTCGCTCTTGAAAGCGAGTGCCGCCATCGGCGCCGTGGGCTTTGCCGGTCCGCTCTATGTCAAGCACGCCCTTTCGGCCTCGGGTGAACTCAGCCTGCTTATGTGGTCGGACGAATTCCCCGATCCGGTACTCCCGAACTTTGAGAAGGCCACCGGCATCAAGGTCAACTCCACGCCTTTCTCGCAGAACGAGGAGCAGATCAACAAGCTGCAGGCGACCGGCGGCGAGGGCTTCGACCTCTGCCAGCCGACCCGCGACCGCGCTCCGCAGTTCAAGGATTTGGCGGTGCTCGCGCCCTTCGACATGAATCGCGTCAAGAACGCCGGCAACCTGATCCCCTCCATGCTGGAAGGCTCGTCCAGCGTCTGGACCTGGGAAGACGGCCTCTATCACCTGCCGCACGTCTGGGGCTCGGAAGCCATTTCCTGGCGCACCGACCTCTGGAAAGGCGATCCGGCTACATTGAGCTTCGGTTCGCTTTGGGAAGACGGAGTGAAGGGCCATGTCCAGGGCAGGCCGCACTCGCTGCTTCTCGGCATCGGCCTGTGGATGGATGGCAACGGCAAATTGCCGACCAACCGCATGCTTGACGCCTTCAAGGACGAAGACTCGATGAAGAAGATCTATGATCAGATTCTTCCCTTCGCCATCGAGCACAAGCCGTGGATCAAGCAGTTCTGGGATTCGGCCGACAACACCAAGTCCGGTCTGATGGAGAACGACGTGTGGATCGGCCAGACCTGGGACGGTCCTGCCCTCACTCTGAAGAAGGACGGCAAGCCTGTTTCTTACCAGGCGCCGACGGAAGGGGCGATTGCCTGGCTCGACGGCCTGTCGCTGCTCAAGGCCGCCAAGAATGTCGATCAGGTCTATGCCTTCCTCGAATATCTGCAGACCCCGGAGGTGTCCGCCGCCGCGGCCGAAGGCTCGGGCTACAACCCAGTCGTCACCGGCGCCGATACGCTGTTGTCGGATGTGGCCAAGAAGAACTTCCAGGAAGCCTATCCGGGCGACGCGCTGAAGAAACTCTGGCACCGTCCGCCCGAGCCGTCGTGGTTCGGCGAAATCCGGACCCAGTACGCCGACAAGTTCAAATCGGCCTGATCACCTGCCCGCATTTCTCCGATCATCCCGGCGCAAGCCGGGATGATTTTTTATGACCGGGCATGCGGGATAATTGGCACTGGACCGTCCGCGACATACGGTCTTAAATCGGCAAAAATGCCAAGGGGACGGTAGCGCATGAGCGCGGGCGTTGAACTAGATGGCGTGACGGTCAAATTCGGACAATTCACCGCGGTGAGCGGTGCCACTCTCGCCATAAAGGGCGGCGAGTTCTTTTCCTTCCTCGGGCCCTCGGGCTGCGGCAAGACCACCATTCTACGCACCGTCTCCGGCTTTCTCGATCCCTCCGAAGGCGCCGTCCGCATCGACGGCCGGGACATGACGGGCATCGGCCCCAACAAACGCCCGACCGCGCTGATCTTCCAGAACCTGGCGCTGTTTCCGCTGATGACGGTGGCCGAGAACATCACCTATGGCCTCAGGGTGCGGGGAGCCTCGAAATCCGAGCGCATGAAAAAGGCCGAGAAGCTTCTCAATCTCATCGCCCTGCCGGATCAGGGCCAGAAGCTGGTGGGCGAACTTTCCGGCGGCCAGAAGCAACGCGTGGCGATCGCCCGGGCACTCGCCGTCGAGCCCCAGGTGCTGCTGCTCGACGAGCCGCTCTCGGCTCTCGACCTCAAGCTCCGCCAGCACATGCGCAACGAATTGCGCGACATCCAGAAACGCGTCGGCATCACTTTCATCTACATCACCCACGACCAGGGCGAGGCGCTCACCATGTCGGACCGCATCGCGGTGATGAACGAAGGCATCATCGAACAGGTGGCCGACGGCAAGACCGTTTACGACAATCCCGACACCGCCTTCGTCGCCTCATTCGTCGGCGAGAACAATCCCTTCGCCGGCAAGGTGGTGAAGGCGGACGAGGACGGCGCCGTGATCGAAACGGCCTTCGGTCCCTTGCGCGGCCGCAACCCGAAGGGCCTCAAGGCGGGCGGCCGGGCAATCCTCTTCGTGCGCCCGGAGTCGCTCATGCTCGGCAAGGGCGGCAAGGACACGACTTTCACGTCCACCGTGCTCAATGTCGCCTTTGAGGGCAATGCCACCCATATCTTCCTCAAGGGTGCGGCCAAGAAGGACATCACCCTCACCGTCGGCCGCCATGGCGGCGCGAAGATTCCCGAGCGGGGGACTGCCGCCTCGGTCAATTATGACGCCGACCATGGCCTCGTCCTGCCGGAAGGAAAGATGGCGCGTGAGTAGATTCGCGATTTTTCTCATCCCTCTTGTGGTCATAGCCGCCTTTTGGGCGCTGTCGCGCTATGAGGCGAAGGCCGTTCACGATCCCACCCACAAGAGCTTCTTCGAGCGCAACGGCATGACGCTCGGCATCGTCTTCATCGCTCTCGTCGCCTTCTGGGCCCTGTTTCTCGTCGTCCTTCCCTATCTCTACATGGCGCAGGAGAGCTTCCATCCGAAACTGCCGCCCTTGCGGCGGGGCGGACCGGAGGATTTCCTCACCTTCCGGCAATACAAGTCCTTCTTCGTGGAGCCGTCGAGCGGCGACTGGAACACCAACCACATGGCGGCGTTCCTGTTCTCGATCCTGGCTTCGGTCTTGGTCACCGCCGCCAATTTCGCCATCTGCTATCCGCTCGCCTATTACATGGCGCAGGCCGGAACCGCGCAGAAGGTGCGTCTCCTCATGCTCGGCTTGATCGTGCCCTATTGGGTGAACGAGATCCTGCGCGCCTTCTCGCTGCGCCTCTTGCTTGCCTCCAAGGGCCTCATCAACCAGTCGCTCATGGGCCTTGGCATAACCGATGCGCCGATCGACTTCCTCGGCAACGACACCGGCCTCTATGTCGGCCTCTCCTACGCCTATCTGCTGGTGATGGTCTTCCCGCTCTACAACGCCATCGAAAGCCTCGACAAGAACCAGATCGAGGCGGCGCGCGATCTCGGCGCTACCTGGTGGCGCATCCACAAGGACGTGGTGATGCCCCATGCCAAGCCCGGCATCGCCTCGGGCTGCACCATGGTGTTCATGCTGTCGGCGGGTTCGCTGGCGGCGCCCCAGTTCCTAGGCGGCCCCAACACGCTGTGGTTCACTTCCATCGTCTACGACTTCTTCTTCCAGGCCTTCAACTGGCCGCGCGGCGCCGCTTACGCCTTCATCCTGCTCGCCGCCTGCATCGTCTTCGTCATGCTGATGCTGCGCCTGTTCAAGGTCTCGCTCGGGGAGACCATCAGATGAGTTCGCGCATCGTCATGAAGGCGATGATCGCCTTCTACGTTTTCCTGTTTTTCCTCTATCTCTTCGGGCCGCTGCTGGTAATGAGCGTCACCGCCTTCAACACGCCCGCCTATCCCCAGGCCTATCCCATCGAGGGCTTCACGCTCGACTGGTTCGTCAAATTGTGGAACCACCGGGCGATGATGGAAGGCCTGTGGAATTCGATTGTCATCGGGTTCGGCGTGGTTGCCGTCTCCGTGCCGGTGGGATTGGCGGCTTCCATCGTCATGAACCAGATTTATCACCGGGCCCGCGGCCTCTATTATCTGGTTACCGTCTCGCCGGTGCTGACCCCGGGCGTGATCATCGGCATTTCGACGGTGATCTTCTGGAAGGACATGATGGGGCTCACCGACGTCACCAAGGCGGTTTTCTACAAGGGCGTCATTCTCGCCATCTTCGGCCAGTCGAGTTTCATCGCCGCCTACTGCCTGCTGATCATCATGGCCAGGCTGCAGCGCTTCGACCGCGACCAGGAGGAAGCCGCCCTCGATCTCGGCGCCAGCTATCCGCAGGTGTTCTGGCACATTCTGCTGCCGTTCCTGAAGCCGGCGCTGATTTCGGCGGCGGTGATCGCTTTCCTTTCCTCCTTCGAGAACTACAACACCACGACATTTGCCATTCTCGCCGACAAGACGCTGGTGACGGTTCTGGCCGGCGAGGTGCGCCAGGGCACGACGCCGGCGCTGTCGGCGCTCGCCGTCATCATCATCGCCATCTCGCTGGCCGGCGCCATCGCCTACGAAGTGATGAAGCGCCGCGAGGAAGCCGCCGCCGAACGCGCCAAGGAACGCGCCAAGCTGGCCGAGCGCAGCGAGGTGATGCCGGCGGCGGTGGCGGCGACGGCTTGAGGCAGTCCCAATTTGGCCAATTTCACCATTCAGCCTTGCCACTGTGAGGCCAATTGGAGGGCGCGACACATGAATAGAATCGCTGTCTATTGCGGACTGGCGCTGGCGCTGTTTCTCTCCCTCGCCGCCATGGAAACCGTCAAGAGCGACGAGGCGTTTTCGATTGTCGAGTTCGCCGGCGATCTCTTCGAGATGGCGCTTCTGGCGCTGGCCGTTGTCGCCACCAGCTATTTTGCCCAGGAAATGCGCGGGGTGCGGAGCGAGCGCAACGAACTTCTGGGCAAGTTGTCGGCGGCCCGCGCCGACGGCGAAAAATGGCGTTCCGCAGCGCGGGTTCACATCGATGGTCTGGGGTCCGCCATCCGCCGGCAGTTCGCCGACTGGCGGCTGACGGCGGGCGAAAGCGACGTCGCCGTCCTGATGCTCAAAGGCCTGTCGCACAAGGAAATCGCCGCGGTCCGGAATTCCAGCGCCGCGACCGTCCGCCAGCAGGCGGCCGCCATCTATGGCAAATCGGGCCTCACCAGCCGTGCCGAACTGGCGGCGTATTTCCTCGAGGATCTGTTTCCATCGGAAAGCGATCGCGGCAATGTTCCGGTGCGGACGCTGACGCTGGTCGACAACCGGGCCGACAGCGAAGCCTGATCCCGCCGCCGGGCGCAACTCACATTTGTCTTATGCCGGCCGCGTGACCGGCTCCAGTTGCCGCGCCGGGGCTGCGTATCGCATGAGGCGGATTGCTGCCGGCGGTTGACGGCGCATTGTGGCGGCTTGCAAATCCGAGGAGTGACGCCATGACCATTTGTTTCGTCAAGCCGGCCGCGTTCGCAGCATTGATCGGCATCGCATTCGGCCCGCCGCCGGGCGCCGGCGCCCAACCGGTAATTCCGCTCAAGGAAGCCAAGCTGAACATCGAACACAATGCCACCGACCACGACACCGGCTTTCAGGGAGCCATCGATAGCGAGGGCTGGAAGCTACTGACCGTTACGGGTCCGGACGGCGTGGTTCTCGATTTCGAGGCCAGCGGGAAGTTGCGCCGGCTCGGCATGACCGAACTCTTCTTCGAGACCGTGGAGCCGGAGAATGCCGATGTTCCTATCAACAAACTTCTGTCCACGCTGCCGGAAGGCCATTACAAGATTTCCGGGCCGGTGGCGGGTGCGGGCGCCGGCCCTGGCATCACGTCGGGAACTGCCTGGCTTACTCACGACATTCCGGCCGGTCCCGTACTTCTCTCGCCACTCGAGGGTGCCACGGTTCCCGTCGCCGATCTCGTCATGCGGTGGACTCCGGTCACCAAGACGATCAAGGGGACCAAGGCCAAAATCATCTCCTATCAACTCATCGTCGAAAAGATCGGGCCGCCACAACGGCACATGATCGGCACAATCGGATCCCTGAGCATGCACCTTCCGCCTTCGGTAACGCGAATGACCGTTCCAAGAGGCTTCCTCGAACCGGCGGCGCGCTACGATTGGGAAGTGTTGGCCATCGAGGTGAGCGGCAATCAAACGCTCTCGTCAGGCAAATTCAAGACCCAGTGACCGAAAGCCGCCCGGCAACAGCTTAACGCTTCGCCGTCTGGCGCAGCCTGGAGCCGCGCAGCAGGCCGGCTTGCTCCACCACCGGATAGGCGGCGGCCACCACATGCGAATTGATCCGGTGCAGATCGCGGATCATGTCGACATAAAGCGCGCTGCGCCGGAGTGCGGCGCCGCGGCCGCGCGAGCCGGAGCGGAAATGCTCGTCCAGCACCTTGTTCTCCAGCGCCCGGAAGGCGTCCTTCTGGGCGATCAGCCGTTTGGCGCCTTCGAGATCGCCGGACGAGAGTACCCCGGTCGCCATGCGCAGATTGTCGTGGATGATCAGGCAGAGATCGTCGAGCGAGGCCTGTTCCTCGACGGTAAAGGCGATGCTTTCCTTGGCCTTGGCCTTGATGCGGTCGGCGAGATTGAGGTGGATGATGTCGCCCGCGTGTTCGAGATTGCTGGTGTAGAGGGTGATCTCCAGGGCGCGGCGCGCCTCCGGCGCCGAGAGCTCCGCCTGGGCCAGATCGGCAAGATAGCTCTGCACCGCCGTCTGGAAGGCATTGAGGCGCTCGTCGAGGCCCTTGAGCAACTTGAGCGTCTCGAGGCTGCCCAAGCGCAACGCGGTGAGCGCGGTCTCGAACATGCGGTCGAGAACCTCGGTCATCCGCACCGTCTCCAAGAGCGCGTTGGACAGCGCCAGCGTCGGCGTGGCCAGCGACTTGGCATCGAGATAGCGCGGTGCGGCGAGGCGGTCGGCCTCCAGCGTCTCGTCCGGCAGCAGCCGCAGCATCAGTTTCTCGACCAGACCGGTGAAGGGCAGGAACACAAGGCCCACAACGAGGTTGAAGGCCGTGTGAAAAACGACGGCCGCCTCGACTGGCCCCACCGGCAGGCTCTGCGCCATGGGCCCGATTTTGCCGAGGAAGGCCACGCAGCCAAGGGCCGCCGCACCCCGGCACAGGAAATTGGCGAGCGGCAGGCGCCGCGCCGGTGGCGGCAGGGCGAGTGTTGCTGTCACCGAGGGCAGCCCGCCGCCGAGATTGATGCCGAGGATGAAGGCCAGCGCGCCCGCCAGTTCCAGGCTGCCATTGGCGAGGAACGAGGTGACCAGCAGGATGGCGGCGAGCGTCGAATGGAACGCCCAGGCCAGCGCCGCCCCGACGATGAAGGCGATAATCTCCTCGCGGCCGACCGCCGCCAATACGTCGTGGAAGAGGCTGGCATCGGTGAGTGGCTTGGTCGCCTCGCGGATGAGGGTGAGCGACAACAGCATGAGGCCGAGCCCGATGAGGATGCGTCCGACATTGTGCGGCCGGAATTCCTCGGTGGCGCTGAAGATCACGTAACCCACGAACAGCAGGATGGGCGAGGCCCAGAGCGCCAGCGAACTGCCCGAGGCGAAAAGCGAGGAAACCACGGCCGAGCCCATGTCGGCGCCGAGCAGCACCGCCAGGCCAAGCGAAGTGCCGATGGCACCGGAGGCGGCGATCCCCGCCACGATCAAGGTCATCGCCGTGCCGCTGCCGAGTATGGCGGTGGCGGCACCACCCGCCGCGAAGGCCTGCAGCCTGCCGCCGAGGCGGTGTTCGATGAAGCGTTTCAGCCGGTCGCCCCAGGCGCGCATGATGCCGGTGCGGACCATGCGCACGCCCCATAAGAGCAGCGCCACGCCGCCCAACAAATTGACGATGACGGCGGTTCCGGGAGTCACATCACCTCATGCGGGCCATGGCAGCGACCAGGTCTTCACGTTGGTGAAGAACTTCATGGCCTCCATGACGCCTTCCTTGATGCCGTTGCCCGAGTCCTTGATGCCGCCGAAGGGCGACATTTCGAGGCGGTAACCCGGCACTTCCCAAATATTGACTGTGCCGACTTCGAGACCCTCGATGAATCGGGTGATCCGGTCAAGCCGGTTGGTGCAAACACCGGAGGAGAGTCCAAAGGCCGTCGAATTGGAAATGCGGATCACCTCGGCATCGTCGTTCGGCACCCGCACGATCGGGATGACCGGCCCGAAGGTCTCCTCGAACACCAGTAGCGAGCGGTGCGGCACGAAATCCACCGTGATCGGCGGCAGCACCGCGCCCTTGCGGCCCGGATCGTAAAGCACCCTGGCGCCCTGCTCGGCGGCCTTGTAGACGCGGGCTTCAAAGAGCTTCGCAGCTTCCTCATGCACCACCGTGCCGAGATCGGTGTCGGGATCCATGGGATCGCCGAACTTGATCTTCTTGGCCCTGGCGAGCGCCAGCTCAACGAAGCGGTCAGCGACGCGCTCCTGCACCAGAATGCGTTTCACCGCCGTGCAGCGCTGGCCGGAATTCCTGGTGGCCCCCGCCACCGCCAATTCCGCCGCCTTGTCGAGATCGGCATCGGAAAGATCGTCGAGCACGATCAGCGGATCGTTGCCGCCGAGTTCGAGGGCGGCGCGCTTGTAGCCGGCCTTGATGGCGATGAGCTTGCCGACCCGCACGCCGCCGGTGAAGGTGATGACCGAAATGTCTTCGTTGGTCACCATTTCATCGCCGATCTCGTCCGGCCAGCCGGTTACCACCTGGAACATTTCCGGCGGCGATCCCGCCTCATAGAGAATGTCGGCCAGGGCCAGCGCCGTGAGCGGGGTGAGCTCCGCCGGCTTGCACACCACGCAATTGTTGCTGGCAATCGCCGGCGCCACCTTGTGGGCCACCATGTTGAGCGGGTGGTTGAAGGGCGTGATCGCCGAGATGACGCCCGCCGGCTCGCGCTTGGTGAAAATTTTCCGCGCCTTGCCCTGCGGTGTCAGATCGCAGGAAAAAATCTGCCCGTCGTCGTGAATGGCAAGCTGGCCCGCCAGCGAGAACACGTCATAGGCGCGGCCGCATTCGTAAGCCGAGTCCTTCCTGGAAATGCCGAGCTCCAGGGTGATGAGGTGGGAGAGGCTATCCTTGCGGGAGCGGATCAACTCCGCCGTACGGAAGAGGATCTGCTGGCGCTCGTAGCGGGTGAGCTTCGGCTTGAACGCCGCCGCGATCGCAAAGGCTCTCGCCGCATGTTCGGCACGCCCCGCCGGAACCGTGCCGATCAGCTCGTTGGTATAGGGATAATGCACCGGCACCACACCGTCGGCATCGACATGCTTGCCGCCGATCCGCATCGCTTCCTTGATGACGGCGCGCCGGGTTTCGATCTTGTTCATACCGCTGTCTCCACCACTCTATCTTCACCCTGAGGAGCACCGCGGTAGGCGGTGCCTCGAAGGGTCAGCAAACGGCACGATGCTTCGAGGCTCGCCCTGCGGGCGAGCACCTCAGCATGAGGGTACGGGGCGACTTTCATTCCGCCGCCTCCGCTCGTTCCACAATGTGGTTGCAGCCAATGGCGAAGGCATCGAAATTGCGGATGGCGCCGGAAAGCCCGGCGATCCGGCGATTGACGATCACCGGCACGTCCTGCTCGCTGAGCCCGCCATGTGAGCGCAAGGGTTCCGTGAGGCCCGAGAGATCATGCCTGCCGCGGCTCGAACCGATGACCTTCGAGGCTTTCGGCCCGCCGGAAATGACGATGACGTCGCCCATGCGGTCCTCCGGCAATTCAAAACGGGCGCAGCCCTCCTTGCGGCCAAGCACCAAATCGATCCCGTCCTGTGCCGCGATTGCCGCCATCACGTCCTTGACAGCGGGGCCATAGGCATAGACCGTGGCGAAGGAGCCGAGCGCTCCATGATGCACTACATAGGGATCTGTGATCGGCAGGATGACCTTGGTTTGGCCCGCGCCGAATTTCGCATCGAGCACATCCTGCAGATAGATCACGTCGGGCTCGCCCGAGGCGAGATGCTTGTCCTTCATGCCGTGGTCGGCGACGATCACCAGAATGGCGCCGGCCCGGTCGAGTTCGCCGAGATAGCGGTCCATCATGGCATAAAAGGAGTTGGCCCCCGCCGAGCCCGGCGCATACTTGTGCTGGATGTAGTCGGTGGTCGACAGATACATGAGATCGGGCCGCATGGATGTGAGCAGCCTGACGCCGGCGGCGAAGACGAATTCGGAAAGCTCCGCCGAGTAGACTTCCGGAACTTCCATGCCCACCGCCTCGCAGACCTGGTCGATGCCGTTGTCCCCGAGCGTTGCCTTGTCCGCTCGCTCGGAGGAAAAACACACGGCCGAGCCGTCGAAAACGAGACCCTT
This sequence comes from Hyphomicrobiales bacterium, assembly GCA_052386315.1. GTDB lineage: Bacteria > Pseudomonadota > Alphaproteobacteria > Rhizobiales > Aestuariivirgaceae > Aestuariivirga. Next base: position 15,915 of record JBQTKG010000004.1, read on the forward strand.
GCCGAGCAGCAGCCGCAGCTTGTCCTTGGCGGTGACCACCGCGATCCTGGCACCCGCCTTCTGGAAGGCTTCGAAGATCGTCGGCGCCCGCAGCCATTTCGGATCGTTCATCATGGTCTCGGCGCCGGTTGCCGGATCGATGAGATAATTGCCGCAGATGCCGTGCACGGAGGGAGGCTGCCCCGTCACGATCGACAGATTGTTGGGATTGGTGAAGCTAGGCATGGCCGAAAGCCCGCGCCGGTTCTCGCCCTTGGCGATGATCCGCTCGAGATTGGGCATGAGACCCAGGCGGCGCGCCACCTCCATGTAATCGGGCTCGCTGCCGTCGCAGCAGATGACCACCAGCGGTGCTGACGGCCAGGTATAGGTGCGGCCGTTGACCGTTACGGTTTTCCGATTCTGCATCATGGGTTTAGACCGCGAAGCGGAATCATTTTCTTAAACCTCAAGCGGGGCGAGATCGGTGACCCGCATCTCCTGCAGGACCTCGTGGACTGCTTTGAGGACATTGCGCATCACCATCTCGTCGATCCGGCCGATGGTGCCGATCCGGAAGCTCGGCCGCCTGGTGAGCTTGCCGGGATAGATAGCAAAGCCGTGCCGGCGCAGCGCCTCGTAGAAGGCTTCGAAGTCGAAATTCGGATCGCGCGGTGTCAGAAAGGTCTGGATGATCGGACCCGCCTCACCGTCATCAAGCAGGGTGGAGAAGCCCAGTTCGCGCATGCCCTTGACCAGCACCTGGGCATTGCGGGCGTAGCGGGCGTAGCGCCCAGCAACGCCGCCCTGATCCTCGTGCTCCTTGAGCGCCTGATGGAAGGCGGCGAGCGCATGGGTGGGCGGCGTGAAGCGGAACTGGCCGCTGGCATCGAGACCCTTCCACTGGTCGTGGAGATCGAGCACCACCGAATGGCACTGGCCCTTGCTTTCGACAAGCAGGTCGCGCTGGCACAGCACGTAAGAGAATCCCGGCACGCCCTCGATGCACTTGTTGGAGGAGGATACCATCACATCTATCCCTGAGGCCTCCATGTCGAGCGGCAGCGCGCCGAACGACGACATGGCATCGACCATGAAGATGAGGCCACGCTCCTTCACCGCGCCGGCCACCTCACCGACCGGATTGACGATGCCGGAGGTGGTCTCGCAATGAACCATCCACACATGGCTTATGGTCTTGTCGGCATCGAGAGCCGCCGTCACGTCTTCGGCCGCGGGGGCGGCGCTGTCGCCCTTGTCGATCTTGATAAAGGGGCGGCCGATGCGCTCGAGGATTTTCGCCGCGCGGTCGCCATAGGCGCCATTGGCGACGACCAGCGTTTTGCCGCGCATGTGGGGACAGAAGGAGCCAAGAGCCGCTTCGATAACGAAGGTGCCGGAGCCCTGCATGATGACGCATTCATAAGCCTCGCCGCAGCCCGCGAGCGCCAGGAGCCGGCGCCGGATATCGGCGACGATCTGGCGGAATTCGACATCGCGCGAGCCATAGTCGGCCAGCATGGCGAGCTTCACCGTCCGCGAAGTGGTGAGCGGACCGGGGGTAAGCAGATAGGGCATGTCCTCCTGGCCCTCGGGACCGCGGAAGAAGGGGACGACAATTGGCGCTGCCTGGACCATCGAAGGCTCCTTCGTGATGCCCGGCGAGCATGGGGGCTTGACGGGCATCAGTCAAATCGTATGTTCTTATGAACAGTATAAGTTCAACTGATATGCGCCACGCCCAGCTCAAGGCCTTTCACGCGATCGCCCAGTATGGCGGATTTTCCAGGGCGGCCAAGCGGCTGGCTCTGACCCAGCCGGCCGTCTCCGATCACATCCGGAAGCTCGAGGAGACCTATGGCGTGCAGCTTTTTCTGCGCTCGCCGCGCGGTGTTTCGCTGACGGCACTCGGCCGCAAGCTGTTCGCCGTCGCCGAACGCCACTTCGAAACCGAGGCCGAGGCGTTGGAACTCCTGTCGCGCGCCGCCACACTGGAAGAGGGGCAATTGACCATTGGCGCCGACGCCGCCGTGCATGTCTTGCCCCGGCTCGCCCGCTTCCGGGAACGCTTTCCGCGTATCGCCATCCGCCTGGTGTCGGGCAATTCGGCCGATCTGCTGGCGCGGCTTGAGTCCTTCGCCATCGATATCGCTGTCACCGCCGAGCGGCCTGCCTCCGATGCCATCGTGGCCCGCAGGCTGCGGCAGGACCGGCTGGTGGCGGTCGCCAGCCGCAGCGCCTCGCCTCACCTCCGGACCAGACTGCCCTTTGCGCGCCTCGCCGCGCTGCCGCTGATCCTGCGCGAGGAAGGCTCGATGACGCGGCGATTGCTGCTCGATGAGATGCAGCGGCAGGGCTTGCGCCCCGCCACGACGATCGAGATCGAAAGCCGCGAGGCCGCCCGCGAGGCAGCCGCCCAGGGCCTTGGCTTCGCCGTCATGTCCGAGGGCGAACTCATTCCCGACGCCCGCCTCAGGACCTATGCCATTCCCGACTGGAACGCCGTCATGGAGGAATGGCTGCTCTGCCTCAGGGCCCGCGCCGGGCTGCATGTGATCCGCGCTTTTTTCGACGAGCCGCAAGACTCTGGCCAATTGCCTCCGCGCCGCGCTAGACTGCGGCCATGACATTCAAGGCCGCCTGCATCCAGAATTGCGCCACACCCGATGTCCATTACGACATCGCCGTGCTCGCCCGGCTGATCGGCCGGGCGGCCGCGGAAGGTGCGACCTTCATCGCCACACCGGAATATTGCGCGGGCCTCGACACTCGGGACGGCACGATGTTGCCCTATGCGGTGCCCGAAGCAGAGCATCCGGTCATTCCAGCCATGGCGGCGCTGGCCCGCAGGCACGGCGCCTGGCTGCTGATCGGGTCGATCGGCATCAAGACACCGGACGGACGCATCAACAACCGCTCGCTCATGCTGGCGCCCGACGGCGGCATTGTTGCGCGTTATGACAAGATCCATCTCTTCGACGTCAATCTCGGCGAGGGCAAGGTCTATCGCGAGTCGGCGACGATCGCGCCGGGGAGTGACGCCGTCTTCAGCCCCTGCGCCGCGGCGACGATCGGGTTGTCGATCTGCTACGATCTGCGCTTCGCGGCCCTCTACCGCGCCTATGCCAAGGCGGATGCTGCCATGCTGGCCATCCCCGCCGCTTTCACCCGGATGACCGGCGAGGCCCACTGGCATGTGCTCAATCGGGCGCGTGCCATCGAGAACGGCGCCTATGTCATCGCTCCCTGCCAATATGGCACGCTGGCGGGCGGCGCCCAGTGCTTCGGCCATTCGCTGATCGTCGATCCGTGGGGCCGGGTTCTGACCGACGGCGGCGATGGCGAAGGCATCGTGGTGGCGGAGATCGATCTCGCCTTGGTGGTCCAGACTCGCGCCCGCATTCCATCATTGCAGCACGACCGGCCTTTCACCATTGCCGCACCTGCCGCCGCGGCCGAGTGACATCACTTGAAGACAGTGAGCAGGGCGACGCCGCTGACCGCCGCGGCGATTCCAGCCCAGCGCAATGGCTGAATGGGCTCGCCGAGAAGCATCCGCGCCAGGATCACGCTGATCACCACAGCGCCTGAAGCCCCGACAATGGCGATTTCGGGATAGGGCAGCGTGCCCGCATGGTTGATGAGAAGCAGCGCCACCACATCCAGCATCCCCATCAGCGCCAGCGCCGGCAGCCATCGTGACGGCACGGTCTTTGGGCCCGCGCCGAACAAGACGAGCGGCACAATCAGTGCCAGGCCGCCGAGACGCGACAGCCAGGTTGCGGCGGCGGCGCCGGTGATCGCCGCGGCATGCTGGCCGAGCGCATTGCCGATGGCGAAGCTCACATGCGACAGGAGCGCGTAGCCGATGCATTTGCGCGTCGCACCGCAGCCGTCTTCATCCGTCGCGCCCGATATTGCCACGGCCACCACGCCGGCGATGATGAGAAGGGCCAGACCGGCTTGCACGACGGTCGGCGGGCGTCCCATGATCGCCGCCAGCGCCAGCGAAGTCGCGGGATAGGTCATGACGACCGGCAGCGCCAGCGACAAAGGGCCGTTGGCCATGGCGGCGAACAGCCAAAGCGTGGCGAGTGCGATACAAGCGCCGGACAGCAATGCGATCCAGCCCGTTCCGATCGCGAAGGAGGGCGGGACGTCTCGCAGCGCCAGCCACGCCGTTATGGCGGCGAAGCCGAAGATCGTCACGGCCGCGGTGGTGCGCTTCTGGCCGATGGCGCGGCTGGCGATGGCGGCCAGCAGATCGTGAATGCCCCAGCAGACGGCGGCAATGATGCCAAGAAGTGCGGAACTCATGGGAGCCTTGTCTCCCCCTCCGAAGCGTTATGGAATTGCTTTCCACGGCGAACCTAGCAGACGGTGCCCCATCGCATCTCCGCTTGATTGCCGGGGCAAAGCACAAGATACTCGCCGCCCCATTGGCCACTCGGGGGAATCATCACATGACGCTGGGCTACGGCCTTATCGGCCTCATCGCGATCATCGTTGCCTATCTCGTCTATGCCTACAACGCGCTGGTCAGGAACAAGAATCTCACTGCCGAGGGCTGGAGCGGCATCGACGTGCAATTGCGCCGCCGCGCCGACCTCATTCCCAATTTGATCGAGACGGTGAAAGGCTATGCGGCGCACGAGGACAAGCTGTTCCGCGACATCGCCGATCTGCGCGCCAAGAGCATCGCCGGCGGCACGGTCGGCGAGCAATCCGTAGTCGGCCAGGCGATGACTGCGGCGCTGGGCCGGCTCTTCGCCGTCGCCGAGGCCTATCCCGAGCTCAAGGCGGACGCCAATTTCCGCGACCTGCAGGACAAGCTGGCGGGCATTGAGGATGAAATCCAATTGTCGCGCCGCTACTACAATGGCGCGGTGCGCAATCTCAATACCATGATCGAGAGCTTCCCCACCAACTTCATTGCCGATTTCTTCAAGTTCACCAAGGCGGAGTTCTTCGAGATCGGCGATGCGGCGGCCCGCGAGGTGCCGAAGGTCGATTTCAAGAAATGACGGCTCGCGCCATGCGCGCACTTCTGCTCGGCATTGGTTTTCTTGTTGCACTCGCCGTTGCGGCCTTGGCCGAGGAGCGTATCCTGCGCTTCGTCAGCGACGTCACCGTCAACACCGACGTCTCGCTCACCGTGCGCGAGACGATCGAGGTCGTCGCCGAGGGCGATGAGATCAAGCGCGGCATCCTGCGCGATTTTCCGACCGTCTATAGAGACCGCCGCGGCACCCGCGTCGTGGTGGGCTTCGAAGTCCGCTCGGTGAAGCGCGACGGGCGCGCCGAACCCTATGCGGTCGAAGCGATTTCCAACGGCAAGCGCATCAGGATCGGCAATGCCGACGTGTTCCTCTCGCGCGGGCCCCATGCTTACGAAATCGTTTATCGCACCACACGGCAACTGGGCTTCTTCGAGGACTTCGACGAGCTCTACTGGAACGCCACCGGCAATGGCTGGACCTTCGCCATCGACAAGGCGGTGGCCATCGTGCATCTGCCGCCAGGTGCGGAGATCAAACAGCATGCCGCCTACACCGGGCCGCAGGGCGCTTCCGGCAGCGATTACCGCGTGGTGACGGCTGAAGGGTCCGAATACCGGGCCGAGACCACGGCGCGGCTGGCGCCCAACGAGGGCTTCACCGTCGCGGTCGCCTGGCAGAAGGGCATCGTGACGGCCCCCAGTGAGGCCAAGCGGCAATCGAGGTTCGTATCCGACAATGCCGGAATGTTGGCGCTCATCCTCAGCATCTTGGCGGTTGTGGGATATTATCTCTACGCCTGGAGCAGGGTCGGCCGCGATCCGCCGCAGGGCACGATCATACCGCTGTTCGCGCCGCCGCCGGGGCTGGGTGCGGCGGGCTCGCGTTTCATCTGGAAGCAGAAATTCGACTCGCGCGGCTTTGCCGCCGCTCTCGTCGGCCTCGCCGTCAAGGGCAGGGTGAAGATCATCGACGACGGCGGCTTCGCCATCGAGAAGATACCCGACCGGGGGCCGGCTCTGACGCGGGCGGAATCCGCGTTTTATGGCGGGTTGCCCGGCGGCATCACCGAGCTGATGCAATCCAGCCATTTGAAGATACAGGCGATGCGCGCCGTGCTGGAAAAGGCGCTCAAGGATGAGTATGAGGGCTCGGTCTTCCTGCGCAATATCGGCTGGTTCTGGGCCGGTGCCTGGATCTCGGCCGCGGGGCTCCTGATCGCCGCCCTGTTCCTGCCGCCGGAGGACAGCGTCCCGGGCCTCTTCGCGGCCGCCTGGTCGGCGATCTGGTGGGGGGTGATTCTCGCCGTCGCCGGGGGCGCCATCAAGGGCTTGTTCACGGCACGCGGCGTGTTGCGCAAGCTCGGCTCGCTCATGGCCATGTTCTTCTTCATCCCCTTCATGATCGCCGGTGTTGCCCTGCCTGCCACCATCCTGTTCGGCGGCGGCGGCTCGTCTGGCCTCTATATGCTGATTGCAACCGCGGCGCTTCTCGGCATCGTCAATCTCGTCTTCTTCCATCTCCTGCGCGCCCCAACGGTCCCCGGCCGCAAGCTGCTCGACCAGATCGAAGGCTTCCGCATGTACATGACGACGGCCGAGGAGGAGCGCCTGAAGATCCTGCACCCGCCGGAAAAGACGCCGGAACTCTTCGAGCGCTATCTGCCCTATGCGCTGGCGCTCGATTGCGAGAATGAATGGAACGCCAAATTCGCCGCCGTGCTGGCCGCCGCCGCGGCGGCGGGCGCCACCGCCCCCCTTTGGTATTCGGGCAGCAACTGGGACGCGGGCCGCACCGGCAGTTTCACCGACAGCCTGGGATCGAGCTTGGCATCGAGTGCCGCTTCGGCTGCGACGGCGCCGGGCTCAAGCTCGGGCTCGGGCGGCGGCGGATTCTCCGGCGGCGGCGGTGGCGGCGGCGGCGGATCGGGCTGGTAGTTCAGGCATTTTTCAACTTCACCAGTCTCCGAGATAATCACGGAGTTCCGGCAGGTCGCGGGAGGCAAAGAATTTGCGCGTCGGCCGCATGGCGAGAACGCGGCCCGCATGGACAAAAGCCGTATGGCTTGCGGCATAGCGGGCATCTTCCGGCTGATGCGAGACCATGAGCACCGTGAGCCCGCGTTCCTGCTGCACCTCCTTCACCAGATCGAGCATGTCGCGGCGCAGCGCCGGTCCCAGCGCCGCGAAGGGTTCATCCAGCAGCATCACCGGCTTCTCCCGCACCAGCGCCCGGGCGACGGCGATGCGCTGGCGCTCCCCGCCCGAGACCTCGCCGGGTTTGCGATCGCGCAACTCGCCGAGTCCCACCCGCCTCAGTGCCTCATCCACGCTTCGGTGCCAGGCATCGTTGAGCCGCAATGAAGGGGATACGCCGAGCGCCACATTCTGCCAGACGTCGAGATGCGCAAATGTGTTGTGATCCTGGAAGATCATGCTCACCGGCCGCCGGTCGGGTGGAATTTCCGCCATGCCGGCGCCGGCGATGGCGATGCGGCCGGACAGCGGCGTGTCGAAGCCGGCGATCAGTGAAAGCAGTGTCGATTTCCCCGCCCCGCTCGGCCCGATGACGGCGAGAAGCGCGCCCTGCGGCACATGGAGATCGAACACCATCTTCATGTCTTCATAATCGAAGCGAACCCGCTCAAGCTCGATCATCTTGGCCACTCCAGCGTTCGGCCAGTGTAATCAGCCCCAATGCGAAAAGCGCCAGGATGAGGGCGGTGCCCGCCGCCGCTTCCATACGGTAACTTCCCATCAGGCGGTAGATAAGCGACGGAAGCGTCACGAAATCTTGGGTGCCAAACAACGTGATGGCGGTGAGATCGCCGAGCGAGACGATGGCCGCCATGAGCAGCGCCAAGCCGATGGGCTTGCGCAAGGACGGCAGATCGACGATGCGGAAGCGCGTGAAGCCCGTAAGCCCCAGCCCGGCGCACAGACGGTCGTTCGCAGCCGCCGATTGGCGGAGCGCCGGCGCCAGCGTTCCATAGACGAAGGGAAGGGCCATCAGGGCATTCATGGCGATCACCAGCACCGGTGCCAATCCGGTGACGCCGGAATAGCGGCTGAGCAGAATGAACCAGCCGGTCGCCAGAACCGCGGGCGGCATGATGAGCGCGGCGAGCGCTGCAACCGAGAATGTCCGGTGAGCAGGCGGCGATCGTGCCGCCATTTGCGCCAGCGGCCATCCGAGCAAGAGGCTCGTCACGGCCGCGGCGGCGCCGAGGCCGAGACTTGTCGCAGTGGCTGAAAAAATGCCGGGGCTGGCGCGCAAGCCCGCAAGGCCTGCGGTGAGAATGGCGGCGAGCGGCGGCAGCAGAATGGCAAGGCCCAGTGCAAGCGCCAGCCCGTCGCCAAGCTTCGCCGCTGCATTGCGGCCGTCGTGGCGGACCAACTGGCGGCGAAGCGGCGGCACGTTGTAGGAAACTCCGGCGAATTTGCCAGCGAAGGCGGTGAGCAGGCCGCAGATCGCCAGCTGCGCCAGCGCCAGTGCCGCCGCGCGGGCCGGGTCGAAATCGAAGCGCAGCGCCTGATAGATGGCGACTTCGAGTGTCGTGGCAGAAGGCCCGCCGCCGAGGGTGAGAACGACGGCGAAGCTCGCCGTGCACAGCAGGAAAATGAGCGTCGCAATGCCGGAAAGGGCCGAGGCGATCTGCGGCCATTCGATCTGGCGGAAAACATCGAGGTCGCGGAAGCCGAGTTGGCCGGCGAGCCGGTAACTTTCCGCCGGCACCGCCTCGAGCCGCGTCAGCAGCAGCCGCGCGGCCAGCGGAAAATTGAAGAACACGTGGGCGATGACAATGCCGGTGAGGCCATAAAGCTCGAACAATCCGCCAAGCCAGCCCCTCGCACCATAGACTTCGACGATGCCGAGAATGACGAGGATTGCCGGAAGCGCCAGCGGCAGCGCGAAGAGCCTGACGATGATGGCCCGGCCGGGAAAGCGCCGCCGCGCCAGCGCCCGGGCGATCGGCAGCGCAATGATGACGGAGAGCACCGTCGAGACTGCCGCCTGCAGTAGCGTGAAGGCGATGACCCGCAAGAGATAAGCATCGCTGCGCGCCAGGCCTTCTCTCAAGCCCAGCAGCACGACCGGCAGGAAACCTGCTAGCACCGCCGCAACCACACCGGCGAGCGCCAGGCCCGCCAGTGTTCTGCTCGTGCCCGAGAGGTTTGCCGTCATCGGCTCATGGCGTTCAGCCATTCGTCGATCCAGGCGCGGCGGTTCTTCGCCACCTGTTCCGGCGTATAGAGAAGGGTCTTTTCCGGTTTCACCAACGCGCCGAAGGCCTCGGGCAGGGGGGTAGAAGTGGCGCCGGCCGGGAACATCCAGTTATTCGCCGGAATCTGGTCCTGGAAGCCCGGGCCCATCATGAAGGCAAGGAAATTCGCCGCCAGCTCCCGCTCCGGCGAGGCCTCGATGAGACCCGCCACTTCGATCTGCAGATAGTGGCCCTCGGCGAAGGCCGCTGCCTTGTAACGCTGGGTATTCTCGGCGATCACGTGATAGGCGGGCGAGGTCGTGTAAGAGAGCACCATCGGCGCTTCGCCCTTGGTGAAGAGCCCATAGGCCTCCGACCAGCCGGGCGTGGTGGTGAGGATGCGGGGCTTGAGCTTGGCCCAGGCCTCGGCTGCCCTGTCGCCATAGACCGATTTCATCCACAACAGGAAGCCGAGACCCGGCGTCGATGAGCGCGGGTCCTCCAGCACGATCTTCTGGGCGGGATCGCCGTTCACCAGCTCATCGAGGCTCTTGGGCGGTATCATGATCGCCTCGCTGTCATAGACGACGGCGAAATGCGCATAGTCGAACGGCATGAAGTACTCATCGGTCCAAGCCACCGGCACCTTCGCCAGCGACGTATCGAGGCCGTGCTTGCCGAAGAGCCCCGTCACCGTGGCTTCGGCGGTCAAGTTGGTATCGAGCCCCAGGACCACATCGGCCTTGGTATTGGTGCCTTCGAGCTTCAGGCGGTTGAGAACCGCGACACCGTCGCCGAGCCCCACCCATTCGATGGCGCAGTCGCAAGTCTTCTCGAAGGCTTCGGCGATCTTGGCGCCCGGTCCCCATTCGGAGACGAAGCTTTCATAAGTGTAGATGGTCAGCGTCTGCTTCGCCGCCGCGGGCGTTACGAGGCCGAGGAGAGCGAACAGAGCGCAAAGGGTCTTTTTCATAAGTCCTCCATTCGCCGTTGGATGGAGGAAGGGAACCTTGGGAGTTCCGCTCGCAATCCCTCCGCCGGCATGATCCGGATCAGGTTCAGCGGGTTGAGGCGAAAGCCCCTCTCAGCCGCTTCGGATGCGGCACCCCGTTGAGAGCAGCCCGATAAGTAGGCTTTGCAAGATGCGCTGGCAAGGGCCATTTGCTACACAATGACCATGACGCGATTTGCCATTTTGCTGGGCGGGAACCTGACCGTCACGGCCCGCCTGCGGCGGCAGATAACCGGCGCCCGCGTCATTGCCGCCGACAGCGGCATCGCCCATGCGGCGGCGCTCGGCGTCGATCCGGAGCTCTGGGTCGGCGATTTCGATTCTTCCAGCTCTGAGCTCTTACTGCAATACCGCCATGTGCCACGCCAGAGCCATAAGCCGGAAAAGGACGCAACCGACGGCGAGCTTGCCGTCGCCGAGGCGCTGAAGCGCGGCGGCCGCGACTTCGCGCTGGTGGGCGGATTTGGCGGTCAGGCCGATCATTTGCTCGGCCATTTCGGCCTGGCGCTCAGGCTGGCGCGGGCGGGCCATGCCAGTCTTCTGACAAGCGGCGGCGAAGAGGCTTATCCACTGATTCCCGGCGTCACCGAAATCGACCTGGCGCCGGAGAGCCGCATCAGCATCATTCCCTTCGCCGATCTGGCGGGCCTCGATCTCCAAGGCGTGCGCTGGCCGCTCACCAAGCGCGATGTACCGCTGGGCTCCAGCCTGACGCTCTCCAATATCGCCCATGGGCGGGTGCGCATCTCGCTTGCCGGCGGTTATGGCATGGCGATCGCCTATCCCGCCGCCCATGGCTGAACTGCGCCTCGAAATTGCCGGCATGGGCCGCCGCGGCGAGGGGATCGCCCATGGCGATGGCGGGACGCTCTTCATTCCCTATGCGCTGCCCGGCGAATCGGTGCGTGCCGAAGTCGATGGCGAGCGCGTCCGCATCGTCGCAATCGAAAGCTCGTCGTCCGATCGCGTCGATCCCTTCTGCAAATTCTTCACCCGTTGCGGCGGCTGCCAGTTGCAGCACTGGCACGAGGAGCCCTATCGGCAATGGAAACGCGGCCTGGTGGTAACCGCACTCAAGAACCGCGGGCTCGAGGCGCCGGTTGCCGAATTGATCGACGCCCATGGTGAGGGTCGCCGCCGGGTGAGCCTGCATGTGCGCCGTAAGGACGGCAAGGTGCTGGCGGGCTTCATGGCGGCGCGCAGCCACGATCTGCTCGACATCGACCGCTGCCCCATTCTTGTGCCCGCCTTGCAGGGTGCCACGGACATCGCCCGCGCCATCGGCGAAAGGCTCGGCGACTGCGATGTGGCGCTCACCGCCACCGACACCGGCATCGATGGCGCGGTGAAGGTGGAACGCAAGCTTGCCGGGCCGGTGCTGCATGGGCTTGCGCAAGCGGAACTCGGCCTGGCGCGGCTGACGGTCAACGGCGATCCCATCGCAACGCGCACAACTCCCATGGTGACCATGGGCCGGGCGAAAGTCGCCCTGCCGCCAGTTTCCTTCTTGCAGGCGACCGTCGCGGGTGAGGCGGCGCTGGCTCGGCTGGTGATCTCCGCCGCGGGCAGGGCGAAAAAGATCGCAGACCTCTTCTGCGGTGTCGGTCCCTTTGCGCTGCGGCTTGCCGAAACCGCGCAGATTGCCGCCTTCGACAGCGACCGGCCCGCCATTGCCGCCCTCGACCGCGCCCGGCGCGAAACCTCCGGCCTGAAACCGGTGACGGCCATGGCGCGCGATCTCGTCCGCGAGCCTCTGGTGGCAAACGAATTGAAAGATTTCGACGCCGTGATCTTCGATCCGCCGCGCGCCGGTGCCGAAGCCCAGGCCCGGCAATTGGCGAAATCGAATGTTGGTGCCGTGATCGCGGTCGCCTGCGAGCCTGCAAGTTTCGCCCGCGATGCGGAAATCCTGATGCGCGGCGGCTATGCGCTTCGCAGCGTGACTCCGGTCGACCAGTTCAAATGGAGTTCACACGTCGAGACTGTTGCTGTGTTTCAGCGTTCGCCCTTGCGATAGGGCACCATCAGGGCGCGCGGATAGGCCGCCCTTCGCGACATGGCGACGAGCGCCAGGATCGACAGGATGTAGGGCAGCATCAGGAACACCTGATAGGGCACGAAGGCACTCGCCAATTGCTGCAGGCGAAGCTGATAGGCATCGAAGGCGGCGAACAGCAATGCGCCGAGCACCGCCTTGCCCGGCCGCCAGGATCCGAACACAACCAGCGCAATGCAGACCCAGCCGCGGCCGTTGATCATTTCGAAGAAGAAGGAATTGAAGGCCGAGAGCGTCAGAAAGCTGCCGCCGATACCCATGAGCGCGCTGCCGGCAACGACAGAAGCCACGCGAACGGCGGTGACGTCGATGCCCTGGGCTTCCGCGGCGGCCGGGTTTTCGCCCACCGTGCGGATGGCGAGGCCGGCCGGTGTGCGATAGAGAAGCCATGCGACGAGCGCCGCGGCGACGAAGGCAAGGTAGGTCAGCGGTGTCTGCTGAAAGAAGGCCGGGCCCACCACCGGAATATCGGCGAGCACCGGAACGTTCCAGGATTCAAACGGCGCGATCTTGGGTGGCGAGGTCACTTCCGGCAGCACCAGCCGATAGGTGTAGTAGGAGAGACTGGTGGCCAAGAGCGTGATGCCGATGCCGGTCACATGCTGCGACAGGCCGAGCGGAACCACGAGAAACCCGTGCAACAGGCCGAAGGCGGCACCGGCCGCCGCCGCCGCCGCAACGCCCAGCCACAGATCGCCGCCCGCATAGACGGTGAGCCAGCCGGCGAAGGCGCCAACTGTCATGATGCCTTCGATGCCGAGGTTGAGGACTCCGGCGCGCTCGCAGAGCAATTCGCCCAGCGTCGCAAAGACCAGGGGCGAGGCGATGCGGACGGCGGCGGCCCACAGCGAGGCGGTGAACAGAATTTCGACCGCTTCCACGCTCACCTCCACCTTATGCGGTAGCGGGTGAGCATGATGGCGGCGACCATCGACAGGAGCGCGACCGCCACCATGACCTGCGCGATGTAGCTTGGAACGCCCGCCGTCCGGCTCATGGCATCGGCGCCGACGAAGACGGCGGCGACGAAGACGGCCGCGGCAATGACGCCCAGGGGATGCAGCATCGCCAGCATGGCCACGACGATGCCGGTGTATCCGAAGCCCGGCGACAGATCGAGAGTCAGATTGCCCTTGAGGCCCGTCACTTCCGACATGCCGGCAAGTCCTGCGAGTCCGCCGGAGAGGAGCGCCGTCTTGGCAATCACCCGGTTGACCGGAATGCCGGCGAAGGCCGCGGCCTTGGCGTTGTGTCCCACGGCCCGCATCTCATATCCAAGTGCCGACTTGGCGTCGATGATCCAGACGGAAACCGCCGCCAGCACCGCGATGATGAATCCGAAATGCAGGCGCTTGCCCTGAAAGAGTTTCGGCAGTTGCGCCTCGGCGATCACCTTCTTCGATTGCGGCCAGCCCATGCCCAGCGGGTCCTTCAAAGGGCCTTCCAGCAGCATGCTGACGAAGAGCAGCGCTATGAAGTTGAACAGCAGAGTGGTCACCACTTCGTCGACGCCGAAGCGGGTCTTGAGGAAGGCCGGCACCGACAGCACCAGCGCGCCGCCCAGTATTGCCGCCGCCATCAGGACGGGAATAAGCAGCGGTTTCGGCAGCGGCAGGAGCCCCGTGCCGAGCACCACGGTCATGATGGCGCCGACATAGAGCTGCGCTTCGCCGCCGATGTTCCACAGCTTGGCGCGAAAGGCGACAGCGGCGGCAAGGCCCGTGAAGATGAGCGGAGTTGCCCGGGTCAGCGTTTCAAAGAAGGCAAATTGCGAGCCCGCCGCACCCTTGGCCACCAGCCAGAACACCGAGAAGGGCGAAGCGCCCGACAGCATCACAAGAAAGGCGCTGAACAGGGCGGCGGCCAAAATCGCGGCAGCCGGATAGCCGGCCAGAACCGCGAGCGGGCGGCCCTCGCGCGGTTCAAGCCGCATGGGAGGCTCCCGCCATCATCAGGCCGAGCGTGTTCACATTGAAATCGCCGCGGGGAATCGGCGCCGACAATTCGCCCCGGTACATCACCGCCACCCGATCGGAGAGCGACAGAAGTTCGTCGAGGTCCTCGGAAATCAACAGAATTGCAGCACCTCGCCGGCGCGCTTCGAGGAGCCGCTCATGGACATAGTTGACGGCGCCGACGTCGAGACCGCGCGTCGGCTGGTTGGCGATCACCACCACCGGATCGTTCGCCATGACCCGGCCGAGGATGAGTTTCTGCATGTTGCCGCCGGAGAGCAGCCTGACCCGCGCTTCCGGGGAGGGGCATTTGACCGTATAGTTGCCTATGATGTCTTCGGCGAACTCGCGGGCCGCCGACCAGTCGATAAAGCCGTTGCGGTTGAATTGCGCCGAGCGATAGGACTCCGAGATCACGTTCTCGGTTACGCTCATATCGCCGATCAGCCCTTCGGCATGGCGGTCTTCGGGAATTCGCGCGACGCGCCGCGCCACCATGGTCCGCGCCGATAAGTCGCCGACCGATGAGTTTGCCAGCAGAAATTCGCCGGCCGACATGGCAAGCCCTCCGCTCACCAGATCGGCAAGCAGACTCTGCCCATTGCCGGAGACGCCGGCGATGCCGGTGATCTGGCCCGCATGCAGCGTGAGCGAGACGTTGTTGAGCGTATGAGAGCCGCGCCGGGCCTGGATATTCCTGAGCGACAACACCGCGGGACCGGCAGCCTGCGCCTCGGCGCGGGCTTGCGGAATGGCTCTTCCGACCATGAGTTCGGCAAGTTCCGCCGTGGTGACCGAATCCGCCTGACGTTCGGCCACCAGCTTTCCGCCGCGCAATACGTAGATGCGGCTGCACGCCGCCAGGACTTCTTGCAGCTTGTGCGAAATAAAGATGATCGAAAGGCCGTTGGCGATGAACTTTTTGAGCGTGTCGAATAGCAGCACGGATTCCTGCGGCGTCAGCACCGCGGTTGGTTCGTCGAGGATCAGGATTCTCGCCTGGCGATAGAGCGCCTTCAGGATTTCGACACGTTGCCGCTCGCCGACCGACAGCGACGAGACGATCGCCTCCGGATCGACCGCAAGCCCGAAGGACTGTCCAAGATCGCCAATGCGGGCGCGGGCCCGCTTGCTGTCGGAGGAGATGTGCCACAGCGGCTCGGTGCCGAGAACGATATTGTCGAGGACGGTGAGGTTGTCGGCGAGGGTAAAGTGCTGGTGGACCATGCCGACACCTGCCGCAATGGCGGCGTGTGGCGATCCGGCGGGCAGTGCCTTGCCTTCGACCTCGATGCTTCCCGCCTCGGCCACATAATGGCCGAACAGGATGTTCATGAGCGTCGTCTTGCCGGCACCGTTTTCGCCAAGCAGGCCGACGATTTCGCCGCGATTGAGGGTCAGATCGATGGCATCATTGGCGACCAGCGGGCCGAACCGCTTGGTAATGCCCGCAAGCCGGAGAACGGTCTCCGGCTTGCGGGGGCTTGTGCCCGTCATCAGGACGACTTGGGCTCATTGTCGTCGATGGCGACCGTGAAGGCGCCTGACTTGATCTCGGCCTCCTTGGCCGCGGCCTTGGCCTTGACCTCGGCCGGAACCTTGTCTTCGAAAGTGCCCAGCGGCGAAACGCTGCAGCCGCCCGCCTTCATGAAGGAATATTGGCCATAGTCGTCGGCCTTGAAACTGCCGGCCTTGACCGCGGCGATCGCCGCATCAAGCGTCGGCTCGAAGTGCCACAGCGCCGACACCACGACCGTCTCGGGATAGTCGGCCTGCGTGTCGATGACGTTGCCGACGGCAAGAACGGTTTTCTCCTTGGCGGCGTCCGACACGCCGAAGCGCTCGGCGTAGAGCAGATCGGCGCCGGCGTCGATCTGCGCCAGGGCCGTTTCCTTGGCCTTGGGCGGATCGAACCATGAGCCGATGAAGGCTACCTGGAATTTTGCATCCGCACGGCCTTCGCGCACGCCCGCCATGAAGGCGTTCATCAGCCGGTTCACTTCCGGGATCGGATAACCCCCGACCATGCCGATACTGCCCGACTTGGTCATGGCGCCGGCGATGATGCCGGTGAGATAGGACGCGTCCTGAATATAATTGTCGAACACCGCGAAATTGGGGACCGCGGCGGCATCCGGCTTGAAGCTCGACCCGATCAGGAAAGCCCGGTCCGGATAATCCTTGGCGACGGCGCGGGCGGCGTCTTCCACGGCGAAGGCTTCGCCGACGATGAGCTGATGGCCCGCCTCGCAATATTCGCGCATGACTCGCTCATAGTCGGTGTTGGAAACCTTTTCGGAAAACACATACTCGATGTCGCCGCGTTCCTTGGCGGCCGTTGCCGCCTTGTGGATGCGGCTTACCCACTGCTGCTCGACCGGCACCGTATAGATGGCCGCCGTTTTGATCGGGCCGGCGGCGATCGCCCTTTGCGGCGGCATGCCGGCGAAGGGAAGAAGGGTTGCGGCGGCGGAATATTTCAGCAGGCCGCGCCGGCTGACGCGAAAGATGTTCTCTGTCATGATTGCTCTCCTCGGTGGAGTTCTTGGGCGACCCCACTGCAAGCGACGTTACACGCCCATGGGTTTTTCGTCCACATGGTCAAAATGCTTGCCTCCCGAAAAATCGGCGGGCGGCGATCAGTCCTTGGCGCGTTCCACGTAGGAGCCGTCTTCGGTCGCCACCACGATGCGCGTGCCGGCGGCGATGTGCGGCGGCACCATGGTGCGCGCCCCGTTGGAGAGAAGCGCCGGCTTGAACGAGGACGAGGCCGTCTGGTTCTTGATCGCGGGCTCCGTCTCGACGATCTCCAGCGTCACCCGCTGCGGCAGTTCGATCGAAATCGGCACGCCGTTGAACAGCGCGATCTGGCAGGCCATGCCCTCCTGCAGGAAGGCCGCCTGCCCGCCCAGCATGTCGGCGGAGACATTGATTTGCTCGAAGTTCTCCGGGTTCATGAAGACGTATTGATCGCCGTCCTGATAGAGATAGCTGTGGGTGACGGTTTCGACGAAGGCGCGCTCCATCGAATCCGTCGTCTTGAAGCGCACCGTGGTTTTTACCCCGTCGGAGATGCGGCGCATGTCGATAGTGGTCGTCGGCGTGCCCTTGCCGGGATGCATGCTTTCGGCCTTGAGCACCACATAGAGCTTGCCGTCCTCGTGCTCGATGACGTTGCCCTTGCGTACGCCGCTTGCGATGATCTTGACCACGTTTTTTCTTTCAATGAATTGCCGGGATGGGTTGGGCGCGGTATTAGCAGCGAGGCTCGATGAAGCCAACCCCCTTGGGAGTTCGCGTTGACGCAGCGTTCCTCGCACTGGTTTTCGCCCGACCTGCATCGCGACCGCAGGCCCTTCCTTCTCGGGCGAAACCGCATCGTGGCGGCGATCCGCAACTGGTTCGGGGACCGCGATTTCGTCGAGGTCGAATGCGCCGCCTTGCAGGTTTCGCCGGGCAATGAAGCCCATCTGCACGGCTTCGCCACCGAACTCATCCAGCCCGACGGCAGCAGGGAACTCCGCTATCTCCATACCTCGCCGGAATTTGCCTGCAAGAAATTGCTGGCGGCCGGCGAGACCCGCATCTTCGACTTTGCGCGGGTATTCCGCAACCGCGAACGCACTCTGACCCATTCGCCCGAGTTCACCATGCTTGAGTGGTATCGTGCCGATGAGCCCTATGAGACCGTCATCGACGATTGCGTGGCGCTGGTGCGCCTTGCCGCGCAGACCGCTGCAACCCGGACATTCGCCTGGCGGGGCTTCAAGAGCGACCCTCTCGCCGAACCCGAACGCATGACCGTCGCGGAAGCCTTCGAACGCTATGCCGGGGTCGATCTGCTGAAGACCCTGGATGGCTGCGGCAGGTCCGATCGCGACGCGCTTGCGGCGCAGTCGCCCGTTCACGTCGCCGGAGACGACTCGTGGTCCGATGTTTTCAGCCGCATACTGGTCGAGGAAGTGGAATCGAATCTCGGCGTCAAGGGAATTACGATCCTCTACGAATACCCCGCCGTGGAAGCGGCGCTGGCCCGCACCTGCGCCCATGACCGCCGCGTCGCCGAACGCTTCGAGCTCTATGCCTGCGGCGTCGAGCTTGCCAACGGCTTCGGCGAATTGACCGATGCCGCCGAGCAGCGCCGCCGCTTCGAGTCCGAAATGGAACTGAAGCAGCGCATCTATGGCGAACGCTATCCCATCGACGAGGAGCTGCTGGAGGCGCTCGCCATGATGCCGCCGGCCTCCGGCGTCGCCGTGGGCCTCGACCGTCTGATCATGCTGGCGACGGGCGCCACCCGCCTCGACCAGGTCCTGTGGACGCCGGTCGCCTAGCTCCCCAAATCACCCTTCTCCCGCCGAAGGTGGGAGAAGGTGGCGCGGAACGCGCCGGATGAGGGCCCTCACCCGCCCTTCGGGCACCCTCTCCCATGCGTTCCGCACGGGAGAGGGGTGAACTCTGCGACAGCTCTCACAAGCGGGGCAAAACCGGACGGATTCAGTCGAGACTGTTCGCGCGCTAATCGATCCCTTCCGAAGCCAATACCTGGCGGATCGAGCGCGCCATCTTGTCGACCATCTCGGAAAGCTCGGCATCGCTCGAATTGAAGGGCGGCGCCAGGATCACCACATCGCCGCTGACGCCGTCGACATTGCCGCCCACCGGATAGCAAATGAGTCCGTTTTCAAGGGCTTGCTGGCGGATGCGCATGTAGAGCTTGAGGGAGGAATCGAACGGCTTGCAGGTCGCGCGGTCGGCCACCAGTTCGGTGCCGATGAAAAACCCTCGGCCGCGGATGTCGCCCACCGCCTCGACCCCCTGCAGCGCCTCGGCGATCATCTTCTTGAGCTTTCCTTCGTTCTTGCGCACCCGCTCGACCAGTCCCTCGCGGGCGATCACCTTCTGGACCGCAACCCCCGCCGCACAGCAGGCCGTGTGGCCGGTGAAAGTATGCCCGGTCATCGGCGCGCCATGGACGCTGTGAATGGGCTCCGCCACCTTGCGCGAATAGATGGCGGCTCCCAATGGCAGATAGCCCGCGGCAAGCCCCTTGGCGACCGCCATGATATCGGGCTCGACCCCATCGGTCTCCAGCGCCCGCCAGGTGCCGCAGCGGCCGGACCCGCACATCACCTCATCGGCAATCATCAACACACCGTGGCGGTTGCAAATCTCCCGCACCCTTTTGGCATAGCCCGGCGGCGCCGGAACGCAGCCGCCTGCCGCGCCCACCACCGGCTCGAAGATGAAGGCGGCGATTTTCTCGGGGCCCCTGCGCAGGATTTCGGCTTCCAGTTCCGCAGCGCAGGCCTCGCCTGCGGTTGCCGCCGTGGCGCCGGCAATGGGGCGATAGACATTGGCGGGGGAGAGCCGCGAGACATCGAGCAGCGAACCTTCAAAGGCTCGTCTGCGCTCCAGAAACCCCGAGACCGACAAGGCTCCCAGCGTGTTGCCGTGCCAGGAGCGCTCCCGCGCGATGAAGCGCCTCCGGCTCATCTCGCCGCGCGCCGCATGATATTGCAGGGCAAGCTTGAGGCATGACTCGACCGCCTCGGAGCCGCCGGTGACAAAGACCATGTGCTGCAGTTCACCGCCGCACCGCGCGCCGATGATGCCGGACAGCTCCTCCAGCGCATCGGAGGTGAAATTGTAGCGGTAACCGTGGGCGATGCGGTCGAGCTGCGCCTTGATCGCGTCGTTCACTTCCGTATTGGCATGGCCGATGCAGTAGACGGCGGGACCGCCGGAGCCGTCGATATATCGTTTGCCATCGACATCGTAGACATAACTGCCCTTGGCCCAGGCCACCTTGGGCAGGCCGCCGGTCGAATGGATGTGCTGGGGCAGGGGGCTCGCGGCGGTCATGCAAGATTCCGTCTTGTCTCGGGGTGGGGCGCCGTGCGGTACTAGCAGAAGTGGAAAGGCGACCGCAAACCGATGATCACCGTCTTCGACGAGGCACAGAGGCTGCATGCGCCGGCGGAGTTCATCGTCTCGGGCAAGCCGCAGCCGAACCCGGAGCGGCCGGAGCGCATCGCCATGCTGATGGAAGGAGTCCGCCGCCTTGGCGGACCGGTGGTGGCGCCGCCGGATATCGCCCTCGATACCATCGCCCTCGTGCATGACCGGCGCTATCTCCGCTTCATGGAGACCCTGTGGCAACGCTGGCAACGCATTCCCGACGCGGGCGAGACGCCCTTGGCCAATGTCTTCGCCCTTGGCCGCGCGTCGCTGCCGCCCGCCTCCTACCCGGACTCGGTCGTCGGCCAATGCGGCTGGCATCTGGGCGACGGCTCCTGTCCAATCGCCGCCGGCACCTGGACCTCGGCCAAGGCCAGTGCCGCAACCGCGGCCCATGGCGCGGACCTCATGTCGCGCGGCGAGGCGCTCGTCTATGCGTTGTGCCGCCCGCCCGGCCATCACGCCGCCGCCGACATGGCGGCGGGCTTCTGCTATCTCAACAATGCCGCCATCGCCGCTGAAATCCTGACCCGCGCCGGCCGCAGGACGGCGATTCTCGATATCGATGTCCACCACGGCAACGGCACCGAGGCCATCTTCTACGACCGCGCCGACGTGCTGACCGTTTCGATCCACGCCCATCCGAAACGCTTCTATCCCTTCTTCTGGGGCTATGAGAACGAGCCGGGCAGGGGCGCGGGCGAAGGCTTCAATCTCAATCTGCCGCTCGAGCGCGGCACCACTCTCGAGCCCTATTGCGCGGCGCTGCAGCGGGCCCTGCAGCGGATCGGCGAATTCGCGCCGGATATTCTGGTGCTGGCGGCGGGGCTCGATATCGCCGTCGACGATCCCTTCAAGGGTTTTGCCATCGCAACACCGGACTTCGCGGCGATCGGCCGGACGATCGTGGGCTTGAAATTGCCGATGCTGGTGGTGCAGGAGGGCGGCTATCCCTCGCCAAGTCTCGGCGCCAATCTTGCCTCGCTCCTGGAAGGGCTCAGCACTTGACCGTCCTGTTGCGCGATATGCGGCCCGAGGAAGCCGGCCGGATTGCCGCCATGGTGCGCGGACTTGCCCGCGATGTCGGCGCGGCGATTGTTCCCCAGCTCACCGGCGAAACGCTAAATGCCGGGCGCGATCTCGTCGATGTCCTCGTCGCCGAGGAGGACGGCATATTGCTGGGCGCCATCCTGACGCTCATGACGTTTTCGACCTGGCGCGGCGCCAAGGGCCTCTATGTGGTCGATCTCTTCGTCGAAGGGGCGGCGCGCAATCGCAACATCGGCCTGGCGCTTCTGCGCGAGGCGGCCAGGCGTGGGCGGGCCAGGGGCGCCCGCTTCATCAAGCTCGAGGTCGATCACACCAATCTCGGCGCCGTGCGTTTTTACAAGCGTCTCGGATTTGCCAAGAAAGAGAACGACAGGCTGTTCGTTCTCGAACAGAACAGGCTGGAAACATTCATTGCGGACAAGGAGCGGTCATGACCATCAAGCGCGTCGGATTGATCGGTGCCGGTCTCATGGGCCACGGCATCGGCAGGAACATCCTGAAAAAGGGCTTCGAACTCATCGTCATGGCGCATCGCAACCGCGAGCCGATTGACGATCTCCTGACCTTGGGTGCCAAGGAGTTGGGCAGTCCCCATGCCGTTGCCAAGGCCTCGGACATGGTCATTCTCTGCGTCACCGGCACGCCGCAGGTCGAAGCCACCGTCTATGGCGAATACGGCCTCCTCGGCGCGGTGCGCGAGGGCTTCGTCATCGCCGATTGCTCCACCGCCGAGCCCCATTCGACCCTCAAGATCGCCGCCGATGTCGAAGCCAAGGGCGGCCATTTCGTCGATACGCCGATGACGCGGACCCCCAGGGAGGCCGAGGAAGGCAAGCTCGGGCTCATGGTGGCGGGGCCGAAAGAGGTGCTGGCGCGGATCAGGCCGGTGCTCGAATGTTTTGCCGATACCATCGTCCATGCCGGCGAGGTGGGGGCCGCACACCGGCTGAAGCTCCTCAACAATTTCCTGTCGCTGGCCCATGCGGCGGTGGCGGCGGAAGCCATCACCGTCGCCGCCAAGGCCGGCGTCGACATGCAGGCCTTCCGCGACATCGTCATGTCGGGGGGTGCGGCCTCGGTGATGTTCGGCCGGCTGATCAACGTGCCGCTTGCCGACGACGATACGTCGGCGAAATTCGCCATCCGCAATGCCAGGAAGGATTTGCGCTATTACACCAACATGACCGAACAGCTTCCGGTCGCTTCGTTTCTGGCCGAAACGGCGCACCAGCTCTATGTCATGGCCGACAATATAGGCTACGGCGAGCGCTATGTGCCGCGGCTGATCGATGTGCTGGCCAAGGTGAACGGGATCAAGAAGCCCTGAGAGCAGGGATCCTGACGGTGACCGCGTGCAGCGGAGGTCGTCCACCCAGTCACGTCAGTTGAAAGTCGGGCTAGAGAGCTCGGGCGGACCAGTCGCGGTCTGCCGGCAGAAGCCAATAACTGTTTGGAATCTGCCGGCAGTCGCGCTCGTATTTTTCCCTCCACATGGATCGTTCTTCCTCGGTCCAAGGGTCGAACGCCGGATAGTCCTTGCCTTTCGGAAGATTGCGAGTGATCGGCATGACCAGCCGGTTCGCGGCATCGGGGCCAATGCGGTCCGCAATAAGCTGCAATGCTTCAACGGCGGCATGGGAGAATGACGGCCTCGTCACTGCATTCAATGAATCGCCATCGAAAACTCCGCCAAGCTGGAAGGCCATCGCGCGCATGACGGCATCGGAGTTCTCGAAAAAGCTCTCAAACCGCCAAATTTTTATCTCCGCCGGCTTTAGGCTTTCCCGAAACGATTCCAGCAGGGCGGGCCAGCAGAACGCCGTTTTGTCGAGGTTGCGTCTTACTTTGTCGAAGCGGACAAATTCGCCATGATGTCTCAAAGTCTCACAATAGGCCGCCGAAATGAAGCTGCCATACTCGCGTAAAGACACAAACAAACTGACTTCATGTTCGGCCAGCAATTCATGGAGTACCGCCAAGCGTGCCGCGCCGGAGACGTATGGTTTGCCACTGTGCACAATGGACCGGCAATTGCCGATGAGGCTCTCGTCCGAGACAATGATTCCCTTCGGAACATCCGGCCGCGCGTCGGGGAAGAAATCCGGCAAGAGACCGGCAAGGGAAAAATTCTCGCCGGAAAGACTGTATAGCCGGCTCGTTATGCTTTTTCGAAACGCGGTCATCGGCATGAATCCGATTCCGCTAAGATTCAGCATGGTCCGATTGGCTGCGAAAACCTTCTGAATGAGGGTGGATGCGGTTTTGTGCACGCCGACATGCAAATGAATTTTCATCCGTTCATTGACCCCATTCACCCGTTTGATCCCGAGCGCGTTGGTGTATCGGCCAAATTGGCCCTGACCGCCAGCCCTTGACAGCCGCCCGGATTGGCTCCTCACTGCCGCGTCGAGCCCAGCTTGTGTTCCGCCCGTTTGTGGCGATGTAGCCGAAGGAGACTGAAAATGACCCGCCGGAACCCGCTTGCATTGTGCCGTGCTTTGCCCTTACTGGCCGGCCTGTTGGCCGCCGCATTCACTTCGTTCGCGGCCGCCCCCCCCGCGCACGCCGAAATCCTGCAACTGTCCGCCACCGCCTTCGTTTCCCGGGGCGTCGTCTCGTCCACGGACAACGCGGGCGCGGGAATGCTGCAAAACGCCACCGGCCAATATTATAGCATTGTGCCGTTCCCGGTAGCCGGCATGCGGGTGTGCCGCTTCAGCCTTTGGTACCGCGATTTCGACGTCGACCACAACCTCACGGCAAGGCTGCTGCGCAAGAACGTCAGCGCCGGCGGCATCGCCTTCACCCCGCCGGTGGTCATGGCCCAGGTGGCGAGCACCGGCGCCGTCGACACCATGCGCCGGGCTTCCGACACGACGATCACCGATCCGGTGATTTCGCCCGGCGCCGCCTTCTACTATGTCGATCTAGATATACCGTTCTCGGCCCTGCAAACAGTCGGCGTGCAGATCGTATATAAGGCGACTTGCCCGTAGAATATTGCTCCGGCGGCTGACCGCGACTGCCGCGAGACCGTTTGCCATGAGCAATCAAGGATCATACAATTGGTAGGCTGAGAGTACGGAAGCCCAGACGATGGATTCTAGCAAGTGGCCCTCGCGAAACGATGATCAAAACCGGCTGGAACCGGTGTGTCTGCCCGTTCTCAATCCAAGATTTGCTTTGCAAGGCAGACCGCGAGTTTTCACGATTGGGTCGTGCTTTGCCAGGAATATTGAGGAATACCTGGCGCGGCTTGGCCTGGATGTGCCGACTCTGATGTTTTCGGCGCCGCAAAGCGAACAACCAGTCGCTCAAGCGCGCAGCACAGGTCTACTCAACAAGTATACGATCGACAGCATGCTGAGCGAATTACGATACGCTCTGGACCCAAGTCTGGCGGAATTGGCCATGGAGCCGTTGTTGGACGTTGGCGACGGTAAGTTCCTCGATCTACAGCTTGCAAGTTCGGTTGCCGTGGATTTGGCGCGGGCCAAGGAACGGCGGCTTCAGGTACTGGATATGTTTCGGTCGGCAGCTTCTTGCGAGGTTGTGATCATAACTTTCGGTCTGATCGAGACATGGATCGATCAGGAAACGCGGCGTTCAATTTGCCAGGCGCCTTCGCCCCGTATAATGGCCAAATTCCCCGGCAGATTCATCAAGAAAGTTTTAAGTTTCGCGGAAGCATACGACTGCGCGAGCCAAATACTCTCGTTGCTGAGGGCTTCCGGCGGTGAAAAGCGATTCCTGATCACGGTCAGTCCCGTCCCCCTGGCGCGGACCTTCACGGATCAGGATGTGATCGTCGCGAATTGCCATTCGAAATCGTTGCTGCGCACGGTCGCTCAGGAAGTCGTCAATGCCAATGCCGATGTCGATTATTTCCCAAGCTATGAGACGGTAATATTCACCCGCAGCGATCTCGCTTGGGGCGACGATTTGCGTCACGTGCATGACGAACTTGTGGCCCAAATCATTGCGCGTGTTGGGGCCGCGTATTTTCCGTCCCTGGCATTGCAGGACCCGAACTCCGCGGAAAGTCACGCCAGTCCTGCCGAACGGCATGCATATGCGAACCAGCTTGCATCCAAGGGGCAATACGAACCTGCGCTTGCCGAGTTCCGGAGTCTTGTTCCGGAGTTGGGTACAAGCTGCCTATTCCGCACCGACTATGCGCGAACATGCAAGAAGGCCAAGCTGTTTGCGGAAGGTTACCAACAGGCGCTCGCCGCCGTTGACATCGGCCCGCGGACAAGCCAGCGCCACATTCTCGCTGCGGAACTGGGCTGGCGAGCCAACGCCGATCTTGCCGAGGCCGAGCGAAATGCCAGAGCGGCCCACGAATTGGACTCCGGCACGCCTTGGTATGCCATACTTTTGGCGTTGATTTTGCATAAGCAACGTCGAATGAAAGAGGCTGTAGCGGTCGCAGGAATTGCGTTGAACAGCGCAAAACAAGCACCGGAGATCGCAGTCAGTGATTTCCAGTTGAAAATGCTATGGAGGGTGTTGGTGGAGTTGAAAATGAAGGGGAGGGTTGCGGAACTTAAGAAAATCATTGCCTCCCGGCGAAACATCGTATCGAAAGCCGGTTCGAAAGAGCTGGTCTGATTTTCCCCTTCAATGGGCGGATTGCCGGGGCTGCGGCGCGGAGACTCACGGGTTATTGCGGCGGATCAGGCCAGGAATTCCAGTATGCCATCGACTTCCGGAGAGGAATGATTTTTCCAGCCGGGTCGACAAAATAGAGGGACATGCCGATATCGGCCTTGAGGTCATCTCGCAGCCGCGGCGATGTGCTGGACTCGGTAAATCCATTCATGAAAATCCGCCCGGACCAACCTGGGGTTCCGCTTTGGGGCCAGAGTCGGTAAAGCGCCCGCAGTTCAGGCTCGGCAGCCAACTCCCCGCCGCTCTCGGAAACCATATTTGTCAGAGCGTCGGAACTGTCGCCCACGAATACGACGTTCGCATGCCATGGATCGCTGGTCCGGTTGGCGCCAATGAGTTTCTTGAGATCGCCGAGTCCCAAGGAATGCTCAAGATAGAATTGCCAGTCGGCAACCGATCGTGTGTCGCAAGACTTTCCCTTGAAACATCTAGATTGTCCCATGATTCGTGTAATGAATTTCTGGTCCCGGCGAGCGAGCTGCATCCACTTGTAGCCGAAGGCAAAACTTCCAGTTTCTTGCGCGATTGACTCGAAAAAGTCGAACGGCTTGCCTGAATCGGAGGAAACCCGATCGATGTCGTCGAATTGGGCGCCCATCCCTCCGCCATTCGCCACGAATAGCCTGGTCTTGAGCCAGCCGCCGGTTTTCTGGTTCACCTGACGAGCAATATCGACAAGGATCGGAAGGTAGAGCGACATATCTTGATTGAAGTTCTCGCCCAAGCGAATGCCTGCAATCCAGTGATCGACGCAATTCTGCCTGGCGAGTTCAATGAAGCCCGCCATGTCGGCGGCAAAGTCGTTAACGCGATTATTTCTTAGGGCTTGCAGCCGGACACTCTTGCCCGGTCTGAACCACTGCCTTTGATGCAGGATGAACTTCAGCGATCCTGCAATTGCTCCAGCTTTTTTCAGGGCCTCGAGTCTCAGGAGGAACGCAAGCAACACCTTATCCCGGAACTGAATGGTATATGCGTAGTTGGGAATGAGACTGCTCTCGAACAGGCTGACAATTTGCTCTTGACCGGGATTCCACGAGTCGCGTGGTTCGCCCAGGGCGGCGACGTAGGAGTCGATCTGACTCTGCGAAACTTCGTCACTTGGCGCGAGCTTTTCCCGTGGATCGAGGTTTAACTCAGCAAGATTTGCTCCAGCCAGTTCAAGGGCGTGCATCCATTGCGGCAGCGGCAAGCCAACCAGATCGGGTTGTATCGAATGACGCGCATCATTGCCTGAGGTGAATCGCCATTTTGTGCGCACTCCTTTCGCATTGTCTGGGAGCAGGGGACCAACCTGCGCCGAGAGGCACGCGGCTCTCGCATCGGCCTTCGCGACAACCAAAAAGCAGCAGAACAACACACACACGGCCGACGCCGTCATCAGCCTAATTCCTACGACAAGTCGCGCTCCCATTGAGACTGATCCTAGCGTAGCTTGATGTTGGCTCCAGCCGAG
Source organism: Hyphomicrobiales bacterium (assembly GCA_052386315.1). GTDB lineage: Bacteria > Pseudomonadota > Alphaproteobacteria > Rhizobiales > Aestuariivirgaceae > Aestuariivirga. The sequence continues at coordinate 43,259 of JBQTKG010000004.1, forward strand.
ACTATAGAGCCACACCTGGTCAACGGAAAAATACAGGATGAACCGTGTGGCGGACGAGAATGCGGTAGTCGAAGGTATGGTCTCACCCGGTTCGCGGGCGAACGCCGTGGATATTCTTTGCGTCGGCTGTCAAAAGTCGGCAACCAGCTGGGCGGCCCATGTCCTCAATCTGCATGACAATGTCTGGATTCCGAAGCAATTTGCCCTTTCGAACAAAGAGGTAATGTTCTGGGACAGATACTACAAGAGAGGGTTGCGCTGGTACAAGCAAATCATGACGCCGCCGGCCGGGCATATGAAGAGCATGGATATCAGCCCCGGCTACTCGCGCGTCGGTCCGGGCCGGGCGGCGCTCTGTTACAAGCAATCTCCCGGTGCAAGGCTGTTCCTATTGCTCAGGAACCCGATCTATCGCGACTGGTCTTCTCTTTTGATGGAAGCGACGCTTCGCCACAAATTTGATATCGCGGGAGCCCGTTTCGTCGACCTCATGGTGTTCTATGATCGCGCCAACGTAAGTCAATTCTCGACCTATGACACCACATTCTCGGTATGGCGCAAACCCTACGGCGGCCAGCTCCTGGTGGGTCTCTATGATGACATAGTCGCCGACGCAAAGGCATTTTACGAGCGGCTATGCGCCCATTGCGGACTGGACCCCAATGCGGTGCCCAATTGGCAAGAAAGGATTGAAAGGCGGGTGTTCAAGGGGCCCGACATCGAACTGCCCGCCCAGATGCATGAATTTCTCTTGAAAAAGTACCGCCCGATGATCTTGAAACTGCAGGATCTGATCGACAGAGATCTTTCCGATTGGCTCTGTGCCGAACCGAAGATACGATAACATTCATTTACTTGCGATCGATATGCGAAAAAGTCACCACGTTGTGAGATGAATGCCACTGGTCATAATGAAAGCCCCTGGCGCTTAACGCATCGAACACGGCCTTCATGCCGCGCCTTCCGATGACATTCTGATGGACTTCCATCATGATTTTTTGCGTGGTGCCGAGCTCGCTCCCGTCGAACAAATCCCTTTCGCCTCCCTCGATATCCACGATCATGAAGGAAGGCCGGAATTCCGCAATGAGCGTGTTGAGGTCGATCGCCGGCACGTCGATAGCCTCTTCATACCCCCAGGGTGCCGCGTCCAGCGAGGATGCCCAAAAGTCGGCACGGCGATAGAATTTCATCGAGCCCGCGCCGGGGCCCGGCAATGCCACGCCATTGCGCAATTCGATCTTGTGGCCGAGCCGGTTGATATCATAGACTTTCTTGATATAGGCGATCAGATGCGGGTTGGCTTCAATCGTCAGTACGCGCTCGACCAGGTTGCTGGCTGCACACAGGGCGGAAATCAGCCCCAGACCGGTCCCCAGCTCCAATACGCGCTCTCCCTCCTGCAGCACATAGGGCAGATGCCGCGCTTCTTCCCGCTCGTAACTGCCCGAGTGAATCGCCGCGTAGATCTTGTCCGACAGAATCGAATCGTCGCGCGGAAATGTCAGCCCCATGTAATTGAAGTGACCGGCAATCGATGCAGCGGCTGGCTGCCCGCCCGCCTGGAAAAATGCGGCCATCCTTTGCCTGAGCTCCCTATCGATCGCCATTCACGGCCGCCATTGTATGACCGGCAAGGCACCCGCCCTGGGGTCGGCTCGATCCGTCCGTTGGATAGGTCTTCCAATTGAAACTCCGTCCAAAGTCAAGTCATATGAGCTGTCATGCCGGGCGCCCGATGATATCGATCCGGGCGGCGATCAATCTCGAACCCATGCCGTGCCCGTCTATGACCTCCTTGACCTGCCTGCAAAGCGGCAGGCCGCCCAAGTGCGCCAGCCCCGCTTTCTCGCGTTCGGCGGCGCTGCTTAGAACTTTGCCGACCGGCGAGCGCCCCTGATTTTCCGGCGCAACGCCGGTTCTGATGATGCCGGGCCTGCTGCGGGGGCCGCCCTGAGTCCTGAGATCCGGAACGAGTTGTGCGAACGCGTTCAGGGCGTCGATACTCGCCATCACACTGCCGATGCAACCGGCGACGTCGGCTTCGTTGAACTTCCATTGCCGATCGATTCGGACGAATCGGTAGATCACCTCCGCGGTAACCATGGCCTCCAGAGCCGCCGGTATCGATATTCTGATCGACACATTTTCGGCGCGCATGAG
>JBQTKG010000005.1:0-36495 GCA_052386315.1 Hyphomicrobiales bacterium
CAACAGCGGTTCAATCACACGCCACTCGAAGTCCGTCAGGTCATAGCGTCCCATGGTTCAAGCTCCTCTACAGAACTTGAATCAGACTTCCGCCGATTCGGGAATCGTTTATGAGTACGCAGCCTAGAATGTTTTTTCCGCCTCCGAAAATACGATAACGCGCAGGGTGGTCGCCCTTTGAAAGATAAAGTAGACTCCATCCGCCCAGTCTTACAGCGTCCTCAAATCGAGCAAGAAGATCGGCTTTTCGCAGTGTTGCCATTCACGTCACTTGTCCCTGTTGCGAGCCGTGATAGCATAAGGCGTTGTGGATGGGGCCTCGGATTTGCCGCCCGTTTTGGCTTTTGTTCTTGTCATGGACGAGGGCCGCTTTTTGCCGCCGTCCTCTGCAAGCGGGATAGGATCGGCACCGTTCCACAATAAGCTGGGGCGGGGAATCTTGTAGTAGCCGTCATCCCCTTTGGCCATGGCTCGCTCGTTGGCCGGATTCTTGAATCGGCCAAGCGCACCGTCGAGGTACTCGCGAACAAGTTCGACGCACGCCCATTTCCGGCCGAGCCGCTCAGCAACTTCTCCAACGATGCAGCTACCGCCAAAGGGATCTAAAACGAAGTCGCCTGGATCGGTGAGCATCCTGATGAAATACTCGGGCAGGTCAGCCGGAAAGCGCGCCGGATGCACTTTGATTCCGTTTTCCTGACAATAGCGCATATAAGCGCTATTGCTCTCGGTGTTGGGGATTGCCAAGAGATTCGGGGGAATTGCTGCCCCGTTGTCGATTGAAAACTTGGCGCTAATATCATGGCCGGACGGCCGGAGCTTGGCAGTATAGCCGTTCGCAAGAAGGACCCGCATACTCGGGCTGTAGGGTTGAAGTACCCTTCGATTGCTGGCGCGCGGCCACTCAGTTTTTGACAGCCACCACACGGTGTTGATAGCGTCTTTGACGCGGATTCGCCGAATGTTGACCCATTCCGCCGGGGTCGGTAACTTGGATGGATTCCACCAATAGAAATCCTGCGCGAGGCGAAATCCAAATTCCTCGCACAGCATAATGAGCAGCTTGAAGTGGTAGAGGCTGCGCACCGGTGCGCCAGGCTTCCACGCGCCGCCGAGATCAATCACAAGGCTTCCGCTGTCCTTCAAAACGCGATGAAACTGCTTGGCAAAGGCGCGGAACCATTCAAGATACTCATCTTCCTGCTCATTGCCGTATTCTTTTTTCCGCGTGAGCGCGAAAGGGGGGCTGGTCATCACAAGATCGACGCTCCCAACCTTCATGGTCCTCAACACATCGAGACTATCGGCATGATAAATTCGGCCAAGCTTGGTCGCATGAACGATAGGAATGGCGATTACCTTGGGCATAAGACAGTCATCTTGTCGGTAGCAATAGCGGAGAACAGTTTTACCTGCTGTTTCGAATCGCGCGGACGTTTCGTATGCTTTGTCATGCCGATTGTATGGCATGGTTATTCAGGCGGTTCCAGAGAGGTCGAATGCGCCTGATTTCAAACTGATTCCCTACCTGGAATTGAATCCGTTTGCGGAGCGCCGGTCAACAGGGGTAGAAAGCGCCCACATTTCAGCCAGGAGAAGACCATGAACGCACCCGTCAGCGCACCCGGAATGAACAAGTATTGGGTGGAGCGCCGCGCCAAGGCGGTTTCCCGCGGCATGGGCATGACCGCGCCGGTCATTGCGGCGCGGGCCGAAAACTCGGAAATCTGGGATGTCGAGGGCAACCGCTATATCGATTTCGGCGGCGGCATCGCGGTGGTCAACACCGGCCACCGGCATCCCCTGGTGCTGAAGCGCGTATATCAGCAGCTCGAACGGCTCACCCACACCTGCTTCACGGTCATGCCCTATGAGCCCTTCATCGAACTGTGCGAAAAGCTCAATGCGGCGGCCCCCATGTCGGGGGAGAAGAAGGCGGCTCTCGTGACCACTGGCGCCGAGGCGGTCGAGAACGCCATCAAATTTGCCCGCGCCTATACGGGCCGCTCGGATGTGATCGCCTTCCACGGCAGCTTCCATGGCCGCACCAATCTGACCATGGCGCTGACCGGCAAGGTGGTGCCCTACAAGGTGAAGTTCGGCCCCTTTGCCGGCGGCATCTGGCATGTGCCCTTCCCGGTCGCCCATCACGGCATCTCGGTCGACGATTCGATGCATGCCATCGAGTGGCTATTCAAGGCCGATGTGGAAGCCTCCCGCGTCGCCGCCATCATCATCGAGCCGGTGCAGGGCGAAGGCGGCTTCTATGTGGCGCCCAAGGAACTGATGGTGCGCCTGCGCAAGCTCTGCGACGAGCATGGCATCGTGCTGATTGCCGATGAAATTCAGTCGGGCTTCGGCCGCACCGGCAAGTGGTTTGCCATGGAGCATTTCGGCGTCGAGCCGGACCTGGTGACGGTTGCCAAGTCGCTGGCCGGAGGCTTCCCGCTGGCCGGCGTGGTCGGCCGCGCCAAGATCATGGATGCCCCCGATCCGGGCGGCATCGGCGGCACCTATGCCGGCAATCCGGTGGCCTGCGCCGCGGCGCTGGGCGTCTTCGAGGCCTTCGAGAAAGAAGGCCTGCTCGCGAAGGCGGAGAAGCAGGGCAAGACCATCATGGAGCGGATGAAGGCGGTCAAGGCCAAGGGCAAGGGCATGCCGATCGGCGATATCCGCGGCCTCGGCGCCATGTGCGCCTTCGAAATCGTCACCGAGCATGGCGGCAACAAGCCCGACGCGGCCGGCGCCAAGGCGCTGGCGGCGAAATGCCTGGAGCGCGGATTGCTGATCCTCACCTGCGGCATCCATAGCGATACGATCCGCCTGCTCACGCCCCTCACCGCCTCGGACACGGTGCTCAAGGAAGGCCTCGACATTCTCGAAGCGGCGATCATCGGTAACTGAGCGAATGACCAAGCTCTCCAACATGGCCGTCCGCGACATCGAGACGGTCATCCATCCCTATACCAATCTTGCCCGCCATCGCGAGACGGGACCGCTGATCCTCAACGAGGGCCGCGGCATCTATCTCTACGACGACAAGGGCAAGCGATACATCGAGGCGCTGGCGGGGCTGTGGTGCACGGCGCTAGGCTACGGCAACGAGGAGCTGGCGGATGCGGCGGCGCAGGCGATGCGCAAGCTTTCCTTCACCAGCGTGTTCGGCGGCAAATCGCATGACGGCGTCATCGAGCTGTCCGAGAAGCTCAAGGAGATCGCGCCCTGCCCCGCTTCCAAGGTGTTGTTCGGCGCCTCCGGCTCGGAAGCCAACGACATGCAGGTGAAGCTCACCTGGTATTACAACAACGCCCGCGGGCTGCCGGCCAAGAAGAAGATCATCGCGCGACTGCGCGGCTATCACGGGGTGACGGTCGCCTCCGGCTCGCTCACCGGACTGCCGATGGTGCACACGGATTTCGACCTGCCGATCAAGAACATCCTGCATACGTCCTGCCCCCACTATTACCGCGACGGACTCGAGGGCGAGACGGAAGATCAGTTCACGGATCGAATGGCGAAGGACCTCGACGATCTCATCCGGAAGGAAGGGCCCGACTCGGTTGCGGCCTTCATCGCCGAGCCCGTCATGGGCGCGGGTGGCGTCATCGTGCCGCCTTCGAGCTATTTTCCGAAGATCAACGCGGTGCTGGCGAAATACGACGTGCGTTTCATTTCCGATGAAGTGATCTGCGGTTTTGGCCGCACCGGCAACTGGTTCGGCACGCAAACCTTCGGCATGAAAGCCACCTCGATATCAATGGCCAAGGCAATCACCTCGGCCTATTTCCCGATGAGCGCCATTACCATCGAAGAACCGCTGTATGAGGCGATGGTGGAGGAGAGCAAGAAGATCGGCACATTCGGCCATGGTTACACCTATACGGCACACCCGGTGGGCTGCGCCGTGGCGCTCAAGACCATCGAAATCTATGAGCGCGACAAGATCGTCGAGCACGTGAAGAAGGTGGCGCCGGTGTTCCTGAGCCGTCTCAGGAAGCTCGGCGAGCATCCGCTGGTGGGCGAGGCGCGCGGCGTGGGCCTGATCGGCGCTCTCGAACTCGTCGCCGACAGGAAGACCAAGCGGGCCTTCGATCCGAAGAAGGCCGTGGGAGCCACTTGCGTCAATTTCCTGCAGGAACTGGGCCTCATCAACCGCGCCATGGGCGATTCGGTGGTCTTCTGCCCGCCGCTCATCATCACCACCGATGAAATCCATGAGATGTTCGATATGGTGGAAGCGGCCCTCGACAGGACCGAAACCTGGGTGGCCAAGGAGGGCCAGCGCGGCATTTGATCCCGGTCAAGGAGGCAGGTTCTACTCCGTCCCATAAGGCGGCATGGATCTGAAACTGCCTGCCTTCGCGCTCCAGGATGTGCCGCGCTACACGAGCTATCCAACGGCGGTACAATTCCAGGCCGATTTTCCGCAAGGCTTGGCCGATCAATGGCTTGCCGGCCTTGCACCTGAGGCCTCGTTGTCGGTCTATGTCCATATCCCGTTCTGCCGGCAGCTGTGCTGGTATTGCGGCTGCCACACCTCGGTTCCCAATTCCTATGAGCGGGCAGCGAAATATGTCGACCTTCTGATCCGCGACATCCAACGCAGCGCCATGCTGATCGCCGGAAAAAGCGCCCGGGTTAAGCATGTGCATTTCGGCGGCGGCACACCCACCTATCTCGAGGACCGTCATATCGGCGACATTCTCGCAGCCATCGCCAGCGGCTTCGGCCTTGCCAGCGGGGCTGAAGTGGCGCTCGAATCCGATCCCAGAACCCTCACCCGCGAGCGAGCGAAGACGCTTGCCGGCCTCGGCTTCAATCGCATCAGTTTCGGTGTGCAGGACTTCGCCGTGCCGGTGCAGATGAAGATCAACCGTTTGCAGACATATGGGCTGGTCGCGGCGGCGACCGGCTATCTGCGCGATGCCGGATTCGCATCGGTCAACTTCGATCTCATGTATGGGCTGCCGGCCCAGACCCGGGACAGCGTCGCAATGACGGAACGGCAGGCGGCGCAACTTGCGCCCGATCGCATCGCCGTCTTCGGCTATGCCCATGTGCCGTGGTTCAAGAAGCACCAGACGATGATCGATGAGGCGGAACTCCCGGGTGTTGCCGAACGTTATGCGCAGGCTCGGACGATTGGAGCGGAACTCTCTGCCGCAGGCTATGCTGCGATTGGACTCGATCATTTCGCCTTGCCCCACGATGAGCTGACCCTTGCCGCCGCCCGGGGCGGACTGCGGCGCAATTTCCAGGGCTATACGACGGATGGCGCCGCTGCCCTGATCGCATTCGGAGCCTCATCGATCGGCGAACTGCCGCAGGGCTTCGTGCAGGCGGCGCGCGATACGCTTCACTGGTCGGAGCGGATCGAACGCGGTGAGAACCCGGTGACGCGCGGGCTCGCGCTGACGGCGGAGGACCGCATGCGCGGTGAGATCATCGAACGGCTGATGTGCGACTTGACCGTGGATTTCGGGACCATCCTGAAGCGTCATGGATTTGCCGCAAACGCGCTTGGCAACATCGCGGAAAAACTGCAACCGATGTTCGAGGCCGGTATGGTAGCACTCGCGGGCACGCGGATCAGCGTGCCGGCTCAGAATCGCCTGTTTCTGCGCAGTGTTGCCTCTGCCTTCGACGCCTATTTCGCCCCGGCGCCCAACCGGCACGCCAAGGCTGTCTAGCGCCGCTCGACCGGCGTCACATAACGGTCGCGCATCTCGCCCTTGCGCAGAAGCGTCACCCTAACCGACGCATTGACGCGTTCGTGGTTGAGAAGGCGGAGTAGATCGTCGATGCCTTCCGCCGGTTGACCGTCGATCGCAATGATGAGGTCGCCCGGTTTGATTTCGGCTGTCTCGGCGGGGCCGCCGGTTGTGACCACCAAGACGCGAACGCCGGATTTCTGCTCGATGCCGGCATAGCGCGCCACATGGCGAGGAATATGGGTCTGGGCGCCTTCGATGCCGAGGCTGGCGCGGCGCACCCGGCCGTGCCGCAGGATTTGGGTGAGCACATGAAGCGCGGTGTTGCTGGCGACCGAGAAGCAGATGCCTTGGGCGCCCATGATGACGGCGGTATTGATGCCGATCACCCGGCCCTGCGAGTCGACCAGCGGGCCGCCGGAGTTGCCCGGATTGAGGGCGGCGTCGGTCTGGATCACGTCGTCGATGAGGCGGCCGGTGGCGGCGCGCAAGGACCTGCCGACGGCGCTGACCACGCCGGCGGTCACCGTTTGCTCGAAACCCAGAGGATTGCCGATGGCGATGGCGAGTTGGCCCGGGCGGATCGTCTTCGAATCGCGCATCGACAAGGATGGCGCCTGCAGATGCGCGTCGGTGCGTAAGACGGCAATGTCGGTGTGCGGGTCCTCGCCGATGATCCGCGCCGCCGAATGCTGGCCGTCGGCCATGCTGACCTCGATTGCCTTGGCGCCGGAAACGACGTGGCTGTTGGTGAGGATGAGGCCGTCCGAGGCGACGACCAGGCCCGAGCCCACGCCGCCGCGCTCCTTGCGCACGGCGATGTGGACGACGGCCGGTCCCGCCCGCTCGACCGCACCCATGACGGCGGCCGAATAGGCGTCGATCAGGGCCGAATCATCCTGGCTACTGGCGGAATCGCGCTGTGCTTCGTCGAACATGGTTTGCTCCGGCCCCCGCCGAAGACCTTCATATGGGAAGCGTTCAAAGCCCCGCCAAGGCCTGCCCGAGATCGGCGATCAGGTCGTCCACATGCTCGATGCCGATGGACAGCCGCACGAGATTGTCCGCCACCGGACTTGCCGGGCCCTCGGCCGTTTTACGGTGTTCGGCGAGGCTTTCGACACCACCCAGCGACGTGGCGGGGATGATCACCTTGAGGCGCGTGCACAGGCGCCTGGCGTCGTCGAAGCCGCCACGCACCAGAATCGAGACCATGCCGCCGAAGCCATCGGTCATCTGCCGCGTGGCGATAGCATGGCCGGGATGCGACGGCAGGCCGGGATAAAGAACCTTCTCCAGCTTGGGATGATTTTCGAAATGCCGGGCAATCGCCAGCGCATTGGCCGAGGCCTGCCGGTAGCGAACGAAGAGCGTGCGGAGCCCGCGCATCAATAGCCAGCATTCGAGCGGCGGCAGGGGCGTGCCCATTTTGGTGCGCAGCATGGCGAATTCTTTCCAGCGTTCGGACTTGGCGCGCGCCACCAGGACGCCCGCCAGAACGTCGGAATGGCCGTTGAGATATTTGGTGGCCGAATGGAAGACAATGTCGGCGCCGAGGTTCAGTGGCCGGGTGGTGACCGCGGCCGTCGCCGTGGCATCGACGGCGAGAATGGCGCCCGCCTCATGCGCTACTTTTGCCGCCGCTTCGATATCGATGACGTCCCAGGTGGGATTGAGCGGCGTTTCGATCCAGACGAGATCGGTCTTATCCTGCCGCAGCGAACCGCCGAGCGCCGCCGGATCGCGCGGATCGAAGAGCCTGAGCCGGATGCGGCCTAGGCTTTCCAACCGTTTCAGCCAGTCGCGCGTGCCGTAATACATGACCGCGGGGGCCACGACATGGGCGCCATGCGGGATCGTCTCGCAGAGCGCCGTGATGGCCGCCATGCCGGAAGCAAACAGCAAGGCTTGTTCGCCCTGTTCCAGGGCGGCAATCGCCGCCTCCGCATGCCACAGGGTGGGGCTGCCATTGCGAATGTAATTTTCCTTGAGTTTCGGAACATAGTTTTCATCGCGGGCATAGGTCGAGGATGTGTAAATGGGCGGCACCACGGCACCGGTCGCCTCATCGACCGCTTTCAGCGCATGGGCGGCAATGGTTTCCGGCCTGAGACCGGAATTAGACATGCTGGCCGCCGTTGATGTGCAGCTCGGCGCCGGTCACATAGCTCGAGGAATCGGTGCAAAGGAAATAAATGGCCCTGGCCACTTCTTCCGGCTGGCCGAGGCGGCGCTGGGGAATCTGCGGAATGATCTTCTCGGTGCCGGGAGACAGGATCGAAGTCTCGATCTCGCCCGGCGAAATGGCGTTGACACGGACTCCGAAGGGTCCGAAGTCGGCGGCCATTTCGCGGGTGAGCGCCGCCAGGGCCGCCTTCGAGGTCGAATAGGCGGCGCCGGCAAAAGGATGGACGCGGGATCCTGCAATCGAAGTCACATTGACCACGGCGCCCTTGGCCGCCACCAGCTCGTCGAGCAGCCCGCGCGCCAGCATGATGGGGCCGAAGAAATTGACTTGGAATACCCTTTTCCAGTCTTCTTCGGCGGTGTCGATGGTGTTGAGCCTGCCGTCATCGCCCTTCTTCGGGCTGATCGCGGCGTTGTTGACAAGCGCATGGAGCCGCGAGTCTTGCGCCTTGAGCTTTTCCTTCATCAGTAAGATTGCCGCAGCCGTATCCTTGGAAGAAGCGAGATCGACGACGATATGGTCCTCGGGGCCGGCATCCCACGGGCAATCGTCGGGAAAGGGATGGCGCGAACAGGTGATCACCCGCCAGCCGGCGGTGGAGAATCGCTTCACCGTGGCATGACCGATGCCGCGCGAGGCGCCGGTCAGGATGAGGGTCTTGCGTTCGGAGTCGAGAACTTGGGTCATCTTTCCACTATTCAACCCGACAACAGATCGAGAGTCACATTCATCCGCTGATGGAGGACGCGGGTGAATATCGACACAATGTCGTCCTTTGCCTCCGGTGAAACGACGATCCGGCGGATCATCTCTTTCCGGCAGCGGTCGCGGCCTGCTGTTTCAGCCGTTTCCAGAGTTCCGGTGTCAATTCCTCGCCACGGCCACTGCCCAAGCTTTCCGTGTCTCTGGCGATTTCCGCCAGCAAAGCCCGGAGCTTGGCCATGTAGTCAAGAATATTCTGGCCGATCTCATCCTGAACTTCGTCAGGCAGTTGGCTGATGGCCTGAATAGCCGATGAAAGGGTGCGTGTCATATTGCATAACCTAGCACAGACGCCTCATGGATATAGCCGCGTCTTCGTCCACGGGCCATCGGGGGTTTCGCGCCGGAAGACGACGCGGTCGTGCAGCCGGAAGGGGCGCTCGTGCCAGAATTCGATCGACAGCGGCCTGATGCGGAAGCCCGACCAATAAGGCGGGCGCGGAACTCCGCCGATCGCATATTTCGCTGCGTAGATGGCGACCGAAGTTTCGAGCGCGAAACGGCCCTCGAGAGGCCGGGACTGCTTCGAAGCCCAGGCGCCGATGCGGCTCTCGCGCGGCCTCGAGGCGAAATAGGCATCGGCATCGGCCTTGCTCACCTCCTCGACGGGCCCCCGCACCCGAACCTGGCGGCGCAGGCTTTTCCAGTGGAAACACAGCGCGGCTTTCATGGTGCCGAGAATTTCCTGGCCCTTCTGGCTCTCGAAATTGGTGTAGAAAACATAGCCACGCTCGTCGAATCCCTTGAGCAGAACCATGCGGACATTGGGCAGGCCTTCCTCATCGACGGTGGCGAGCGCCGTGCCGTTCGGGTCGTTGGGTTCGGATTTCTCCGCATCCTTCATCCAGTCGGCAAAGAGCTGAAACGGATCGTTACGCTCGGTGAAGCCGAGTGCGGCGGTAAGGACGGGAAGGTCGCTGAGGCCCATGTCACATCATTTCATCACAATTGTTGTGAGCCGATCTTGCATGGCCCTTGGCTGCGGTTCAAGGCGGCTCGCAATCGATTTTCTTTCCAGTGGACCTGTACCGGCAGTTGTGTCAATTAACCCGCCGTTCGGGGCGCGACGGCCCTCTTTTGACGGGGAAAATAATGGGCGAAAACAAAGCCTTAATGGCGGGCAATCGCGGACTTATCATGGGGGTCGCGAACAATCGCTCGATCGCCTGGGGCATCGCCAAGGCGTGCGCCAACCATGGCGCCGAATTGGCCTTCACCTATCAGGGCGATGCTTTGAAGAAGCGCGTCGAACCGCTGGCCGCCGAGATTGGTTCCAAGCTGGTGCTGCCCTGCGATGTCACCGACATGGCGTCGATCGATGCGACCTTTGCGGCGATCGGCAAGGCTTGGGGCAAACTCGACTTCCTCGTCCACGCCATCGCATTCTCCGACAAGGACGAACTGACCGGCCGTTATGTCGATACGACGGCGGATAATTTCGCCAAGACAATGTTCATCAGTTGCTACAGTTTCACGGCAATCGCCCAGCGCGCGGAAAAACTGATGATCGGCGGCGGCTCGCTCCTGACGCTTACCTATTACGGCGCCGAGAAATGGATGCCGCATTACAACGTCATGGGGGTGGCCAAGGCGGCGCTGGAAGCTTCGGTGCGCTACATGGCGGCGGATCTCGGCCCGAAGAATATCCGGGTCAATGCGATTTCAGCGGGACCGATCAAGACCCTCGCCGCCTCGGGCATCGGCGACTTCCGCTACATTCTGAAGTGGAACGAATACAATTCGCCGCTGCGGCGCACCGTGACCATAGACGAAGTGGGCGATTCCGGCTTCTATCTCTTGTCCGATTTTAGCCGCAGCGTCACCGGCGAGATATTGCATGTGGATGCGGGCTATCACATCGTCGGCATGAAGAACCCGGATGCGCCCGACATGACGGTTGCCCAAAACGGCGATTGAGCCTAACCCGACGAGCGCCGCACACAGGGCCAGATCGACTGGTTTGACGCGAACGGTAACGCGGCTTAATCAATACCCATGTCGCACAACACATTCGGCCATCTCTTCCGCATGACCACCTTCGGCGAAAGCCACGGGCCGGCGATCGGCTGCGTGGTCGACGGCTGCCCGCCCGGCATTGCGCTGATGCCTGCCGATATCCAGGCCTATCTCGACAAGCGCCGGCCCGGGCAATCGCGGTTCACCAGCCAGCGGCGCGAGCTGGATGAAGTGAAAATCCTCTCCGGGGTTTTCGAGGACGAGCGCACCGGCCGGCCGGTCACCACCGGAACGCCGATCATGCTGTTGATCGAAAATGTCGATCAGCGCTCCAAGGACTATGCCGAAATCCGCGACAAGTTCCGCCCCGGCCATGCCGACTGGACCTATCACGCCAAGTATGGAGTGCGGGACTATCGCGGCGGCGGCCGCTCCTCGGCGCGGGAGACGGCGGCACGGGTGGCGGCGGGTGCCGTGGCGCGCAAGGTCATTGCCGACGTCACAATCCGCGGCGCGCTCGTCCAGATGGGCCCGCACAAGATCGACCGGACCAACTGGGACTGGTCGGAAGTCGATCGCAATGCGTTCTTCACCCCCGATGCCAAGGCGGCAGCACTTTGGGAGGACTATCTCGACGGTGTGCGCAAAAATGGCTCGTCTTGCGGCGCCATCATCGAAGTGACCGCCTCGGGCGTGCCCGCCGGCTGGGGGGCGCCAATCTACGGCAAGCTCGATCAGGAGATCGCCGCCGCGATGATGAGCATCAATGCGGTCAAGGGCGTCGAAATCGGCGCAGGCTTTGCCGCCGCCGCCTTGTCGGGCGAGGAAAACGCCGATGAAATCCGCATGCGGCACGGCAAACCGGAATTCCTGTCCAACCACGCCGGTGGCATTCTGGGCGGTATTTCGACAGGACAGGACATCGTGGCACGCTTTGCGGTCAAACCCACCTCCTCGATCCTCAATTCACGGAAAACCGTGACCACATCCGGCGAGGACGCCGACATCGTCACCAAAGGCCGTCACGACCCCTGCGTCGGCATCCGCGCCGTTCCGGTCGGCGAGGCGATGATGGCGCTGGTTCTCGCCGATCAATTCCTCCGCCACCGCGGCCAGATCGGTTGAAGGCCAGCGCCTGAACGGAGTTCATCTCGCCTGGTCCCGCCATTTCTGTGATCATCCGATGCAACTGATTCGGCATTGATTCCGGGAGGTGCAAACTTGTCGGCAAGCCTAGCGAATGGAGACCTTGCTGCCCGCCGCTTCAAGTTGATGCTCGGCCTTTTCCTTGCAATCCTGGCCGGAGCGCTTTTCATCTACCAGCGCGACGGCCTGCTCAGCGATCCCGACAGCTGGTGGCACATCAAGGCAGGGTCCGACATTCTGTCTTCCGGGCATTTTCCGGTCACCGACTCGTATTCCCATAGTTTCCTTGGCAAGCCATGGATCGCCAAGGAATGGCTGTCGCAGATCATCCTGTTCCTGGCTTACGCGGCCGGCGGCTGGAATGGCGTTGTCATTTTGGCGGCGCTGGCAATTTCGGCGGCGTTTTTTGCGACTTATTTTAGTCTTGCGTCGGAACTGCGCCCGCATCTGGCCGCCGCAATCGCGGTGATCGCCATGTTTCTATCGAGCACCACATTCCTGGCACGCCCGCACCTTCTGACACTAGCGCTTGCGGTCGTCTGGACCGCCGGATTGTTCCGCGCAGCGGACAAACTGAAACCACCGCACTTCGGTTTCCTCGCGCTCATTACGCTGTGGGCCAACTTACACGGCAGTTTCACGCTCGGGCTGGCGATTGCGGGTTTTGCCATGCTGCATGTGTTCGAGCAGGTGCGGTTGAAGAACATGAGCCTCACGATCAAATGGGGCGCTTTTGTTCTTCTTAGTCCGCTTGTAACGCTCGTTCACCCCTACACCTACGAGCCCTTTATGATCAGCATCGAAATGGCGAGAGGCAACGAAGCGGCACAGTTCATTAGCGAGTGGCAGCCTTTCAACCCAAATGATAACTGGATTCTCGAGGCCGGCTTGCTTGCGGCACTCTTGGCCGTCATGATGCTGCGATTGCGCCTGAGCTGGAGCAAAGCCGCGTTTGTGCTTTTCGCGCTGCACATGTTCCTGGTGCATGCCAGATTCGGCTATGTGTTCTTTCTCCTGGTACCCGTTGCCTTGGCGGCGGAGATTTCCCGGCAGTATCCCGCGGTATCGCTCGCCGTGTGGAAAACGCAGAGCCGCGATTGGCTCGAACGGTTCGCCGCGCAACGATTTGTACCCGCCGCCTCGGTGCTGGCGGCGGCGGTCTTGATTGGCGCCGGCCTATTTGCAGTCCTCACTCCGGTCACGCCACCCCAGAAGTCGGCGCCCGTGGACGCAATCGCCTACGTGAAGAGCCATGCAATATCCGGCAATGTGTTCAATTCTTACAATTTCGGCGGGGCGCTGATCTTTCATGGCATCAAGACGTTCATCGACGGCCGCGCCGAACAGCTTTTCCTCGACGGGTTCAATACGGAGGTCATGAAGACACTGCAATCCGGCGGGGAGGCGCTTTTCGAGCAACAACTGCTGAAATACCATATCGACTGGACGCTTCTTGAGCCCACCGATCCAAGGATCGGGTTCCTCGACAAGATGCCAGGCTGGCAGCGCGCCTATGCGGATGAATTCGCCGTCGTCCATGTACGGAAACTCCCCGGGTCGTAACGTCGTTTGGATTAGCGTCTTTCCGCCGCGATCAGGAATTCGCGGCTGCCATCGCCGCCTGCAACGGGACTCGGCGTGAGACCGATGACCCGCCAGGCCCGCTTTTCAAGAAAGGCTCCTATCTCCCTGCAAAGACGCTCATGAACGGCAGGATCGGCGACGATGCCGCCCTTGCCGATCGCCTCGCGGCCCGCTTCGAATTGCGGCTTGATCAGCGCCATGAGAACGGCGCCCGGCGCCGCCAGGGCCAGTGCCGGCGGCAGCGCCAGCTTCAGGGATATGAAGCTCACATCGCAGACGACCAGATCGGGCGGATGGGCGAGATGGGCGGACGCCAGATTCCGCGCATTGAGGCCCTCATGCACCGTCACACGCGGATCGCCGCGGAGTTCCGCTGCAAGCTGATCGTGGCCCACGTCGATTGCCGTCACATGGGCAGCACCCTGTTCCAGCAGCACCTGGGTAAAACCGCCGGTCGAGGCGCCGATGTCGAGGCAATGCTTGCCCGCTACGCCGATTGCGAAATGCTTCAGCGCGTGGTCGAGCTTGAGCGCGGCGCGCGAGACATAGTGGCGGGCGGGATCGCGGCAATCGATCTCATCGCTTATCGCAACCGCCTGAGCGGGCTTCGCCGCCACGGCACCGCCGACGCGAATGGTTCCGCGCAGGATCGCATCGCGCGCCCGTGCGCGCGTCGGATAGAAGCCGCGGGCGACGAGGAGTTCGTCTAGCCGCCGGCGCGTCACTCGACGTCCAGGGACTCGGTTCCGGCCGGCGTGCCGTCCGGCTTCAAGGTGATCTTCTCGATGCGGGCTTCGGCGTCCTTGAGCAGTTTTTCGCAAAGTTTCTTCAGGGCCTCGCCGCGCTCGTAGATGGCGATCGACTGTTCGAGATCGACCTTGCCGGATTCGAGCTTCTCGACGATGCTCTCCAGTTCGGCGAGCGCCTTTTCGAAGGTGAGTGTCGAGACGTCAGCGGCGGTCATTGCAAATCTTCCTCGGTTGCTTGTGCGGCCGGCAAGCCATTCCACTCGTCCGTGCCGTGCATCAGAGCCTGCACATGGAAACCGGCCGATGCGGCCAGCCCCTGCAAGTCATAGCCGCCTTCGAGCACGGAAACAACGCGGCCTCCGGCATGTTTGTCGGCCGCCTCCATAATCTTCAAAGTCGCCCAGGAAAAGTCTTTCTCGGTAAGGCGCAGGCCGCCGAGCGGATCGCGGTGATGGGCGTCGAAGCCCGCCGAAACGGCGATCAACTCGGGGCCGAATGCATCGAGGGCGGGCAGGATCACCGTACCCATGGCCTCGCGGAACTCATCGCCGCCGTCGCCGGCGCGGAGCGGCGCATTGAAGATGTTGCCGGCGCCCGTCTCCCGCCTGGCGCCGGTGCCGGGATAGAGCGGCATCTGATGGGTCGAGCCGTAAAAGAGGTCGCGGTCGGACCAGAAAATATCCTGGGTGCCGTTGCCGTGGTGGACGTCGAAATCGACGACGGCGATGCGTTGGGCGCCGTGGGTTTGGCGGGCATGGTGGGCGGCAATGGCCGCCTGATTGAAGAAGCAGAAGCCCATGGCGCGGCTGGTTTCGGCGTGGTGGCCGGGCGGGCGCATGGCGCAGAAGGCATTGTCGGCCTCGCCCGCGAAGACCGCATCGACGGCGGCAGTGGCCGCACCCACGGCGCGCAGCGCCGCTTCCAATGTGCCGGGCGACATGGCGGTGTCGGGGTCGAGGAACGCGAAACCGTCTTGGGGTGCGGCGGAACGGATGCGCTCAAGATGGCCGGGGGAATGGGCCCGCAGGATATCTTCATCGCGGCCCATGGGCGCTTCGCGGCGGATCAGAGCGTCGAAGGCGGGTGTGCCCAGAATTCCGCCGATGGCCCTTATGCGGTCGACGCGCTCCGGATGGCCCTCGGGCGTCTCATGGGCGAGCGACGCCTTATGGGTGAACAGCAGGGTGCGCATGGGCTTGTGGTAGCTGGAAAATCGGCCGCCTGCTATAGAGCCGCCTCAATGACATCCGTCAACGATATGGCCGCCGCGGCGGCGGCCCTGAAGCGCGGCGAACTCGTCGCCTTTCCGACCGAGACGGTCTATGGCCTCGGCGCCGATGCGACCAATGACCGGGCGGTGGCGCTGGTCTTCGCGGTCAAGGGCAGGCCCGCCTTCAACCCGCTGATCTCCCATGTGGCGGATGCGGAAGCCGCCTTCAGGCTCGGGGAGTTTTCCGCGGAGGCCAAGCGGCTGGCCAGGGCCTTCTGGCCTGGCCCTCTGACCATCGTGGTGCCGCGGGCCAAGGATTGTCCGGTGTCGCTGCTTGCCTCCGCCGGCCTCGATAGTCTTGCGCTGCGGGTGCCGGACCATCCGGTGGCCCTGGCCTTGTTGCAGGCGGTGGGGCAGCCCATCGTGGCGCCGAGCGCCAATCCCTCCGGCCGGGTGAGCCCGACGACGGCGGAGCATGTGCGCAAGGGACTGGGCGAGAAGGTGGCGATCGTTCTCGACGGCGGGCGCTGCAAGGTGGGTGTCGAATCGACAGTCGTCAGCTTTCTTGAAAGACGGCCGGCGATCCTGCGGCCGGGCGGTGTTTCGCGCCGCGACATCGAGGCCGCGATCGGCACGCCCGTCGATGTCGAAGCCCGCGCGGCGCGGCCCCATGCCCCGGGCCAGTTGGCCAGCCACTATGCGCCCCGTGCGGCACTCCGACTGCATGCCGATGGCCCACGCAACGGCGAAGTCTATCTTGGTTTCGGGGCCCGCGATTTCGGTCCCTACAATCTCTCGCCCAAGGGCGACCTCGTTGAGGCCGCCGCCAATCTGTTCCGCCTGCTGCATGACATCGACGCCACGGGCGCCGAAAAAATCGCCGTTGCCCCCATTCCGCATCACGGCCTCGGCGATGCGATCAACGACCGGTTGATGCGGGCGGCGGCACCTAGAGAGGCGACATGACCATCAAGCCTTCGGCGGAGACGCTCGCCCGCCTCGCCGGCATCGTCGGCGAGAAATACGCCATCCGTTCGCCTGCCGAGATGGCGGGCTACATGCACGAATGGCGCGACATCTGGCACGGCAAGTCGCCCATGGTGCTTCGCCCGGCATCGACGGCGGAGATCTCGCGCATCCTGGCGATCGCCAGCGAGACGCGAACCGCGATCGTGCCGCAATCGGGCAACACCGGACTGGTGGGCGGGCAGATCCCCCATGAATCGGGGCACGAGGTGGTGCTGTCGCTCGACCGCATGACCCGCATCGCCGAGGTCGATGCCGCCAACAATACGATGACGGTCGAGGCGGGGGCGACGCTCAAATCGGTGCAGGAGGCGGCCGATGCGGCGGACCGGTTGTTTCCCCTGAGCCTCGCCGCGGAAGGCTCCTGCCGTATCGGCGGCAATCTTTCGACCAATGCCGGCGGGCTCAATGTGCTGGCCTATGGCAATACCCGCGACCTCTGCCTCGGGCTGGAAGTGGTGCTGGCGGATGGGCGGGTGTGGAACGGATTGCGGCGGCTGCGCAAGGACAATACCGGCTACGATCTCAAGAACCTGTTCATCGGCGCGGAAGGGACGCTTGGCATCATCACGGCAGCGGTGCTGAAGCTGTTTCCCAAGCCGAAATCGCACGAGACGGCTTTCGTGGCGGTGCCGAGCCCGCAGGCGGCGGTCGATCTTCTGTCGCTCGCCCGCGAGATGAGCGGCAACCGCGTCGTGGCCTTCGAGCTCCTGCCTGCCATCGCCATGGACTTCACGGTCAAGCACATGGGAGTGCGCAATCCGCTTGCGCAGGCCTCGCCCTGGTATGTGCTGGCCGAACTCGCCGATCCGCCGGAGGGCTGCTTCCTGCGTATCCTCGAAGAGGCGATGGCGCGGGGACTGGCGAGCGATGCGACGGTGGCGCAGTCGGACGGCCAGCGCCGGGAATTGTGGGCGATCCGCGAACTGATGCCGGAGTCGCAGAAATTCGAGGGCGGCTCGATCAAGCACGATGTCTCGGTGCCGGTCTCCCGGCTGGCGCAATTCATCGCCGAGGCGACGGCGGCGGTCAAAGGTTTCATGGGCGATGCTCGGGTCATGGCCTTCGGCCACATGGGCGACGGCAATCTGCATTTCAACGTCACGCAGCCGGTGGGGATGGACAAGCAGGCCTACCTCGACAGTTGGCGCGGCATGAACGCGGCGGTCTTCGCCGTGGTGTTGAAGCATGGCGGCTCGATCAGCGCCGAACACGGCATCGGCCGGCTCAAGCGCGAACACATGCGGGAGATCAAATCGCCGGTCGAACTGCAGATGATGAAGGACGTGAAGCGGCTGTTCGACCCCAACTTCATTCTCAATCCCGGCAAGGTGCTGCCCGATTGATGTCATTCCGCGCCATCGCAGATGCCGATGTCGAGGCCGTCGCCGCCCTGTGGCGCAGTTGCGGCCTGACGCGGGCCTGGAACGATCCGTTGAAGGACATCGCGTTCGCCCGCGCCGGCGCTACTTCGACGATCCTCGTCGGCGAGGCGCAAGGCGCCATTGCGGCCTCGGTGATGGTGGGCCACGACGGCCATCGCGGCATGCTCTACTATGTCGCGGTCGACCCCGCCCATCGCGGCCAAGGCTTCGGCAAGGCCGCGGTGCGCGCCGCGGAAGCCTGGCTCGCCCAGCGCGGCGTGT
The DNA here is from genome assembly GCA_052386315.1 of Hyphomicrobiales bacterium. Classification (GTDB taxonomy): domain Bacteria; phylum Pseudomonadota; class Alphaproteobacteria; order Rhizobiales; family Aestuariivirgaceae; genus Aestuariivirga. Next base: position 17,979 of record JBQTKG010000005.1, read on the forward strand.
GGAAGATCAATCTGCTGTTGCGGGCCGAAAACGATCAGGTCCGCGGCTTCTACGAGAAGCTCGGCTATGAGATCGATCCGGTCCTGTGCATGGGGCGAAGGTTCGAGTGAAATAATCCGTGTGCGGATCATTTCGGGGGATCGCTTCCGCGACTCTCTCCATGGCCGGGCCTGACCCGGCGCGCATCGCGTCACGCGGAAGGGTGGGTCCCGGCTTTCGCCGGGATGACGGAGTTGGGGTGGGTCTTGGCTTTCGCCGGGATGACAGCCCGATCACCTACCGCCCCACGGACCGTGGTGTTGGCCCTTGGCGTCCACTCTTTCGAAGCCGTGGGCGCCGAAGAAATCGCGTTGCGCCTGGATGAGATTGGCGGTGCCGCGGCACTGGCGGTAGGCATCGAAATAGGAAAGTGCGGCGGAAAGGGCGGGCACCGCTATGCCGCTCTCGGCGGCGCGGGCCACGACGGTACGGAGGCTGCCGTGCGACTGCCGCATCAGGTCCACGAAAGGCGGGGCCAGCAGCAGATTGGGCACCGGCCCCGAGGCGGCGAAGGCCGAGGCGATCTCACCCAAAAACTGCGAGCGGATGATGCAGCCCGCCCGCCAGATCTTGGCGATGGTGGCCAAGGGCAGGTTCCAGCCGAATTCGCGCGAGGCGGCGTCCATGACGGCGAAGCCCTGCGCGTAGGCCGCGATCTTGCCGGCGAGAAGGGCGCCTTCGAGATCGGCGATCATCGCTTCGCGGTCCTTGACCTTCATGGGCGAAGGCGGAATGCGATAGGCGGCTTCCGCCCTTTGGCGCTCTGGTTTCATGGCCGACAGACTGCGCGCGGCGACGGCGGCTTCCATGGCGGTGGCCGGAACGCCGAGCATCCCGGCCTCGATCACCGACCAGCGGCCGGTGCCCTTCTGGCCGGCGCGGTCGAGGATCACATCGACCACCGGCCTGCCGGTGCCGGGGTCGGTTGCGGCCAGCACCTTGGCGGTGATCTCGATCAGGTAGGATTGAAGCGCGCCCTCGTTCCAGCGGGCGAAGATGGCGCTCATGGCGGCGGGCGCAAGCTCAAGACCGTCGCGCAGGATGCCGTAGATTTCGGCGATCATCTGCATGTCGGCATATTCGATGCCGTTGTGGACGGTCTTGACGAAATGGCCCGCACCTTGGGGACCGAGCCAGGCGGAGCACGGCTCGCCCTTATATTTCGCGGCGATGGCGGTGAACACATTTTCGACGCGGGCGTAGGACTCCGCGGTGCCGCCGACCATGATCGAGGGACCGTGGCGGGCGCCCTCCTCGCCGCCGGAAATGCCCATGCCGATGAAGTCGAGGCCTGAGTTCTGCAACTCCGAGAAGCGCCGCTGGGTATCGCGGAAATTGGCATTGCCGGAATCGATGACGATATCGCCGGGCGCCAGGTGAGGACGGAGCAAGGCCACCTGCTCGTCCACCGCATTGCCCGCCTCGATCAAAAGAACGATGGGTCGCGGCGGGCGGATGGCGGCGGCGAGAGCCGGCAGCGTCTCGCAAGGCACGATGCGGTGGGCGAGATCGCCGGCGCCGGCCTGGAATTCGCGCGTCCTTGCCACGGTGCGGTTGAACACGGCGATGCGGAAGCCCTTCCCGGCGATGTTGAGCGCCAGATTGGCGCCCATGACACCGAGGCCGATCAAGCCGATTTCCGCCTGCGCCATGGCGCTTTTTCCTCGCGTCAAATGAGTTTCGGCTGGCCTGCGGATTTCTCCGCCTTGGGCTTCGGCGGCGGCGCGGTGCGCTCGATGCGGGTGGGTTCGAGGATGAAGAAATCCTCGGGCGCCGGCTTCAAGAGCGAGGCGGCGGCCAGGGGCTCGACGTTTTCGACATCGAGCCAGCGGCCATAGTCCTGGGGCGCGATCACCACAGGCATGCGATTGTGGATGCGGGCTATGGTTTGGTTCGGCTCGCCGGTGATGATGGCGGCGGTCTCGAGTTCCGAGCCGTCGGCACCCATCCAGTATTCCCACAATCCGGCGAAGGCGAAGAGCCCGTCATCGGGGCGGTGGATGAACCATGGCTGTTTCTTGCCCGGAACGTCGCCCGTCCATTCATAGAAGCCGTCGGCGGGGATCAAGCAGCGGCGGCGCTTCATGGCATTGCGGAAAGAGGGTTTTTCGATCACCGATTCGGCGCGGGCATTGATGAGCGGCCTGCCGGGCTTGATCTCCTTCACCCAGGAGGGCACCAGGCCCCAGCGCACCAGCGCGAAACGGCGCACGCCCCTATCGGCGCGAACGATGGCGATGGGCCCGCCCGGCGCCACATATGGGCGCGGCGGAAAATCCGGCTCCTCGAGGTAGTTGAACAGCGTCCGGGTTTCCTCGGGGCTTCTTCTGAAGCTATAAAGTCCGCACATGGAGGAAGCCTACTCCGGATGAGTGTCCCGCAACAATTCCCCAAGCTCGGGGCCTCGGCCTGCGTCTTCCGCGACGGCCGGGTGCTGATCGTGCAACGGGCCAAGCCGCCCGCCCAAGGCAGCTGGAGCCTGCCCGGCGGCCATGTCGAGCCGGGCGAGACGGCGCTGGCGGCGGCCCGGCGCGAGCTTGGCGAGGAAACCGGTATCGCCGCCGATCTCGACCATCTGGTGGGGCTTTTCGATATCATCCGGCGCGACGATCAAGGCGCGGTGACACTGCATTATGCCATCGCCTGCTATGCCGGTCTGTGGCGGGCGGGCGAGGCGAAAGCGGCCGGCGATGCGCTGGCGGTGCGCTGGGTTACATTTGCGGAGCTTTCCGGTCTGGCCTTCGCCCCCCATGTGACAGAGGCGATCGGGCGCGCCCGGCTCATGTTAAATCTATGATAACAATTCGATCTATTGCGTTAACCTTCGTTTAAGGAACGAGTCGCCGGGCGAGCCCGGTTTGCTAAGGTGAACGCCATGGGAGGCCGTGACGGTGGGACACGTCAGCGGCGCCGACCGGAAGCCGGACACAGCCTTGGACAAGATGCAGAAATTCTTCGCAAGACCCTTGCCGGCTGCCCAGGCGAACGAGGCCAAGCATGTGGCGCTGCGCTATATTCTCGATGCCTGGGAAGAGGCGGTCTATGACGGCCTCGATCCCGACTGCATCGCCACCGCGGCGATTTTCGCCGCCCTCTCCGACATGATCGCCAGCTATGGCGAGGAGCCGGTGGCCGTCATGTGCGCGAGGCTCCCCGAGCGCGTCCGCGCCGGCGAATTCACCGTCGGCAAGACCCGCCAGTAAGTCAGGCGGCCCCCTGGGAGCCGTTGCAGAAATCGCCCCTCTCCCGTGCGAAGCATGGGAGAGGGTGCCCGAAGGGCGGGTGAGGGCCCTCATCCGGCGCGTACCGCGCCACCTTCTCCCACCTTCGGCGGGAGAAGGGTGATCTTACTTTCGGATGTCGACGACGACGCGGCCGCGCACCTGGCCGGCGACGATGGCGGCGGCGACGCGCGGCACATCGTCGAGCTTCACATGGGTGGTGAGAGATTTCAGCCTGGCGAGATCGAGATCGCGGGCGATGCGCCGCCAGGCCTCCTTGCGGCGCGGGATCGGCGTGGTCACCGAATTGATGCCGATGAGTCTGACGCCGCGCAGGATGAAGGGAGCGACCGAGGTGGGTAGGTCCATGCCCTGGGCAAGGCCGCAGGCGGCGACCGTTGCTTCCGGATTCATCTGCGAGATGACATGGGCGAGCGTCACCGAGCCCACCGTATCGACGGCACCGGCCCAGCGCGATTTGGCCAAGGGCTTCACCGGGCCGCTGAATTCATTGCGGTCGATCACTTGGGCGGCGCCAAGCCCCTTGAGGAAGGCTTCCTCGGAGGTGCGCCCCGTCGAGGCCACCACCCGGTAGCCGAGCCTGGCGAGGATGGCGATGGCGACGGTTCCGACGCCTCCTGCCGCGCCGGTCACCACGATGTCGCCGCTCTCCGGCTTCACCCCCTGCTCCTCCAGCGCCATCACACACAGCATCGAGGTATAGCCGGCGACCCCCACCGCCATGGTATCGGCGCAGGACCAGCCTTCGGGCACCGGCACCAGCCAGTCGCCGGAGACGCGGGCGAGCTCTGCAAAGCCGCCATGGTGCTGCTCGCCCACCCCCCAGCCATTGAGCACCACCTTGTCGCCCGCCTGCCATTTTGGGTGCGAGGAGCTTTTCACCGTGCCGGCGAAATCGATGCCGGGGATCAGCGGAAATTTGCGGACGATCGGCGCCTTGCCGGTGACCGCCAGCCCGTCCTTGTAATTGACCGAGGAATGGCTGACTTCGACGGTGACGTCGCCCGGCATCAGATCGGCTTCGGTCAGATCGACGAAGTCGAGTTTCTGGCCGGTGTCGGTCTTGCCGATCAGGATGGCGCGGAAGGTGTCTGACATGATCTCGATCTCGCTCTTTCACAAGGTCTCGGTGAAACGGACGGGCCGGCCTTGGGCCTCGCCGATGATCTGGCCTTCCCACATGACGCGGCGGCCGCGCACCAGGGCGCCGACGGGCCAGCCGGCGACCTTCATGCCGCGATAGGGCGTCCACCGGCAACGGCTTTCGATCCATTGATCGGTGATTTCGCGGCGGCGGGCGAGGTCGACGACGGTCAAATCGGCGTCATAGCCCTCGGCGAGGCGGCCCTTGGCGGCGATGCCGAAAATGCGCGCCGGTCCATGCGAGGTCAAATCGACGAAACGCTCGATGGAAAGGCGGCCCTTCGCCACCCAGTCGAGCATCACCGGCACCAGCGTCTGCACCCCCGGCATGCCGGAGGGCGACTGGGGATAGGGCCTGGCCTTTTCCTCCAGCGTATGCGGCGCATGGTCGGAGCCCAGCACATCGACGATGCCCGATTGCAGCGCCCGCCAGAGCGCCTCGCGATGGGCGGCCTCGCGCACCGGCGGGTTCATCTGCAGGAGGGTTCCGAGCCGTCCGTAATCCTCCGCCGACAGGGTCAGATGCTGCGGCGTCACCTCGACGGTGGCGATATCCTTGCTGGCGGCGAGGAGTGGCATTTCCTCGGCGGTCGAGACATGCAGCACATGGATGCGCTTTCCCGCCTGGCGGGCGAGCCTGAGCAGGCGCTCGGTCGAGAGCCTCGCGGCTTCGGCATCGCGCCAGACCGGATGACTCGACGGATCGCCTTCGCGCTGTTCGTGCCGGCGGGCGCGCAGCCGGTATTCGTCCTCGCTGTGGAAGGCGGCGCGACGCGAGATATGCTTGAGGATCTGGGCTACGCCGCCATCGTCCTCGACCAGAAGATCCCCGGTCGAAGAGCCCATGAAGACCTTGACGCCGGCTGAGCCGGGCAGCCGCTCGAGCTCGCCGAGTTGCGCCGCATTGTCGCGGGTGCCGCCCACGAAGAAGGCGAAATCGCAATACATGCGGCCCTTGGCGCGGCGCAGCTTGTCGGCGAGCGCTTCGGCCGTCACCGTCAGCGGCCTGGTATTGGGCATCTCGAAGACCGCGGTGACGCCGCCCATGACGGCGGCGCGGCCGCCGGTTGCGAGGTCCTCCTTGTGCTCGGCGCCGGGCTCGCGCAGATGCACCTGGGTGTCGATGACGCCGGGCAGAATGTGAAGCCCGCGGCAGTCGATCGCCTCGCCCGCCTGGGAGGCGGCGAAACTGCCGATCCCGGCAATGCGGCCATTGCGGATCGCCACGTCGCGAAGGCCCACGCCGTCATGGTTGACGACGGTGCCGCCCGTGAGAATGAGATCGGCGGTCATTGGCATGGAGCTTCCTTGATTGTCCCGGCCTGCATACGTAAATGTGGACGGCGAGCGAAGCAACAGTAATGCCAGAACAGCCCTTTTCACCGAGCCTGCGGCCGGAGCGGTCGGTCCTTAGGATCGACGGACCGGAGGCCATACATTTCCTGCACAATCTGCTGACCGCCGACATCGAGGGGCTTGCGGCGGGTGCGGCCGCTTACACCGCGCTGCTGACGCCGCAGGGTAAGATGCTGTTCGATTTCTTCATTGTCAGGGATGGCGACGGCTTTGTCATCGATTGCGCCGCATCGCAGAAGGCGGACCTCGTCAAGCGGCTCGGCTTCTACAAGCTCAGGGCCAAGGTGACTATCAGCGATCTCACCGATCGCGAGGTGGGCGTTTCGCCGGAGAAGCCTGCCACGGGCCTGGCCTTCAGCGATCCGCGCGATGCCGCCATGGGCTGGCGGGTGATTGCGCCTGCGGGCACGCTGCCCCGGGGCTCCGGCTACGATGCAGCCCGCATCCGGCATGGTCTTGCCGACACCGACGCCGATCTCGGCTCGGGCGAATACTTCCCGCATGAGGCCAATCTCGATCAGCTCGGAGCGGTGAGTTTCGAGAAGGGCTGCTATGTGGGCCAGGAAGTGGTCTCGCGCATGGAGCACCGGGCGACCGCGCGCAGCCGCATCCTGCCGGTGCATCTCGACGGCGCGGCACCGGTCAAGGGAAGCGACATCGTTTCCGGCGGCAAGATTGTGGGCACGCTGTTGTCGTCGCAAGGCCCGGATGCGCTGGCCGTCATGCGGCTCGACCGGCTGGCCGAGGCGCAAGCGCCGCTGCTGACAGCAGGTGTCGGGACGCGCGTCATAAAACCGCGCTGGGCGCGCTATGATGTGCCCGGAGCGGGAGATGGCGATTGAGATGACGGCGGTGGTTCACGAGGACGGCGTCCGCCGCTGCGGCTGGTGCGGCAGCGACCCTCTCTATGTCGCCTATCACGATATGGAATGGGGCGTTCCCGAATACGACTCGCGGGCGCTGTTCGAAAAGCTCATGCTCGACGGCTTCCAGGCCGGGCTTTCGTGGATCACAATCTTACGGAAGCGCGACAATTTCCGCCGCGCCTTCGACGGCTTCGATCCTGAACTGATCGCGCGCTATGACAAGCGCAAGTTGGCCTCGCTGATGCAGGATGCCGGCATCGTGCGCAACGCAGCGAAGATCGAGGCCAGCGTGAGCAACGCCAGGGCCTATCTGGCGATTGCCGATTTCTCCGCCTATCTGTGGGACTTCGTCGACGGCCGCCCGCTGCACAACCGCTTCCGCAGCCTCAAGCAGCTTCCGGCCGCGGCGCCCATTGCCGGGAAAATTTCCAAGGACCTCAAGCAACGCGGCTTCCGCTTCTGTGGCCCCACCATCGTCTATGCCTTCATGCAGGCCTGCGGGCTGGTCAACGATCATCTGGTCGATTGCCACCGGCACAGTGAAGTCAAATCCCTTGCCCGCTAGCCGCAAAGAGCCGCGCGCCTGGCAGCGCATGCTTTCGGGGCGCAGGCTCGACCTGCTCGATCCCTCGCCGCTCGACATCGAGATCGAGGACATTTCGCATGGGCTCGCCCGCGTCGCCCGCTGGAACGGCCAGACCCGGGGCGATCATGCCTTCTCGGTCGCCCAGCACTCTCTGCTCGTCGAGCGGATCGCCAGCCATCTCGATGGCGATCTCGACCGCCCCGCAAGGCTCATGGCGCTCCTGCACGATGCACCGGAATATGTGATCGGCGATATGATCTCGCCCTTCAAGACGGCGCTTGGCGTCGATTACAAGGCCTTCGAGCAGCGGCTCTTGGGCGCCATCCACATCCGCTTCGGCCTGCCGGCCAGGACGCCGGAGGGCCTCGAAATCGCCATCAAGAAGGCCGACCGGATGGCCGCCTATCTCGAAGCCATCCAACTTGCCGGCTTCACGGTGCCGGAGGCGGAGAAGTTCTTCGGCAGGCCGCGCGGGCTTACCCGCGAGGATTCGCGCAAGTTCCTGCATTTAAAGCCGCTGGCGCCCAACGACGCGGCGGCGCAGTATCTGAAGAAGTTCAAGCAGCTGTTGTAGTCCATGATCATCGTGTGCCCGCTCAATTCGGTCCAGCCGCTGGTCGACGCGCACGGCGTCGGCCATGTGGTGAGCCTGCTCGGCCCCGAGACGCCGCACCGGAGTTTCGGCGGCATCGCAGGCGATCGCCACCTGAAGCTCACCTGTCACGACATCATCGAGGAGGCCGACGGCTTCACCGCGCCGTGCCTGGGCGATGCCGAGCGCCTCGTCGGCTTTGTCAAGAGCTGGGATCGCGGCCGGCCCATGCTGATCCACTGCTGGGCCGGCATCAGCCGCTCGACGGCGGCGGCCTTCACCGCCATGTGCCTGCTCAGGCCCAGGGCGGATGAAGAGGAACTTGCTTGGGGACTGCGCGAGGTTTCGCCCTCGGCGACGCCGAACCGCTTGATCGTCGCCCATGCCGACCGCCTGCTCGGCCGAGAGGGCCGCATGCTCAGCGCCATCGAGGCGATCGGCCGCGGCGAATCCGCCTATGAGGGCAGGCCGTTCTTCCTCGATCCGGGGGTGTGATTTAGGTTGCGCCGGATGCGAGCCCTCACCCGGCCTCGTTCGCTTCGCTCACCCCTCTCCCATGCTCCGCACGGGAGAGGGGTGATTGAGGGAAGGTTTCAAAATCACCCCTCTCCCGTGCGGAGCATGGGAGAGGGTGCCCGAAGGGCGGGTGAGGGCCCTTGCAGCCGACCCGCTGCCGCAGCAATCTCATGCGATGGCTTATGTCGCACCAGCCACGCTGGCCCGCGTCCGCAAGCTTCGCCGCACGGAAACGGCAGCGGAGAAACGTCTATGGGGCTATTTGCGCGGCCGCCGTCTCGGCGGCTACAAATTTCTCCGCCAGGAACCGGTCGGACCCTATGTGGCCGACTTCCTGTGCCGCGAGAAGAAGTTGATCGTCGAGGCCGACGGCGCAACCCATGGAAGCGCGGAGGAGATCGCCCACGACCGGGCGCGGACGGTCTGGCTCGAGGCGCACGGATACGACATCCTGCGCTTCTGGAACGAGGACATCTTCACGGGACTCGACGACGTGCTCGATGCGATTCTGCTGCGGCTTCGGAACAAACGGTGAGAGGCCCTCACCCGGCCTTCGGCCACCCTCTCCCATGCCTCGCGGCACGGGAGAGGGGTGGACTTTCATCCACCTAGCTTCCGGAATGGGCGAAGTCCCAGTAGAGCCGGCGGGACTTGGCGAAGATGGGGCCGGGCTGGAGATTGCGGGACTCGATGCGCGTCACCGGCATCACCTTGGCGTAATTGCCGGTCGAGAAGATTTCATCGGCGTCGAGAAATTCCCGCCAGCGGAGCGAGCGTTCATGCACGGCGACACCGGCGCCGCGCAGCAAGGCGATGACGCGCTGGCGCGTCACGCCGTTGAGGAAAGTTCCGTTGGGCACCGGCGTGTGGGCTTCGCCGTCCTTGACCAGCCAGATATTGGCGGTCGCCAGTTCGGAGACGGCGCCGAGCGCATCGAGCATCACCGCATTGTCGAAGCCGCGGGCGCGCGCCTCGCGCATGGCGCGGGCGGCATTGGGATAGTGGCAGGCGGCCTTGGCGTCGGTCGGCGCATATTCGATCGAAGGCCGCCGGAAGGACGACAATGTGATGGAAAAGCTGCGCGGCTCAGGCAGCGGCGAATCATAGATCGAGACGGAAAATTGCGTCGACTCGGGATCGACATCGACGAAGCCCTCCTCGGCCCAGAACATGGGGCGCAGATAAAGCTGCGCATTCTTCGGGAATTTGGCGATGCCGTCGCGGGTGATCTCCTCGATCTCGCCGGCCTGCTTCAGCACCTTGAGGCCGAAGCTTTCAGCCGAGCGGACGATGCGCCGGCAGTGCCTGTCGAGATCCGGGGCAACGCCCTCGAAGGCGCGGGCGCCGTCGAAGACACAGGAGCCGAGCCATGGCGCATGGGTCATCGGCCCCATGATCATGGGATTGCCTTCGTGCCACTTGCCTTGAAAATAGGTCCAGGCGCCGCCGCGCGTCTCTTTCCAGGCCATGGTTTCCTCCCAAGGCCGGGAACTGTAGCCGAATGTCAGGTGTCGGAATAGAAGATGTGGCGGCCGATCTTGATCAGGCGCTTCATGCTCTTCGCCCATTTCGGATTGACGTAGTCGGCGTGATAGTTGGTGGCGGTGCCGATGACGCGCACCGTCTGGTCGCCGGTCAGCGCCTTTTGCGCAATGTGCTTGGACCGCGACCAGGCAGCCGGCTGCTTCACATCGTCGGGCAATCCGTCGCAGGCGAAGGAGAACTGGCAGGAATTGCGGCGGCCGGAACCCTGATAGACGACGCCGCAAATGGTCTTGGGGAAGTCCGGATCCTTGACGCGATTGAGAATCACCTTCGCCACAGCGAGTTGGCCCAGTTCCGTTTCGGAGCGGGCCTCGAAATAAATGGCGCGGGCGAGGCAGTTTTCCTCGGCGAGCCGGGTGCGGCGATGGGCGATGACCTTCTGTTTCTCGCCGCGCTTCAACTTGAAAGTCCGCTCGATCTTGGAGACTTCCGGCGTCATGACAAGACGCTGCACCGCCGATTCGATCCGCTTCGGGGTCAGTTGGACGGCGGCGGGCTCAATGCGGATGGCAACGCCTGGATCGCGGAAGATATAATCGCCCTTGCCTTGCCTGACGACGGTCTGTTTTTCGAGGACCTTGAGATTGACCAGGGCGAAGCTGGCGCCATCGGGCAGAAGCGAGCCCTTGGTGACGATCGGCGTGGTGGGCGCCACCACCGCTACATCGAGCGGCTCGCCGGGCATGGCATTATGCGCAACGGCGTTCCGGCCCATGTAATGGCCGGCGAACGCAAAGGCCATGACCAGCATGGCCCCGCCCAATGCGAACGGACCGTATTCGCGCACCAGACCGCGCTTCCGGCGCGCGGCGATGATCCCGCGATAGGCTGATTCGTCTGGCCTGTTGATCCGCCCTGCCTTGTTCACTTCCCCGGTCCACCGTGGTCCGCATGACTGCGGCATCATTAAACGCGGTAGCTTAACCCTATGGCGTTTAGCATAGGTTAACCATGCCGGCAACCCATGGCGTCCGGCTATTAACGGTTGGGCCGGCAAGGTTAATGAATGGTAAAGTTCCGGGTCCGATTGCGGAGCATTCAGCGACCGGCGAGACTTGCCTGGGCCGCGGCGAGCCTGGCGATGGGCACGCGGTAGGGCGAGCAGGAAACATAATCGAGGCCGACGGTCTCGCAAAAGCGGATCGAGGCGGGATCGCCGCCATGTTCGCCGCAGATGCCGAGTTTGATTGCCGGCCGCGCCGCGCGGCCGCGCTCGGCGGCGATCCTCACCAATTCGCCCACCCCTTCGGTATCGAGAGAGATGAAGGGATCGGTCTTGAAGATGCCCCTGGCCGTATATTCGCCGATGAAGCGGGCGCTGTCGTCGCGGCTGATGCCGAAGGTGGTCTGGGTGAGATCGTTGGTGCCGAAGGAGAAGAACTCCGCGGTTCCGGCGATGTCACCGGCGCGAAGCGCGGCGCGCGGCAGTTCGATCATGGTGCCGACGAGATAGTCGATCCTGACACCGGTTTCGCCGGCAACCGCCGCGGCGACCGCGACGATGCGATCGCGGACGATGTCGAGTTCGGCCCTGGCGGCGACCAGCGGCACCATCACTTCCGGGATCGGCGCCCGGCCGGTGCGCCGGCCCACTTCCACCGCCGCCTCGAAAATGGCGCGGGCCTGCATCTCGGCGATCTCGGGATAGGTAATCGCCAATCTGACGCCGCGATGGCCGAGCATAGGATTGAACTCGTGCAGCTCGGCGACGCGGGCGCGGAGCATTTCCGGATCGGCGTTCATGGCTTCGGCCACTTCCTCGATCTCGTGATCGGCCTGGGGGAGGAATTCGTGCAACGGCGGATCGAGCAGGCGGATGGTGACGGGCAGACCCGCCATGATCTCGAACAGGGCGACGAAGTCGCCGCGCTGCATCGGCAACAGCTTGGCAAGGGCGGCGCGCCGTTCCGGCTCCTTGCCGGCGAGGATCATTTCACGCACCGCCTGGATGCGGCCGGTCTCGAAGAACATGTGCTCGGTGCGGCACAGGCCGATGCCTTCGGCGCCGAATTCGCGGGCGGTTTTCGCGTCGAGCGGGGTTTCGGCATTGGCGCGCACCTTCATGCGGCGCACCGCATCGGCCCATGACATCAGCGTGGTGAAATCGCCGGAGAGCTCCGGCTTGATGGTGGCGACCTCGCCCCTGATGACCTGGCCGGTCGAGCCGTCGATGGTGACGATATCGCCCTTTTTCAGGCTGATGCCGGTGGCGCTGAGGGTGCCTTCGCGATAGTCGATGCGCAGCGCGCCGGCGCCCGACACGCAGGGCTTGCCCATGCCGCGGGCGACGACGGCGGCGTGCGAGGTCATGCCGCCGCGGGCGGTGAGAATGCCTTGCGCGGCATGCATGCCGTGAATGTCCTCGGGGCTGGTTTCGATGCGCACCAGGATGACGCGCCGGTTCATCGCCTTGAGGCGTTCGGCTTCGTCCGAATCGAAGACGATCTCGCCCGAGGCGGCGCCGGGGGAGGCGGGGAGGCCGGTGGCGATTATTTCGCGCTTGGCCGCGGGATCGAGTGCCGGATGCAGCAACTGATCGAGCGAAGCGGGATCGATGCGCCTTATCGCCTCGTCGCGGGATATGAGCCCCTCCTCCGCCATGTCGACGGCGATTTTGAGCGCGGCCCTCGCGGTGCGCTTGCCGGTGCGGGCCTGCAGCATCCACAGCTTGCCGTCCTGGATGGTGAATTCGAGGTCCTGCATGTCGCGGTAATGGCGCTCGAGTGTCGCGAAGGCGGCCTCGAGTTCCTTGAAGGTTGAGGGCATGAGCGCCTCCAGCGACGGCGCCGCGGAGCCCGCTTCGCGGCGCGCCTTCTCGGTGATCGACTGCGGCGTGCGGATGCCGGCCACCACATCCTCGCCTTGCGCATTGACCAGGAACTCGCCGTAGAGCGCCTTTTCGCCGGTCGCCGGATTGCGGGTGAAGGCAACGCCGGTGGCCGAGGTCTCGCCCATGTTGCCGAACACCATGGCCTGGATATTGACGGCGGTGCCCCAATCCCCGGGGATGTTGTTGAGCTTGCGGTAGGTGATGGCGCGGGCCGACATCCAGGACTGGAACACGGCGCCGATGGCGCCCCACAGCTGCTCGTTTACATCCTGCGGGAAGGGCTTTCCGGTGTGCACTTCGACCAGCGCCTTGTAGCGGGCAATCAGCGCCAGCCATTGATCGGCGGTGATATGGGTATCGAGCGAGTAATCTTTTTCGTCCTTGAAGCCGCCGAGAATGTCCTCGAATTCGGAGTGATCGACGCCCAGCACCACGCCGGAATACATGGTGATGAAGCGCCGGTAGCTGTCATAGGCGAAGCGGCGGTCGCCCGAGCGCGCGGCCAGGCCCTCGACGGTTGCGTCGTTGAGGCCGAGGTTCAAGACCGTGTCCATCATGCCGGGCATGGAGGCGCGGGCGCCGGAGCGCACCGAGACGAGAAGCGGTTTCTCCCGGCTGCCGAAGACCGCACCCACCCGTTCGCCCACTTCGGCCAGGGCGGCGGCGGCCTCGCCGGTCAATTGGTCCGGGTACTGACGATTATCGCGGAAGTAGCCGGTGCAAACTTCTGCGGTGATGGTGAAGCCGGGCGGCACCGGCAAGCCGAGATTGGCCATCTCGGCGAGGTTGGCGCCCTTGCCGCCGAGCAGGCTCTTCATTTCGGCGCGGCCTTCGGCGCGGCCTGCGCCGAAGCGATAGACGAGTTTCTCCGCCATGCCCGAACCCCCGCGATGCTGCGATGCAACAATCATGTCATTGAGGCGCGGTCAAGTGCGGCGGCGACGCGGCGGCCGGCGAGCAGCCAGACGGCAATCGCCATGTTCACCAGGTTCCAGGCGATGCCATTGAGGAAGGCCGCCCGGTAGGAGCCGGTGAGATCGTAAATCTCGCCGGACATCCAGCCGCCCAGCGCCATGCCGAGGACGGTGGCGGTGAGCACCAGGCTGATGCGGCTTCCCGCCTCGCGGGCCGGGAAATAGTCGCGCACGATCAAGGCATAGCTCGGCACGATGCCGCCCTGCGCCAGGCCGAAGAAAGCCGAGACGATATAGAGCGAGGCGAGCCCGTCGAAGGGGATGTAGAACAGGAGCGCCAGGGTTTGCAGGAATGAGCCGGCAATCAAGGTGCCGACCCCGCCGATGCGATCGGCGATCGCACCCGAGGCAAGCCGGCTCACCACGCCCATACCCAGCATCAGCGCCAGCATCTCAGCACCCCGCGCCGGGCCATAGCCGAGATCGGCGCAATAGGCGACGATGTGAACCTGCGGCATCGACATGGCGACGCAGCAGGCAAGGCCGGCCACGACCAGAAGCGGCTGCAGGAAGGCAGGCTTCGGCAGAAGCCCGCCGCCGCCTCTCGGGCTGCTGGCCGGGCTTGCCCGGTCATCGAAATGGGACCGCGGCTTCAATAGCAGCGCCAGCGGCATCATGGTGACCATGCAGAGAATGCCGATGACCATATAGACGGGGCGCCAGCCATAGGTTTCGATGGCATATTGCAGGAAGGGCGGCCAGATTGTGCCGGCGACATAATTGCCGCTCGCGGCGATGGCCACCGCGATGCCGCGGCGCCTGTGAAACCACAGTGAGACATCGGCGACCAGCGGCCCGAAGGTGGCGGAGGAGCCGACGAGGCCGATCAGCAGGGCCTGAACGATCAGGAATTGCACATAGCTGCCGGAGAGCGCCGCCAGAATGAATCCCGCCCCCAAGGCGATGGCACCGAGAAACAGCGGCACCGTGATGCCGAATCGATCGGCGATACGGCCCATCAGCACGCCTCCAATCGCAAAGCCGATGGTCGTCACGGTAAAGGGGAGCGAGGCACCGGCGCGGTCGATGGCGAATTCGGCCTGGATGGTCGGCAGCACCACGACCGCCGACCAGATACCGATGCCGCCGATGGTGGCGAGCGCCAGCGATATGGCGAGGCGCAGCCAGGCATAGGCGCTGTCGGGCGCGTGGGCGCCGGCGGAGACGGCCATGTGTCAGCCTTCGATCTTCGAGAAATCCGCCACTTCCAGGGTGGCGGCGCGGATGCGGTTGAGGAGTTTCAGGCGGTTGTCGCGGAAGGTGGCGTCCTTGTCGTTGACCGTCACATGATCGAAGAAGGCATCGACGGGAGCGCGCAACTTGGCGATGGCGCGCATGGCAGCTTCGAAATCCTCCGCAGCGATCGCCATGCGGGCCTGGCCGGTGGCCACGGTGATGGCCGAATGCAGCGCCTTTTCCTCGCCCTTGATCAAAAGATCGGGGCGCACGTCGCCCTGATAGGTGCGGCCGTCCTTCTTCTCCTCGATCTTCAGGATATTGGCGGCGCGCTTGACGCCGATCAGAAGATTCTTGCCGTCGTCGCTGTCGAGGAATTTGGACAGGGCCTCGACGCGCCTGACGATCATCAGCAGATCGTCCTGACCGCCAAGTGCAAACACCGCATCGATCAGATCGTGACGCGCGCCTTGCTCGCGGAGATAGACCTTGAGGCGGTCGGCGAAGAAGGCGAGGAGGTCGTCGCCGCCATGCTTCAAACGCAGGCGCAGGGATTTGTCGATGATAATACGAATCGCACCGAGAGCGGCACGGCGCAGCGCGTAAGGATCCTTCGAGCCCGTCGACTTTTCGTCGATGGCCCAGAAGCCGACGAGCGTATCAAGCTTATCAGCGAGAGCTACAGCTTGACCGATCTTCGATACAGGAATGGAATCGGACGGCCCCAAGGGCTTGTAGTGGTCGCGGATGGCGTCGGCGACTTCGGGGTCGATGCCCTGATCGAGGGCGTAGTAGCGGCCCATCAGGCCCTGCAATTCGGGGAATTCGCCGACCATGCCGGTGACGAGGTCGGCCTTGGCGAGGCGGGCGGCGAGCTTGGCCTTTTCGACATCGGCGCCGACGGTTTTGGCGATCTCTCCGGCCAGCGCCTCGATGCGTTTGACGCGCTCGCCCTGGCTCCCAAGCCTGGCGTGGAAGGCGATCGCATCGAGCTTCGGCAGGAGTTTTTCCAGCGGAATCTTGCGGTCCTGTTCCCAGAAGAATTTCGCATCCGCGAGGCGCGCGGCGATCACCCTGTCATTGCCGGCAATAATCTGCTTGCCGCCGTCGGAGGCGATCAGGTTGGCTACGAGAAGATATTTGTTTGAGAGAGCACCAGGGCCCTCGCCCTTCGAGGCCGCCCGCGGCGGCACCTCAGGGTGAGGACGCATCGCGTTGCGCAGCGCGAAGCATTTCTGGTGGTTCTCGATCGAGGTGGCGATCACCTCCGGCGGCAGGCTGAGAAATTTTTCGTCGAAGCGGCCCATGAGCACCACCGGCCATTCGACGAGACCCGCCGTCTCCTGCAGCAGGCCATCGTCTTCGATCGGTTCGAGGCCTTGCGCGAAGGCGAGATTGCGCACCTCGGTGCGGATGGTTTCGGCGCGGGCGGCGCTATCCACCATGACGAAGGCCTTGTTGAGCTTCTGGGCATAGTCCTCGAAGCGGCGCACCGTGAATTTCTCCGGGGCCATGAAGCGGTGGCCGCGCGTTTCATTGCCCGAGGCGATGCCGTCCACCTCAAAGGACACCACTTCTCCGTCGAAGGTGCAGAGAATCGATTGCAGCGGCCGGACCCAGCGCAGCGAGCCTGCGCCCCAGCGCATGGATTTGGGCCAGGGAAACTTGCCGATCGTGTCGGGGACGATTTCGGCGATCACATCGGTGGCGGCACGGCCGGCTTTGCGGATCGTGGCGATATAGAATTTGCCCTTCTTGTCGTCCTGGACTTTGAGTTCATCCAGCGTGAGGCCCGTCGATTTAAGAAAACCGTCGATAGCCGATTGCGGCGCATCGATGCGCGGGCCTTTGCGTTCCTCGGCGACATCGGCGGCCTTGGCGTTGAGACCTTCCACCGCGAGCACCAGACGGCGCGGGCCGGCATGGGCCTGGGCGCCCTCATAGGTAAGGCCCGCCTCGACCAGCGCATTGGTGACAGCCACGCGCAAATCCTCCGCCGCTTTCGCCTGCATGCGGGCGGGGATTTCCTCGGAGAAGAGTTCAAGAAGTAATTCAGGCATTATCAGGTGCCAGGTGTCAGGTGTCAGGTATCAGGTATCAGGTGTCAGGTATCAAAAAGGAATTGTGGGTGCCGTCGCAGACGGGCCGATTCATGGATTTCCCCCTCCGGCGGTTTTCGACCATGCTTCGCAGCAGCCTTTGGCGAGGTCGCGGACGCGAAGGATGTAAGCCTGGCGCTCGGTGACGGAGATGACGCCGCGCGCGTCGAGCAGGTTGAAGGTGTGGGATGCCTTGATGCACTGGTCGTAGGCCGGCAGCGCCAGCTCGTGGCGGCTGCCTTTCTCGCCCTTCTCGAGCAGCGCCCGGCATTCCTTCTCGGCGTCCTCGAAGTGCTGGAGAAGAATCCCGGTATCGGCGTATTCGAAGTTGAAGCGGGAAAATTCCTGCTCGGCCTGCAGGAAGACATCGCCATAGGTGATGCGCTCCTTGCCGTCGCGGCCGTTGAAGTTCAAATCATAGACATTGTCGACGCCCTGCACATACATGGCCAGCCGCTCAAGGCCGTAGGTGAGCTCTCCCGAGACGGGGGCGCAATCGAGGCCGCCCACCTGCTGGAAGTAAGTGAACTGCGAAACCTCCATGCCGTCGCACCAGACTTCCCAGCCCAGCCCCCAGGCGCCGAGTGTCGGGCTTTCCCAGTCGTCCTCGACGAAGCGGATGTCGTGCAATTTGGGATCGATGCCGATGGCATAGAGCGAGCCCAGGTAAAGCTCCTGCAAATCCGGCGGCGACGGCTTGATCATCACCTGATACTGGTAATAGTGCTGCAGACGGTTGGGATTTTCGCCATAGCGGCCGTCCTTGGGGCGGCGCGACGGCTGCACGTAGGCCGCCGCCCACGGCTTCGGCCCGACGGCGCGCAGCGTGGTTGCCGGATGAAAGGTGCCCGCCCCCACTTCCATGTCATAGGGCTGGAGAATGACGCAGCCCTTGGCCCCCCAATAGTCGTGCAGCGTCAGGATCAAGTCCTGAAAGGATTTGGTGGGTTGCAGCGCCATGGGTTCCCGGCCTTCGAATTGGCGCGGAAACTAGGTGGGCAGACTCACAGGGTCAAGGAAAAGTCTGGACCGGCGGGGCGCTCAGTCTTCGGGATGATAGACGCCGGTGCGCGGGTCCTGGCGGAGCCTGGTCGGCGGCGACGGGTTTTGCACCGGCTTAACCGGCGCCGTGGCGGCCTCGATGGCAGCCTTGAGACGCCTGAGCGTCACGATGGTAAGGACACCGGCGAGAAGGATTGCAATGGTCTTGGCAAAAAACATGCGAGCCTCCGTTAGCGCATGTTCCGCCAAAGTGTACACACTTTGGCGGCAAGAACATGCGCCGAATTATCGACTTGGCGCGTTTTCTTGTCCGAAAAGCGATTCCACTTTTCGGGAAAACGCGCTAGTCCCCAACCGGCTGTAATCATAACCCGAAACGCGACCACAATGCACGCGTTTCCAGTGCGTCCAAGGTATGCTCGGGAATATCGGCGGCGGCGCCGAAGCCGAGGCGCCGCAAGCCCCAGCCCGGCGACGGCGCAAGGCGGCGAATCACCACCTTGTCGCCGAATTTCAGCCGCAGCACTTCATGGGCGTGGCCGATGCCGTCG
>JBQTKG010000006.1:0-25508 GCA_052386315.1 Hyphomicrobiales bacterium
AAGCCGGTGAAACTGAACCTCGCGGCGCCGGCAACCGGCCAGCCGGCGGATGCTCGGGCTTGCCGCTTCCACCAGCGCGCGGTGCAAGAGCGCCCCCCTTTTTCCAGGCGGCGGTCGCCAAACCGCCTCAGCTCGAAACCGATCTCCACACCATCCTCCATGACGAATCACTTCCACCATGGAGTCAGCCCTCACATCACCGGTCAACAAAGATGTGTGCATACGATAGCGGCGAAAGCCGGGACCCCCTGAAATCTTTCCAGCGGCGGAGTGCCGGCTGCAAGTGCTCAATGGGTCCCGGCTTTCGCCGGGATGACGATGTATGGAATATCGCGTACACCCAGGCGCAATCTTCGCTGGCGCGGCCGATGCGGCCTCCGCTTTGATCTTTATCAATAGGAAGAGATGGCCTGTGTCTAAAGCCCGGCCGCCTTGAATGTATCGCAGGCGCCGATGTCGCTGGCCTGAAGCCCGGTTTTGAACCAGCGCACCCGCTGCTCGGAGGTGCCGTGGGTGAAGGACTCGGGCACCGCGTAACCCTGGGACTGTTTCTGCATCCGGTCGTCGCCGATGGCGGCGGCGGCGTTGAGGCCTTCCTCGATGTCGCCCGGTTCCAGAATCTTGGCCGAGGCATCGGCCTGCTTCGCCCAGATTCCGGCAAAGCAGTCGGCCTGCAGCTCCATCCTCACGGAAAGTACATTGCCCGCCTCCTCGGAGACGCGCATGCGCTGTTGCGTGACCTTCTCCGCGATCCCGAACAGATTCTGCACATGGTGCCCGACCTCGTGGGCGATGACATAGGCCTCGGCGAAATCGCCGGTCGCGCCGAGCCGGTTCTTCATGTCCTGATAGAAGGAGAGATCGATATAGACCTTGCGGTCGCCCGGACAATAGAACGGCCCCACCGCCGATTGCGCCATGCCGCAGGCCGATTGCACGAAGCCGGTGAACAGCACCAGCTTCGGCTTGTCATAAGTTTGGCCCATATTGGCGAAGATGCCGGTCCACACGCGCTCGGTCGAGCCCAGCACCCGGGCGACGAACTGCTTGCCGGCATCGCCGGTGACGTCCGCCGTGCCGGTGCCGCCGCCCGTATCGCCGCCCGCGCCGGTCACATCGGTGCTGCCGCCGGGAACCGTGATCTCGCTGCCGGTGCCGCCGGGATTCTGGACGCCGCCGCCGTTGATCGCCTGCAGCAGATCGATGCCGAAAATCCACTTGAGGACGAAATACACGATAATGAGAAGAACGACGGTGCGGATGCTCAGGCCGCCGCCGCGGCCGCCCATGGGTATGTTGAATCCGCGGCCGCCGCCGCGCGGAAAGCCGAAGCCACCGCCCTGGCCGCGGCGGTCTTCGATATTATCGCTGGGCTTTTCATAATCGAGTCGCATGATCCGACCTCCTTGACAGCGAGGAAACCTTACGGAACCCGGCAGCGGAATTTGGCCAGATCGTAGACCAATTGCAAGCTGGGCGTGGCAATGCCGGTGAGCGATGCCAGTTCGATAACAACGCCGAGCAGCGCATCGAGTTCCGTCGGGCGGCCCGCTTCGGCATCCTGCAGCATCGAGGTGCGGTGGGCGCCGACCTTGGCGGCCATAGCGATGCGCTCTTCGGCAGCGACGGAGAAGGAGACGCCGAGCGCCTCGCCCACGGCGCGGGCCTCCTCCATCATCGCCCTGATGGTGCGATGGGTGCCTTGATCGGCGGCAAGCTCATCCAGCGTGCCATTGGTCAGTACACTGACTGGATTGAAGCTGAGATTGCCCCACAGCTTGAGCCAGATTTCGTTGCGCAGATTGTTGCGCACCGGACTCTTGATGCCGGCCGCGGTCAAGAGCTTGCTCAACACGGTCACGCGCGGGCTCGTCTCGCCCGAAGGCTCGGCCACCGGCATGCGGTCGCCGTAGTGGTGGGCGATGACGCCCGGCACCTCGATCTCCGCCGCCTGCCAGACGACGCAGCCCAAGGCCCGCTCGGGGCCGATGCGCAACCAGATGGCGCCGCCCGGATCGACGCTTTCCAGCCGCCGCCCGTCATGGGGCCCGCCATGCTTGTGGAAATACCACCAGGGCACGCCGTTCTGGGCGAAGAGGATGGCGGTGTCCTTGCCGATCAGCGGCTGCAAGGCGTCGATGACGCCCGGCACCGCATGCGCCTTGAGCGTCAGGATGATGAAATCCTGGGGGCCGAGTTCCGCCGGCTTGGCGGCCAGCCTCGGATGCACGGTGATCGTCTCGCCGCCCTGCTTCAGCGTCAGGCCCTTGGCCTTCATGGCTTCGAGATGGGCTCCGCGCGCGACCAGCGAAACTTCGGCTTCGCCCTTGTGGGCGAGCCTGGCGCCCACATAGCCGCCGATGGCGCCGGCGCCGAAGATGCAGATGCTGGTCATGCGAGCCCCAGCTTCCGGGCGAGGCCGATGCGCTGCAGCTTGCCGGTCGCACCCTTGGGGATTTCGCCGACAATGACGATGCGGCGCGGCACCTTGAAGGCGGCAAGGCGCGCATTGGCGAAGTCCTGCAATTCGCGCTCGCTTACCGTGGCACCCTCGCGCAGGACGATGGCCGCGGCCACCTCCTCGCCGAGCTTGTCGTGCGGCATGGCAAAGGTCAGCGCCTGATCGACGGCGGGATGATGCATCAGCACCTCGTCCACTTCGACTGGCGCCACCTTCTCGCCCCCGCGGTTGATCATCTCCTTGAGACGGCCGGTGATCTTGAGATAGCCGTCTTGATCCAGGAAGCCTTGGTCGCCGGTATGAAACCAGCCGAAGGCGAAGCCCGCATCATTCGCCGCCGGATTGTTCTCGTAGCCCGCCGTGACATTGGGACCGCGGGTGACGACTTCGCCTTCCTCGCCGGAGCCCAATAGCCCGCCGTCCGGCGCCATCACCGCCACTTCGGGTCCGGCAGCACAGCCGACGAAGCCCGGCTTGCGCTTGCCCGGCGGCAATTGGTTCGAGGTCATCTGATGGGCATTCTCGGTCATGGCATAGGCCTCGATCGCCGGGCAGCCGAAAGTTTCCTCGAGTTGCGCGAAGACCGCAACGGGGAGCGAGGCCGAGCTCGAGCGGATGAAGCGCAAGCGATTGGCCTCGATGACATCGGCATTGCGCGCCGCACGGGCGAGAATGGCCCGATGCATGGTGGGCACCGCCGTGTACCAGGTGGGTTTCGCCTCTTCCAGCCAGCCGAAGAATTTCAGCGCATTGAAGCCCGGCGTGCAAAAGACCGAGCCGCCGCCCGCCAGCGTAGCCAGGACCGCCGCCACCAGTCCATGAATGTGAAACAGCGGCATGATGTTGAGGCAGCAGTCGGCAGGCGAAAGATGGAGCGTGCGCGAGATGCTGTAGGCCGAGGCGATGAGATTGGCGTGGGTCAGCGGCACGATCTTGGGCCGCGAGGTGGTGCCGGATGTATGCAGAACCAGGGCAACGTCGGTGTCTTTGGCCGGACCAACTTGCGAAGGCGCGGCCACGGTATCGCCCAAGATGGTGAAACTTCCCGCCTCGCGCGCCGGAACCAGAGTGAGCACCGCCATGCCAAGGCGCTGCGCGGCGGCGATGGCGGGAGACGAACTTCCCTCCTCGACCAACAAGGCCTTGGCCTTCAGATCTTCCATATAGAAGTGGAACTCATCCTCGCGATAGGCGGGGTTGAGGGGTGCGGCGGTCGCCGCCGATGCACAGGCGACGAATGCCGCCGCCATTTCCGGCCCGTTCGGCAGCACCATCGCCAGCCGGTCATGGCGGCCAAGGCCGCGGCCATTGAGCGATTGGACGGTGGCATCGCAAAGGTCGGCGAAGCTCCCGTAACTCATCGCAAGGCGCTCGGTCGCGGCAATCGCCGTGGCGTCGGATGGCTGGTTGGCGATCAAGTCCCCGAGGATCATGGGGCTGTCATGCGCAGTTTTCATGGACCCGTCAACGTCACTCCGCTAATACGCCGCCATGACCGAGAGACTCGTCATTGCCCTGGCCCAGCTCAATCCGACGGTGGGTGCGATTGCCGCCAATCTGGCCAAGGCGAAGGCGGCTTGCGCCCAAGCGGAGGACGCCGATCTCATCCTGTTTTCCGAGCTTTTTCTCTCCGGCTATCCGCCGGAAGACCTGGTGCTGCGGCCCTCCTTCGTCGCCGCCTGCAAGACGGCGGCCGAGGAACTTGCCGCCGAAACCAAGTCCGGTCCCGCCGTGCTCATCGGTCTGCCGTGGCGCGAGGGGCCGAAGCTCCACAATGCGGTGGCGCTGCTTAACCGCGGCAGGATCGAGACGCTGCGCTTCAAGCATGACCTGCCGAATTACGGCGTGTTCGACGAAAAGCGCGTCTTCGATGCGGGACCCGCGCCGGGCCCCATCGTGGTCAAGGGGGTGCGCATCGGGGTTCCCATCTGCGAGGATATCTGGACGGAAGAGACATGCGAGACGCTGGCCGAGACCGGCGCCGAAATCCTGCTGGTTCCCAACGGTTCGCCCTTCGAGCTCAACAAGGATGACGTGCGGCTCAATCTGGTGGTCGCCCGCATCGCCGAGACCGGCCTGCCGCTTGCCTATCTCAATCAGGTGGGCGGCCAGGATGAACTGGTCTTCGACGGCGCCTCCTTCGTTCTCAACGGCGACCGCTCGCTCGCCCTGCAGATGCCGATGTTCGAAGAGAAGCTGGCGCTCACCGAATGGACGAAGGGAGCGAATGGCGGATGGCGCATGGCCAAGGGCGAGATCGCCGCACTTCCCGAGAATGAAGAGGAGACGTGGAAGGCTTGTGTTCTTGGCCTCAAGGACTATGTCGACAAGAACCGCTTTCCCGGCGTGGTGCTGGGACTTTCGGGCGGCATCGACTCCGCCGTCGTCGCGACCATGGCGGTGGATGCGTTGGGCAAGGACCGAGTCCATTGCGTGATGCTGCCCTATGCCTATACCAGCAAGGAAAGCTTCGCCGACGCCGAGGCCTGCGCCAGGGCGCTCGGCGTGCGCTACGACGTGGTGCCGATCAGGGAGCCGGTCGAAGGTTTTCTTTCGGCGCTGAAGCCGATGTTCGAAGGGAAGAATCGCGACATCACCGAGGAGAATATCCAGTCGCGCGCCCGCGGCACGGTGCTGATGGCGATCTCCAACAAGTTCGGTTGCATGGTGCTCACCACCGGCAACAAGTCGGAAATGTCGGTGGGCTATGCGACGCTCTATGGCGACATGAACGGCGGCTTCAATCCGATCAAGGATGTCTACAAGACCGATGTCTACCGTCTCGCCAAATGGCGCAACAGACAAGGCCTCGTCATCCCCGAGCGCATCATCGAGAAGGCGCCGACGGCGGAACTGCGCGAGAACCAGAAGGACCAGGACACGCTGCCGCCCTACGCGGTGCTCGACGACATACTCTCCTCGCTGGTCGAAAACGAAATGCCGGTCGCCGAAATCGTCAAGCGCGGCCATGCGGAAGCGCTGGTGCAGCGGGTGCAGCACATGCTCTATGTCGCCGAATACAAGCGCCGCCAGGCGGCACCCGGCGTCAAGACCACACGGCGCAATTTCGGCCGCGACCGGCGCTATCCGATCACCAACGGCTTCCGGGATGGGCGCTGAATGACCGTCGTCCGCTTTGCGCCATCGCCCACCGGCCTCATTCACATCGGCAATGCCCGCACCGCGATCTTGAATTGGCTCTTCGCCAGGAAGACCGGCGGGCAATTCGTGCTGCGCTACGACGACACCGACACGGCGCGCTCGACCGATCGCTTCGCGCGCGCCATCGCGGCCGATCTCGACTGGCTCGGCATCGCGCCGGACCGCGTCGAATACCAGTCGAAGCGCTTTCCCCGCTATGACGAAGCGGTGGAGAAGCTCAAAGCGGCGGCACGGCTCTATCCCTGCTATGAGGCGGCCGACGAGCTCGACCGGCGGCGCAAGCGCCAGCTCGCCCGCGGGCTTCCTCCCGTCTACGACCGCGCCGCCCTCAAACTGAGCAGTGAGGAGCGCGCTGCGCTGGAAGCCCAGGGGCACCGGCCCCATTGGCGGTTCAAGCTCGACCACCGCCGGGTCGAATGGCACGACCTGATCCGCGGCCCCCAGCACATCGATACGGCGAGCCTCTCCGATCCGGTGCTGGTGCGCGAGGACGGAAGCTATCTCTATACGCTGCCGTCGGTCGTCGACGATATCGACTTCGGCATCAGCCATGTGATCCGCGGCGAGGACCATGTGGTCAACACGGCGGTGCAGATCGAGATCGCCGAGGCATTGGGCGGGGCAGCTCCCGCCTACGCCCATCACAGCCTGTTGACCGGCGCCGACGGCAAGGGCCTGTCGAAGCGGCTCGGCTCGCTCTCCATCGCCGCCATGCGCAAGGCGGGACTCGAGGCCATGGCGGTCGTCAGCCTTGCCGCACTTCTCGGCACCTCCGAGTCCATTCATCCGTGTGCGGATTATCGCGAGCTGATCGAAGGCTTCGATCTCGCCAAGCTGTCGCGGGCGCCCGCCCGCTTCGACGAGGCGGAACTCAGGCATCTCAATGCCCGGCTCCTGCACATGCTGCCCTATGAGGCGGTCGCGGCAAGACTCGGCGGGGCTTCCGAAAGGTTCTGGAACGCGGTCCGCGGCAATCTGGAAACTCTAGCCGATTCAAATATTTGGCTCGACATCATCAGAAACGGAATCAAGCCGGTGGTGGCACCCGATGATCGCGGCTTCATCGGCACGGCGGCGCGTCTCCTGCCGCCCGAACCATGGGACGGAACGACCTGGAAGATGTGGACCGGGGCGTTGAAAGCGGTCACCGGCCGCACCGGCAAAGCCCTGTTCATGCCGCTCCGCCTCGCCTTGACCGGCCTCGATCACGGTCCGGAACTCGCCCAATTGCTGCTGCTGATCGGCCGCCAGAAGGCGCTTGAGCGGCTCTCGTGATTGCGCAATGATCGCGCATGATCCTCGTTGGTCAATATGACTCGCCCTTCGTTCGCCGCGTCGCGGTGACGCTGCATCACTACCACATGCCGTTCGAGCGCAATGCGCTGTCGGTGTTCCGCAACGCCAAGGCGATGCGGAAGCTCAATCCGCTGGTGCGGGTGCCGGCGCTCATTCTGGAATCGGGCGACGTGCTGATCGATTCGGCG
This sequence comes from Hyphomicrobiales bacterium, assembly GCA_052386315.1. Lineage (GTDB taxonomy): Bacteria > Pseudomonadota > Alphaproteobacteria > Rhizobiales > Aestuariivirgaceae > Aestuariivirga. The sequence goes on from JBQTKG010000006.1 coordinate 7,108, forward strand.
GCAATCGTCGATCATCTCGACGAGGTGGCGGGTCCCGCCCGGGCGCTGACCCCCGCCCATGGGCCGGAGCGGCGCAAAGTGCTGCAGGCCGCGGCCCTGGCGGAGGGCGTCGTCGACAAGGCGGGCTCCGTCGTCTACGAGCGCTACTGGCACAAGGGCAAGTCGGTCAGCGAGGATTGGGTCCATCGCTGCCTCGGCCAGGCCAAGGGTGGGCTCGACTATCTCGAGCAACAATGCGGCGCGCCGTGGTTCATCGACAGCCACCTGACCCAGGCCGACGTGATGATCGGCTGCATGCTCGGCTATCTCAAGCTGCGCCTGCCGGAAGTCTTTCCGTCGAACAGGTATCCGCGCCTGCACGCGCTTTCGACGCACTGCGAGATGCGCGAGGAATTCGTCAAATCGCGGATCTCGCCCGGCGAAGTCATGCCGGCGCGAAAATAAGCGAACCGATACTAACGCTTCCGGCCAACCGCCTTACGCAGGGAATCGTCGATACGGGTCTGCCAGCCCGGGCCGCCGGATTTGAAATGCTTCACGATGTCTTCGCTGAGCCGGATCGACACCGGAATCTTGACCGGCGCCCTCTGGGGTCCCCGGGTCTTCCTGAAAGCTGCGAGAACCTTCGGCGAAAGAATCCGCTCCGGGCGGACGGCGCGGGCAAAGTCTGCCTTGGTCCATTGCGGATTGGCGTCATCTGCTCTTGCCGCGGGCTTTTTGGGTTTGTTCATCATAGAGCGGCTTGTGTCTGGGTTGATGCGACCTTCCATACATCGTCATCCCGGCGAAAGCCGGACCCATTGATCCGCGTGACGCGATGCGCATCCGTTTTGATATTTCCGTGGGTCCCGGCTTTCGCCGGGATGACGGAATTTGGGAGATTGATTCTTCTCACCTGCAAGGAGTTCTAACTCTTCAACTACCTTCGCATGGGCGCAGCAGAGGATCGCATGCGATAATTATTTTGTATATACAATTTGACCCCTTCCGTCAAGCCTATACCGTGGCTCGCTCCGGCAGCGGAATTTCGGCGGAGGCGTCGGGCACCTTGTAGCCCTTCTGCACCGCAGGCCTTGCGGCCATCGCCACATACCAGCGCCGCACCCGCGGAAAATCGTCGAGATCGATGCGCTGCCAGCGGTGGCGGGCGATCCACGGGAAGGTCGCCATGTCGACGATGGAATAATCGCCGCAAATGAATTCGCGGCCCTCGAGCCGGCGCTCCAGGACGCCGTAGATGCGCCTGGCTTCGGCGCCGAACCAGTCCTCGGCGAAGGGCGCCTTGCCGGGATTGTAGTTCAGGAAATAATGGGCGCGGCCGAGCATCGGCCCCACCGCCGACATCTGCCACATCAGCCATTCATGGATGCGGAGGCGGGAGAGCTTCTCCGCCGGATAGAATTTGCCGGTCTTGTCGCCGAGATACATGAGAATGGCCCCAGACTCGAAGACGCTGGTGCCGGTGTCGCGATCGACGATTCCGGGAATTTTTCCATTGGGCGAAATCGCCAGAAACTCCGGCCTGAATTGCTCGCCCTTGCCGATATCGACGGGGTGGACCGCATAGGCAAGCCCCATCTCTTCGAGTGCGATGGAAATCTTGCGGCCGTTGGGCGTGCTCCAGGTGTAAAGTTCGATCATGGCAGCGCCAGGCCTCCGGCCCTTTCCATGGCGGTTTCAAGTTCGACGATGCGCTCATAGTCTTGCGCATCGAGCACGGAATGACCGGTCAGAAACAGCATCTCGCGCGCCTCGAACAATGTGGGGTCGGCGAAGGCTTGGGCAAGGCCCATTCGCAGTCTTGTGATGTCGGCCACCGCCGTCACATAGGGCAGGCCCGGCACCATGGGAGAGCGGGCGATCTCGACCAGGCCTTCGAGATAATCGGGGCGATAGCGCCTGGCCAGCGCCACGCAGACGGCATCGACGGCGCAGACATCGGCCTTGCCGTCGCGGACCGCGGCCATCGATCGGACATGGCCGCCCGAGTCGAAGGCGGAGCCGAAAAAGCTGCCATTGCGCGCCAGCGGCGCGAACACCAGTTTCAGCGCCAGCATGCCCGACATGGAATCGGCGTGGTTGATGGCGGCGCGGCCGCCGCGAAAGGCCGCCGGCGGTGCCGCCTCCCGGGCGAAAACGATGCTGCGGTAGTTCGGGCCTTGGCAGCCGTCGACGCCATAATTGGGCGTTGCGACGAGGCGCACTTTACCCCTTAGCGCGTGGGCGAAGGGATAGCCGCAGGTCTGGCTGAACAGGAGATCGGGCCGGTGCCAAGGGGCGGAATAATCCGGGCCCCGGTCAAGGCCGGCGGCGAGCCCAAGATGGCGGGCAAGCCCCGCCCACCATTCGTCGGTCGCCTGGCGCACCTCGGGCCAATCATACATCGGCAAGGATGCGATCATCGTGTTATCTTGCGCCCCATGGCAAACCGCAATAATTGAAGCCCATGCAAATGCCTATCGAAATCGCGCAAAGCAGGCCGGCTTCGGTCGAATGGCCGACGGTCGCTCTGATAGCGGCCACCTATGGCGCGCTTGCCCTGCTGATGTGGAATTTCCACAGCCTTCCCTGGTGGCTGGTGGTGCCCCTCGCCGGCTATCTGATCGCCCTGCACGGCTCGCTGCAGCACGAGGCGCTGCACGGCCACCCGACGCGCAATGCGCTCATCAACGAGGCCCTGGTTTTCGTCAATCCCAGCTTCTGGTTCCCCTACCGGCGGTACCGCAAGCTGCACCTCACCCATCACAACGACGATCACCTCACCGATCCGCGGCTCGATCCCGAATCCTATTATCTCCTGCCGGAGGACTGGGCCCGCCTGCCGGCGCCCCTCAAGCAGCTCTACACGATGAACAATACGCTCGCCGGCCGCATGCTCATGGGACCCATCATCGGCACGGCGCGCCTGTGGGTGGCGGAATTTGCGGCGATGGCGCGCGGCAACGCCGAGATCGCCAAGGCCTGGGCGCCGCATGTTCCGGCCTGCGCCATCACGCTGGCTTATGCCGTCTTCGTCTGCGATATCGCCGTCTGGCAATATCTCGTCCTGTTCGCCTGGCCGGGTGTCTCCTTCTCGCTGGTCCGGTCGTTCTGCGAACACCAGGCGGTAAAAGACCTGGGCGAGCGCACCATCGTGGTGGAGGCCTCGCCGGTGCTGGCGCTGATGTTCCTCAACAACAATTTGCACATCGCGCACCATACAAATCCGCGGCTCGCGTGGTACAGGCTTCCCGCCTATTACCGGGCCGAGCGCGAAGTGCTGCTCGCCAAGAACCACGTCTATCTCATGAACGGCTATTGGGAAATCTTCCGGCGCTATTTCCTGAGGCCCAAGGAGCCCGTCGCCTATCCGCATCCGGAATGGCTGGACGCCGGCTAGGTCTAGGGTCCGCGCCTCACCGGCCGTCCTTGCGGGTGTAAACCGCGTAACCGTCCTCGGATGCCCGCAACTCGTAATCCGCCCAGATGGCGGAAAAGCGCGGATCCTTCGTCCAGAATGCGAGGTAGTCAAATCGGCCGCCCGGCACGTAATCCTGATCGTTGGAGAAATCGACAACCACCATATCGGGGCGGAACCCGGCCAGGTCGCTGACCGCCGCTTCGAGGGCATACGCCACAATCGTATCGTCCGGCAGCGGGCCCTCCTGCCATTGCGATGCGACATAGGGCACCAGCCACTGGCCCGGAAAACGCGACGCCCAGACGAGATGCCGATTCAACACCAGGGGAAATCCCGGATATATGTTGGTCGAAGCTATGAAGATGGAGCGTGCCGCCGGACGGTACCGATCGATCATCCGCTCGAAAACCGTTTCGCCGTAATAATAGGGATAGGTCTGCAGACGCCAATTGAGCACAAATACGACGGCCAGCAAAACCGCGGCCACCAGATCCCGGTAAAGAGTGCGGCGCGCCACGCCCGGCAGCGCCGCGAATGCGGCGGCCGCGGCAATGGCGGCGAAGATTTGCGCGGCCATGAGCTGGTAGGAGTAACCTTTCGCCTGGGCATAGAAAGATAAAAGGAATCCGGCGCCGGCCGCCAGCCCAGCAATCGGCAATGCACGGTGCCGCGCATTCACCAGTCCGGCCATGGCCCCGGCACAAGCCAGAGATACCAGGGCCGGAAGACTTCCGGCCGCAATCGAAAGGACGTTGCCGCCATAGAAAGGAACATAGGCCTTGACCCCGAGGCCGACGATGAAAGTGAGGAATTGGGGCGAGAAGATCGCCACGGCGGCGGCATAGGCAACCGCGAAAGCCGCGCCCGCGAGATTTTCCGGCACCAGCACCAGCCGCCAGTTGCGGTGCAGGAACCACAGCGCCGCCTCCACGCCGATCGGCGCCAGGATGCTGTGCGGTTTGAAGCAAAGGCCGGCCGCGGCGGCAACGCCCATGGCCGTGGCCTCTATGGGATGGAAACTCGCGCCATTGGCGCGCGCCGCACGGATCATCAGCCAAGGCAGAAACAAAAGCGCGATCAACTGCTCGCGCTGGCCGAAACTCTCGCCCGGCGCAAACAGCAGGATGGCCGCCGTCAGCACCAGCAGGATGCGTTGTCTGTCGGCCGGAATGCCGGGCACGAGACCGGAATAGCGCCGCACCGCCAGCAGCGCCAAGCCGGTCAGCAAGAAGAGCACCATATAGAACACGTCCACGGGATCGAGGCCGGCAAGCCGCGCCAACCAGGGAACCGGCACGGTCAGCCAGATGGCGAGCGGCGGATTGACCTCGACGAATTCCTTGTACAGTTCCTTGCCGTCAAGCAAGCCCTGGGCGACATAGAGATACCAGGCGGGATCGTGGTGGAGATCGGAGCCGAACCTGATCGCCATCTGCCAGGCGAATAGCCCGGCGATGGCAAGCAGCGCGAGACCGCGCGAGTATGGCGGGCGGGCCGTCATCGCTTCAGCCGGCCGGACGGGCGGGCAGAAATACCCAACTCCGGCTCAGCCAGAAGCCGAAGGCGGGAACCACGATCACCACCGGAATCATGGCGAGCCACAGCGGCCGGTCCAGCCATTCCACGACGGCATAGACGATCGCCTGATTGACCGCGAAGCAGGACAGAGACAGAGCGAGAAAGCGCGGCACCGCCAGGTGATGGCGGCTCGCCGCATCGAAGGTCCAAAACCAGTTGCCGAGATAGGACACGGCGCCGGCCACGAAAAAGGCCATGACATTCGCCCACAAGGGCGGAATGCCGGCAAGGCCATTGAACGACAGTGCCGCCGCCACATGCACCGCGGTCGCGCCGCCGCCGACGGCGAAGAATTTCGGCAATTGGCGTAACACCCGCCTCATCGCGGCAGTTCCGCCACCGCCAGAAGCGAAACCCCGAGCGGCAGCGGAATGCGTCCGACCAGGCGGCTCTCCAGGCCGAAAATGCGTTTGAGAATTTCATTCACCGCGGGAGACGGCATCGCGTCGTCGCCGGCGCCCTCGTGTCCCAGGGCATTCCTGACCAGCCGCACGGCGGCAATCGCCGGAAACAGCAGCGTATTGAAATAGCTGATCTTGACCGGCTTCAGCCCGGCCAGCACCAGTGCCGCCTCGAGTCCGCCGCGCGTATAGCGGCGGAAGTGATGGTGGGTCTCGTCGTGGCGGCTCCACAGCCAGGGCAGCGCCGGCACCGTGATCATCAGGCGGCCGCCCGGCGCCAGTTGCTCCTTGAGGCGGCGCAGGCTTTCCACGTCCTCTTCGACATGCTCGATGACGTCGAAGGCGGCGACGATGTCATAGCAGCCGGGCACGAAGGGAATGCCGTCGGGAAGCATGCCGTTCCTGATGTCGATCGGCAGCTTGCCGCGGGCGATCTCGCGGGCCTCGCCGTCGAGTTCGAAGGCGTCGAGCTGGCCGAATTCCGACAGCATGCGGAGATTGCCGCCGGTGCCGCAGCCGGCTTCGAGCAGGCGCAGGCCCTCGCGGCGCGGCGCAAAGCGCCCGATCACCGCCTTCAGGATCTGGCGGCGCGCGCAGAACCACCAGTGCCGGCCTTCGAGCCGGTCGAGGCGGCGATAGACGCTGCGTTCCATGTTTTCGATCCGTCTGGTTGGGTTTCGATGCCGCGCGTCTCGCGCACGAGATAGAGCGGCCGGTTGCGGACTTCGGTGTAGATACGGCCCACATATTCGCCGAGTATGCCGGTGGCGAAGATGTTGACTGCGCCGAGGAACAGCACCGCCACCATCAGCGAGGCATAGCCCGGCACGTCGATGCCGTAGACGAGGGTGTAGCCCACCAGCCAGAGCGCATAGGCGAGGGTTGCCAGTGCCAGGACGGCGCCGAAATAAGTCCACAGCCGCAATGGAATCGTCGTGGAAGCGGTGATGCCGTCGATGGCGAAATTCCACAGTTTCCAGTAGCGCCACTTGCTGGTGCCGGCGGCGCGCGCCGCGCGGCGGTATTCGATGCCGGTCTGCTTGAAGCCGACCCAGGCGAACAGCCCCTTCATGAAGCGGGTCTTCTCCGGCAAATGCTTGACCGCCTCGACCACGCGCCGGTCCATCAGGCGGAAGTCGCCGGTATTGTCGGGAATACGAACGTCGGCAATCCAGTTGTGAATGCGATAGAAGAGACCGGCGGTCAGGCGCTTCTGCATATCGTCGGTATCGCGGCGCGAACGCCGGGCATAGACCACGTCGTAGCCTTCCCGCCACTTGGCGACCATCTCGGCGATCAGCTCGGGCGGATCCTGCAAGTCGGCGTCGATCGGAACGACCGCATCTCCCAGCACATGATCGAGCCCGGCGGAGAGTGCCGTATCCTTGCCGAAATTGCGCGACAGGCTCACCACTTTGATACGGCCGTCCCGCACATGATGGCGCGTCAGATGCGCCAGCGTGCGATCGCTGCTCCCGTCATCGACGCAGACGATTTCGTAATCGGGCGTGATCGACTCGAGCACCGGCACGAGGCGCGAGAAGAAGAGATCGGCACCCTCCTCCTCGTTGTACATTGGCACCACCACCGACAGGAGCGGCCGCGGGGCGTCCTCTTTGCGTCTTTTGTGCACCGGATTGCACTCCGCCATCACTCACACAGCAATCCGCAGTTAAATCAGGCTGGTAAATATTCCATGTGGGCGGCGGCTAAACTTGCGTTGATGCCGCCGGAGGGGTGGACCCGGGAGCGGGAGAACTCATGTATCCATATGATATCATTTAATAATTCCAGATGTATCCGGTGTCGTTCCGGCCGTGATCGCAGATTTACCGGCCTTTTCCGCATCGGTGATTGGAAAAACCCGCGAAAAATAAGGGTTTTCACGAATCGCTCGCTGCGCTAACGCTCTCAGCGGCCTACCCGGCAAAGGAGAGAAACATGGCTGATGAAAAAGTAGTGACGATACCGCTGTCCAAGATCGCGGGCGAGCTGGCGGAGAAGAACGAGATGTCGAAGAAGGCAGTCAACGAGTTTCTCGGCGCCTTCATCGACCTGCTGGTCAAGAATCTGAAGAAGGGCAACAAGGTTCGCGTCACCGGCCTCGGCATTTTCCAGGTCCGCAAGCGCCCTGCCCGCATGGGCCGCAACCCGGCCACCGGCGAGCAGATCAAGATCAAGGCGTCGAAGAAGCTCGCCTTCCGCGCCGCCAAGGAAGTCAAGGAAGCGATCTGAGCATCGCGCACTGCCTTTTTGACGGATGGCCCCGCTCCCGGCGGGGCCATCTGCATTTTGGGGTCCGGTTGAAATCTTCTCACCGGCGGGATCGTTGCTTGAAGGCGCCCGGGTCGTCTATGGATGCGGTCCGACACCTCTTCGCATCAAGGACATTCTCATGAAAACCCAGGCTCGCGTTGTGGTCATCGGCGGCGGCGTGGTCGGCTGCTCGGTGCTCTATCATCTCACCAAGGCGGGCTGGAAGGACGTCGTGCTGGTCGAGCGCGACCGGCTGACCTCCGGCTCCACCTGGCATGCGGCGGGCGGCTTCCACACCCTCAACGGCGATCCCAATGTGGCGAAGCTGCAGGGCTACACCATCGGGCTCTACGACGAACTCGAGAAGATTTCCGGCCAGGCCTGCGGGCTGCACCGGTCCGGCGGGTTGTTCCTCGCCGATACGCCGGAGCGCATGGAATGGCTGAAAATGGCCCATGCGCGGGCCCGCTATCTCGGCCTCGAAACCGAACTCATGACGATCAAGCAGGCGAAGGCGCTGCATCCGCTGCTGGAAGAGAAATATTTCGTCGGCGCCATGCTCGATGCCGCCGACGGCAATCTCGATCCGGAAGGCACCACTCATGCCTATGCCAAGTCGGCGCGCCTCAATGGCGCGGAAATCTACCAGAATTGCCGGGTGACCGATCTCAAGCCGCGCAAGGACGGCACCTGGGAAGTGATCACGGTGAACGGCAACATTCATGGCGAACACGTGGTCAATTGCGGCGGCCTGTGGGCGCGCGAAGTGGGCCGCATGGTGGGGCTGGAGCTTCCGGTGCTCGCCATGGAGCACATGTATCTGGTCACCGACGACATGCCGGAAGTCGTCGCCTACAACAAGGAACGCGGCCGCGAGCTGCCGCACATCATCGATTTCAAGTCCGAAATCTACATGCGCCAGGAGCGCTCCGGCATCGTGCTCGGCACCTATGAAAAGGATTGCCGGCCATGGCAGCCGAGGGAGACGCCGTGGGACTTCGGCACCGAGTTGCTGCCGCCCGACCTCGACCGCATCGCGCCGTCGCTGGAGCTCGGCTACAAGCATTTTCCCGCACTCGCCAAGGCCGGCATCAAGCGCGTCATCAACGGGCCCTTCACTTTCTCGCCGGACGGCAATCCGCTGGTCGGCCCGGTGCAGGGCCTGAAGAATTTCTGGTGCGCCTGCGCCGTCATGGCGGGCTTCAGCCAGGGCGGCGGCGTCGGCCTGGCGCTGTCGCAATGGATGGTCGACGGAGATCCGGGCTTCGATGTCTGGGCGATGGACATAGCGCGCTTCGGCGAATGGGCGACCCGCACTTACACCAACGAGAAGGTGCGCGAGAATTACGCCCGCCGCTTCTCCATCCGCTTCCCCAACGAGGAACTTGCCGCCGCGCGTCCGCAGCAGACGACCGCACTCTACGACACCATGATCGCGCAAGGCGCGGTCATGGGCGATTCATGGGGGCTTGAGACGCCGCTGTGGTTCGCGCCCAAGGGTGTCGAGCCCAGGGACATTGTCTCCTTCCACCGCTCCAACGATTTCAAGCATGTGAAGGCGGAAGTGCTGGCAACGCGGGGTAGCGTGGGCGTCACCGAGATCGCCAATTTCGCCAAGTACCGCTTTACCGGCGCCGGCGCCGAGGCCTTCCTGTCGCGGCTGATGACCAACAAGATGCCGAAGGTGGGCCGCATCGTGCTGACGCCGATGCTCAACCCGCAAGGGCGTCTCATCGGCGATTTCACCATCGCCAAGGCGAAGGACGAGTGCTTCTACATGTGGGGCTCGTCGCAGGCGCAGAAATACCACATGCGCTGGTTCGAACAACATCTGCCCACCGATGGTTCGGTCCATATCCATCGCCATGACATGGGCCTGGTTGGCCTTTCTATCGCCGGCCCCAAGTCGCGCGACGTCCTTCAGCGGCTGACCGACGAGGACGTCTCGAACGCCGCCTTCAAATTCATGGATCACCGGTCGATGGATGTGGGCCAGTGCCCCGCCCTCGTCAACCGTGTCACCTACACCGGCGATCTCGGTTACGAGATTTGGGTGGCGCCGGAATACCAGCGCCGCCTGTATCAAGAGATCGTCAAGGCCGGCAAGGATTTCGGCATCGTCAATTTCGGCATGCGGGCGCTGCTCTCCATGCGTCTCGAGAAGAACTTCCCCACCTGGTACCGCGAACTCCGCCCGATCTACGGCGGCTTCGAAGCCGGCCTCGACCGCTTCATCGACCTGACCAAGAACGATTTCATCGGCCGCGACGCGGCGATGGAGGAGAAACGCAGCGGCGGCAAGCTCCGCCGCGTGTCGATGATCGTCGAGGCGGGCGATGCCGACGTGCTGGGCGACGAGCCGATCTGGCACAAGGGCAAGGTGGTGGGCTGGGTCACCTCCGGCGGTTATGCGCACTTCGTCGACAAGTCCATGGCCCAGGGCTATGTGCCGAAGGAACTCGCCGCGGACACATCGCAGGGCGCCTTCGAAATCGAAATCATCGGCGAAAACCGCAAGGCGGCGATCGTCACCGAGCCGCCCTTCGATCCGGAGGGAAAGCGGATGCGCTCATAATTCATCCGTCATCCCAGCGAAAGCCGCTATCGTATGCACACAACTTTGGATCACCGGCGATTACCAAGCTATTGTTATTGCATCACTTCACTCCGTCATCCCGGCGCAAGCCGGGACCCCCTGAGCGCTTTCGGCCCGCAGTCTGCCGCAGGACATCGTTCAATGGGTCCCGGCTTTCGCCGGGATGACAGTATTTTGATAGCAAAATCAAGGATATCAAATGTGCAAAGATGTGTGAATCCGATAGCGGCTTTCGCCGGGATGACGACCTGGTAAGCTTAATCATGCGCGATGAGAAGGTACCCGCTGTTTATATTCTCGCAAGCCGCCGGCACGGCACGCTTTATATCGGCGTGACAAGCGACCTTTGCAGCAGGGTAGCCGGTCACAAGGATGGGAGTATTCCGGGCTTCACCAAGAGATATGGTATCAAGATGCTGATCTGGTACGAATATCGAGGGTCGATGGAGGACGCAATCCGGCGCGAGAGGCAATTGAAAGAGTGGCGTCGCGGCTGGAAGATCGAGTTGATAGAGAAACTGAATCCCGTCTGGCGCGATCTTTTCGAAGAGACTTGTGGACCCGAAACCCTTCCCGTCATCCCGGCGAAAGCCGGGACCCATTGAACGATGACCTGCGGCAGACTGCAGGCCGAAAGCGCTCAGGGGTTCCCGGCTTTCGCCGGGATGACGGAGTGAAGGATGACGATAAAACCGGAGAAATGAGGACATCATCATGACGATCCGCATCGGCGCCAATCCTATCGGCTGGTCCAACGACGACATGCAGGAAATCGGCGGCTGGATTCCCTTGGAGCAATGCCTGAGCGAGGCCAAGGCGGCGGGCTTCGAGGGCATGGAGCTGGGCAACAAGTTTCCCCGCGAGGCCGCGAAGCTGCGGCCCATTCTCGAGGCCCACGGCCTTGTCCTCGTCGGCGGCTGGCATTCGATCTTTCTCCTCGATCGCGATGCCGAGACCGAATTCAAGGAGGCGGCGGCGCAGCGCAAGCTGCTGAAAGAGATGGGCACCGATGTGTTCATCGTCGCCGAATGCACGCGCACCGTTCATGGCACTAAATCGGCGCCGCTCTCGGCGCGGCCCAAGATGAGCGAAGCCGAATCGAAGACCTTCAATTCGCGGCTAACCCGCCTGGCCGAACTGTTGCGCGGCGAGGGTTTCCGCCTCGTTTATCACCATCACATGGGAACCGTGGTGCAGACCGGCGCCGAGGTCGACCGCATGATGCAGGGGACGGGCGCGGCGGTGGGCCTCCTGCTCGACACCGGCCACGCCACCTGGGGCGGCGACGATCCGGTGCGGCTCGCCCGCACTTACAAGCCCCGCATCGGCCATGTCCATTGCAAGGACGTGCGGCTGGCGGTGAAGGCGGAAGCCGACAAGCAGGACCGGTCTTTTCTCGACAGCGTAGTGGCCGGCGTCTACACCGTGCCGGGCGACGGCTCTGTCGATTATGTTTCGGTATTCAAGGAGCTCAAAGGCTATTCCGGCTGGGTGGTGGTCGAGGCCGAGCAGGACCCGATGAAGGCGCCGCCCGCCGAATATGCCAAGATGGGGTATGACAATCTCAGTCGCTTCCTGAAGGAAGGCGGATTGGTGTAAGAACGATTCATGTCCAAGCTACAAATCAAACCGAAGCCGGGCGAAGGCCGCGTCATCCACGTGACGCCGGAGAATGCCGGCTGGACCTATGTGGGTTTCGATCTGTGGAAGCTGAAGCCCGGCGGCATCGCAGTGGGCAGCGACCGCGACCGCGAGTTCTGCCTGGTGTTCATTTCCGGAAAGGGCAACGTCCACGCGGGGGCCAAGCATTTCGGCGTCGTCGGTGGACGCATGTCGCCATTCGAAGGCAAGCCCTGGTCGGTCTATGTGCCGGCCGGCATGACCTGGTCGGTGACCGCCGAGAACGATGTGACGCTTGCCGTATGTTCAGCACCTGGCAGCGGCAAACTGCCGCCCCGCGTCATCGCGCCCGATAAGCTCACTACCGAAACCCGCGGCCGCGACACCAACACCCGCTTTGTGACCGACATCATTCCGGAGTTGCAGCCGGCCGAATCGCTCCTGGTGGTCGAAGTGGTGACACCGGGCGCCAACACATCGTCCTATCCGCCGCACAAGCACGATCAGGACAATCTCCCGCACGAGTCGCTGCTCGAGGAGGTCTATTATCACCGCATCAATCCGGCCCAGGGTTTCGCCTTCCAGCGCGTCTACACCGACGACCGTTCCCTCGACAAGGCGATGGCGGTCGAGGACGGCGACGTGACGCTGGTGCCCAAGGGCTATCACCCCTGCGCCGCCATTCACGGCTACGATCTGTACTATCTCAATGTCATGGCGGGGCCGAAGCGCACCTGGAAATTCCACTACGCCCCGGAATTCGCCTGGTTGCTGAAATAGCACTTACATCGTCATCCCGGCGAAAGCCGGGACCCACCCTTCCGCGTGACGCGATGCGCATCCGTTTTGATATTTCCGTGGGTCCCGGCTTTCGCCGGGATGACGGTATTTTGGTAGGAAAATCAACGATATCAAACGCGCAAAGATGTGTGAATACGTTAGCGGCTTTCGCCAGGATGACGGGATAGGGCTGGCTCCGGTTCGCCTACTCCGCCGCCGCGGCGAAACGCGCGTCCTGCCGATCGAGCCGCTTTCGGATCTGCGTGACAATCAGCGAATCGTCGGGGGCGCAATTGTCGTAGGTCAGCGTGCCGCCCCTCCTGACCGGCTTGACGATCCGCGCCGCTTCGGCAAGGCCGAGCGGCACGGCATTGGCAAGACGCGCCGCCGCCGCCGTCATGGCAAGGGCGCGGTATTGCGTCTCGCCGATCTTGCCGAGGATTTCGCCCGCCGCCAGATCGCGCTTGGCGACGGTCGCTGCCTCGGCCACCGGGCGATCGAGCGGCGCCATGTCGGCGCGGCCGTCGAGCACGGCGCGCGCCGCCGACAACGGCACTTCCAGGCTGGTCAAGTGATAGGGACGGAAGAGCGCGAAGAACGGCCCTTGGCCCACCCTGAGATCGACGAGGCGCTCGAGCAGGCGCGGGTGTTGCGTCTCGACGATGCAGAAGACGCCGGGCGCCACCCCCTTGCCGATCGAATAATCGACGCAGCCCGGCTTCGACAGAATGCCGCCATGGAATTTCGGCACCAGCACCGAGGCAAGCTCATCGCGGCCGGCGGCGGGACCGTGCATGCCGGGCACATCGGGAACCAGCCCGGTGCAATTGGCGATCGCCACCATCTCGATCATGGTCTTGGAGCCGTCGACGAATTCGACCAGCATGCGGGCATTCATGTTGCGGGCTCGCGCTTCCGCCTCGTATTCGGCGGGGACGGCATCGAAGTTCAGCGGATTGTTCTTGCCCTTGCCGGCGCAGACGATCGTGAGGCCGAGCGACTGGGCGAAGCCGATGAGTTCGAGCGCCGCCGCCGGCTCGTCGCCGGCAGCCCCCGTATAGACGACGCCGGCCCGCGCTGCTTCGGCTTTCAGATAACGGCCGATGGTGATGTCGGCCTCGACATTGAGCATCACCACATGCTTGCCGTTGGCGATGGCGTCGAGCGCCAGGACCGTACCAACATTGGGATTGCCGGTGGCATCGATCACCACATCGATGCGGCCCGCGGCGGCAAGGGCCGCAAGGTCCGAGGTGACGGCGATCTTGTTGGTCTCGATGGCCGCATCGATCGCCGTGGCATTGGGAGTTTCGACGATGTTGCCGCGGACGTGTCCTGCCAGCAGGGCCGCATCGATCGCCGCCGGCACATCGATTTCGGCAATGGCGCCGAGCCGCAGGCCCGGCATGAGAGCGAGCTGCACCACGATGTCGGTGCCCATCTGGCCGGCCCCGGCAAGCCCGATGGTGACCGGGCCCTTGGCCGTGGCGCGGGCCTCAAGACGCGCCGCCAGTGTCGAGAGGTTTTCGATCATCGCTGGCTCTTCTTGTTTTTCTCATCGCGGCGGACGGGCGCCGCCACGGCCGGCGCATCGCCCTTGCCGAGTTCGCCCGCCTGCTTGCCATAGGTCTTGAATCGGGCCAGCACGGTTTTCATCTGGCTGTCGTCGAGGATGACTGGCCTTCCGGCCAGCGATGCCGCCCAATACTGCCGGCACAGGGTCTCGATCTCGCCCGCCAGCCACAGGGCCTTGGCGAGATCGGGGCCGAAGGCGATCTGGCCGTGATTGGCGAGGAGACAGGCGCCGCGGCCTTCGAGCGCCTTGAGCATCGCGTCGGAGAGCGCCTGGGTGCCAAATTCGGCATAGTCGGAAACCCGCAAACTGGCGCCGCCGGCGACGCCGATCATGTAGTGGAAGGCGGGGATATCCTTGCGCAGGCAGGAAAGTGCGGTGGCATAGACCGAATGGGTGTGCACGATGGCGCCGGCCTCAGGCCTGGCCTTGAAAATGTCGAGATGCATGCGCCACTCGGTCGACGGCAGACAGGCCCCGCGATAGCCACCGTCGAGATCCATTTCAACGACATGAGCGGGCTTCATCCGGGCGTAGGCAATGCCCGACGCGGTGATCAGGAAGCCCTCATCCGTCCGTACACTGACATTTCCCGAGGTGCCCTGGTTGATCCCTTGCCGGTTCATCGCCAGGCAGGTTTCAATGACCTTGCGCCGCAAGTCCTTGTATTTCAGCTTCGTCACTCGTCACTCCGGAAACTTGAATGGGCCTGACTATACCGGGTTTCAGCCCGGCGTCACGAACATGCCGCGCACCACTTCCACCGATCCGCCCTTGGTGAACAGAAGCCGGCCCCTAAACGCCGTCTCATAGAGAGAGTTGATTGCCGCGGCATCTTCGGAGCTGGTCACTTTCCCGTCAGGGCCGAAGATATCGATCGCCTCCTCGGAATGCGATGAACCGTAGGACTCCTGGGCTCCGTGGAGCACCACCGGCGCACCGATCTGGCGGTTCACGTAATGCTGCACGTCGAAGAATTCCGGGCTGCGGGCATGCTTCAGGCCCAGCCGCGTTTCCGTAACGGCGACGTTGCGGGCGGGCGCTCCGGCCGGCACAATGCCGTAGAGATCGAAATCGCCATGGATGTAGCTGCCTGCCGTCAAAAGGCTGCTGGAGGTGAATTTCACGCAGCCATAACGCTTGCTCGACGGGTTAAGATCGACGAAATACCACCCCCCGCGCGGAATATAGGTCAATCTCCGTTGGCCTTCCAATGTGCGCACTTCGGGACGGATCATCGTGTCGGCAAACCCCTTCCACTCGGAGAGTGCCGACCCGTATTTTTCCGGTTTCGAATAGGCGGCCGCGCCCGCGATCGTCGCATCGACAACCAGTCCGGCACATTCGATCACGCCATGTTGCGGATGCAAGTAATCGAGGTCGGCGGTCTTGGCCTTGCAATCCAGCCGCTTGGCGACGAATCCCGGTTCGCCGATGTAGCGCAACGACATGAAATTGGTGCGGCGGACGAGAATATAGACGTCGTACAATTTCGCCGCACCCAGAAATGCTCTTGCGTGGGTTGCCTTCATCTGTGGCTTCAGCATGTGTGGCCTCCAGCGAATTGGAGTCTGGCTCAAACGAGGTCAACTCTTAGCAAACTCTCCGGCGCCAGGCGAATTCGCACGCCCCGGCCGCACGGTCTGCCACACGCCGTGGTTGAATATTTAACGGCTTGGTAAGTTCTGGCGGCGCATGCTGGCGTCACATAGCCCCGCGAAGTGCGCCATGCGTTGCGAATCCGCAATCGAGACCCTGACCGCCGATTTCACCCTGACCTGCGCCGGTTACCGGAAATCCGCGGCGACGGGCGCCGCGGGCCGCGCCGGCGGCAATCTGCCCTTGATGATCGGCCACACCGTTCTCGCCGAAATCGGCCATGACGATCTGCTGGACAGCTGGGCCGCGGCCGTATCGCTCACTGCCTGCGAACTCATCACCATGACCGAAGTGGCCGGAAGGAGGCTCGCCGGGATCATGGCGGAAGGCATCGACACCGGCCATCTCTCCGAGGCGGTGAGCGACGCCGCGGTGCTGTTCCTGCTGGCCATGCGCCGCCACGGCATTTCCGACCCCAAGCGGATTCCCGCCTGCACCGTGATGTGGCATGGACAGGAAGGCCGTGAGAGCGTTTTACTGGGGGCATGAAAAAGCGCAGCCCCGACAAGTCGCCACCCGTTTCACCTGCCGATTATGGCCGCTCGCTGCGCGGCCTCGGTTTCAATCTACTGGTCGCGGACGTGGCGCGCGCGGTGAAATTCGCCGTCGATGTGCTGGGGGCCACTTCTTTCTATGACGATGAGGATTTCGCCGCCATGAAGCTGGTGGGCTCCGACTTCATGTTCCATGCCGATCACGCCTACAAGGACAATCCCCTGTCGGGCGTGATCGCCGGCGCAGAGGCGCGAGGGCGCGGCGTCGAGTTGCGCATCTATGGCTGCGATCCCGATGTGGCGGAAGGCGCGGCGCGGGCCGGCGGCTGGACGGTGCTGGCCGGCGCCATGGACAAGCCGCACGGGCTTCGCGAGTGCGTCATCGTCGACGATGAGGGCTATGTCTGGGTGCCGGGCGTGGCGATCAAGCCGTGAGTGCTGATGTGTCTCTTGCGGGCATCGCCCCGGTTGACTAGGTTGCCTGAAAATTCATCCAAAACAGGGAGCGCGGCCCCAAGGCGGGGGCGGCGAAGCGGACATGGTCAAGGAAATCGGACATTTCATCGGCGGCAAGCATGTGAAGGGAACCTCCGGCCGCTTCGCCGACATCTTCAATCCCAACACCGGCGAGGTCTCGGCCAGGGTGGCGCTGGCCTCGCGGGTGGAACTGGGCGCCGCGGTCGAAAACGCCAGAGAGGCCCAGCCCGCCTGGGCGGCGAAGAACCCGCAAGTGCGGGCCCGCGTCATGATGAAGTTCCTCGAACTCGCCCATACTCACCGCGAGGAACTGGCGATGCTCATGTCCATGGAGCACGGCAAGACCATTCCCGATGCGCTCGGCGACTTACAGCGCGGCCTCGAGGTTGCGGAATTCGCGGTCGGCATCCCGCATCTTCTCAAGGGTGAATTCACCGACGGCGCCGGCCCCGGCATCGACATGTATTCGATGCGTCAGCCGGTGGGCGTGGCCGCCGGCATAACCCCGTTCAATTTCCCGGCCATGATCCCGCTGTGGAAGGCGGCCCCGGCGATCGCCTGCGGCAACGCCTTCATCCTTAAGCCCTCGGAGCGCGATCCCTCCTGCCCCATGCGGCTGGCGGAACTCTTCCTCGAAGCCGGCCTGCCGCCCGGCATCTTGAATGTCGTCAACGGCGACAAGGAGGCGGTCGATGCGATCCTCGACGATCCCGGCATCGCGGCCATCGGCTTCGTCGGCTCGACGCCGATCGCCCACTATGTCTATTCCCGCGCCACCGCCCACGGCAAGCGCGCCCAGTGCTTCGGCGGCGCCAAGAACCACATGGTGGTGATGCCCGACGCCGACATGGACAGGGCCGTCGATGCCCTGATCGGGGCGGGCTACGGCTCGGCCGGCGAACGCTGCATGGCGATCTCGGTCGCCGTGCCGGTGGGCGAGGCGACCGCCGATGCCCTGGTCGAGAAGTTGATCCCCCGCGTCGAGAAGCTGAAGGTGGGGCTTTCCACCGACCGCGAGGCCGATTACGGGCCGCTTGTCACCAAGGCGCATCTCGACAAGGTCAAATCCTATATCGATATCGGCATCAAGGAGGGCGCGGCGCTCAAGGTCGACGGCCGCGGCTTCAGGATGCAGGGCTATGAGAACGGCTTCTTCTTGGGCGGCTCGCTGTTCGACAATGTGACGAAGGAGATGCGCATCTACAAGGAGGAGATTTTTGGGCCGGTGCTGTCGGTGGTGCGCGCCCGGACCTATGACGAGGGCCTCAAGCTGGTGAACGACCACGAATATGGCAACGGCACCGCGATTTACACCCGCGACGGCGACACGGCGCGCGACTTCGCCTCGAAGTGCCAGATCGGCATGGTCGGCATCAATGTGCCGATCCCGGTGCCGCTCGCCTATCACACTTTCGGCGGCTGGAAGCGCTCGGGCTTCGGCGACTTGAACCAGCACGGACCGGACTCGGTGCGCTTCTACACCAAGACCAAGACGGTGACGGCGCGCTGGCCCTCCGGCATCAAGGAAGGCGCCCAGTTCTCGATCCCGACGATGCGGTGAGGGGCT
>JBQTKG010000007.1:0-7443 GCA_052386315.1 Hyphomicrobiales bacterium
AAGCGAAGACGTTCGTCCATCACCGAACTCTCTTTCCACGGCATCCACACCTCCCGCTCGCCAAAACAAGCAAAAAGTGTAACCCATGTGTCCGGTACGGAATGTCACCTATGTCTCGGGCCGTTCAGAAGACGCGGGAAGACCGTGCGTCCCGCATTTTTTCGTTTCAGCGGCGCCCCAGCAACGACCATGCGGCCGGAAACGCCATGGCGGCAAGAGCCGCCTTCAGCAGATCGCCCCAAACGAATGGTATCAAGCCGCTGGAAATTGAGACGGCGGTAGCCGCATTCAAGGTCATGCCTTTCAGCACAACAAGCCAGGCTGTCAGCCAGATCAGGCCGGGAACGTAAAGCACCACGGCGCCCAGCAGCGTTGCCGCAAACATTCTCGCCATGCTGCGATCCCAGCCACGTTCGGCGAGCCAGCCGACAAGACCGGCCGCGATCACGAATCCAACGATGTAGCCGCCCGTTGCGATGATTTCGCCGGTTGGCAAGAACAGTCCCGCCTGAAAATTTGCAAAGACCGGCAGACCGGCGGCGCCCTCGACTGCGTAGAGTGCGAGTGTTGCAGCACCGAGGCGGCTGCCATAGGCGCCGCCGATGGCGAGGACGGCGAGCGTCTGCAGCGTCATCGGCACGGGCACCATCGGAATGCTGACCTGCGCGCAGGCGGCGACCAGAGCGCTGCCCAGAATGGCGAGAAGTGCCGCGCGCAATGCTTGATTGGACGAAGCGGCCGGCCAGAGGCGATTGGCCAATGTCGGACTTGCGGTGTTCATTTGATCCCCTCTCAAGACTGCTTTAACGCTTTGACCGGACTTATATGGGCACCGCGCCGGGCAGGCAACCGGCAGATTTCATGATGACCGCTATCGACTTCGACAGGACATTCGACGCCATTCCCGGAAAGGTCGAGCAGGTCTCGCCACTGGTCCGCCGCGTACTATGCAACAATCCGGGCCCCTTCACCTTCCGCGGCACCTCGAGTTTCATCATCGGCAATGGGCAGGTTGCGGTGATCGATCCGGGTCCTGAGGACGAAAGCCATCTTGCGGCCCTTCTCGATGCGGTACGGGGCGAAACGGTGAGCCATATTCTCGTCACCCACACCCATGCCGATCACTCGCCACTTTCCCGCCGGCTCAAGGCGGCGACGGGTGCCGAGGTATTCGGCTTCGGCAACGTGGCGCGGCCGGAGGACGATCCCGTCCGCCTCGATGCCAGTGTCGATCTTGCCTTCAAGCCGGATGTCGCTCTCTCCCATGGCAGCCGCATCGAAAGCGGCGGCTGGTCGCTCGAAGCGATTCACACGCCGGGCCATATGAGCAATCATTTGTGCTTCGCGCTGGCCGAGGAAAAAGCGCTGTTCGCGGGCGATCATGTGATGGCCTGGTCGACAAGCGTCGTCGCGCCGCCCGACGGCAACATGGGACAATATATGGCATCGCTCCGCCTGCTCCTCGACCGCGACGACAACATTTACTGGCCCGCCCATGGCCCGGCGCGGCGCGATCCCCTGCCCCTGGTGCGCAGCCTTCTGGCGCACCGGGCCATGCGCGAACAGGCGATCGTCCAGCGGCTCAAACTGGGCGACAGGACGGTGGCCGACATCGTCCGGGCGATTTATGCCGATATCGACCCGAAGCTGCGCGGGGCGGCAGCGCTTTCGACGCGCGCACATCTCGATCATCTGATCGAACAGGGCCGGTTGCGGCGGCGCGAAGATGTTTATGAGACAACCGGGAAGATGTAGTCCGTGAGTAAGTCCCGGCAACGCCGTCCTGCGCCGAGATAGCGTTTGTCAGGAGCGACCCGGATAGCTAGTGTTTGGCCAGAAATTTGGTTCATCTGCAAACGAGGGACCGGCGATGCCCAACGAGGCCCAAGTTACCCAATGGCGCACGCGAGCGAACACGCTGATCAGCGAGTCCAGCCGAACTCGCGAGGCCCTCGCCGGCGAGTTGCCCCAGTTTCAGCGATTTGCCGCCGGGTATCTGCAAGCCGTGCAACATTATGCGCTTACCAATGCGCGGGGGGAGGAGCGGGAGATGCTCCTGGAACTCGGCCGTCGCGCTGGGCAGCGCTCGTTGCGGTTCTCGCAGCGAAATGAGGTTGCCGATAGCCAGATGCGCGCCGAAGAGCGTCTCCACCTGATTAATCGTCAGATTTTCTGGTGCCAGATCGCGATCGCGCTCGGAAAGATCGCCGAGGCCGGGCTCGGAATTGCGACTTGGTTCACCAAGGTCAAAGAGGTACTCGACGGGATGAAACTCGCCGTCGATACGGCGAAAGCAGCTCAGCCCATCGCGGCGGAAATATTTGAGGCTGCTACTGTCGGATCAAGTAGCGCAACGCCCGGGAAAGCCTTGGACGCCGCGGGGCAGGTCATCGCTATCGTCCTCCGGATGGACGACTTCTTTAAGAGCACGGGAACGACCGTCTGGAATCTTCTCGCCACGATCCGCCGCGCCCGGAACATGAACGACGCCTGGACGGCGGCCGCCGGGATCGCACAGATTCTGAAAACCGCGCTCGAACTGCTCAAAACCGGCATCGAACGGTTTGAGCAGTCGAATCGGTCGGGCATGGCGCCCGCGGCTGGGGCGCTTGCAACCGGCTTCGGCGTTCTGCGCGATCTTATCGAAGCGGGCCGGGCTTTCGCTGCCGCCTACGAAGCACACCTTGAGATGCAGGTGGCCCTGGATCGCATGGAGCGGCAGATTGTCCAAGGCAGTCGATTTATCGGCAGTGAAAAGGAAGCACTCGCCAATCTTCCCCGCCTTGGGGAGTTGAGTCAGGAGAATATCGACAACTTTGTGACGTCGGCGACGGATTTCAACGCGGCTCGCGTCATGGCGAACGCGGCCAGGGAAGAGGCCCAGCGGATACAGTCGGAAATCGCCGCCGCCGAGAGATTGCACCGGGAGCAGACCGGGCGGCTCCGATCCGCCACACAACGGTCCAAACCGCTCCTCGAAGCTGCGGAGGAATACGTCGTGAGGATCGGGTTGCTGATCGCTGATATGGCATTCTTTGCAGACCCGCCCGGGTTAAACCGGCAAGAGTCCGGCGCCGCCGCGGCCAAAGAGCTCAAGGACCGGCTGACCAAACAACGAGACCTGCTCCGCCGAACCTGTGAGGAATTCCAACTCGCACCCGCAGCTCGCTGACCCCAAAGAATTCTCCGCCTCGTGTCACTGACCGCATGCGCGCGTTGCGATTCCGGGCGATGCACTGGGCGGCGACATCGTCCGGGCAATCTATGCCGATATCGATCTGGGTCTGCATGGTGCGGCGGCGCTATCGACGCGCGCCCATCTCGACCATCTGATCGAACAGGGGCGGGTGCGCCGGCGCGAAGACATCTACGAGGCAACCGGGAATCCGTAGCCCTTAAGACGTATTCAGACTGTCAGACAGTGGCGGGGAACTTGCGGCCGAACTTACAATCATGCCGGGGGCATACGGCTGCCATTCCTCAAGGATCGCGCGCGTCCTCTTCGTCATGCGCATAGCTCGGCGACGGCGCTTCCGGCTTGGCCCCGCCGGAGAAATAGGCGATCACGCCGGGATGCAGCGGCAGGCGCGGATCGGGAGCGGCAGGCGGCGACAATCGGTCCGGTTTGACCGTGAACCCGTCTGCGGCCGCGCTCAAGGCTTCCGCGATGAGCCAGGCATGAAGGGCTGCGAAATCATCGCGGCAGACGAGTAGGAAATCCTCGATACCGAGAAGTGTCACGAGCGGCATGGGCCCATAGTCGGCATAAGGTGCCAAGCCTTCGCGCAAGGCCGCGGCATCGTCAGGGCGCATCAATGCCAGATCCAACTGATGCGAACTCAGGAGGCTTGCAATGCGCGCCTTGTGCGGAGCGCGGCTTACTTGCGCCTTGCTTTCGGGGAGCTCGCGGAGGAGCGCCGCCGCAACCTTCCGGCCAAGCTCGAAAGACGCCGGGTCGGCGCGGGTGGTGAGTATGAGAAGGTAGCGCTTGCGATAAACCCCCCATTGGCCATAGGGCGCATGTCCTGAAACCGCCAATCCGGCGAGGCCCGCCAGCGTCAGTTGCACGAACCGGCGGCGGGTTGTGAGCCCGCCGCCGCCAACAGGAGAAATCGTCACGTCACTTTTTGAAGATGGTGAGCGGCAGGATGGCGGAAACCGCATAATTGGGAACGTCCACGACATTGCCGATACGCAGGTCGGCCGCCACGCTCGCCACCACATAGGCCTGTTCCGGCGTCAGACCCTTCTCCTTGACCATCCAGTCGATCAGCGCGATCAGCGCATTGCGCGCCGCCAGCATCAGGTCTTCGGAGAGATTCTCGAGCGGCCCGATCTTCTCTCCGCCCAGATAGGCAAGCTGCGGCGGGATTTCGCCCTTGGCCTTGAGCGGGAATCCGGTGGTCGCATAGAACGCCGTCGGCGCGAGCTTGACGAGCTGGTCGCCGCCCTCGAAATGCGGAACCTTAACCGACGCGCCGAGACCGGCGCGGATCTCGGTGACCAGCGTCACGGTGGCGCCCATCTCGATCGCGGTGCCCGAGACTTCGCCGTCGCCCTGGGCGAAATGCACGTCGCCGACGAACAGGCCGCAGCCATCGACGAAGCAGGGGAATAGCGTCGTGGTGCCGACGACCATCTGCTTGATGTCCATGTTGCCGCCGTTCTCGCGCGGCGGAATGGTGCGGAGACACGCATCCTTGTGGCTGCCGTCGGGCCCGCAGACGGCGGCGGGCATAGCGCCCACAGGCTGCGGCGTAAGTACCACGCCGCCAGCCATCGCAAGCGCCGCCTCACGCTCCAGCATCTTGATGGTTTCCGGTTCGCCGGGCAGAACGCCGACGGTTCCCATGAAGCCGTTGAACGGAATGACGACACCCGGGATCTGGTCGGAGACGGCCTGGGTGCGGCTCAGCTTCCAGTTGGCGATATAGGGATTGGTGAACTTGTCGCGCAGGAAGCCGAAGCCCGGCACGATCACCGTGTAGCCATATTCGTCGGGCGCCACGTCGAGAAGCGTCACCGCGAGCACATCGCCGCGCTTGGCGCCCTCGATATTGACGGGACCGGTCAGCGGATGGACGAGGTTGAGATCCAGCGCCGTCACGTCCTCGGGCAGCGAGCCCAGAGTCAGATCCGAGTCGAACGCATCGCGCGTGCTGAACACGATGTGCTGCCCGGGCTTCGCCGTCATCACCGGCGGGATGGCCGGGTGCATGCGGTTGAAGCAGTTCTTGTCGTCGGCGCAATGCGTACCCGTCCGGTCGATGCGCACGATCTCCCAAGCCTTGACGCTGCCGGTGTCGGCGAGTACCGGCGTCGCACCAGCCATCCAAGCGGCCGCCAGACCAGCCGCCGCAAACATGTTTTTCGGCATTGTTTCCTCCCCTTGCACGCATCGCCCGTCTCGAAGGCGACGGCCGATTTTCCTAGCACGATCGCTATGTCACGACAAGTTTGCGCAATTGATCAATGGCGCGCGCGGATGTGCACAAGGAGAATTACGTGGCGGCCGGAAACTTGTAGTCCTTGAAGCGCTCGCGCAATGTCAGCTTGGAAATCTTGCCCGCCGCCGTGTGGGGAATCTCGTCGACGAAGGCGACATCATCCGGCATCCACCACTTGGCGACCTTGCCGGCCATATGGGCCAGCACCTGTTCGCGGCCCACATCGGCGCCGGGCTTCTTCACCACGACAAGCAATGGCCGCTCGTCCCATTTGGGATGGGCCAGCCCGATGGCCGCGGCCTCGAGCACGCCGGCGCAGCCCATGGCGATGTTTTCCAGCTCGATCGATGAAATCCACTCGCCGCCCGACTTGATCACGTCCTTGGAGCGGTCGGTGATGTTCATGTAGCCGTACTCGTCGATGGTGGCGACATCGCCGCTGTCGAACCAGCCTTCGGCATCGAAGAGCGCCGCTCCCTCACTCTTGTAATAGGCTTTCGCCACCGCCGGGCCCCGCACCTTCAGGCGGCCAAAGGTCTTGCCGTCATGGGGCAAGGCGCGGCCCGCATCGTCGGTAATCTTCATGTCGACCATGAAGGGGACGCGGCCCTGCTTGAGCTTCAACGTCCACCAGGCGGCGGCCGGCAATTCCGCCGTGCGTGCTGATTTGGTCGAGAGCGTGCCGATGGGGCTCATCTCGGTCATGCCCCAGGCATGAATGACATCGGTGCCGTAGTTTTCGATGAAGGCTTTCATCACCGCTTCCGGACAGGCCGAACCGCCGATCACCACGCGCCGCAGATGCGGCAGCTTGAGAGACGGGTTCTGTTCGAGATGCTGCAGCAGCATCAGCCACACGGTCGGCACTGCCGCGGTGCAAGTGACCTTCCCGGTATCGAGCAATTCGTAGAGCGATGCGCCGTCGAGCTTGGGTCCGGGCAACACCAGTTTTGCCCCCGCGATCGGGGCGGCAAAAGCCAGCGACCAGGCATTGGCATGGAACATCGGAACCACCGGCATGATAGCATCGCGGCTCGACAGGTCCATGGCCTCGGCCAGGCAGCACATCAGTCCGTGCAATACATTGGAGCGGTGCGAATAGACCACGCCTTTTGGGTTGCCGGTGGTGCCGGAGGTGTAGCACATGCCGCAGGCGGTGTTCTCGTCGAACCGCGGCCAGGCGAAACCCGCATCGCCCTCGGCGATCAGCTCCTCGTAACAAAGGGGATTGCGCAATGCGGTATGGGCCGGCATGTGGGCGCGATCGGTCATGACGATGAAGCCTTCGACCGACGGCAGTTTGTCCTGCAGCTTCTCGAACAGCGGCACGAAAGTAAGATCGGTGAAAATCCAGCGGTCGCCGGCGTGATTGACGATGTAGACCAACTGATCGGCGAACAGGCGCGGGTTGAGGGTGTGGACGATGCCGCCCAGCCCCATGACGCCGTACCAAATTTCGAGATGGCGCCAGGTGTTCCAGGCCATGGTCGCTGCGATCGTGCCAAGCTCCACGCCCAGCCGCTTTTGGACGGCGCCGGCCAGGGCGCGGGACCGGCGATCCAGTGCCGCATAGGTGGTGCGGTGGATCGGGCCTTCGACGGAGCGCGAGACGATCTCGGTAGCGCCATGCCAGCGCGCCGCATGATCGAGCACGCGATGCACCAGCAAGGGCCAGTCCTGCATCAAGCCGAGCATCTTGTTCCTCCCGTGGCGCGTTGGCCCGCGTTCTCGACAGGAAACGTAGCGCAATCCGCCGCCGGATGCACCGCTACTTTTTGGTACGGGGATCGATGGGCGTAATGGCGCCCAGTCCCAAGATCGATTCAAGCAGCCGGGCGCCGGCAAGCAAGCGCGCCTCGCCGCGCGGCGGCGCCACGATCTGGACGCCGACGGGCAGATTTTCGCCGGTGAATCCGGCGGGAATTGAAATCGCCGGGCAAGCCACATTGGTGATCGCATAAACAATAGCCAGCCACTGGATGTAGTTGTCGAATTT
>JBQTKG010000008.1:0-7854 GCA_052386315.1 Hyphomicrobiales bacterium
TCGAGTTCGGCCGGTGTATCGACGCCGAGCGGCACAGTGTCAACGCGGACCACGGCGATCCGCATGCCATTGTCGAGGGCGCGCATCTGTTCGAGCCGGCGTTCGGTTTCGCGCGGGCTCACCGGCAGCGCCACGAAGCGTTCAAGCGCTTCCCTACGATAGGCATAGAGGCCGATATGATGCCAATAGGGCGGCTCGTGTTCCGGGCCGATGCGGCGGACGAAATCGCGAGCGAAGGCTACTTCGCGGTCGCCGCCCAGGGGTGCGATAGCCTTGACGATATTGGGATTGGCGCCATCGGCGGGGTCGGCAATGAGAGCGGCGATCGTCGCTATATCGACACTCTCGTTGATGAGGCCGGCCAGGCAGCGCTGGATGGCCAGGGGATCGATCACCGGAAGATCGCCCTGGAGGTTGAGGACGAAATCGAATTTGCCGCCGGGGTCGCGCAGACGGAGCGCCGCGGCGATGCGGTCGGAGCCCGAGGGGAGAGCCGGATCGGTGACGATGGCGTCGCCGCCATGGGCCCTCACCAGTTCGGCGATCTCGTTCTCTGCCGCCGCGACAAGGACCTCTCCGACCTTCGCTTCGACCGCCCGTTTCCAGACATGGATGATCAACGGCAAGCCATGGATATCGGCCAGAGGTTTTCCGGGGAGCCTTGTCGAGGCCATCCGGGCAGGGATCACGACGATGGTATTGTGGTTTTCTATCATGGGCTTGGGCGAGGGCGCTGCAAATTGCTCATGACCGTCTTATACGTATTGCGGTGCTCCCGAGAAACAATTAGTTTCCGCGCCGGCGCAAGGGCTCAAGGGGCAGAAGGCTCGATGGACAGCTTTGAATTCAACAAGATGGCGGGCGCGATTCTGGGGACGGCGCTGCTGGTATTCGGGCTCAAGGAGTTGGCGGGAGAAATTTACCACTCGGAAGTCCCAGAGAAGCCCGGCTTCGCTATTGAAGTGGCGGCGGCGGCGACCGGCGGCGAGGCGACAGGCGGCGGAGAGGTGACTGCCGTTTCATTGGGCACGTTGCTTGCCGCGGCCGATGCAACTAAGGGCGCAACGGCGGCCAAGGCTTGCGCGGCCTGCCATGATTTCACCAAGGGCGGACCGAACAAGGTGGGGCCCAATCTGTGGGACGTGGTCGAGCGCAATCATGCCGCCCATGAGGGCTTCGCCTATTCCGATGCGCTGAAGGCGAAATCGGCAGAAAAATGGACCTATGAGGCGCTCAATGAATTCATCAAGACGCCCAAGGAGGCCGTGCCCGGCACCAAGATGGCCTTTGGCGGCGTCAAGAAGGACCAGACGCGGGCCGACCTGCTCGCCTATCTGGCGACACTGTCGGAAGCGCCGAAGCCCTTCCCCGCCCCGTAAAGGTCGCAAATCCTACCGAGATTTAACACCGGCAAGACCCTTGCCGGTGTTTTCTTTTGGCCGCGCAAATGCGTATCTATAGCGGCGAATCACGCTCGGAGCAGTCCCGCCCATGAAGCTCTCCCGCCGCAGCCTCCTGAAACTCGCCGGCCTTTCGCCACTCGCCAAGTTCGTCGGGGTTGAGATCGCCCGGGCCGAAAACCGGCAGTTCCGCCACGCGCTGACGCTCTTCGACGACATCAAGTACGGACCCGAGTTCAAGCATTTCGATTATGCGAACCCGGCGGCGCCGAAGGGCGGGCGGGTGCGCTTCGGCTTGGTCGGTTCCTTCGACAACCTCAATCCCTATACGTTCAAGGGCGAAACCGGGCCCGGCGCCACGAACGAAACGCTGCTCGCCTCTTCGCTGGACGAGCCGTCGACCGAATACGGACTCGCCGCCGCGCAGGTCTGGCACCCGGAGGACCGGTCCGTGGTGGTTTACCAACTGCGGCCGGAGGCGCGCTTTCACGACGGCAAGCCGATGACGCCGGACGATGCGATGTGGAGCATGGAGGCGCTGCGCGAGTCGCATCCGTTCTACAATTCCTACTACAAGAACATCGCCAAGGCCGAGCAGACGGGCGAGCATGAAGTGACTTTCGTCTTCTCGCAGAAGGGCAACCGCGAATTGCCGCTGATCACCGGCCAGCTTCCGGTGCTGCCCAAGCACTGGTGGACCGGAAAGGATGCGGCGGACAAGCCCCGCAACATCCAGGAGACGACGCTGGAGGCGCCGCTGGGATCGGGCGCTTATAACGTGGCCAATGTGAAGCCGGGCGCCTCGCTGCTGCTCAGGCGGGTCGCCGATTACTGGGGCGACGATCTGCCGGTCAATATCGGCCAGAATAATTTCGACGAGATCGAATACAGCTATTTCCGCGATGCCAACGTGGCGCTCGAGGCCTTCAAGGGCGACCAGTATGACTGGCGCATCGAGACCAGCTCCAAGGCCTGGGCGACCGGCTACGATTTTCCCGCCATCAAGGATGGCCGGGTCGTCAAGGAGGAAATCCACCTGAAGCAGGTGGAGGGCATGCAGAGCTGGGCCTTCAACATCAGGCGGGCGAAATTTCAGGATGCGCGGGTCAGGCGCGCCTTCAACTACGCCTTCGATTTCGAATGGTCGAATACCAACCTGTTCTACGGCCAGTACTTGCGCTCGCGCAGCTATTTCAACAATTCCGAGATGGAGGCCAAGGGTC
Source organism: Hyphomicrobiales bacterium (assembly GCA_052386315.1). Classification (GTDB taxonomy): domain Bacteria; phylum Pseudomonadota; class Alphaproteobacteria; order Rhizobiales; family Aestuariivirgaceae; genus Aestuariivirga. The sequence goes on from JBQTKG010000008.1 coordinate 2,624, forward strand.
CGCCGTCGCCGGAGGAACTGGCGATTCTCGAACCGCTGAAGGAGCAAATCCCGCCGGAGGTATTCACCGCCGAATATGCCAATCCGGTCAACAGCAATTCACAGGAGCGGCGCAAGAACTTGCGCGAGGCGGCGAGGCTCTTGGACGAGGCCGGCTGGAAAGTTACACCGGACGGCGGCAAATCGGTATTGAAAAACACCGAGGGCGAAACCCTCAGTGTCGAATTTCTGCTCGACTCGCCGCTGTTCGAGCGCATCGCCCTTCCCTATCAGCAACAGCTGGAGCTGCTGGGCATCGCCGTGAGAATCAGGACGGTGGACAGCGCCCAGTACGAGCGGCAGACGCAGACCTTCGATTACGACATCGTGGTCGGCAATTGGGGCCAGTCGCCGTCGCCCGGCAACGAGCAGCGGGATTTCTGGAGCAGCGAGGCGGCGGAGAGGAACGGCAGCCGCAACCTGATCGGCATCAAGAACGCGGCGATCGACAGGATCGTTGACTCAATCATCTTCGCCAAGGACCGCAAGGGGCTGATTGCCGCCTGCAAGGCGCTGGACCGGGTGCTGATCTGGAGCCATTTCGTGGTGCCCATGTGGTACATTCCCTATGAGCGCACGGCGCGCTGGGACCGGTTCGGCAAGCCGGACAAGCTTCCGGACTATGCGACCGGCTTCCCGTCGATCTGGTGGTGGGACGAAGAGCGCGCCAGGAAGGTCAAGAGCTGATGCGCCAGTCGGGGGCGGCGGCGCTTGCGCTCATCCTGACGGCGGCAGCGGCGGCCGCCGCGCCGCGTCACGGGCTTTCGGTGTTCGGAGAACTGAAATATGCGTCGGATTTCGCCCATTTCGATTATGTGAGCCCGGATGCGCCGAAGGGCGGGCGCATGGCGCTGATCGGCCCCACGCCGCTCGAGACCTTCGACAGTTTCAACGGCTATATTCTCAAGGGCGATGCCGTGCAGGGTTTCGCCCTGATGTTCGATACGCTGATGGAGAGGGCCAATGACGAGCCCGATGCGGTCTACGGGCTGGTGGCCGAGACCGCCGATGTGGCCGATGACGGCAAGAGTGTCACCTTCGCGCTGCGCAAGGACGCGAAATTCGCCGATGGATCGGCGCTGACGGCTGCGGATGTCTGCGACAGTTTCCGGCTGCTCTCGACGCTGGGCCACGAGAACATCAAACTGACGATCAAGGACGTGGAGGCCTGCGAGGTGCTGAGCCCGCACGAGGCGCGGTACCGCTTCAAGGGCGAGAATGTGCGCGACCTGCCGATCACCGTGGCGCAGCTTCCGATCTTTTCCAAGGCTTACTACGCCAAAGTCGATTTCTCCAAGACGACGCTGGAGCCGCCGCTCGGTTCCGGTCCCTACAAGGTGAAAGGCTTCCGGCCAGGCGAATATGTGACCTATGAGCTGCGTTCCGATTACTGGGCGAAGGATTTGGCGGTCAACCGGGGGCGCTATAATTTCGCCGAGGTCCGTTTCGAATATTTCCGCAACCGCACAGCGGGCTTCGAGGCGCTCAAGTCTGGCGTGCTCGACCTGCGCGAGGAATATACCTCGCGCGACTGGGCGACGGGTTACGATTTTCCGGCGATCAGGGACGGACGCGTCAAGCAGACGGTTTTGCCCGACGAGACTCCTTCCGGCGCGCAGGGCTTCTTCATCAATCTGCGGCGCGAGAAGTTCCAGGACATCAGGGTGCGCCGGGCGCTGGGTCTCGCCTTCGATTTCGAATGGTCGAACACCAATCTGTTCTTCGGCCTCTACGAGCGCACCGCCAGCTTCTTCGAGCTGTCGCCGCTCAAGGCCGAGGGGCCGCCAACGCCTGCGCAACTCGCCATTCTCGAACCGATGCGCGCCATGCTGCGGCCTGAGGTTTTCGCCACGGCGGAATTGCCGCCCATCAGCGACGGGTCGGGACAGGACCGCAAGCTTCTCAAGGTGGCCTCGGAGCTGCTCGACGCGGCGGGCTGGACGGCCGGCAAGAACGCCAAGGGCGAGACGCTGACCGTCGAATTCCTCCTCGACAATCCGGTGTTCGAGCGCATTCTCGGTCCCTATGTGAAAAACCTGAAGCTGCTCGGCATCGCGGCCGCGATCCGCACTGTCGATGAAGCGCAATACCAGGTGCGCTTCGAGGATTTCGATTTCGATATCGTTTCGAGCCGCTTCGCCTCGGGGTTGACGCCCGGCACCGACCTCCGCGTGTTTTTCGGAACCGCCTCGGCCAAGGCCAAGGGCAGCTTCAACGTCTCGGGCATCGCCAGTCCGGCGATCGACGCGCTGATCGACAAGGTGGTGTTGGCAAAGTCGCGGGCGGAACTCGATATCGCCGGCCGGGCGCTCGACCGGGTGCTGCGCGCCGAGCATTTCTGGGTGCCGAACTGGCACAAGCCGAGCCATTGGATCGCCCATTGGGATGTCTTCGGCCGCCCCGCGATCAAGCCGAAATACGACCGTGGCATCGTCGACACCTGGTGGTATGACGCCGGCAAAGCCGCCAAAATTCAACGCGGAAACTGATCCCCCGCCATGGGCGCCTATATAATCAAACGCCTCCTCCTGATGATCCCGACGCTGCTCGGCATCATGCTGATGACCTTCGCCGTCATCCAGTTCGTGCCCGGCGGGCCGATCGAGCAGGTGATCGCCAGGATGCAGGGGACCGGCACCGATGCCACTTCGCGCATCACCGGCGACACCGGCAACGAGGCGGGCGGCAACCAGCAGACCCAGGCGGGAACCGGCGGCGGCGAGACCGCCTTCAAATACCGCGGCGCCCAGGGCCTCGATCCGGAATTCATCAAGGACCTCGAGCGCCAGTTCGGCTTCGACAAGCCGGTGCACGAGAGATTCCTCTTGATGATGACGAACTATCTCACCTTCAATTTCGGCGAGAGCTATTTCCGCGACCGCAGCGTCGTCAGCCTGATGATCGAAAAGATGCCGGTGTCGATCTCGCTCGGCCTGTGGCTCACCATCGTGCAGTATCTCGTGTCGATCCCGCTCGGCATCCGCAAGGCGGTCAAGGACGGCTCGAATTTCGACGTCTGGACCTCGGGCGTCATCATCGTCGGCTATGCCATTCCGAGCTTCATCCTGGCCATCCTGCTGATCGTGCTGTTCGCCGGCGGCAGCTATTTCACCTGGTTTCCGCTGCGCGGGCTCACCTCCGACAATTTCGAGCAACTGGGCTTCTTCGGCAAGATCGCCGACTATGCCTGGCATCTGGCGCTGCCGCTCTTCGCCATGGGGCTCGGCGCCTTCGCCACCATGACGCTGCTGACAAAGAACTTCTTTCTCGATGAAATCCGCAAGCAATATGTGATGACGGCCCGCGCCAAGGGCCTGAGCGAGCGCCAGGTGCTCTACGGGCACGTGTTCCGCAACGCCATGCTCCTGGTGATCTCGGGCTTTCCCGGCGCCTTCCTCGGCGCCTTCTTCACCGGCGCGCTGTTGATCGAGACGGTGTTCTCGCTCGACGGCCTCGGCTATCTCACCTACAAGGCGGCACTCGACCGCGACTATCCGATCGTCTTCGCCAATCTCTATGTCTTCACCCTGGTCGGTCTGTTCGTCGCGCTGATTTCCGATCTCATGTACACCTGGATCGATCCGCGCATCGACTTCGAGCGGCGGGAGCTCTGAGAGATGCGCCTGCCGAATCTCTCGGGCCTCAACGCGCGCCGCTGGCAGATCTTCAAATCGAACCGGCGCGGCTTCTGGTCGTTCTGGATTTTCTCGGTTTTGTTCCTGATCTCGCTGTTGGCGCCGTTCATTTCCAACGACCGGCCGATGCTCGTTTCCTACAAGGGCGAGCTGCTGTTCCCGACCTTCGTGGAATATCCGGAAGCGAAGTTCGGCGGCTTTCTGGCGCGCACCGATTTCCGCGATGCCGTCAATCAGGAGGAAATCGCCGCCAATGGCTGGATGATCTGGCCGCCGATCCGCTATTCCTACAACACGGTCAACAACGAGTTGCCGTTTCCGGCGCCGTCGCGGCCCGCCTTCCGGCTCACCCGTGACCAAACCTGCGCCAAATATCCGCAAGGTGCCGGCGATCCCAACTGCGTCTTCGGCAACATGAACTGGCTGGGCACCGACGACCAGGGCCGTGACGTGGTGGCGCGGCTTATCTACGGCTTCCGCATCTCGGTCGCCTTCGGCCTCATCCTCACGCTGCTGTCTTCGGCGATCGGCGTGGCGGCGGGTGCCGTACAGGGTTATTTCGGCGGCTGGACCGATCTTCTGTTCCAGCGCTTCATCGACATCTGGACGTCGATGCCGACCCTCTATCTCTTAATCATTCTCGCCGCCTTCATCACGCCGACCTTCTGGATTCTGCTGTTCATCCTGCTGCTGTTCTCGTGGACGGGGCTCGTCGGCCTGGTACGGGCGGAATTCCTGCGGGCGCGCAATTTCGAGTATGTGCGCGCCGCCCGGGCGCTCGGCCTTTCCGACACCAAGATCATCTTCAAGCATCTCCTGCCCAATGCCGTGGTCTCGACCATCACCTTCATGCCCTTCATTCTCTCGGGCTCGGTGATCACACTCACTTCGCTCGACTTTCTCGGCTTCGGCCTGCCGCCGGGCTCGCCGTCGCTGGGCGAGCTCATCGCCCAGGGGAAAAACAATTTGCAGGCGCCGTGGCTCGGCTTCACCGGCTTCTTCGTCGTCTCGGTCATGCTGTCGCTTCTGGTCTTCATCGGCGAGGCGGTGCGCGATGCGCTCGATCCGCGGAAGACTTTCGCATGAGCGCTGCCCTGCTCGAGGTGAAAGAACTTTCCGTCGCCTTCCGCCAGGGCGGCCGGGCAACACTCGCCGTCGATCGCATCTCCTTCTCGATCGACAAAGGCGAGACGCTGGCACTGGTCGGCGAATCGGGTTCCGGCAAATCAGTTTCGGCGCTGTCGATCCTCAAGCTCCTGCCGTACCCCACGGCCGAACATCCGTCGGGTTCCATCGTCTTCAGGGGCGAGGAACTGCTCGACGCCGACGAGCGCGACCTGCGCAAGGTGCGCGGCAACGACATCACCATGATCTTCCAGGAACCGATGACCTCGCTCAATCCGCTGCACAGCGTGGAGCGGCAGATCGGCTAAATCCTCGAGCTGCACCAGGGCCTCGCCGGCGAGGCGGCGCGAGCCCGCATCGTCGAGCTGTTGAACAAGGCCGGCATCCGCGAGGCGGAGACCCGGCTTCTCGACTTTCCGCACCAGCTTTCCGG
>JBQTKG010000009.1:0-31886 GCA_052386315.1 Hyphomicrobiales bacterium
GTCTTCGAATGCGAATTGCTGATGGAGACGAAGGACGAGAACGGACGGCCCGTGCGTTTCGGATCGGTGGGCGGCGGCGGGCGCTATGACGATCTCGTCGCCCGCTTCACCGGGCAGAAGGTTCCGGCCACCGGATTCTCGCTCGGCGTGTCGCGGCTCTATGCGGCGCTGAAGCTGGCGGGACTGGCGCAGGAATCGGCGACGCTGGCTCCCGTCGTGGTCCTCGTCATGGACAAAGACCGCCAGGGCGATTACTGGCGCATGGTGCAGGAGCTTCGCGCCGCAAATATCCGCGCCGAAATGTATGTCGGCACCGCCGGCATGAAGGCGCAGATGAAATATGCCGACAGGCGGGCAGCACCCCTCGTCGTCATCCAGGGCGGCGATGAAAAGGCCAAGGGCGAAGTGCAGATCAAGGATCTGGCGCTGGGCGCCCAGCTTGCCGAAGGCATCACGTCGCGCCAGGACTATGCCGGCCAACGTCTGGCGCAGTTTTCGGTGAAAGAGGAAGACCTTGTCGCTGCGGTCAAGAAGGCGCTGAACCGGCAATGATGGCGCCTCTCCTTCAATCGTCATCCCGGCGAAAGCCGGGACCCCCTGACCCCGCTAGACAGGGATCGGTGCGCGCGGACATGGCTCAATGGGCCCCGGCTTCCGCCGGGGTGACGGTTTGACCGTGGCCGGTAAATCGCGGGCCGAGCGCGAGGCGCTGGAGCGCCAGAATGCGGCGATCATGGCGGTGTTCGAGCGCGCCGGCTTCGACCACATCGCGCCCGACATCATCCAGCCGGCCGACATCTTCCTCGAGCGCTCCGGCGAGGACATCCGTACACGGACATTCGTCTTCACCGATCCCTCCGGCGCCGAACTGTGCCTGAGGCCCGATCTCACGGTGCCCGCCTGCCGCTATCATTTGAGCCATGCGGCCAGGCCCGAGACGGAAGCGCGCTATTGCTATCTGGGCCCCGCCTTCCGCGTTCCCGACGAGCGCTTGAGCCCGCAGGAATTCGCGCAAGCCGGGCTTGAATGGTTTGGAGCCCCCGATCCGGTGGCGGCGGAAGCGCGCATATTGAAGCTCGCCATCGCGGCGCTGGAGGCCGCTGGCCTCACCCGCTTCAAGGTGACGCTCGGCGATCTCGGCCTGTTCGCGGCGTTGCTCGACGACACCGACATGCCGGCCCGCTGGCGGCGCAGACTCCGCCACCATTTCTGGCGGCCCCATGCCTTCCGCGAATTGCTGGAGGGCTTCACCGCCGGCCGGTCCGCGAAGCGCACCGGCATTTCTAAGACCGTCGACCGGGTGGCGGGCGGCGATGCCGGGAAGATCGTGGGCGAGGAACTCAGTACACGGAATATTCCGCTTGTGGGCGGCCGCGATGCGGTGGAAATCGCCGCACGGCTCGCGGAGAAGGCGGCCGACCGCAACGAGACGCCGCTGCCGCTTGAGCGGGCGGAGGCGATCGATGCCTACCTCGCCATCCATGGCGAAGCCAGCGGGGCGGGCGAAGCGCTGGCGGCGGTCGAAGGAGCCAAGCGCTTCGCCGGGGCCCGCGATTATTTCGCCCGGCGCCTGTTCGAGATGGAGGAACTGGGCCTCAATCCGCGCCGCTTCCATTTCGCCGCCACCTTCGGCCGCGATCTCGAATATTACACGGGCTTCGTCTTCCAGATCGAGGCCGACACCGCCCATGGACCGGTCGCGGTGGCGGGCGGCGGCCGCTATGACGATCTTCTCGCCGACATGGGGGCGCCGGTCCGCGTTCCGGCGGTGGGCTGCGCCATTCACACCGAACGGCTCAAGGCGGTGCTGGCATGAGCCTGCTCACCCTTGCCATTCCCTCCAAGGGCCGCCTGATGGAAGCCTCCGCCGGGCTGCTGCACAAGGCGGGCTTCGCCATCGAGCGGCTGGGCGCGGCGCGCGGCTATCGCGGCCTGTTGTCCGGCCTCGATGGCGTCGAGGTCGCCTTTCTCTCGGCCTCGGAGATCGCCCAGAACCTCAGGGACGGCAAGATCGATCTCGGCATCACCGGCGAGGATATGCTGCGCGAGAAGCTCACACAAGGCGATCCGTCCACGGAGGTTTTCGTACGCCTCGGCTTCGGCCCCGCCAATGTGGTGGTGGCGGTGCCCGAATGCTGGCTCGACGTGGCGGCGATGAGCGATCTCGATGAGGTGTCCGAGAGCTTCTACGAGCGCCATGGCAGGAGGCTCAGGATCGCCACCAAATATCCCAATCTCGCCCGGCGCTTCTTCGCCGCCAAGGGGGTGACCGGCTACCGCATCGTCGAAAGCGCCGGCGCCACCGAGGGCGCACCGGCGGCCGGCACCGCCGAAGCGATCGTCGATATCACCACCACGGGCGCGACGCTCGCCGCCAATCATCTGAAAATTCTCGACGACGGCACGATCCTCAAATCCACGGCGGTGCTGGCGGGCAGAACCGCCATCGCCAGCGATCCCCGCGTGGCCTTCTTGACGGCACGGATAAAAATCCAATAACGGCGGCCATGAAACGGCTCGCGGCGGCATTACTTGTTGTGGCTCTGGCGCTCGTCTTCCTCCGCTGGTTTCTGCCGGTTGACCGCAACGCCCCGAATTTCTCGCAGCATCCGGGCTTTGCCGAATATTTCGCCAGAAACCCGCCGTCCGATGCGCCGCCGTCGACCGCCGGACAGGACCTGCTGCGCAAGCACCGGCCGCGCTTCTTCGTGGGCGAGGGCGAGGAGGGACCCATCGGCTTCTATGACGACTACATCGCCCATGGGACGCTCGAAGGCAGCGCCGTCATCGCCGCCGTGACCCGCGCGGCGCTCAACGCCCACAAGGATGACCCGCGCGCCGTCTTCAGCCATCGCGCCGCCGTGAAACCTCCCGAGCCGGCGATCTTCGGCCGCATCGACCGCACGGCGGACTTCACGGTTCTCACCTATCATGCGGTATTCCGCAAATCCGGCCTGCCGGCGGGGATGTCCTGGTGGCAATGGGCGGGGCTCAATCTGGTTGGCGACACCCGCGACTGGCATCAACTCGATCACTACACCGCCGTGTTCCTGTATCTCGACCGCGACCTCGTGCCGGTGGCGATGATGCTACAGCAGCACCATTACCAATGCAGCTATCTCTTCGGCGAAAGCGTCGAGCTTCCCGCCGATGGCCGGCCCCTTGTCGACATCGCCATCGCTTCCAACGAACTTTATCCCCATGCGGAGGGACGCTTGAGGCGGCGCGCCGTCTCCATGATCACGCCTTCCGCGCTGCGCTACATGCTGGGGGCGGCGGCAAGGCCCATGACCACCGCCGACGACATCACCGATCCTTCCCGCGAAGTGGACTACCGCCTCGATTTCCTGCCGCCGAGCGATGCCTTCTATACCTTCAAAGGCTATCTCGGAGCCCGCCGCTTGCTGCCCGGCCGCGACGGGCCGCCCGGTGCCCAATACAACACGCTGCCCGAATTCAAGCCGCTCGAAGTCCAACTGGCCATGGGCTACTGGCGCCCCGGCAATGCGGGCGACCTGGCGCGCCTGCCGAAAAACCAGGACTGGAACGAATATCTTGCCTTCGCCGCCGCCCAGGGCGAAATCCTGCGCGCCAATATCGCCTGCCTGCGCCGCGGCAAAATCGGCTGCGAACTGCAATAACGGGCGCCGCGGCAAAATAGTTGCGCCCGGTTTGCACGATCCTTCGCAAAAAAATGTGATGCGGCCCACGCGCATCTGTCCGGATAAACCCCTCGTAATCCGGTCACAGAGGCCGCCGATGACCGGCGGTCCCGTTCTCGCAAATCCGGGAGACACCGATGAAATCCATCAAGATCGCACTCGCTTCCACCATGCTCGCCGCCGCCGTCGCCTTTGGCGGCGTGACCGGCATCGAGCCCACCGGCAACTTTGCCGCAACGGCGGCGGAAGCCCATGGCAAGAGCGCTCAGACCGACCTGCGCGTGATGCTGAACCAGTTGCTGGCCGAACACGCCTCGCTGGCGGCATCCGCCACCTATGCGGCGCTTGGCGGCCGCAACAAGGAATTCGAGGCCGCCGCCTGGGCCCTCGACATGAACTCCCAGGATATCGCCAAGGCCATCGGCTCGGTCTACGGCGAGGCGGCGGGCGAAGCCTTCCTGCCCTTGTGGCGCAAGCACATCGGTTTCTTCGTCGATTACACCATGGGCATCGCCAAAGGCTCGGCCAAGATGAAGGACAAAGCCGTCGCCGATCTGGTGCAATATACCGAGGACTTCGGCGCCTTCCTCAACTCCGCCACCCCAGCCCTGCCGAAAGAGGCGGTCGCCGAACTGGTCAAGACGCACGTCCTCAGCCTCAAGGACGTGGTCGACGCCCAGGCCAATCGCGATCCCAAGCTCGCCTACCAGAAGCTGCGCGAAGCCGCCCACCACATGCAGATGATCGCCGATCCGCTGGCGGCTGCGATCGCCGCCCAATTCCCCGAGAAGTTCCCGGCCATGTAATCGGGAGGGGCGGGCTTAGGCCCGCCCCATTTCAATTCAGGGAGCAACCCATGACCATTCGTTTCACTGCCGCCGCCGCAGCATTCTGGATCGCGGCGATGACCGGCGCAGCCGCCGCCGGCACGGCCGATGCGCAGATCAAACTGTTTCAGTTCCAGCCCAAGACCCTGGAAGTAGCGGTGGGCACGACGGTCAAATGGATAAATGGCGACGACATCGAGCATTCGGTGACGGCGGGCGCGCCCGGCCAGGAGAGCGGCGACTTCGATTCCGGCTTCTTCAAGAAGGGCGGCAGCTTCGAATTCACCTTCAAGGAGCCAGGTACCCATACCTATTTCTGCAAGCGCCATCCCAGCATGAAGGCGGCGGTCACCGTCAAGTAACGCCCTCGGATCCCCCGCCGGGGAGAAGGAAATTGTGGATTGGGCGATTAAATGAAGAACGAATCCGCGCTGCGGCATAATTTTTCGCCGTTGAACATATTTTGACCTGCCAAAGGCTGGATTTTGCGCTATGGTGAGTCATTGGCAATCAAAAGAAGGGAGACCGGGAGCATGCGTAGCCTTCTTGCCCTGCTGGCACTGACCATTTCCGTGGGTTCGGCGGCCGCCTGCGACATGCACCGCAGCCATGCGGCGGTTCTCGCTGCGGCGTCCACCCTCACAGCACCCATGCCGGGGGCTTCCGCGGCCGTCACTTCATTGCCCCAATCCAGGATGGAGGAGGAAGCCGCTTTGGCCGTTTCCAAGCCGGAACTGGCGGCGGCGCCCTATCGCCGGGGTTGCCTGCACGAGCGGCAGACCACCGTCTATCTTACCCAATAGTTGGGGCATCCGCGCTTTGCGCATGTTCCGCCAAAGTGTACACACTTTGGCGGCAAGAACATGCGCCGAATTGTTGGCTAGGCGCGTTTTCTTGTCCGAAAAGTGATTCCACATTTCGGGAAAACGCGCTAGGGCCTTGAAATCGGCCGGCATGACGAACAGCCGTTGCAGCCGGAGGGCTGCGCGGACGATTCGGGAGCATGGCATGCTGATACGGCAACTGGGCGCGGCACTGGCGATTCTGGTTCTGGCGGGTTCGGCTTCGGCCCCCGCCGCAACCTGCGGCAATTCGGCCAAGGGCTTTGATTCCTGGCTCAACGGCTTCCGCGAGGAAGCCGCCGCCAACGGTCTGTCGCGGCGCGCCATCGCCGCCCTCGACGATGTTGCCTACGATCCGGTCATCGTCAAGAAGGACCGCGCCCAGAACGTCTTCTCCCAGAGCTTTGTCGAATTCTCCAGCCGCATGGTGTCGGACTACCGCATCAAGCAGGGCGCGGCATTGGTCCAGAAGCACCGGCGCCTCTTCAACCGCGTCGAGGAGGAGTTCGGCGTGCCCGCCCCGGTGATCGTCGCCTTCTGGGCGCTGGAGACCGATTTCGGCGCCAATACCGGCGACCTGCCGATCCTGCAGTCGCTGGCGACCCTGGCTTGGGACTGCCGCCGCCCGGAAAAATTCCGCCCCCAGCTCATGGCCGCCCTCGACCTGATCCACAAGGGCGACCTGACCCCCTCGCAGATGCGCGGCGCCTGGGCGGGCGAGATCGGCCAGACCCAGTTCCTGCCCTACGACTATGACGAAAGCGCCGTCGATTTCGACGGCGACGGCCGCCGCGATCTGCGCCAAAGCATTCCCGATGTGCTGGCGTCTTCCGCCAATCTGCTGCGCAGGCATGGTTGGCGGCCGGGCCAGCCCTGGCTGCAGGAAGTGCGGGTGCCGCGCCAGATGCCCTGGCAGGAAGCCGACATCGCCATCCAGCATCCGCGTTCGCAGTGGGTGAAGTGGGGGGTGGAGAGTGCCGGCGGCAAGCCGCTCAAGGCGGACGCTTTTCCCGCCTCATTGCTCCTGCCCATGGGCCGCAACGGCCCCGCCTTTCTCGCCTACGGGAATTTCACCACCGCCTATCTGAAATGGAACGAGTCGCTGGTCTATTCGACCACCGCGGCCTATCTCGCCACCCGCATTGCCGGCGCGCCCAAGGTGAGCCGCGGCCGCGCCGAGGTGACGCCGCTCACTTACAGGCAGATCGTCGAGCTGCAGAAGATTCTCGCTCGTATGGGCTATGATGTCGGCAAGTTCGACGGCAAGATCGGCAAGGGTACCCGCGCCGCGGTCAAGGACGTGCAGTTGAAACTGGGCCTTCCCGCCGATTCCTATCCGACGCCGGAACTGCTGGAGCGGCTGCGGAGCGGGTGATCGCTTTGACCGATAACGCGATTGAACGGGTGGAGCAGAAGTGGCCAAGGCAATGTCCGATCCTCACCCGCCCGAGCGAGAACTCTCGGTTTATCACTTCGAACCCGCCGATTTGGGCGACCGGCTGGCATTCAGGCTGGTCAGGTTCATGCGATTCTTCGCCGACGCCTTCTTCCGCCGCCGCTATGGCCATCGCGCCGTGGTGCTGGAGACCGTGGCCGCCGTGCCGGGCATGGTCGGAGGCCTGCTCAATCATCTGAAGAGCTTGCGCCGCCTCCAAAACGACCGCGGCTGGATCAAGGCCCTGCTGGCCGAGGCCGAAAACGAGCGCATCCATCTGATGACGTTTCTTCAGGTGACCCGCCCCAACCGGTTCGAACGGCTTGTCATCGTTTTGGCGCAAGGCGCGTTTTTCAATGCGTTCTTCCTCCTGTACCTCTTGTGGCCGCGCGTTGCGCACCGCATTGTCGGCTATCTTGAGGAAGAGGCGGTGCTTAGTTACACCGAATATCTGGAGGAAATCGACGCCGGAAAGGCCGAGAACGTCGCCGCCCCGCAAATCGCCATCGAGTATTGGCGGCTGGAGCCCGCCGCGCGCCTGCGCGATGTGGTGATCGCCGTTCGCCTGGACGAAGCTGGGCACCGGGATGTCAATCACCGCTTTGCCGATGAACTTGCCGGCGGCGCCGATGCGGGAGCGTAGTTCGCGACGCGAATCAATTCGGCGCTGCGCGATTATGTCCGCAGGCAAGCCCGCAAGGCCGTTTCCTGACCATAAAAACCCCGGCGTTTCCGCCGGGGTTCGTGTTTCGAGGATGGTGGAGTGGATTAGGAATCCATGCCGCCCATGCCGCCGCCGCCGGGCATCGCCGGCCGCTCTGTTCACATGGTTCAGACTACTAACTCAAGCTGTCATCGCAAAGCGGCGCGTCGGCGGAGGCACGTCGTGGCCGAGGTCCTTGGCCGCCTCGATCCAGGCGCGAATAGCTTCCTCGACATTGGCCAGCGCTTCTTGAGGGGTTTCGCCATCGCTTATGCAGCCCGGCAGGTCGGGGACGGTCGCAATGAAACCTCCGCCGTCTTCAGCGGCCAACGGCTCCACGATGATCGCATAGTCAATCCGGTTCATTTGAATTCCTGCGCGGCTTCCACAAAGGTAACAAGCTTCTTGATATATCCTCCGCTGTCCCACAACAACCTCCATAGCAACCGGGTAATTTGTCAAGGCGACCGACGGGAGGGACATAGGAAGGGCGGGCCAGTACCAAAGAAGAAGGCGGCCCCGAATGGGACCGCCTTCGTTTGTATCAGCCTTGGGCTGAGCGCTGGATTTAGAAATCCATCCCGCCCATGCCGCCGCCGCCGGGCATCGACGGCATGGCCGGCTTGTCCTTGGGCTTCTCGGCGACCATGGCTTCGGTGGTGATCAGGATCGAGGCGACCGAGGCCGCGTCCTGCAGCGCCACGCGCACCACCTTGGTCGGGTCGATGATGCCGGCCGCGACCAGGTCGACATACTCTTCGGTCTGGGCGTCGAAGCCGTAATTGCCCGACTTCTCCAACACTCTGCCGACCACGATCGAACCTTCGACGCCGGCGTTCTCGACGATCTGACGGATCGGCGATTCGAGCGCCCGCGACACGATCTTGATGCCGGCCTGGATGTCGGCATTCTTCGAGGTGAGCGCGTCGACCGCCTTCTTGGCGCGCAGAAGCGCCACACCGCCGCCCGGCACGATGCCTTCCTCGACCGCCGCGCGGGTGGCGTTGAGCGCGTCGTCGACGCGGTCCTTGCGCTCCTTGACTTCCACTTCCGTGGCGCCGCCGACCTTGATGACGGCTACGCCGCCGGCCAGCTTGGCCAGACGCTCCTGGAGCTTTTCCTTGTCGTAGTCCGAGGTGGTTTCCTCGATCTGCGTCTTGATCTGGGCGCAACGGCCCTGGATGTCGGCCTTCTTGCCGGCCCCGTCGATGATCGTGGTGTTCTCTTTCTCGACCCGCACCCGCTTGGCGCGGCCGAGCATGTCGAGGGTCACGTTCTCAAGCTTGATCCCTAAGTCTTCCGAGATCACCTGGCCGCCCGACAGGACGGCGATGTCCTCGAGCATGGCCTTGCGGCGATCGCCGAAGCCCGGAGCTTTCACCGCCGCGACCTTGAGGCCGCCGCGCAGCTTGTTGACCACGAGGGTGGCAAGCGCCTCGCCTTCGATGTCCTCGGCGACGATGAGCAGTGGACGCGCCGCCTGCACCACGGCTTCGAGGATCGGCAGCATGGCTTGCAGGTTCGCCAGCTTCTTCTCGTGCAGGAGAATGTAGACGTCCTCGAGCTCGGCCACCATCTTGTCGGCGTTGGTGATGAAATAGGGCGAGAGATAGCCGCGGTCGAACTGCATGCCTTCGACGACTTCGAGCTCGGACTCGGCGGTCTTGGCTTCCTCAACCGTGATGACGCCTTCATTGCCGACCTTCTGCATGGCCTTGGCGATCATGTCGCCGATTTCCTTTTCGCCATTGGCCGCGATGGCGCCGACCTGGCCGATTTCTTCCGACGACTTGACCTTCTTGGAACGCTTCTTGACGTCCTCGATGGCGGTTGCCACGGCGAGATCGATGCCGCGCCGCAGATCCATCGGGTTCATGCCGGCGGCCACCGACTTGGCGCCTTCGCGCACGATCGCCTGGGCGAGCACGCAAGCCGTGGTGGTGCCGTCGCCCGCCACATCGTTGGTCTTGGAAGCGACTTCGCGCACCATCTGGGCGCCCATGTTTTCGAACTTGTCCTCGAGTTCGATTTCCTTGGCGACGGTCACGCCGTCCTTGGTGGTGCGGGGCGCCCCGAAGGACTTGTCGAGGATGACGTTGCGGCCCTTGGGACCGAGAGTGATTTTCACCGCATTGGCGAGAATGTCGACGCCGCGCAGCAAGCGCTCGCGGGCTTCGCCGCCGAAGCGGACTTCTTTAGCAGCCATTATGCTACTCCTTTAATGTGTCGCAGTGGTTGATATTTTGGGGAATGAGACGATCACGCCGCCTTCTTCGCGGCCGCCTTTCCAACGAGAACGCCCATGATGTCGCTCTCCTTCATGATCAGGTATTCGGTGCCGTCGATCTTGACTTCGGTGCCCGACCACTTGCCGAACAGCACGGTGTCGCCGGCCTTGACGTCGATCGGAATGAGCTTGCCGGCCTCATCGCGGCCACCCGGGCCCACGGAGATGATTTCGCCCTGCATGGGCTTCTCCTGGGCGGTGTCCGGAATGATGATGCCACCCTTAGTCTTGGTGTCTTCCTCGACCCGTTTGACGACGACGCGGTCGTGCAAAGGACGAAAATTCATGCGGTAACTCCTTGTTCTGGCGTTATTTTCTGATTTTCAGGCCGGTCACACCTAGGTTCCCGGCCTCTGTTAGCACTCAACATAGTCGAGTGCCAGCAGGTGATTGCTGACATAGGTCGATTGCGCACTGCCGTCAAGGGCGGAATGGCGGGTTTGCCAAATTCTGCCGGGTTTCAGGCACCGTCCGGACAAACTCCCCCGGCCGCCATTGTTCAGGGAGGCTGAGCCACATGAAAGGAGGGACCCGGGCCGGGCGAGCGGCTCTTAGCGCATGTTCCGCCAAAGTGTACACACTTTGGCGGCAAGAACATGCGCCAAATTATTGACTTGGCGCGTTTTCTTGTCCGAAAAGCGATGCCACTTTTCGGGAAAACGCGCTAGGCCAACGATGCGATCAGTTTCTTCTCTTCGTCGCTCGCCATGGTCTCATCCCAGGCCCGCAGGAGCGGTTGCATTGTCGCGAAGAAGCGCCTGGGAATGAGCGCGAGCAGGATCATCCCTTGATAGCCATAAGGGAGTTGCGGCGCATCGGGCAGCGTCTTGAGATCCCAGAAAGTCTTCTGGGCATTGAGATGATGATCCGAATGGCGCGGCAGATTGTAGAGAAATGAATTGGTGAGATTGCGGTAGGAATCCCAGGAATGCCGCGCCTCGACCCGCCGGCCGGGAACCCGCACCAGCCCATAATGTTCGATGTAGTTGGTTGATTCGAGATAAGCCTTGCCGATGGCCGCGGCGGCGAGAAATGCGGCAAGGCCCGTGAAACCCGCGGCATAGACATAGAGACCCGCAACGCAGAGCGTCATCAGTTGGCCGCGCAGCGCACGATTGTGCGGGCTCCAAGCCGGCAGGCCGCGATTTCCGAGCCGGTTTGCCTCAAGCCGGAAACAATTCGCGATCTCGCCGGCCGTCGACCGGACATAGAAGCGATAATAACTCTCGCCGCGCCGCGCCGTTGCCGGATCGGCCGGCGTGCCGACGTTGCGATGGTGCCCATGCACGTGTTCGATCGCAAACGTGGTGTCGCAGGAGAATGCCAGGAGCCAGCGCGCCGTGATCACCGCGCCCGCCGATTGCAAGCGGTGAAAGAGTTCGTGCGCGACATTGATGGCTGCCGCGCCGAACAGAAATCCGACGGGAAGCGAGGCGAGCAGGTGCCATAAGCGGTTTGTCTCGTCGCGGGCCTTCAGCAGGTCGTAGCCCGAAACCGATTTCACCGCCCATCCGAGGCCCAGCGGATCTCCCGATGACAGGAGGCTGGCGTGGCACAGCGCCAAAAATACCGTCAGAGGCAGCGTCAGGTAGAGCATGAAATCCAGAAAGACCGCGCCTGCCGCCGAGAAATCCCGGCGCGTATCGCCAACCCGTTCGTCGAGGAATCCTTCGAGCAGTAGGGCGAGCGGCAGCCCGGCAACGGCCATGGGGCTGCCCGCGATCAAGGCGGCTGCCGTGAAGAACAGCGTGAAATTCATCACACTGAATCGCAGATACAGAATTTTTTGTTTCGCCTGCGAAGTCATCTCAAAACCCGTCGCCTACGGCATATACGGCGATCACCGCAACTTCAATCTCAAACGATTGAAGTCGTTGACGCTGTCCTGGCCGGCATAGCGGTCCCAGAGACGCATGTTTCCCGCCGTTATCAGGAAGTAGTCGTAACTACCGGCGATTTCCGCCGCCATTATATACTGAAAATGCGCCCGCATGAAATTGAACCGGACATGCTTATAGCCTGCCGGTGTAAACAGCCGGACGAAGCGGGCGGAAATCAGCTTCGGCTGGACAATTGCACCGGGCGGCCGGTCTGCGCCGCTGGCAATGACGGGATCGGTAAGAGGAATGCAGGAACTGTCGATTGGCGCCGTGACGTCGATCCAGCCGATCTTCGGCGAAAGCGCCACTGCGCGCAGGTCCCGGCGCAGCGAACCTGCATTCGGCTGATAGGCGGCCATGGCGATCGGCTGTCCCAGTGTGAGGAAGCTGACACTTGCGCCCTCGGGAATGCCGTCGAGTGCGCGCGCCAGCGCCCTGACGGCGAGCATGGCGCCGACGCTATGGCTGATCACCAGGACTTCATCATAGGAGCCGCTCCGGGCGGCTTGGGCAATCCGCATGGCGAACTCCGCGCAGCGCGCGTCGATCTCGGGACTTCCGCCGTCGATCTGATCGACGAGAAACACCCCGATGCCGGCCAGCCAAAGCACGTTGTAGTATTCAAGCAATGGCTTGATCGCGGCGAGCGGCAAGCACAGCACGAGCATTGCCGCGCCATAGCGCCAGGCACCCAGGACATCGGCGAACAGCATGGCCGCCACAACCGCCGCGGCAAGTGTCACGAATGCAACGGCAAGGAGCAGCGCAGGCGGGAAAGCCGTGTTGACAAAGGTCGGCCAGCTGGTTCTGAGCAGCAATCCGAATATGCCTGCCCTAGCACCTCCCCATGTTCCACGGATGACATCGGCAACGATGGCGGCGGCTGTCCGCGGCCAGCGGGAGCGCACCAGGTCGTCCCATCGCAGCAGGCTGTAGTCGACAACGGTACCTGTGGTGTCGATGCGCCAGGTGGTTTCATGCGCCCCGCTATTCTTGCGCGGACCGACCGTTGCAAGAAGCCCGTTTACGGCGGATTGTTTGGCGCACTCGGTGCAGTAGAGCTGGTGATAATGCGACGGCCCCCGTGGATCGAAACCCGAAATATAAAAGACCTGCCTTTGCCGCACCGGCTGCGTCTGTGGCCGGGGATTCATCGCGCTTCCCGCGGCGAGACTTTGAGCCTGATGCCGTTTTCCGACCTCACGGTGAGCCGTCCGATCGGTTTTGGCTCCCAGCCCTCGATGGGCGTAAAACGGAAGCGCCTGACCAGGCCCGAAAGGATGATGGTAGCCTCTTGCAGCGCGAATGCGGCGCCAAGACACACGCGTGGCCCCTTGCTGAATGGCATATAGCAGTGCCGCTGCGCCTCGATGGTTGCGGGATCGTCGAATCGGTCGGGATCGAAGGCGTCGGGCTCCTGCCAGTAGAGCCGGTGCCGCTGGATGAGCCAGGGCGACACCGAAACGATGGAACCCGCCGCCACGGTCTTGTCGCGCATCGGGCACTGCACCTCGGCAACCCGCGGCAGGAAGGCGACCGGCGGAAAAAGCCGCAGCGCTTCGGCGAAGACGTTGCGCGCCACCTCGAGCCGCTTCATGTCGGAGAATTGCGGCGCGCGGCCGCCCAGCACCGCGGCGGCCTCCTTGTGAAGCCGCTCCTGCACTTCCTGGTCCATGGCGAGGAGATAGAGCGCCCAGGACAGCGAACTCGCGGAAGTCTCGTGGCCAGCGAGAAACAGCATCGCCACCTGCTCGCACAATTCGCGCAGGTCGAAATGGGTGCCGGTCACCGGGTCTTTCACCGAGACCAGCGATTGCAGAATGTCCTGATGGGGCCGCGGCTCGCCGGCATGGAAACTGTCGTAGCGCCTCTTGACGATGGGATCGAGCGCACCGCGGATTTCCTTGGCCGCCTTGCGCGCCTTGCGGTAGCCGAAGAAGGACACCCATTTGGGAAAGCCCACCACGCGGGTCATGCCGTGGGCGAAGGCGGTCTCCTGGAAGCGGATGAAGGCGTCATAGATGAGCCGCGCTTCCTCCGCCCCGAGCGGCCGCGAGAAGATGGTGCGGAAGATGATGTCGGCGGTGACATGAGTCATCTCGACGTCGATCGCCACCTCGCCCCCGGTGGCGAGCCGGTCCATGCGTTCAAACAGGGCCTCCGCCGCCTGCAGCATCATATCGAAGACGATCTTGATGCGCGCCTGTGCGAAGGCCGGATCCATCATGCGGCGCTGCCGCTTCCATACCTCGCCGTTGGAGACGAAGATCGAATCGCCGAGCAGGAGCTCCAGCATGTCCGACATCATCCGGCTTTTCGGAAAATTCTCGGCTTCGTCGATCAGCACCCGCTTGATCAGGTCGGGCTGGTTGGCGATGAGGATGCGGCGCGTCGGCAGCGACAGTTCGCCCAGATGCATGCCATAGGCGCGGTTGGAGAGCGCCGAGATCGAGCAGGACCGCGAGCGGAAGAATTTCAGCGGCCGCAGCAGGAGCTGCAGCGCCAGCGCGCGCTTCGGCATCGGCTTGGGATAGGGGGGCGTGAAATGGGTCATGACTTCCAAAGCTTGAACTGGTCGAAATTCCGCACGCTGTCGCGATGCGCGAAGCGTTCGCCGAGCCGGCGATTGCCCGCGGTGATCAGGAAGTAATCGTAGTCGCCCGCCAGTTCGGCTGACAAGAGATATTGGAAATGGGCGCGCTTGAACTCGCGCCGGAGGCGCCGGTAGCTGTCGGGCCGGAACAGTTTCGCAAATTGCGGCGAGACGATCTTGGGCTTGGGATTGAGGGGATCGGGCTGGGCGAGCCCCGAGGCGGCGAGCGGATCGCACAGCGGAAAACAGGCGCTGTCGATGGCGGCGCTGACGTCGATCCAGGTAACGCGGGGATCGCCCGCCACCGCCATGATCTCCGACCGGAACCTGTGCGCCTTCGGATGCAGCGCTTCGAGCGGAATGGTGTGGCCGAGGGTGAGGAGACTGAGGCGGAGTTCGCGGTCCCCCGCGAGGCCAAGCGCCCGCGCCGCCGCCGCGACCGCGATTTGCGTGCCGACGCTGTGGCCGACGATGAGAACCTCGCCGGCCCCGTCACTGCCGAAGCTTTCGGCGATGCGGCGGGCGAAGCGATCGATCCGCGCGTCCATGTCGGGCACGTTTTCGGTTCCCTGATCGGCGATAAAGGAGAGGATGCGGGCGATCCAGAAGGCGCTGATCCGCGTTTCGAGCGGCGCCCGCAGCATGACCAGCAGCCCGAAGGCAGCGGCCGCGGCGGCCACGCCGGCGAGGGGACTCAGAAAATAATTTGCTACCAGACCGGCGCTTGCCGCGAGAATGGTTGCAAGCAGCACCAGCGCGAAGGGATAGGCCATTGTGGCGAACGGCGGCCATGACCTGAACAGCACGCGATGCACGACGCCGCGGCTCGCGAACAGCCAGGCATAGCGCAGGATTTCACCGAGCACCGCCCAGTTGCTGCGCGCCCAGCGCTTGCGGATCAGATCGTCATAGCGCAGGAAACTGTAATGGGCTTCGGCCTGCGCCGAGGTCGCCCGCCAGGCGCTTTCGATGTCGCTCACCGTTAGCCTGGGGCCTACTTCGACGGCAAGCCCATTGACGGCGGCCTGTTTCGCGGCCTCTTCGGCGTAAAGGCGATGGTAATGCGCCGGCCCCCGCGGATCGAAACCGGAAATGTAGAAGATGCGGCGGCGGAAGCTCGCCGTTTCCTGCTTCTTGTCCTTCGTCACGCGCTCGTTCCGCTCCCGCTGGCGGCGCGACTTTCACCGCAAAACGCCTGGTTGGTCAAATGCCGTGTGGGAACCGGAACACCGGTCAAGCGGCAGGAGCGCGCCTCAGTCGGAGAGGAAATAGGTGATGGTGGTGACCACCCGCACTTTCTTGTCGATCTGCTTTTCCGGCCGGTCGTTGGGAATCTCCACCGCCGGGTTGATCTCGATGATGCCCTGATTGGCGCTCTGGATGTCGCCCACCTTGGCGCCCGATTCGACGGCGAATTTCTCCGCCGCCTCGCGCGCCCGCCTGGTGGCTTCGGTCAGCATGTCGCCCTTGAGGTCGTTGACCTTGGTGAAGACGAAGGACGGCCCGGCATTATAGGCGTCCGCCGAGAATACCACGCCCGACTTGAGCAAATCGCCGATCATCCGCGAGGCGTCCGCCAGTTTCTGAACCTCGGCGGACTTGACCAGCAGATCCTCGGTCAGCACGAAGCGCGTGTCCTCCGGCGTCTGGCTGGCGCCGTAGCCGGCCATGCGGTCCTCGACCTGGATGTTCTGCACCTGCATGTCGCTATCGGCGAAACCATGTGAGGCGAGGAAGCTCTTGACCGCGGCTTCCGCGGCTTCGAGCTTGCCGCGGGCGTCTTCCAGCGTGGCGCCGGTGACCACGAAGCGCACCGGCCAGAAGCCGAGATCGGCCTTGACCTGGCGCTCCGACAGGCCCTTGACGGTCACCACCCGGTAGCCCAACCGGCTCTTCACCAGCGCTTCGCCCGCCAGGAATCCGCCGCTGGCCACGCCGAGGCCGATGAGCCCGCCGGCGATCACTTTCGAAATGGCTGTCATGATTACCCTTCGACTCAAGGAACGCCATGCTGCGGCCCGATTATGTCTCGAGTTTGACGGAACCGCAGCCTCAAAAAAACCGCCCCGGAAAGCCGGGGCGGCCGGATGATCGCAGTGGGCTGCCGTCAGATATTGTTCTTCGCCATCTGGTCGGCGATGTAGTCGGCCTGGCGGATGGCCAGCGCCACGATCGTGAGAGTCGGATTCTCGGCGGCCCCGGTGGTGAACTGGCTGCCGTCGGAGATGAACAGATTGGCGATGTCATGCGTCTGGCCGTGCTTGTTGACCACGCCATCGCGCGCATTCTCGCTCATCCGGTTGGTGCCGAGATTGTGGGTCGAAGGGTAGGGCGGCGTGTGGAAGGTCTTGAGCGCGCCGACCGCTTCGTAGACCGCCGAGCCCTGCTTGTAGGCATGCTCGCGCATGGCGATGTCGTTGGCATGGTCGTCGAAGTGAACGTTGGGCACCGGCAATCCGAATTGATCCTTCTCGGTTGCATGCAGGCTCACCCGGTTCGATTCCTGCGGCATGTCTTCGCCGACGATCCACAGGCCGGCCATGCGGTCGTAGGCGTCCATGGCGCCCGCGAAATTACGGCCCCATTCGCCCGGATTGAGGAAGGCCGCCATGAACGGAAGCCCGATCGACAGGGTCTCCAATTCATAGCCGCCGACAAATCCGCGTCCCGGATTGTTGCCCGCCTCGTCCTGGACGATGCCGGCCATCGTCGTGCCGCGATACATGTGTACCGGTTTGTCGAAAATGGCGTAGACCGAGCCGGTCGTGTGGCGCATGTAGTTCTTGCCCACCTGACCGGAGGAATTCGCCAGCCCGTCGGGGAACATGGCGGATGCGGAATTCAACAGCAGGCGCGGGCTTTCGAAGCTGTTTCCGGCGACGCATACGAGGCGGGCCTTCTGGAATTGCCGGTTGCCGTCCTTGTCCGCATAGACGACGCCGGTGACTTTGCCCGGTGCATCGTGTTCGATCTTGAGCACCTGGCTGTTCGGGCGCACTTCCAGATTGCCGGTGGCCTCGCCCTTGGGAATCTCGGCCACCAGCGTCGACCACTTGGCTCCCGTCTTGCAGCCCTGGAAGCAGAAGCCGAGCTGCTGGCAGGCGCCGCGCCCGTCGCGCGGTTCGGAGTTGATCGACATGCGGCCGGTATGCACTTCCTTGTAGCCGAGCTTCTTGGCGCCGGCTTCCAGAACCTTGAAGTTGTTGCTGCCCGGAAGCCCCGGTATGCCGTTGGTCCGAGTGGTTCCCATGTTGAACTCGGCCTTGTCGTAATAGGGTTCCATCTCGGCCAGGGTGATCGGCCAGTCGAGTAGACTGGCGCCGGCAATGTCGCCGTAGACCGTCTTCACCTTGAACTCGTGTTCTTGGAATCGCAGCGAGGCGCCCGCCCAGTGCACTGTCGAGCCGCCGACCGCCTTGACGATCCAGGCGGGGAGGCCGGAGAAATCCTTGGCGACCCGCCAGCTTCCCGAGGTGGTGCGCTTGTCGAGCCAAGAAATCTGGCCGAAGCTGCCCCACTCGTCGTTCTGGAAATCTTGCGTCTCGTGCCGTCCGCCCGCTTCCAGGCAGACGACTTTGATGCCCTTTTGGGCCAGTTCGTTGGACAGCGTTCCACCGCCGGCGCCGGAGCCGACGACGACGACGACGCTCGTATCGTTCAGATCGAATGTAGCCATGTTCCGTCCTCCCCTCAGCCCTGGCCAAGCCAGTCGATGTCGTTGAAGCCGCGGTTGATGTAGCCGCCTTTCGAAGCGCTTTCGCCCTCGTAGCCGAACATCGGCCAGACATCCTGGTTGTTGTAGATGCCGGTGATCAGCGAGCCGCGAATCTTATGGAAGAAGGTCCCGTCCTGCTGCTCGATTGCCTTGAGGACGGCCACCCGATCCTCTTCCTTGTCGTTGGCGAGGTACTTGCCGTGGCCCATGCGCTCGGACAGGCCGTCAAGCTGCTGGACACCTTTTTCCAGCATTTCCTTTGCCGCCGCATCGTCTTTCGCGGCTGCATCGAGTCCTTCGATGACCTTGGCGTAGTACCGGTCGCCGAGCTTGTCGTGCGGATAGATGTCGCGCGCCATCTTGACCAGCGTCGTGAACTCCTCGGCCGAGACGGCAACGGGTGCCGCCGCCCAGGCCTTGCCGGTCATCGCGGCCGCCGGCGCCAGTGCCGCCGCCGCCGCCGTAACACCGCCCGTCTTCAGCAATGTGCGGCGCGAAACCTTTGGTGTCTTGTCGATCAGTCGCATGGATTTCCTCCCTCGTTTCTACTCAATTGTAGCGGCCGTGCCGCTGCAGGATCTCGATCTTGTAGCCGTCGGGGTCCTGCACGAAAAAGAACTTGGCCATCAGCGAGCCATCGCGATGGAACTCCTTGATTGGGTTCGGATTAAGGCCGAGCTTCTCGAAGCGCTTGTGTTCGAATTCGATATCGCCGACCGAAAACGCCAGGTGACCGTAGCCGGTGCCGTGCGTGTAGGCCTCGCTGCGCCCGTGGTTGATCGTCAATTCCACCTCGAAGCCGTTTTCGTCGTTCTTGAGATAGACCAGGGTGAATCCGTCGAAATCGTAGCGGTCTTTTACCTTGAGGCCGAAGGCCTTGCCGTAGAAATCGGTGGACTTTACCTCGTCCATTACCCGGACCATCATGTGGATGGCTTTCGCCATGATCGTTCCCTCTAGTTGCTGCTATTGGCGGCGAGATAGTCGATGATCGCCTTGCGCTTTTCGGCATCCTTCTGTTTGTAGACCGACATCAGCGTGTCGGGCACCAGCGCCTTGGGATCGGTCAACCACAGGTCGAGCTGCTCCGGCGTCCATTGCCAGCCCGCCGCCTTGAGGCCGGCGGAATATTTGTACCCGGCAAGCGTTCCGGCCTTGCGCTGCAACACGCCATGCAGATTGGGACCCTGGCGCTGTGCGGCTGCCGGATCGACTGTATGGCAGGTGCCGCAATGGTTCATGAACAGTTTCGCTCCCGGATCATCCGCGGCGGCGGCCGCTCCCGCTGTCAATAAGACTGGAACCAGAACAACCGCTGCAATGTGGACTTTCATCGCTTCCCCCGATTGTTTCGGACCGTTCTAACCGGTCCCGCAAGGGGATGGTATTACTGGAATACTACGCCGCCGCCTGGGCTTCGGCTTGCAGCCGCGCATGGTCGAAATCGCGCGCCAGGTAGCTGAGACAGCAGCAGCGCAACAACGACGCGAAATTGTCGACCCTTCCGTGCATCTCGATCGCTTCCTCATAGATCTGGGTCAGGAAACGGGCCAGCGGCATTGGCTGCGCTGCGGCGATTTCTTCGATGATGACCCAGAATTTCGCCTCGAGCCGGACGCTCGTGGCATGTCCCATGAGCCGCACCGACCGCGTTTCGTAGGCATAACTGCGCGGATCCTGGCCCGCAAAGATATGGCACATCGGCTCACCTCCACCCGCAACCCCGGCAACCCGGCAATCGTCACACATGCCGGTCAAGCATGCAAGTGGATCGTTCTCCAACCGTTCTATGAGTTAGGGCTTGATTTTGAAGGGCATGGAAAACTCCACCGCCTTGTCGGAATTCTTGTCCTTCATGCGGGTGAGGACCTCGTAGTCGCCGGGTTCGAGGCCGGAGAAATCATAATTGAGCTTGGCCATGAATTCGCGGTTGGGCACCCGGCTGCGCAGGGTGAGCGAACCGAAATTCTCCTGCTGTGCCAGCACGCTTCCGTCCTTATCCTTGATCGTGAAATCGAGCCCCAGATCGATGACGAAGAGATCGCCGTCGCGGCCGTATCCGAAGCCAAAGGGCTCGGCATAGATAATCAGGCTTTCATTGCGGGCGAACTCGTTGTTCGGGCGCTCTGTATAGATGCCGAAACCCTGCGGGTCGGAGGAAACGAAAACCGCCTTTCGGATGCTGAGCGGCGCCTCGCGCCAGATCATGTCCTGAACCGTGTCGAGGGCCTTCATCGCCTCGTCGTATTTGCCCTGTTCGAGCAGCCGTTCGGCGCTGCCGGCGGCATCGGCGATTTCGCCCGCATTGGCGGCAGCTCCCGCCGTCATGAATGCGGCCGCGGCGATCGCCGCAAGAAGAGCCTTCATGGCCGTCTCCCTCGAGCATTTTCCCAAAGCATCATGCCCGCAAATCCGGCTCCCGGCAACGCCGCAAGCCGGTGCATTTCCTTTGCCCCGGCCTTTCTGCTAATGAGACGCCACACAGCCGAGGAGCGCGTTTTCATGAACAAGCCGCAAGTCCATGCCGGCGCCGCCGCATGGGAACCGTCGCCCAACAATCTCGAACCATTCTGGATGGGCTTCACCCCCAACCGCGCCTTCAAGAAGCGGCCGCGCATGATCGCCCGCGCCAAGGACATGCACTATTACGACATGTCGGGCCGCGCCGTGCTCGACGGCAGCGCCGGACTGTGGTGCTGCAATGCCGGCCATTGCCGCGATCCGATCGTCGCGGCCATCCAGAAATCGGCCGCGGAACTCGACTTCGCACCGACCTTCCAGTTCGGCCATCCCAAGGTCTTCGAGCTTGCCTCGCGGCTCGCCACCATGGCGCCGGGCGACCTCAACTATGCCTTCTTCTGCAACTCGGGCTCGGAGGCCGTCGACTCGGCGCTCAAGATCGGGCTCGCCTGTCAGCGCGTCAAGGGCCAGGGGAGCCGCACCCGGCTGATCGGCCGCGAGCGCGGCTATCACGGGGTGAACTTCGGCGGCATTTCGGTGGGCGGCATGGTCGCCAACCGCAAGATGTTCGGCGCCATGATCGCCGGCGTCGATCATTTGCCGCACACCTATAACCGCAAGGAACAGGCCTTCACCGCCGGCGAGCCCGAATGGGGCGCCCATCTCGCCGACGATCTCGAGCGTCTCGTCGCCCTGCACGATGCCTCGACCATTGCCGCCGTCATCGTCGAGCCCATGGCGGGCTCGACCGGCGTGCTGGCGCCGCCCAAGGGCTACCTCAAGCGGCTGCGCGAAATCTGCGACAGGCACGGCATCCTGCTGATCTTCGACGAAGTCATCACCGGCTTCGGCCGTCTGGGCTATGCCTTCGCCGCCGAGCGCTTCGGCGTCATCCCCGACATGATCACCTTCGCCAAGGGGGTCACTTCGGGCACCGTGCCGATGGGCGGCGTCATCTGCCGCCAGCACATCTACGATGCCTTCATGAACGGCCCCGAGCATGTGATCGAGCTGTTCCACGGCTACACCTACACCGGCCATCCGATTGCCGCCGCCGCCGGTGTCGCCACAATGGATCTTTACCGCGACGAAAATCTGTTCGAGCGCGCCCGCAAGCTGGAAGGCGTGTGGGCCGCTGCGGCCATGACGCTGAGGGGCCAACCGCTGATCGAGGACATCCGCGCCATCGGCCTCGTCGCCGGCATCGATCTCAAGCCCGTCGAAGGCTCGCCAGGACTGCGCGCCTACAAGGCGATGGAGAACGGCTTCCACGATTACGGCCTCCTGCTGCGTATCTCCGGCGATACCTTGGAGCTGTCGCCGCCGCTGATCGTCAGCGCCAAGCAGATCGACGAGATCTTCTCCGACAAGCTGCCGAAGATCTTGAAATCGGTGGCATAAACCACAGATTGGAACTGAGGATTTCTAAAGGCCGTAGAGTAAGCTACTCTACGGCCTGATTGATTCGAGGCATGGCACGGGGGGTGCGGCGAGGCATGCGCAGGCGAGACTGGCTTGTCATTCTGAGTCTTGCGGCCTTCGTTGCCGCCGTCATGTTCGGCGCCCTAACCGTCGCGGGCTCGCAGAACCAGTTCTATGCGGTGACGGCTGCCATCGTCGCTCTCGCCATCGGACAGGTAATCCTTTTGGCCGTGATCTGGTCGCGCGATGCGGCCTTGGCCACGCGGCTTGAACTGCAGGGCCGCTCGCTCCGCGGCCTCGCCGACGATCTCCGCCGCTTAGCCGAACGCCTCGACGAGGCCGAAAGCCAGATTGCCGATGCGCCCGGAGAACGCGTCGCGGCGGAAGTGCAGACTCTGCGCCACTCATTCGAGTCCCTGTCGGAAGAGATCGAACGCACGCGCGAGCGCATCGAGTCCGGCATTCAGGCAAACATCCCAGCCCTGCAACCGGAACCGGAATCGCAGCCTGCCGCGCCGCCGCTCGACCCATCGGGCGAGCGGCTTGATCTCTCGCTTGAACCGGTCATCGAATTGGCGAACGATCAAGCGGCCCATTACCGCGCCCAATTGAGCCTGGTCGAAGGTCCGGGCCGCGAGGTGCCCCATGCGGTGCTGATCGCCAAGGCCGATGCCGGCGGCTTCCGTCCGGTCATCGATTTCGTCATGCTGAAACAGGCCTTGCCGGTATTGCGGCGGCTGCGCGGCAAGAATCCGCGCGTGCGGATTTTCATGCCGCTCGGCCTGTCCTCGCTCAACGGCGCGGCCGATCTCGATCGCCTGGTCATTCTCATGGAAGAATCGGCCGATGTGGCGGGCGGCATCGTGCTGGAAATCGAGCATCGCAATCTGGGCTCGCTGAGTGCCATCGGCATCGACGGTCTGGCCCGGCTCGCCCGTTTGGGCGTCACCCTGGCGCTGACCGGCGTGTCGACCTCCGGGCTCGATCTGGCGGCGCTGCGCCAGTTGGGCGTTCGCTTTCTCGACATCGAGGCCGCTTCATTCGCGAGCGGTTCGGGCCTGTCGCCCGCCTGGCTGCAGTTTTCCCAGTTCGCCCGCGCCATGCAGTTCCAGATCGTGGCGGGCGGCGTGGCAACCGCGGCCCAGGCGGCCGCCGCCGGCCAGATGGCCCGCTTTGCCCGTGGAACCTTCTTCGCGCCGCCGCGCCGGGTCAAGTCCGATGCCGGCATTGACGCCGGCGCCGGCGCCGGCGACCGCACCGCCGCGGCCTAAGTATTCCCCGCATGCAGGATCTGTCGCAACGTTTTCCGGTATGGCTCTGCGACGTGTGGGGCGTGCTGCATGACGGCGTCCATGTCTTTGCCGGAACCGTCGACACGCTCAGCCACCATCGCGCCCAGGGCGGCCTCGTCATTCTGGTGAGCAACTCGCCGCGCACCGCCGCCGGCGTCGCCCGGCAACTCGAAGGCCTCGGCGTTCCCGCCACCTGTCACGATGCAATCGCCACCTCGGGCGACGTGACCCGCACTCTCGCCGTCAAGGAAGGCGGCGGCGGGATCTTCCATCTCGGGGCCGAGCGCGATGTCTCGATCTTCGAGGGCCTGCCACTGCAGCGGACGAGTCTTGCGGAAGCGCATGCGGTGCTGTGCACCGGCCTTGTCGACGACGCCCATGAAACGCCCGCCGATTACGCGGCATTGCTGCGGCAGATGCGGGAACTGGCGCTGCCGATGATCTGCGCCAATCCCGACAAAGTGGTGCGTAAAGGTGCGCGGCTGCTCTATTGCGCCGGCGCCCTGGCCGAGGCCTATGCAGCGTTGGGCGGGAGCGTGCTGATGGCCGGCAAGCCCTTTCCCCCCATCTATGAGCTCGCCCATTCTGAAGCTGAAAGGCTGGGCAAGCGCCGCTTCGCTAAATCGGACATTCTGGCGATCGGCGACGGGCCGGAAACCGACATCAAGGGGGCGGCGGACTATGGCATCGCCACCGTGCTCGTCGCCGATGGCGTGACCGATGCGAGCAACGGCCTGGAGGCGGCGGAACGCAAGGTCAGGGCGGCCGTTCCCGGCGCCGATATCGTTCGCACCGTGCGGCAATTGCATTGGTCCTAGCGCGTTTTCCCGAAAAGTGGAATCGCTTTTCGGACAAGAAAACGCGCCGGTCGATAATCTGGCGCATGTTCTTGTCGCCAAAGTGTGTACACTTTGGCGGAACATGCGCTAGCAGCCGTGGCATGAGCGGCGGGAGCCGCCGCACATAAGAGAATGCCGATGACCGCACTCGCCCGCCGCAACTGGGTTCCGCAGCACTGCGAGGATTATGTCCAGCGCCTCGCCGCCGCGGCCTCCGCCACGCCCGCGGAAAATCTCGCATCGCGCATTGCAGCGCTCGCCGCCGAAAACCGCGCGATCCACGAGCGCCGGTGTTTCAATCTCAATCCCGCCACCAATGTGATGAACCCGCGCGCCGAGGCGATGCTGGCCGCCGGTCTCGGATCGCGGCCCTCGCTCGGCTATCCCGGCGACAAGTATGAAATGGGCCTCGAGGCGGTGGAGCAGATCGAAGCGATCGCCGCCGAACTCTGCGCCGAAATCTTTCAGGCGCGTTTCGCCGAAATCCGCGTCGCCTCCGGGGCGATGGCGAACCTCTATGCCTTCATGGCGATCTGCAAGCCGGGCGACCGGATCGTGGTACCGCCGCCGGCGATCGGCGGCCACGTCACCCATCATGCGGCGGGAGCCGCCGGCCTCTATGGCCTCGAGATTCATTCAGCCCCCATCGACCGGGCCAACTACACCGTCGATCTCGAGGCCTTGCGCAAGCTGGCGCGCCAGCTCCGGCCGAAGCTCATTTCGGTGGGCGGCAGTCTCAATCTCTTTCCCCATCCGGTGCGCAAGGTGCGCGCCATTGCCGACGAGGTGGGCGCCAAAGTGCTGTTCGATGCCGCCCATCTCTGCGGCATGATCGCCGGAAAAGCCTGGCCCAACCCGCTGCGCGAGGGCGCCCATCTCATCACCATGAGCACCTACAAGAGTCTCGGCGGCCCGGCGGGCGGGCTTATCGTCACCGATGATGCCGCGATCGCCGAACGGCTCGATCACATCGCCTATCCCGGCCTCACCGCCAATTTCGATGCCGGCAAGGCGGCGGCGCTGGCGCTGACCATGCTTGACTGGCGCGAACATGGCCCGACCTATGCGCGCGCCATGGCCGATGTCGCAATGGCGCTGGCCGAAGCCCTTGCCGCCGAGGGCCTGCTGGTTTTCGCCGCTGCCAAGGGCTTCACCGCCTCGCATCAGTTTGCCCTCGAGGCGGCGCGATTCGGCGGCGGCCAGACGGCGGCAAAGATACTGCGTAAAGCGAATTTCCTCGCCTGCGGCATCGGCCTGCCGATTACCACGGTGGAAGGCGATGTGAACGGCCTGCGGATCGGAACGCCCGAGCTGGTGCGCTGGGGCGTTACCGTCAACGATGCACCGGCACTTGCGAGGTTGATAGCAAGGGCGCTGACATCGCCCGATCCCGTGTCGCTGGCGCCCGAGGTGTCGCGGCTGCGGGCCCGCTTCGACAAGCTGTCCTATATTTGCGGGAGTGCTGCGTGAGATTGATTGAAAAGGGCGTTACTTTTCCGCCGGAGCTTCGCGGCAGCCTCGTCACCATCGGAAATTTCGATGGCGTGCATCGCGGCCATCAGGAACTGTTGCTGACGGCGAAGCGCGAGGCGGAGCGCCGCGGCAGGCCCTGGGGGCTCGTCACCTTCGAGCCGCATCCGCGCATATTCTTCCGGCCCGACGAGCCGGTGTTCCGGCTGACGCCCTTGCCTCTCAAGGCGCGGCTCGTCGCGGCGCTCGGCGCCGCCTTCGTGGTGGCGATCGCCTTCGACAAGGACTTGTCGCTGCTCGAGCCCGGCGATTTCGTGGCGCGGCATCTGGTCGAAAGGCTGGCCGCCGCCCATGTGGTGACCGGCTATGATTTCCATTTCGGCCGCGGCCGCAGGGGCAGTCCTGACACCATGCGCGAACTTGGCGAGCGCCACGGCTTCACCGTCACCGTCGTCGATCAACTGGCCGACGAAGGCGACACGCATTCGCCTTTCTCATCGAGTTCGATCCGTTCCGCGCTGCGCCACGGCCATGTGGCGGCGGCGGCGCGCGAATTGGGTTACCACTGGACGGTGATGGGCCAAGTGGTCAAAGGCGACCGGCGCGGCCGCGCCATCGGCTTTCCGACCCTCAACATCGTGCTCGATCCCGGCGCCGAGCCTTTCCGCGGCATCTATGCGGTGAGGGTGCGCGATGCGGGCGAGCGCGGCGGCAAAGCCTGGTGGGGTGCCGGCTATTTCGGCAACCGGCCGACCTTCGACAGCGAGCGCACCTATCTCGAAGTCTTCCTGATGGATTTCGACGGCGGCCTCTACGGCCGCACCATGCTGGTGGAGATGACCCATCTGATCCGGCCCGACCGCCGCTTCGAATCGATCGCCGAACTGACCGCTGCGATGCACGAGGATTGCCGCGCCGCCCGCGCCCTGCTCGAAGCCCTCGACCGCGGCAACCCGCTCGCCGCCTATCCCCTCGGCCGCCTGCAGCAGGAGGGGCTTCTTTAACCATTCTTCTTCGATTTCAATTTCGTCATATCCGTCGCCGGATCGAGCAGACGGTGCAGATGCACGATGAAATAGCGCATCTGGGCGTCGTCGATGGTCGCCCGCGCCTTGCCCTGCCAGGCCTCATGGGCCTCTGCGTAATTCGGATAGAAGCCGACCACATCGAGCTTCGACAGGTCCTTGAATTCGGCGCTCGCGAGGCTCACCAACTCGCCGCCAAAAACCAGATGCAGCAACTGTCTCGCGGGCTTCCGGGTCTTCTTGTCCGTCATGGCGCCCCCGTCTTTTCAAAGCCCGGCAATGGTCAGCCCTTCGACCAGGCAGCCGGGCGCGTTGACCGTGCCGCGGAATTCGAGATCGTTGGCCGGCTTCAGGCTGAGGAACATGTCCTTGAGATTGCCGGCGATGGTGATTTCGCTAACCGGGAAGGCTGGCTCGCCGTCCTCGACCCAGTAGCCCGAGGCACCGCGGCTGTAATCGCCGGTCACCGTGTTGACGCCCATGCCGATCAGCTCCGTCACATAAAGTCCGCGGCCCATCTGGCGCAGAAGTGTAGAGGGCGTCTCCGTGCCCGGCTTGAGGTAAAGGTTCGATGAGGTGGGACCGGGCGGCGAACTCAGGCCCCGCGCGCCATTGCCCTGGGACCTTAGGCCGAGCTGCCGGGCCGAATGGAGGTCGAGCAGCCAGCCGGTGAGCACGCCGTCGGCTATGAGATCGCGGGCGTGGACCGCGAGGCCTTCGCCGTCGAAGGGCCGCGAGCCCAGTCCGCGCCGCCGCAACGGATCGTCGCTGACGGCGACGCCGGAGGCGAAGATTTTCTGCCCCATGCGGTCCTTGAGAAAGCTGGTGCCGCGGGCGATCGCCGCGCCATTGATGGCGCCCGCCAGATGGCCGAGGAGGGACCCGGCGATGCGGTTTTCGAACATGACCGGCACGGCCTGCGATTTCACCTTGCGGGAGCTGAGCCGCCTCGCGGCGCGCCTGCCGGCGCTGGCGCCTACTTCCTCCGGCGAATTGAGATCGGCGAAATGCACGGCGGAGGAAAAGTCGTAATCGCGCTCCATGGCGGTGCCCTCGCCGGCAATCGCCGAAACGCTCACCGAAACGCCGGTGCGCCGGTAGCCCCGCGCGAAGCCCAATGACGTGGCGAGCGCCATGGTGCGGTCGGCGGCGGATGCGCCGGCTCCACCCGATTTGGCGACACCTTCGACGCCGAGCGCGGCAGCTTCCGCGGCAAGCGCCATTTGCTTCAGCCGATCGGCATCGGGAAGTGTTGACGAGACGAGATCGAGATCGGGAGCCTCGCGCGCCAGAAGCGCTACCTCGGCGAGGCCGGAATAGGGATCGGGCGGCGCCAGCCTTGCCATGGCAACGGCGGTTTCGGCGAGCTTCACAATCGCATCTCGTGTGAGCACGCTGCCCGAAATCATCGCCGAGGAATGGCCGGCGAAAACCCTGAGGCCCAGTTCGCGGGCTTCCGCCTGCTCGAGCTTTTCGATTTGGCCTTCGCGCAGCTCGATATCGGTGCCGCGCCGGTCGATTGCCAGCGCATCGGCCGCGTCGGCGCCGCGTTTGCGGGCCTCGGCCACCGCGGCGGCGGCGAGATTGACAAGTTCGTCGATCATGGAATGAGCGAATCCAGCAAAAGCGCAATCACGATGATGAGGCCGAAATTCCGGTTGGAGCGGAAGAGAGCAAGACAGCGCGCCGCATCGCCGGCCTCGAAACGCCAGACCTGCCAGAGCGCGTGCAAGGCGGCCGCGGCGACGCCCATATGGGCGATCAAGCCGCCGCCCGCAAGCTGGATCGCGGCGGCGATGAGGACAAGCGCCAGCGCGAAAAAGCCGATGAGCCAGGCCCGCGTATTGGCCCCGAATTTCAGCGCCGTCGATTTGACGCCGATGAGCGCGTCGTCCTCCTTGTCCTGATGGGCATAGATCGTGTCATAGGCTAGCGTCCATGCGATGCCGCCGAGATAGAGCAGGAGGGGTGGAAAGGCGAGGCCGCCCGTAACCGCGCTCCAACCCACCAGCGCACCCCAATTGAAGGCGAGGCCCAGAATCGCCTGCGGCCAATCGGTGACGCGCTTCATGAACGGATAGACCGCCACGATCGCCAGCGAGGCCGCGGCGAGCGCCACCGTGAACCGGTTGAATTGCAGCAGGACGACGAGGCTGATCAAGCACTGCGCCACAAGAAAGGCGAAGGCCTGCGCAACGCTCACCTGGCCCGATGGAATGGGCCGCGACTTCGTGCGCGCCACCTGGGCATCGAAGTTCCGGTCGGCGATGTCGTTGAGCGTGCAACCGGCGCCGCGCATGACAATCGCGCCCACAAGAAATAGCAGCGCATAACGGAGATCGGGCATGCCGCCCGCCGCTGCGATCTGCGCCAGAGCCAGGCCCCACCAGCACGGCAGCAGCAGCAGCCACCAGCCGATCGGCCGGTCGAGCCGCGCCAGCCGCGCATAGGGGCGCATAGATTGCGGCAGGAACCGGTCCACCCAATTGTCCGGCGGCGCATCGGCCACCCGCATGTGCTGCTTGCTGGCATCGCTCATGGCGGGCGTGTTACAGCATGACTTGCATGAAGACCACTCCTCGCCTCCATGTCGAAGCCTTGCTCGCGGCGGGCCGCGACATCGCGCTCGCGCCGGAACAGGCCCATTATCTGACCGGCGTCTTGCGGCTGGCGCCCGGCGATCCGGTGCGCATTTTCAATGGCCGCGATGGCGAATGGCTGGCCTACCTCACGGCCGCCGGCAGGAAGGGCGCCGGCCTGCGCTGCGAGCGGCGCGTTGCCGATGCCGTGCCGCCGCCCGACATCGACTACCTGTTTGCGCCCCTCAAACATGCGCGCATCGACTACGCGGTGCAGAAGGCAACCGAACTCGGCGCCAGAAGACTGCGGCCGGTGTTCACCGCGCGCACCGTGGCCGGGCGCGTCAATCTCGAACGCATGCGCGCCAATGCCGTCGAGGCGGCGGAACAATGCAATCTGGTTTGCGTTCCCGAAGTCATGGAGCCACAGAAGCTCGACCGCGTCCTGGCGCAATGGGAAGAGGCGAGGGCGCTCGTCTATTGCGACGAGACCGCGGCAATCGCCAACCCCCTCGCCGCCCTGCGCGGAACGAGGACTCCCGCCGCCCTGCTGATCGGCCCCGAAGGCGGCTTCACCGATCAAGAGAGGGCGCTGCTCAAGTCCCTGCCTTTCGTCACCGCCATCTCGCTGGGCCCCCGCATCCTGCGCGCCGATACGGCGGGGGTTGCGGCCCTCGCCCTCATGCAGGCGGCGATCGGCGACTGGCATCAGGGTCGCTGATGAATCGCCGGCAATCTTTGACTTGCCGGTTCGGAGAGCGCCGCCTAAATGCTCTCTCCCGAGCAAGCCAAGGATTGACCAGGTGAGCGGACCCACCCCCGATACCGCCGAGGCGCGTGCGCCCATCGAAGGCAAGCGTCAGCTCATCGACTATCTCGCGGCCGGATCGAAGCCGAAATCCCAATGGCGCATCGGCACCGAGCACGAGAAATTCGCCTTCCTCACCGACACGCTGGCGCCTGTGCCCTATAACGGGCCGCGCTCGATCCGGGCGCTCCTCGAGGGCCTGCGCGACCGCTTTGGCTGGAAGGGCGTCCATGAAGGCGGCAACATCATAGCGCTTGCCGATCCGCGGGGGCTCGGCAACATCTCGCTCGAGCCCGGCGGCCAATTCGAGCTGTCCGGCGCGCCGCTCGCCACCGTGCATGACACCTGCGAGGAGGTGCACGAGCATCTGGTCCAGGTGCGCGAGGTGGGCGATGCGCTGGGAATCGGTTTTCTCGGTCTCGGCGCCTCGCCCACCTGGACCAGAGCGGAGACGCCGGTCATGCCCAAGGGCCGCTACGGCATCATGGCGCCCTATATGGACAAGGTGGGCAAGCTCGGCCGCGACATGATGTTCCGCACCTGCACGGTGCAGGTCAATCTCGATTTCGCCTCCGAGCCCGACATGGTGAAAAAGCTGCGCGTCTCGCTGGCGCTGCAGCCCGTCGCGACCGCACTCTTCGCCAATTCGCCGTTTCTGGAGAGCAAGCCCAACGGCTTCGTCTCGTTCCGTTCCGAGGTCTGGCGCGATACCGACAACGCCCGCGCCGGCATGCTGCCCTTCGTTTTCGAGCCGGGCATGGGCTTCGAGCGTTATGTCGATTACGCCCTCGATGTGCCCATGTATTTCGTTATCCGCGACGGCAGGTTCATCGATACGGCGGGCGAGAGCTTCCGCGCCTTTCTGCAAGGCAAGCTGCCGCAGCTTCCCGGTGAGAAGCCGGTGTTGAAGGACTGGTCCGATCACCTCACCACGATATTCCCGGAAGTGCGGCTGAAGAACTATCTCGAAATGCGCGGCGCCGATTCGGGCCCCTGGCGCAGGCTTTGCGCGCTCCCCGCCCTGTGGGTGGGATTGCTTTACGAGCAGGGCCCTCTCGATGCGGCCTGGGATTTGGTCAAGGACTGGACGGCGGAAGAGCGCCAGCGCCTGCGCGATGCCGTGCCGCGCCAGGGCCTCAAGGCGAAGCTCCGTGGACGGACGGTTCAGGATATTGCCAGGGAAGCGCTGAAACTGTCGCGCGCCGGATTGGCGGCGCGGGGACAGCAGGGCTGCAAGGGCAAGACGGAAGCCTCTTTCCTCGACGTCCTCGACGACATCGCCGCTTCCGGAAAGACTCCGGCCGGGCATCTCCTCGATCTCTACCACGGCCCCTGGGGCGGCAAGATCGAACGGGTGTTCAGGGACTTTGCTTATTAAGGCTCTGCTAATTCTGGTCTTCCCATGGTTGCCTACGGGCGCCATGCCGGACGTAATGGACGATCACCTCGCCGGCAGCGATCTCGTCGATGTCGGCGAGCGCGCCGCGATTGAACTTGACCCTCATGCGGTCCGGTATTTTCCCAATACCGAAGCCACTTCCTCGTCGCTGGCGATAGCGCCAAGCCGGGCCGCCTCTAGCCGCGCGTCGATGATTTTCCAGTCCTCGCCGGTCATGGCAAAGTCACCGGAATGCCGCTGCTCGATATAAAGCGCAGCCCGCAGCAATTCTTCCTGATCTTCCACCGGCCAGGTTTCGGCCCGCTTGAGGACGTCCTTGAGTGCTGTCGAATTCATGGATGGCTCCTCTCAGGATTGTCGTTCGGTTCGCGGCCGCCCAGATATTCCGGATGAAGCCGATCCCGTTCCGAATGCCGCCCAGCTACTCCGCCGCCATCATCGCCTTTTGCAGATTGTTGAGGCTTTCGGTGACATGGCGCGCCAGCGCCTCGACGGCCGAGCTCGGCCTCCCGGGCTTGCGCACCAGGCCGATGTCGAA
This sequence comes from Hyphomicrobiales bacterium, assembly GCA_052386315.1. Classification (GTDB taxonomy): domain Bacteria; phylum Pseudomonadota; class Alphaproteobacteria; order Rhizobiales; family Aestuariivirgaceae; genus Aestuariivirga. The sequence continues at coordinate 31,777 of JBQTKG010000009.1, forward strand.
GGTGCCGAGCGGCGGGAATCCGTCGCGCTCGGTGAGCACACGCATGCCGGGGCGGACGCAGAGTTCCGGCACCGCGCCGACCGCGAGTCCGGTCTGCACCGCGGCATTGA
>JBQTKG010000010.1:0-12114 GCA_052386315.1 Hyphomicrobiales bacterium
AAGCGGCCCGTCTCCCCGGTGTAATTGGGTCCGGTCAGAGGCGCTTCACCCTGGAAGGTGACGGCATAATCGCCCACCGCAACCGTCTCGCCGGGCTTCATGGCGACGATCACTTCCACCTTCCACAAAGAGATGGCGATGATGCCGACGATCATAATGCCGACGCCGGCATGGGCCAGGCTCATGCCGATGGCGGCGCCGGGGAGCCCGAGAAGCCGCGACAGGCTGGCGGGCAAGGGCCCGCGGAACAGGCCGATGCGCCAGGCCAACTCGCTGAGCGAGCCGGCGATCAGCCAGATGCCCAGCGCTATTCCAAAAGGCGCCAGCCAGGGACCGCGTTGCGCCACGACCGCAGTCAGCAGTGCCACGCCCGCCGCTACGAGAGCGGCGACCCACAGGCGCTGCATCGCGCCAAAGAGATCGGCGCGCTTCCACGACAGGAAAGGTCCGAGCGGCACCAGCACAAGCAAGGGCAGGATGATGGGTCCGAAGGTGAGATTGAAATAGGGGGGACCGACGGAAATCTTCTCGCCCGTCAGCGTCTCCAGCGCCAGCGGATAGAGCGTGCCGATGAAAACCGAAAGACAGGCGACGCAGAGCAGCAGATTGTTGACCACCAGTCCGGCCTCGCGGCTCACCGGCGCGAACAGGCCGCCCGCTTTCAGGAGCGGCGCGCGCCATGCGAAGAGGGTGAGCGCGCCCCCGATGAACAGGCAGAGAATGCCGAGAATGAAAACGCCGCGGGCCGGATCGACGGCGAAGGCATGCACCGATGTCAGCACGCCGGAACGCACCAGGAAGGTGCCGACAAGCGAGAGCGAGAAGGCGAGGATCGACAGCAGAATGGTCCAGACTTTGAGAGCATTGCGCTTCTCGACCACGATGGCCGAATGCAGGAGTGCCGTTGCGACAAGCAAGGGCATGAAGCTGGCATTCTCCACTGGGTCCCAGAACCACCAGCCGCCCCAACCCAGTTCGTAATAGGCCCACCAGGAACCCATGGCGATGCCGATGGTCAGAAACATCCAGGCGGCGAGCGTCCACGGCCTCACCCAGCGCGCCCAGGCGGCATCGACCCTGCCGTCGATCAGGGCCGCCGCGGCGAAGGAAAAAGCGATCGAGAGCCCGACATAGCCGGCATAGAGAAACGGCGGATGAAAGGCGAGTGCCGGGTCCTGCAGGAGGGGATTGAGGCCATTGCCTTCGATGGGGGCGGGATCGAGGCGGGTGAAGGGATTGGAGGTCGTGACGATGAAGAGGAGGAAGGCGGCGCCGATCGAACCCTGGATCGCCAGCACGCGCGACTTGAGTTCGAGCGGCAGATTGCCGCCGAAGAGTGCAACCGCCGCGCCGAAGAGCGAGAGGATCAGCACCCACAGGACCATCGAGCCTTCGTGATTTCCCCAGACGCCGGAGAATTTGTAGAGCAGCGGCTTGGCTGAATGGGAATTCTCGAAGACATTCTGTACCGAGAAATCGCTGGTCACATAGGCATGGGTGAGGGCTGCGAAAGCAATGACGATGAGGCTCAACTGCGCCAGCGCCGCGGGCGCGGCCATGCGCATGACCGCCGCATTGCCGCGCGCCGCGCCGTAGAGCGGCACGGCGAATTGAAAGAGCGCCACGGCAAGCGCCAGGATCAGGGCAAAGTGTCCGGTTTCGGCGATCATTGGATCGTCCCCTGCCCGCCCTGCCAGACGCCCTTTTCCTTGAGCCTGTCGGCGACGTCCTTTGGCATGTAATTCTCATCGTGCTTGGCCAGCACCGTATCGGCGACGAAAGTGCCGGCGGCGTCGAGCTTGCCTTCGGCCACCACGCCCTGGCCCTCGCGGAACAGATCGGGCAATTGCCCGGCGTAGATCACCGGCAAAATCTTGATCGTATCGGTGACCGTGAAACTCACCGTCGTGCCTTCGCCTTTTTTGACGCTGCCCTGTTCCACCAGTCCGCCAAGGCGGAATCTTTGCCCTGGCTTGACGCCCTTCTCGGTAATCTCGCTCGGCGTATAGAAGAACACGATGGTATCGTTGAGCGCATGAAGCACTAGTCCTATCGCGATGCCAAGCACGCCAAGACCGGCGAGAATAGCGGACAGGCGCTTCTGCTTCCTGCTCATGCAAAAGCACCCCAACCAACCATGGTGCAGCGGACGCTCACTCTATCCCCATCTCTTTGGCCAAACCGTCAAGGGCGGCAAGCGCCTCCGGTCTGCCCATGAAATGATGTCTCGCCGTGGCATAGGCCGCCTTGGCCTTGTCAATCTCATTCAGCACCTTGCGCGAGCGGATCAGGCGCTGCCAGCCTTGGAGATCGCCGCCATTGGATTTGAGCCGCTCCTCGAGGCCATCGACCATGGCGCGGATCGTTGCCTGCCGTTCCTCAGCACCCGCCAGGTCCTGCAACTCCGTCTCGACCATGGGCCGCCAGGCGGCGCCGGCCGGACTTTCGGCAAGCAGGACTTCGAAGGCCTGCCGCGCCTCTTGCCTCCTGCCTTCCTGTTTCAATGCGAGGCCCGCGAAGAATCGCGCCTTGGGCAATTTCGCGTCGGCCGCAAGCGCCGTAGCGAAGGCGCGGGCGGCCTCCGCCGTTACCATGCCCTCATTGGCGAAGACCAGCATCTCGCCGTAATCGGAAATCGTGGCGGCATCGGCTTGCGACAGGCGGACGATATTGGCATAGGCGGTGGCCGCATCCTGCCAGCGCCGCTCGCGCTTGTAGGCGGGTGCGAGAACTCTCCAGCCCTCGACGTCGTCAGGATTCTGGGCGAGGTGGCGTTCGACCTTGGCCACCAGCGCGGCGAAATCCCGATTGTCCACCGCCCTTTCCAGCCGTGCTGACAGCGGCACATCGGCCAGCTGCGGATTGCCGGAATTGAGATAAAGCGGAATTGCCACCAGCGGCACCAGTGCGGCGCCGATCAAACCCATGACGCCGGCTTTGCCGGTTGCAAGTTTTGATTCCGGCCGTGCGGCCTGGATAAGGCGGCGGGAAATCTCGTTGCGGGCGGCCTCGGCCTCGGCCGCGCCGATTGCCCCCCGCGCCCTGTCGCGTTCGAGTTCGGCAAGCTGATCGCGGTAAACCGCCTGGTCAAAGCGGGCGCGGCCCGGCGTCACGGCCGCGTTGCCCTTCCACAGCGGCATCAGCAGCATCGCCAGGACCGCCGCCGTCATTATCGTAAATACCAGCCAGATCATGGTTCTATGGGTTTTTCCCGCAGCCGCCGGAACTCTAGTTCGGCGTGCTGCCCGCGTCTCCGTCGCATTGTCGCATGGCGGCATTGGGGCGTCGGAAAACCCTTGGTGGCGGCATCGCCCTTTTGTTACATAGCGCCAGCCTTAAGGACAGATCAATGAAGCCGCGTTATTCCATCTTCTCGATCGCCCGCAACGCGATGAACTACCACAAGGATTGGGAGCGCGCCTGGCGCTCGCCCGCCCCCAGGCCCGAATATGACGCGGTGATCGTGGGCGCCGGCGGCCACGGGCTCGCCACCGCCTATTACCTCGCCAAGAACCACAAGATGACCAATATCGCGGTGGTCGAGAAGGGCTGGCTCGGCGGCGGCAATACCGGGCGCAACACCACCATCATCCGCTCCAACTATCTGCAGGATGCCTCGATCGCCATCTATGAGCTGGCGCGCTCGCTCTACGAGAACCTGTCGCAGGAATTGAACTTCAACATGATGTTCAGCCCGCGCGGTGTTGTGATGCTGTGCCAGACCGAGCACGAATTCCGCGCCTTCAAGCGCACCGCCCATGCCAACCGCCTCGCCGGACTCGACTGCCGCATGATCACGCCGGCCGAGGTGAAGGAGATCGTGCCGATCGTCAACGACGCTCCCGATTGCCGCTATCCGATCCTCGGCGCCTATTACCAGCCGCGCGGCGGCACCGGGCGTCACGACGCGGTGGCCTGGGGCTATGCGCGGGCCGCCGATTCGCTCGGCGTCGACATCATCCAGAATTGCGAAGTGACCGGCATCAACCGCGACGGCAGCAAGGTCACGGGACTGGAAACCACCAGGGGCACGATCCGCACCGGCAAGATCGCCGTGGTCACGGCGGGCCATGTCTCCACCATCATGCAGATGGCGGGGGTGCGCATGCCGATCGAAAGCCTGTGCCTGCAGGCGCTGGTCTCGGAGCCGATCAAGCCGGTCATCGACTGCGTGGTGATGGCCAACACGGTGCATGGCTATATCAGCCAGTCGGATAAGGGCGAATTGGTGGTCGGCGGCGGCACCGACCCTTACAACAATTATTCGCAGCGCGGCTCCTTCCCGGCGCTCGAGCATACGGTGACGGCGCTGGTCGAAACCTTCCCGATCATCTCGCGGCTGCGCATGCTGCGCATGTGGGGTGGCATCGTCGACATGACCGGCGACCGCTCGCCGATCATCGGCTTGACCGATGTCGAAGGGCTCTTTGTCAATTGCGGCTGGGGCACCGGCGGCTTCAAGTCGATCCCCGGCTCCGGCTGGGTGTTCGCCGATACCATCGCCAACGGCCGCCCGCATCCCATCGCCGAGCCCTTCGGCCTCAACCGCTTCGCCGAGGGCCGCCTGATCGACGAAAGCGTCGCGGCGGCGGTGGCGCATTGATGAGAATTCCGCTCACCACAATTCTCCCTCCCCCTCCGCGGGGAGGGTCTGCCCACGCTTGCAAGCTTGCGCCGCAAGCGCGCAAGCAGTGGGCGGGGGTGGGGGACTTTGCCGCCCCCGAACTCGCCCACCCGGCGCGTTCCGCGCCACCCTCCCCGCGCTTCGCGGGGGAGGGAGCAATTTCCGGGAGAATTTCGAGATGCTCTTGATCAAATGCCCCGTCTGCGGCGCCCAAGGCGACGAGACCGATTTTCATGCCGGCGGCCAGGCCCATATCCGCCGCCCCGCCACCCACGATCCGGCCAATATCACCGATGAACAGCAGCGCGATTACCTGTTCATCCGGCACAATCCCAAGGGCCTGCATTTCGAGCGCTGGCGCTGCGACCGCGGCTGCGGCAAGTGGTTCCATGCGGCGCGCGACACGCTGACCATGGAATTCAAGGCCTATTACGGCATCGCCGAACTGCCGCCGCGCGAACTGATGCTCGCGGCCACCGGCGAATGGGCGGCGTTCTTCAAGGACAAGCTCAAGGCGGCGGCCGGCACATGAGCAGCAAGCCCTATCGCCTTGCTTCGGGCGGCCGCCTGATCGACCGCACCAGGAAGCTCCCCTTCAGCTTCGACGGCAAGCCGATGACCGGATTTGCCGGCGACACGCTGGCCTCCGCGGTGCTCGCCAACGGCCAGCGCGTCTTGGGGCGCAGTTTCAAATATCACCGGCCGCGTGGGCTTGTGGGGATCGGCGCCGAGGAGATGAACGCGCTCGCCGGCGTCGGCGACGGGGCGCGGCACGAGCCCAATCTGCGCGCCACCCAGGTCGAGCTCCACGACGGCCTCGTGGCGGTGAGCCAGAACCGCTGGCCGTCGCTCAACTTCGACATCGGCGCCCTCAACAACAAGTTCTCGCGCTTCTTCCCCGGCGGCTTCTATTACAAGACCTTCATGTGGCCGAAGAGATTCTGGAAGCACGTCTACGAGCCTTTGATCCGCCGTGCCGCGGGGCTCGGCCATGCGCCGGAAGGCCGCGATCCCGACACCTACGAGCAGATTCACGTCCATTGCGACGTGCTGGTGGTGGGCGCCGGTATTGCCGGTCTCGCGGCGGCGGAAGCGGCGGCGGCAAGCGGCGCCAACGTCATCGTCGCCGACGAGAACCCGCGCTTCGGCGGAATGGCCGATATTTCGGGCGGCAGTATCGACGGCAAACCGCAATTGGACTGGGCGCGTGAAAGGGCGCAGGTTCTGGCCGAAGCCGAAAACGCGCATGTGCTGACCCGCGCCACGGCGATCGGCCATTGGCACCACAATCATCTCATGCTGTTCGAGCGCGTGGGCGAACACGACCCCGCCTTGATCGCCGCCGGCGTGCCGCGCCACCGCCTGTGGAAGGTCAGGGCCAGGCAGGTGATCCTCGCCACCGGAGCCATCGAGCGGCCGATCGCTTTCGCCAACAACGACAGGCCCGGGGTCATGCTCGCCGGTGCCGCCCGCGCCATGGTGGAGCGCTATGGTGTCGCTCCCGGTGCCGCGGGCGTGGTGTTCACCAACAATGACGATGCCTATCTCACGGCATTGGCGCTGAAGCAGGCGGGCATCGGCGTGCGCGTCGTCGACTCGCGCGGCCGCGCCGAAGGAGCGCTACCGGCCAGGGCGCGCGAGGCTGGCATCGAAGTCGCGACGAGCTCCATCATCTCCGCCGTGCACACGAACTTCGGCGGATTGAACATCACCGGCGTCAAGGTCGCCGCCTATCGCAAGGGCCAGGGCCGCGTCATCGCCGAGAAGAAGGTCGAGTGCGATTTCATCGCCGTGTCGGGCGGCTGGAATCCGGCGTTGCATCTGTGGTGCCACAATGGCGGCAAGATCAAATTCGACGACGCGCTGCAGAGTTTCCGCCCCGAGCGCCATGGCGATCCCATTCAGGCGATCGGCGCGGCGAACGGCACATTCGTCCTCGCCGATGCGCTGAGCGAAGCCACTGCGGCGGGCGAGCGGGCTGCGAAGGCGGCACGCCCCAAGGCCAAATCCGCCAAGCTCAAGGCGCCGAAGACCGCGCAGGAGCCGCAGAAGCCGCTCGAGCCCATCTGGTTCGCGCCCGCCACCGGCAAATACAACGAAGGCAACAAGCATTTCATCGATTTCCAGAACGATGTGACAGCCGCCGATCTCGAGCTCGCCCAGCGCGAAGGCTATGAATCGGTCGAGCACACTAAGCGCTACACGACGTTCGGCATGGCCACCGATCAGGGCAAGACGTCCAACCTCAACGGCCTCGGCATTCTCTCGGAGGCGACCGGCAAGCCCATTCCGGAGATCGGCGTCACCACCTTCAGGCCGCCCTACACGCCCTTCTCCTTCGGCTCGATCGCCGGCGCCCATACCAAAAAGCTGTTTCTGCCGGTGCGCAAGACTCCCGTCTTCCGCTGGCATACGGAGAAGGGCGCCGTGTTCGAGCCGGTCGGCCAATGGCGCCGCCCCTATACCTATCCGCGTGCGGCTGAGGACAAGCATGCCGCCATCGGCCGCGAAATCCTCAGTGTACGGAATAAAGTCGGCCTGCTCGATGCCTCGACGCTCGGCAAGATCGAGATCAAGGGACCGGATGCGGCGGAGTTCCTCGATCGCGTCTACACCAACACCTTCTCGACGTTGAAGGTGGGCCGCTGCCGCTACGGCCTGATGCTGAACGAATTGGGTTTCCTCACCGACGACGGCGTGACGGTCCGCTTGGCCTCCGATCATTTCCTGATGCACACGACTTCCGGCGGCGCCGACCGCATCGCCGCCTGGCTCGAGGAATGGCTGCAGACGGAATGGACCCACTACAAGGTCTTCGTCACCCCGGTCACCGAGCAGTGGGCGCAATTCGCCATCGCCGGCCCCAAGGCGCGCGCCGTCCTCGACAAGCTCGAGCCGGATTTCGAAACTTCGAACGACGCCTTCCCGCATCTGTCGATGAAGCAGGGGAGCCTCGCCGGCTATCCGGTGCGCATCTATCGCATCAGCTTCTCGGGCGAGCTATCCTATGAAGTTGCAACCCCCGCCAATTACGGCAGCGGGCTATGGGCTGCGATCCTGGCGGCGGGAGAGGAATTCGGCATCGAGGCTTATGGCACCGAGGCGCTGCATGTGCTGCGCGCCGAAAAAGGCTTCATCGTCATCGGCGACGAGACCGACGGCACCACGACGCCCATCGATGTGGGCCTCGAGGGACTCGTCTCAAAAAAGAAGGCCGACTTTTTCGGCAAGCGGTCGCTGGAGCAATCCTATCTCAAGCGGCCGGACCGCAAGCAGCTCGTCGGCCTGTTGACCGAAGATGCAAACGAGGTGCTGCCCGACGGCGCCCACGCGGTCCGCGGGGTGAAGGACAAGCCGCCGTTGCAAACCATCGGCCATGTGACTTCATCCTACCGCTCGCCCACATTGGGCCGCTCCATCGCCATGGCGCTGATCGAGAACGGCCGCGCCCGCATGGGCGAGACGCTTTCCTTCCCGCTCGAAGGCAAGGTGGTGAAGGCCAAGATCGTCGAGCCTGTCTTCTATGACAGGCAGGGAGCGAAACAGAATGTCTGAGCTGCATTTCGAAAGCGCCCTTGCCCATCGCGGGCCGCCGCAGGGCCTGTCGATCGGCCTGCGCGAGATCGCCGACCGCGGCATGATCGATTTGCGCGGGCTTGGCTCCGACCGCAAGTTCATGGCGGCGGCGAAACAGGCACTTGGGCTAGACCTGCCGAAAAGCCCGCGCAGCAGCGTGTCCTGGGGCGAGATCAAGGTGCTGTGGCTCTCCATCGATCAGTGGCTCATTCTCGCGCCCCGCGCCAGGGCGGCGGAACTTCTCGCTGCTCTGCACGAGGAGCTTCAAGGCGTCCATTCGCTGGCCGTCGATGTCTCCGACATGCGCGCCGTTATCCGGCTCGAAGGCGAAGGTGCGCGCGAAGTGCTGATGAAGGGCTGCTCGCTCGACCTGCTCTCCGGCGAATACGGTCCCGGCACGGTGCGGCGCATGCGCTTCGCCGAAATCGCAGCGCTGCTGCATGTGATCGAGGACGATGTTTTCGACGTCTATGTGTTCCGCTCCTATGCCGATTATGCCTGGGACTATCTCCTCGCCACGGCCAGGGAACCGGCAAAGATCAGGTTGTTCGGCAAGCAGGCGGTGGCGGTTTAGAGTGCCGCCTCGATATCGGTCAGCCGGAAGTCATCGCCCTTGAAGAGAAGCGGCATCAGTTCCGTCTTGGCCAGTGCGTATGAGATGCAATCGCCGAAATTGAGGCCCGCCGGATGGCGGCCCTTGCCGAAGCGGATGAAGGCTATTGTGGCGGCGTGCGCGGCCGTGGCGCTGAATGGCACAATGGATATTCCCGTGTTCGCAATCAGATGGTCAACATCCGATTTTGCTCCCGGACCCTTGCGACCGACAATAACCATGCAGACCTCAAGATAGGTCGGCGCGGCCATCACTTTCGGCTCGGCGGTTTTCATTGACTGCGCAATTTCGAGTGCGTCCGGCTCGCCGCGAAGAATCGCAATCAGCGCGGATGCGTCGACGATCATCGGGTCGGCGCACCGTGCTCGTCATATCCGAGTATTTCATCGTCGCTAAGAGTGCTCACATCGGGCAGCGCCGCGCAGCGGCGTCCGATTTCCAGAATCCGCTCGACGAAATCAGCATCCTTGGGTTGCACCGAAGCGATTACTTTAGCCCGCTCGACCTCGCGCTTGAGACTGTCGCGCACCGCTTCGGTGATCGGCTTGCCGCTGATTCTGGCCAGTTCGCGCGCCAGCTCCTCGACTTCCCGGTTCTTGATGCTGAGCGGCATATGCCTACTACCTGTTTTGCAACCTGCAACCAATATAAGGCAAGGCCGACACTAGCGCAAGCACAAACCTACCCGGGTCAAACCGGCAAAGTTTCAGGCGGCGATGTGCAGCCTCAGTCCCAGCGCCCTGATCACCTTCAGGAATGTCCCCAGCTCCGGATTGCCCTCCGGCGACAAGGCCTTGTACAGACTCTCGCGGCCGAGGCCCGCCTTGCCGGCAATTTCGGTCATGCCTTTGGCCCGCGCCACGACCCCGAGCGCATGGGCAACGAGCGCTGGGTCGCCGTCCTCGAGAACCGCATCGAGATATTCGGCAATGTCCTTATCCGACTTGAGATAAGCGGCCGAGTCCCATCGTGTCGTCTTGAGTTTGGTCTTTGCCAATGCTGGGTCCGCTTGTCGCCGCCCGCAAGCAAGATGATGAGGGTATTGCCGCGAAGCCGGTCGATATGAACTTGAATGCGGCGCCGCGCAAGCCGGTCCGGCAAATTCGAGAACCAAGTCTCGAAGACCGCCGTCTTGCGGATTTCAATGATCTGGATGAATTGTATCTCATGGGATACAAAAGTCAAGGCCGAAATTGCCCACGAATTGCGGAAGCGATCTCGCCGGTCTAGTCGTTCAACTTCGGGCTCAACCAATCGAACAACTTGTCGAAGCCACCGAAGGGATAGAGATGCGGGGCGGCAATGCCGAGTTCGGGCTGCCCGAAATGCAATTTGGCGAGGCCCGCGATGAAATCGTCAGGCGTGCTGACGGTCAGGAGCCTGGTCACATTCAGCGCCTGCTTCCTGATGAAGCGGGCGGAATTGCCCACCCCGCACATGGCGGCATATTTGACCAGGGTCTTGATGGTGGCCGGTCCCGGCACTCCCACATGGATGGGGAGATCGATGCCCGCGGCCCGCAAGCTCTTGGCCCAGTCGGCCACCGGTGCCGCCTCGAACAGGAATTGCGTGGCGATGAAGCCGGCGATGCCGTGGGCTTTCAGCCAGGCCTGCTTCTCTTTCAGCGCCGCCATCAGGGCCGCTTCGCCGTGATGCCCGGTGATGTCGGTATTGCCTTCCGGGTGGCCGGCAACGCCGATGCGCCTAACACCATTGGCCTCGAACACGCCGGTTTCGAGAATCTGGATCGCCGCATCATAAGTGCCGACGGGATGTGGCGCGCCGCCGCCGAGAACCAGCATTTCGGTGACCCCCGCCTCCTGGGCGAGCGCGCCGATCCGCGCCTTGAGATCGCCGAGATCGTGAACGAAGCGGGCCGGCACATGCGGCACGGGTTCGAGGCCTGCCTGGCGAAGCGCCTTGGCCGCCGCAAGCTGGCCCGCCACATCGGCGGGATCGATCAAGGCGATGAATACGCGGGTGCCGGGCTTGAGCCGCTCGCCCAGGAAGGCGCACCTGTCGATCTGCTTGGGCGTGATCTCGAGCGACAGCCGCTCAAGAAAGGCGGAAGCGGGATCAGGCGTCATGACGGCGGCTGCATGGCTGTGGCGGAAGGGGGCGTTCAAGGACGGGCTCCATGGGTGATACCCGCTACCTTGCGTGAGTAACCGCGCGCCCGCATGAATGTTTGCGACAGCGCCATTGCGAATGCGACTGGGGCACTGAGGCGCTGCGTCGTTTTCAGGCTGCGACATGACGCGGATGGACAACGGCCCAAAACTGCGGCAGAGAGACCCGGCACGGAGCCTCAGCCCATGTTCGGCGACAAGCCCAAGGAATTGCCGCAGCATTTCGCCCTCATCATGGTGCCGGAATTCACCATGATGCCGGTCACTTCGGCGATCGAACCGTTGCGCATCGCCAACCGGCTCTCCGACAAGGTCCTCTACAAATGGACCATGCATTCGGTGGACGGCAAACCGGTCGCCGCCTCGAACGGCATTCTCGCCATGGTCGACGGCGATCTCGACGCCATCCCGCCACATCCAACGGTCATCGTCTGCGGCGGCCTCAATGTGCAGCACCACGCCGACAAGCGGCTCACCGCATGGCTGCGCAAGACGTCGCGCAAGGGCGTCGACATCGGCGCGGTCTGCACCGGCGCCTATCTGCTCGCCGATGCGGGCCTCCTCGACGGCCACAAATGCACCATCCACTGGGAAAACCTCCCCGGTTTCTCCGAGGCCTTCCCCGACATCAATGCCACCGGCGGCCTCTTTGAAATCGACCGCGACCGCTTCACCAGCGCCGGCGGCACCACCGCCCTCGATATGATGCTGACCATGATCGCCAGCCAGCACGGGCCGGAACTTGCCTCGCAGGTTGCCGAAGGCATCCTGCATTCGCCGATAAGGCACCACAGCGAGCACCAGCGCATGTCGCTGCCCGCCCGCATCGGCGCCAGGCATCCCAAGCTCGTCGGCATCATCGAGGAGATGGAAGAAAATCTCGAGGAGCCCCTGTCGCCGAGCCTCTTGGCCAGGCAGGCAGGGCTGTCGACGCGCCAGCTCGAGCGCTTGTTCCGGCGCTATCTCGACCGCTCACCCAAGCGCTATTATCTCGAGCTGCGCTTGAAAAAGGCGCGCTCGCTGCTGTTGCAGACGGACATGTCGGTGATCAATGTGGCGCTCGCCTGCGGCTTTTCCAGCCCGTCGCATTTTTCCAAATGCTACCGCGCCTTCTACGGCCGCACCCCCTACCGCGAACGCGGCATCCCGGTGATCGGCGAGGCGCGGGCGGG
>JBQTKG010000011.1:0-21704 GCA_052386315.1 Hyphomicrobiales bacterium
ACCAACGCTGCCCGCCGTGCGCCGCGCAATCGCCATAGTATTCGAATCGCCACTTCCTCAACGATGCCCTCACTGTCGCATACAGTTCCGACAACGCCATGAATGAATCTGCCAAAGTAGTGCTAGTCCTCCCTCCCCCGCGAAGCGCGGGGAGGGTGGCGAGCGCATGCGAGCCGGGTGGGGGCGGAGGTTGCGGATTACGACCCCCACCCCCACCGCTTCGCGGTGGACCCTCCCCGCGCTTTCGCGGGGGAGGGAAAGATGGATTGGCGAATTCTCAGGCGCGGCCGAAGCGCTCGTCGAAGGCATAGCCCATGCCGCGCACCGTGCGGATGGGATCGGCCTCGCGGCCCCGGCTCAGCGACTTGCGCAGGCGGCCGACGTGGACGTCGACGGTGCGCTCATCGACATAGATGTCGCGGCCCCAGACCGCATCGAGAAGCTGGGCGCGCGAATAGACGCGGCCGGGATTCTGCATCAGATGCTCGAGCAGGCGGAATTCGGTGGGCGACAGGTTGACGTCGCGGGCGGCGCGCCGCACCCGCCTGGTTCTGCGGTCGAGAGCAAGATCGGCGGCTTTGAGCATCTCGGCGACGGCATCGGGATTGACCCTGCGCAGGATGGTGCGGATGCGGGCCACAAGTTCGGGCACCGAAAACGGCTTCACCATGTAATCGTCGGCGCCGGTGGCCAGCCCGCGCACCCGCTCGGTCTCCTCGCCCCGCGCCGTCAGCATGATCACCGGGATGTCGCGGGTCTCGGGCCTGGCCCGCAGCAGGCGGCAGACTTCGATGCCGGAAATGCCCGGCAGCATCCAGTCGAGCACGATGAGATCGGGACGCTCCTCGCCCACCATGCGCGGCACATCCTCGCCCTGGGCGGTGGCGCGGACGCGGTAGCCCTCGGCCTCCAGATTGTAGCTGAGCAGGATCTGGATCGGCTCCTCGTCCTCGACGATCAGGATGGAAGCGCTCATGGCGGAGTTCCGGAGTACCGGGCAATCATTTGCGGGGAGGGGCCAAGGCGCGATTGCCGGTCCATTCATTGCGGCTCCCGCCGTCTCGGCTTTTCGATGCTGGTGATGCTGGTTGCATCCTTCTTCGGACGCTCTTCGAGGATCGGCTTGCCGTGCACCAGGTAGTAGATGTTCTCGGCGATGTTGGTGGTGTGATCGCCGATCCGCTCCATGTTCTTGGCGCCGAACAGAAGATGGGTGCACAGGCCGATCATGCGCGGGTCTTCCATCATGTAGGTGAGAAGCTCGCGGAAGATGGAGTTGTAGATGGAGTCGAGCTCCTCATCGGCCCGCCACACGGCGATCGCCTTTTCCGCATCGGTCTGGGCATAGGCGTCGAGAATGGTCCTGAGCTGTTCCTGGGCGAGATTGCCCATGCGGGTGAGCCCGGTGATCAGCTTGCGCGGCAAAGCTTCGGATATGGCATGGGTGCGCTTCGCCGTGTTCTTGGCGAGATCGCCGATGCGTTCGAGATCGGAGGCCATGCGGATCGCCACCATGATCTCGCGCAGGTCGCGGGCCATGGGCTGGCGCTTGGCGATGGTCAGGATCGCCTTTTCCTCGATCTGCTGCTCGAAGGCGTCGATCTTGGCATCGCCGGCGATGACCTTGTCGGCGATCTGGTTGTCGCGCCTGGCAATCGCGTAGATGGCGTTGGCGAGCTGCTCCTCGGCGAGCCCGCCCATCTGCGCCAGCATGGTCTTCAATGCGGCGAGATCGTCGTCGTAGGATTTGACAATATGGTCGGACATTCGCTGCTCCTTGGCCGTCTCAGCCGAAACGGCCGGTAATGTAGTCCTGGGTGCGCTTCTCGCGCGGGGCGGTAAAAATTTCGTCGGTGTCGCCGAACTCGACGAGATGGCCCAAGTGGAAAAAGGCGGCAAGCTGCGAGACGCGGGCCGCCTGCTGCATCGAATGGGTGACGATGACGATGCAGAAATTCTGGCGCAGCTCGTCGATCAATTCCTCGATCTTGGCGGTGGCGATGGGATCGAGCGCCGAGCAGGGCTCGTCCATGAGGATCGCTTCCGGATTGACGGCGATGGCGCGGGCGATGCACAGGCGCTGCTGCTGGCCGCCGGAGAGGCTGGTGCCGGAGTGGCCGAGCCGGTCCTTAACCTCTTCGAACAGGCCGGCGCGCTTCAGGCTGTTGACGACGATGTCCTCGAGACCGCTCTTGTTGCGGGCCAGCCCGTGGATGCGCGGGCCGTAGGCGACATTCTCGAAAATCGACTTGGGGAACGGATTGGGCTTCTGGAACACCATGCCGACGCGGGCCCGCAGCTGCACCACATCGAGGTCCTTGTCATAGACGTTCTTGCCGTCGATGGCGATCTCGCCGGTCATGCGGCAGGCGGGGATGGTGTCGTTCATGCGGTTGATGGCGCGCAGAAAGGTGGTTTTGCCGCAGCCGGAGGGGCCGATGAATGCCGAGACGGCGCGGTCGGGGATGGCGATCGACAGATTCTTGATGGCCTGCTTCTCGCCGTAATAGACGTTGACGTCGCGCGCCTCGATCTTGACCGGGCGCTCGGCGATGATGCGCGGTTTATCCGGCGTGACGATCGTCTGGGGCATGACGTTCATGGATTTGTGCCCTTCTCACCAGCGCCGTTCGAAGCGCTTGCGCAGATATATGGCAACGGCGTTGAGGCAGAACAGCACGGCGAGCAGCAGCACGATCGCCGCGGCGGTGCGCGACTGGAAGGCGATTTCCGGCAGGTCCGACCACAGGAAAATCTGCACCGGCAGGACGGTGGTGGCGTCGGTGAGGTTTCGCGGAATATCGACGATGAAGGCGACCATGCCGATCATCAAGAGCGGCGCCGTCTCGCCAAGGGCGCGAGCGACGGCGAGAATGGTGCCGGTGAGGATGCCCGGCAAAGCCAGCGGCAGCATGTGATGGAAGACCGCCTGCTGGTGCGAGGCGCCGACGCCGAGGGCGGCTTCGGCGATCGACGGCGGCACCGACTTGAGGGCGGCGCGCGAGGCGATGATGATGGTCGGCAGGACCAACAGCGCCAGCACCAGGCCGCCCGCCAAGGCGGCCGAACGCGGCAGGCCGAAGAAATTCAGGAACACGGCAAGCCCCAGGAGGCCGAAGATGATCGAGGGCACGGCGGCGAGATTGTTGATATTGACCTCGATCACTTCGGTGAGCCGGTTCCTGGGCGCGAATTGCTCGAGATAAATCGCCGCGGCGACGCCAAGCGGCAGGCTGAGGCCGAGGGCCACCGCCACCGCCAGAAGCGATCCCACCAGGGCGCCGCGAATGCCGGCAAGCTCCGGCTCGCGGGAATCGCCGGAGGTGAAGAACCGCCAGGCGACGGCTTTTTCGATTGAGCCTCGGTCCTTGAGGCTTTCCAGCCAGACGATCTCGCGGTCGGAAATGCGGCGGCCGGATTCGGCTATCGAGAAGGCGAGAACATCCCACTGCCCGGTGGCTGCGGCATTGAGGTTCTGCGGGCCGACCAGGGCCTCGGCTGCGAGCCCGCCGGCCGCGGGCCCGGTGACGCGCAAGGCGCCGCCGTTCAATCTCACCACCTCGCCCGGAGCGAGACTTTCGATGGCGCCGGTCAGCAGATAGTTCTCGCCGGCTTCGTGAACCTGAAGCGTGTCGCCGCCCGGCCGGCGCGCGGTTGCGGTCTGCAGACCCTTCAGATAAAGATCGGCATCGGCGGAAAGCAGCACGGGAGCGGTGACTTCGGTGCCGGCAAGGCCCGGATCGCTCACCACCATGCGGCGCAAATCGTCGGCGGCGCCCACCGAGAGAAGACCCGACAGTTTTTTCTTGTCGCCGCGCGAGGCGACGGCCGGGATCGCCGCGCGGAATGCATCCTTCACCAGGCCTTCGTAATCGCCCTTGACGGGATCCCTGGCATCGACGCGGGCCGGATCGACGGCGATCTTCAGGACGACGCGATGCTCGAAGAAGGCGGGCCAGGCCTTGACCGCGATATCGGCGAGGAGAATGGCGAGGAACAAAGCGGTGAAGCCGAGGGCCGCCGCGCCATAGGCGCGGAACCGCCGCTCGGCGCGGTAGCGCCTGGCGATGAGTTTCGGGTCGCCTCGCTTGAATGTGTCAGTCATAGGCTTCCCGGTACTTCTGCACGACGCGGAGTGCTACGAAATTGAGGGTCAGCGTGAACAGGAAAAGCACGAAGCCGAGCGCGAAGGCCGAGAGCGTCTTGGCCGAATCGAATTCCTGGTCGCCGACCAGGAGCGTTGCGATCTGCACGGTGATGGTGGTGACGGCGGCCAGCGGATTGAAGCTGAGATTGGCGGAAAGCCCCGCCGCCATGACCACGATCATGGTCTCGCCGATGGCGCGCGAAATCGCCAGCATGAAGGCCGAGGCAATGCCGGGCAGCGCCGCCGGCAGGACGACGCGCCTGATGGTTTCGGATTGGGTGGCGCCCAGGGCATAGGAGCCGTCGCGCAGCGCCTGCGGCACGGCATTGATGATGTCGTCGGCAAGCGAGGAAATCAGCGGCACGATCATCATGCCCATGACAAGACCGGCGGCGAGGGCCGATTCCGAGGCAACCGAAAGGCCGAGCCCCTGGCCGGTGCCGCGGATCAACGGCGCCACGGTCAGGGCGGCGAAGAAGCCGAGCACCACGGTTGGAATGCCCGCCAGCATTTCGAGAAGCGGCTTCAGAATCCCGCGCAGGCGGGGCCCTGCATACTCCGCCATGAAGATGGCCGACAGGAGGCCGAGCGGGCCCGCCACCACAATGGCGATGACCGTGATCAGCAAGGTGCCGGTGAGCAACGGAATGAAACCGAAGGACGGCGGATCGGCGGTGGGCGACCACTGGGTGCCGAAGAGAAACTCGAAAACCGGCACCTGCGCGAAGAAGACCAGGGATTCCAACAGGACCGAGAAGACGATGCCGACGGTCGTCAGGATCGCCACCGCCGAGCAGGCGCCGAGCACCGCCAGCACGAAGCGTTCGAACAGGTTGCGGGCGCGGAAGCCGGCCTCGATGCGGGGATAGAGCGCGGCAACCGCCGCCGTGCCGGCAACCGCCGCGACCGCGGGCATGGCGATCGACGCGGAGCCCATGGCGATGGCGGCAACGGCGCTGGCTAGAACCGAAGCGGCAATCGCCGCGGCAGCGAGCATCAGCCCGTGATAGGCGGGAAGCGAATGGAAGGCGGGGCCGCCGGCAAGCCGCAGGCTGCGGGCGCGGGCAAGGCCTGCGAGAAAGCCAGCCCCCGTCAGTGCCGCCACGATCAGCAACGTCCAGGCGGTCATTGCGCCTTTCGCCCCTCACTGCGCCACCGCTTGTCGCCGCGGTTTTGCATTGCATCGGATGGGACAGCCGGTACATCCGCGGCCTGCCCCACCGTCTCACGCAAACTTACTTCAGACCGTCGCCTTTCAAAATCTCCATGGCGGCGGCAAGCGCGCGGCTCTTTTCCGCTTCGTCGCCGGGAAGCGTCACCAGACCCTTGTCGGCGAGATAGCCGTCCTCGCCGATCGCCTTGCCGGACACATATTCGGCGACGAATTCGGCCATGCCGGGAATGGTTCCCACATGCTGCTTCTTGGCATAGATGAAGAGCGGCCGCGCCACCTTGTATTCGCCGCCGGCGATCGCCTCATAGCCCGGCGCCACGCCGTCGACGGCGATGCCCTTGATGGAGCTCTGGTTCTCCTCGAGGAAGGAAAAGCCGAAAATTCCCAGCGCATCGGGATTGGCCTCGAGCTTCTGGACGATGAGGTTGTCGTTTTCGCCGGCTTCGACATAGGCGCCGTCCTCGCGCATCGACTTCCAGACCTTCTCGAAGGCCTTGGCATCGGCTTTCTTGAGTTGCTTGAGCGAGTCGACGGTCTCGGCGCCCTTCTCCATCACCAGCTCGGCGAAGCTGTCACGGGTGCCGGAGGTGGGCGGCGGGCCCAGCACTTCGATCTTGGTTGCGGGAAGCGAGGGATCGATGTCGCTCCACATCTTGTAGGGGTTGGCGACGAGCTTGCCGCCGGCGCCGGGAACATCCTTGGCCAGCGCCAGGAAAATCTGCTGCTTGGTGAGGGCGAAATCCTTGGCCGCCTTGGCATGGGCGATCGACAGACCGTCGAAGCCGATCTTGATCTCGACGATCTCGGTGACGCCGTTCTTGGCGCAATCGTCGAACTCGCTCTTTTTGATCGGCCGCGAGGCATTGGTGAAGTCGGGTGTCGCCTCGCCAAGCCCGGCGCAGAACAGCTTGAAGCCGCCGCCGGTGCCGGTCGATTCGACCACCGGCGTCTTCATGCCGGAAGTCTTGCCGAAGGCTTCGGCGACCGCGGTGGTGAAAGGATAGACCGTCGAGGACCCAACGATGCGAATCTGGTCGCGGGCCAGCGCCGGCCCGGCAAGAAGCGCCAGCGTGCTGGCGGCGATAAGAAGATGTTTCATGTTTGCCTGTCTCCCGTGAGTGGACGGACGGAAGCTAGGGACCCTGGATGATGCTTATGTAACGTCCAGATCACATAATTATGACAACTCAAACAATTGAATTATCTAAGTTTTTCGTCACGTTCTGGCAAACGGACGGTAAACCGGCTGCCGTGGCCCCGCGCCGATGTGACAATGAGCCGGCCGCGGTGGCGGTTGAGGATATGCTTGACGATCGCCAGGCCAAGCCCGGTGCCACCGCGCGAGCGGCTCTCCTGGACGCTGACCCGATAGAAGCGCTCGGTGAGGCGCGGAATGTGCTCGGCGGCAATGCCCGGGCCATGATCGACGACGCTCAACTCGACATGGCCGGCCGGCTGCGCGCCCTCGATCTCGATGCGCTTTCCCGAGGCGCCGTATTTGATGGCGTTCTCGACGAGATTCTGCACGACCTGAACGAGCTCGTCCCAGTCGCCGGTGACGGTGAGCGGCTCTTTGACCTTGACTTCGATCCGGCACTTCTCCTGCTTGGCCATGGCCCCCATCATGTGGACCACATGGCGGGCCACCTCGGCCAGATCGACGCTGCCGGAGGGCCGCACGCGCTCGTTCATTTCGATGCGCGACAGCGACAGGAGATCGTCGATCAGGCGCTTCATGCGCTCGGCCTCGACGCGCATGAGCCCCAGGAACTTGTCGCGCGCCTTGGCGTCGCTCCTGGCGGCCCCCTGCAGCGTCTCGATGAAGCCGGAAAGCGAGGCAAGGGGGGTGCGCAATTCATGGCTGGCATTGGCGACGAAATCGGCGCGCATGCGCTCGATCTGCTGTTCGCGCGTCAAGTCCCTGAGCACGACGAGGCAGGCTGGCCCTTCGACGCCGGTCCCGGCGACCGGCGCGATGAAGGCGTCGAAAAGACTGGGCACGGGACCGCGCAATTCATACTCGACATGCACGGGTTCGGCCCCGCCCGCCGCCGCCTGCGCCGCCTCGAGCACGGCGGGCGCCCGGATCGAGGCGGACATGTGGCGGCCGCGCGGGTCGGCGTCGAAGATTCCGCGGGCATGGGCGTTGGCGGCGATCACCTCGCCGCGGCGGTCGAGAAGCAGGACCGGATCGGGAAACGCCGCAATCAGATTGTCGGGCACATCCGCCCGCGGCTCCGCCGCCGGCGGGCGCCCGGCTTCGAGCCCCGCGGT
The DNA here is from genome assembly GCA_052386315.1 of Hyphomicrobiales bacterium. Lineage (GTDB taxonomy): Bacteria > Pseudomonadota > Alphaproteobacteria > Rhizobiales > Aestuariivirgaceae > Aestuariivirga. The sequence goes on from JBQTKG010000011.1 coordinate 7,596, forward strand.
ATCGTGCTTTTTCCACGGCCAGATCATGGTTGCGAATGGACGGCATCGGTTGGTTGAGGCAGACTTGCCGCATTCCTATGACAGAATTGCATCCGGGAACAGGGATCATGTCGCAAGCGCCGATCGATGCGGGGATGCTCAAATTCTATCATGAGCTTTCGGCCCATTCGCCGCCCGAGGCGGCCCTCTGGCCGCTGGACCGCCAGCGCCAGGCCTGGGACGAGGTCTGCCGCATGTTCAGGGCCCCGCGCCCGAAGCGCCTGATGGTCGAGGATCTCGACGCCGATGGCGTCCATGTGCGCGTGTTCCGCCCGCCGGGGGAGGAGCCCAAACCCGGCGTCATCTATTTTCATGGCGGCGGCTGGGTGCTCGGCTCCTGCGAAACCCATGACGACATCTGTGCCGAGATGGCGGACGCGGCAGATGTGGTGACGGTGCTGGCCGACTATCGTCTGGCGCCCGAACATCCGCATCCGGCGCAACTCGAGGATTCGCACAAGGTGCTGGAGTGGATGCGCAGTTCCGGCCGGGCGCTGGGCATCGATCCCTCGCGCATCCTCGGCGCCGGCGACAGCGCCGGCGGCCAGATGACGGTGGGCCTGGCTCTTTCGCTGCGCGATCGCGGCCTCCCGCAACTGCGCGGCCAGGTGCTGATCTATCCGGTGCTCGGCGCCGACACCGGGACCGCCTCCTACAAGCGCAACGCCGAGGCGCCGTGCCTGACGCGCGCCGAGATGATCTTCTATCTCGAAAGTTTCCTTGGGCCCCGCGATGGGCCGAACTGGCACGACCCCTATGCGGTGCCCAATATCGCCAGGGATCTGTCAGGCCTGCCGCCCGCCTTCATTTCGGTCGCGGCGCACGATCCGCTCTGCGACGACGGCATCGTCTTCCACGGCAAAATGAAAGCAGCGGGGCTTCAGGCGACGATCCGCGAGGAGCCGGCGCTGGCCCACTCCTTCATGCGGGCCCGGCATGTCAGCAAGCCCGCGATGGCGGCCTTCGAGGCGATTGTCGCGGCGATCCGCGGGCTCGCCCATGAGGGGGTATTGCCGGGTTAGACACTGTTTCCGAGTGGCAGCAAAGGTGAAGATTGGCCCTTTGCGGAAGTCGCCTTATGATAGCGCCGGTTGGCCAAGCTGAGCAAGAATCCGCGTCATGAGCATCGTACCAATCAGACGTCTTTTTGAGTCACACCTGACTGTCAGCAATCTCGACAACTCAATTGTATTTTACAGAGATATTCTTGGCCTCAAGCTGGCGCATACGGTCCCCGAGCGACATGCCGCGTTCTTCTGGGTCGGCGAACCCGGTCATACAATGATGGGGCTCTGGTCGATCCATTCGTCGCCAATACGAATGCGGCTCCACATTGCATTCGACGTGGAGTTGAAACATGTCGTGGCGTCGGTCGATGCTTTACGCAGAGCCGGCATTACGCCGCGTGATGGGGGCGGTGGACAGCCGATCGATGAACCCATGGTGTTTGGCTGGATGCCTGCGGCAAGTGTTTATTTCGATGATCCTGACGGGCATTCCCTGGAGTTCATCTCGATGTTGCCGGACAAACCGCGCCCTGAACTGGGCCGGTTGCCGCTTTCGAAGTGGCGGTCGCGGGCTCGCCCATGAGGGAGTGTTTCCGGATTAGGGTGTGACATTCGGCAGTTGCCAGAGAAGGTCGCTTCAGTCGCCTGTCCAACTACGTTTCCTGGTCCCGCTTGCCAACTCGATACCGATCTCGCCGGCACTGCGCCACACCACGGTATAATAGTGCAACAAGGGATCGCCATCGATGCGAAGCCAGAATGCCTTCGGAATCAGCCAGCCATCATCGATTGTCAATTTGGCGCCCGTGCGGGAAACTTCCCGCACGAAGCAGGGGGCAAAGGACCTTTGATTCGGCATGACGATACGGGCCTGCATGACCGCGGACTGGCGCAGCTTGTGACGTTTGTCGTCGTGAAGCATGGTATCGGCTTGGCTTGTCATGGCGACGGGCTTTCGGAACAAGTAGCCATAACAGCGCTCGCCCCAATGATATCCTAACCGATTGAGTAAAATTTTACCGTTTACCATAACGACGCGGCCTTGCTTCGAGGTCCCCCGGCTAAATGCGGGCTGCGATTTCGCGGGGCTTGTATCCCGCCGGGTTGCGAATAATGTGCCGGGCGTCACATGACCGATCCATCGCAAGAAAAATATGCCGAGCTGAAAGATCCCAGACTGCGCGCCTTCATGATCGCGGGCGAGCGGTTCTATCCGCCGGATGCGGTCAACTTCAGCATGGCGGAGCAGCGCGCCTTCTACGACAAATATTGCGCGCATTTCCGCAAGGAGCGGCCGCGGGGCGTCACCACGGCGGATTTCAAGGTGGGCGATGTCGCCTGCCGCCTGTACCGCAGCGATGCCACGGAGAGGCCGCCGCTGCTGCTCTATCTGCATGGCGGCGGCTTCGTGCTGGGCGGCCTCGAAAGCCATGACGATGTCTGCGCCGAAATCTGCGCCGGCGCGGAAGTGGCGGTGGTGGGCGTCGAATACCGGCTGGCGCCGGAACATCCCTTCCCCGCCGCCTTCGAGGATTGCTGGCAGGTACTGCAATATCTCGGCCGGCACTATTCCAAGATTGCGGTCGCCGGCGACAGCGCCGGCGGCAATCTGGCGGCGGCGCTGGCGCTCAAGGCGCGCGATCAAGGCTCGCCCAAGCTGCTGGGGCAAGTGCTGATCTATCCCGGCCTTGGCGGCGACATGGGTAAGGGCTCTTACGTGACGCAGGCGAGGGCGCCCGGCCTTGCGACAAGCGATGTCGAGTATTACCGCGATATCTACAAAGGCCATGGCCACAAATTCGCCGAGCCCCTGCGCGAAACGAATTATGCCGGCCTGCCGCCCGCCTTCATGGTGGCCGCCGGTCTCGATCCCCTGCATGACGATTGCGAGGCCTATGCGGCGCGCCTGAAGCTGGCGGGCGTTCAGGCATTCGTCCGCCACGAGCCCCTGCTGGTCCACGCTTTCCTGCGCGCCCGCCACATGAGCGAGCCGGCGCGGGCCGCCTTCAACGCCATTGTTGAAGCCGCCGGTTCGCTCGCCCGCAGGGGCGTGCTTCCCGCTTACGCAACCGCGAGGACTGCATGACCATCAAGACGGTGAAGGACTTCCCGCGCAAGGTGAGGGAGGTCGAGAATTTCTGGATCGCCATGTCTGACGGCGTCAAGCTTGCCGGCCGCATGTGGATTCCGAAGGATGCGGAGAAGAACCCGGTTCCGGCGATCCTCGAATATATCCCCTACCGCAAGCGCGACGGCACCATCGTGCGCGATGCCTTGACGCACCCCTATCTCGCCGGCCACGGCTATGCGGCGATCCGCGTCGACATGCGCGGCAACGGCGATTCGGAAGGGCTGATGCATGACGAATATGAAAAGCAGGAACAGGACGACGCACTGGAAGCGATCGCCTGGATCGCGCGGCAGAAATGGTCGACCGGCAAGGTCGGCATGATGGGCATATCCTGGGGCGGCTTCAATGCGCTGCAGGTGGCGGCGCGCAAGCCGCCGGCGCTCAAGGCCATCGTGACACTGTGTTCGACCGACGACCGCTATGAGGACGACATCCATTACAAGGGCGGCTGCCTGATCAACGAAAATCTCGGCTGGGCCGCCACCATGCTCGCCTATTCCTCGCGCCCGCCCGATCCGGCAATCGTCGGCAACAAATGGCGCAAGATGTGGATGGAGCGGCTTGCGAACGAACCCTTCCTGATCATCCAGTGGCTCAAGCATCCGCACCGCGACGCCTATTGGAAGCATGGCTCGGTGTGCGAGGATTGGGCGGCAATCGAGACGCCGGCATTGATCGTCGGCGGCTGGAACGATGCCTATTCCAACGCCATCCCGAGGCTGATGAAGGGCCTGCGCACCACGCGCAAGGCGATCATCGGCCCGTGGGCCCACAAGTATCCGCATTTCGCCCTGCCGGAACCGCGCATCGGCTTCCTCCAGGAAATGTTGCGCTGGTGGGACCAGTGGCTGAAGAACGAGCCGACCGGCGTTTCGCGCGATCCCGACTACCGCGTCTATGTGTTGGACGCGGAGAAGCCGGGAACCTCGAAGCAGCATCTCAAGGGCCGCTGGATCGCCGAGAGTTTCTGGGGCTTCGGCAATGTCGAGACCAAGAAATGGCATCTCAACGAGGGCGCGATCGGCGGCACGGCGGGGGTGGAAAAGGCGCTGACGATTTCATCGAAGCAGACCACCGGCCTCGACGGCGGCGAATACGTCATCATCTGGCTCGGCCCCGAATTTCCCGGCGATCAGCGGCGCGACGACGAACAGTCGCTCGTCTTCGATTCGCCGGCGCTGATCACCGATATGGATATCGTCGGCCAGCCGGCGGTCGAGCTCGATTTCTCGGCGGATAAGCCGGTGGCTTTCGTGGCGGTGCGGCTCAACGATGTCTGGCCTTCGGGCGAGGTATCGCGCATCACCTATCACGTGCAGAACCTGTGCATGCGCGAGAGCCGCGGAAATCCGAAGCCGCTGGAGCCCGGCAAGCGCTACCGGATGAAGATCAAGATGGACGACATCGCCTGGCGAATCCCCAAGGGCCACAAGCTGCGGGTGTCGATTTCGACGACCTATTTTCCGATTGCGTGGCCGGCGCCGGAGCCGGTGACGCTCACAGTTTATACGGGCAAGTCGCTGGTGCATATTCCGGTGCGCAAGCCGGTCGCCAATGAGGCGCCGCTTAGCTGGAAACCGGCGGAAGCGGCAGCGGAGGCAAAGCGCAAGGAACTGAAGAAACCGTGGAACAAGCGCGAGACGACGATCGATCCCAAGACCGGCGCCGCGCGGATCGAGATCGTCGACGATTTCGGCTCCTATGAAATAGCGCCGCACGGCCTCATCACCTATTCGGCGGGCCGCGAGAATTATTCGATCCTGCCGGACGATCCCTTGTCGGCGAAGATGGAAACCCACTGGACCGAGGAACTGAAGCGCGGCCGCTGGCATGTGCGCACCGAAACCTACGGCCGCCTCACGGCGACCAAGACCCACTGGATCGTGTGGGGCAAGCTCGAAGCCTTCGAGGGCAAGAAGAAGGTGTTCGAGAAAGAGTGGAACGAGAAGATTGAGCGGAAGTTGCAGTAGATACCAAAGATACCAACAGTGTCATCGCCGGACTCATTCCGGCGACCCATGGTTCAACTACTCTGAGGCCTGAGCATATGGAACGATGGATCGCCGGGATGATCCCCGGATCAAGTCCGGGGACGGGGATGACAATTGATGGGGTATGCGATTACGCGCAGTATTCCGCCAACCTGCGCATGAACGCCTCGCATTTATGCAGTTGCGCGATCTCGACATATTCGTCGGGCTTGTGGGCCTGCTCGATCGAGCCGGGGCCGCAGATGACGGCGGGGATGCCGATTTCCTGAAACAGCCCCGCCTCGGTGCCATAGGAAACCGCATGGGTGCCATTGGCGGCGGCGAGGTGCAGCGCCAGATGTTCGGCGGGCGATTCCGTCTCGGGTAAAAGCCCCGGCACCACGTTTACCCGGCGGTTGTCAATGCCCGTCTCCGGCGCCACCGCCTTCATGGCCGGTTCGAGGCGGCGAGCGAAGGCCTCGAAGCGGTCCGGCACTTCGCGGGGATCGGCATTGGGAAGAAGCCGCGTTTCCCACTGGAAGGCGCAGCGGCGCGGAATGATGTTCTTGGCGGTGCCGCCCTCGATCAGTCCCACATGCACGGTCGAATAAGGCGGATCGAAACGTCCCGACGGATCGCCGCGCGCCTCGACATCGCCGCGGATGCGGTTGATCTCGGCCAGCAGTTCGCCCGCCACCATGATGGCATTGACGCCCAGATGGGTGCAGCTCGAATGGGCCTCGTGGCCGGTGACTTCGGTGGCAAAGGTGATGGCGCTCTTGTGGGCGTTGACCACCTGCATCGAGGTGGGTTCGCCGACGATGACGGCGCGTGGGCGTGGCAGATGATCGCGGATGTGAGCAAGCAGCGGCCGTACCCCCTTGCAGCCCACCTCCTCGTCGCAGGAGAGCGCCAAATGAATGGGGACCTTAAGCGGCCGCGCCTTGAATTGCGGCACCATGGCGAGGGCCACGGCGAGAAAGCCCTTCATGTCGCAACTGCCGCGGCCATAGAACCGGCCGTCCCTCTCGGTCAGCGAAAAAGGATCGGAGCTCCAGGCCTGGCCGTCGACGGGCACCACATCGGTGTGCCCGGACAGCACGATGCCGCCGGCAATGTCGGGGCCGATGGTGGCATAGAGATTGGTCTTCCTGCCCGGCTCGTAATCGACGCGCAGATGCGGAATGCCCCAGCCATCGAGATAGTCCTCGACGAATTCGATGAGCGGCAGATTGCCGTCGCGGCTCGTCGTATCGAAAGCGACGAGGCGGGCCAGCATTTCCGCCGGGGTGAAGGATGGTCCGGTCATGGGACTCAATTGATCGAATGTTTCTCGTGCGGGCTGTCGAGGGAGAAGGCCGGGATATCGACGTTGAACATCTCCCCGCCGCTCATCTGCATCTGATAGGCGCCGGTCATGAAGCCGGAGGCGGTGGGCAAGGGGCAGCCCGACGTATATTGGAAACTCTCGCCGGGCTTCAGCGTCGGCTGTTCGCCGACCACACCGGCGCCGCGCACTTCCTGCACGCGGCCGTGGGCGTCGGTGATCTTCCAGTAGCGGGTGCGCAGCGTCACCGTCTCGCGGCCGTGATTTTCGATGGTGATGGTATAGGCCCAGACGAAATGGCCTTCCTCGGGCTTCGACTGGCCTTCCAGATATTGCGGGCGGACGACGATCTTGATGCCGCGGGTGATGCGCTGATACATGGCGCCAGTCTAGCGCATGTTCCGCCAAAGTGTAGACACTTTGGCGGCAAGAACATGCGCCAAATTATTGGCTTGCCGCGTTTTCTTGTCCGAAAAGCGATTCCACTTTTCGGGAAAACGCGCTAGCGCTTCGCGCGCGGTTTTCCACCGCCTCCTCATGGGGCTTGCGTGGGCGGCCGAAAATCCGCCAAGAGGGGCGATGGCAAGTCTTCCCGGCCAAAACCCGCGTCACGGAATCCTGCCGGCGCGGGTCATCGGCGATTATTGCGACAAACGGCTGATCCGCTCCGGGCGGCCGCTCGATGCCGGCCAGATCCAGCCCGCCAGCCTCGATCTCCGGCTCGGCGAATGGGCCTACCGGGTGCGTGCCTCGTTCCTGCCCGGCCCCAAGACGACGGTCGCCGGACGCCTGGCCGGACTGGCACTGCACAAGATGGCGCTGACCGACGGCGCGGTGCTGGAAACGGGCTGCGTCTATATCGTGCCGCTGATGGAATCGCTGGCCCTGCCCCCCGGCATTTCGGCGGCGGCGAATCCCAAGAGCTCGACCGGGCGCCTCGACATCTTCACCCGCGTCATTACCGACTACGCGCAGGAATTCGACAAGGTGCCGGAAGCCTATGCGGGTCCGCTCTATGCCGAAATCGGCCCGCGGACCTTTTCGGTTCTGGTGCGCGCCGGATCGCGGCTGTCGCAAATGCGCTTCCGCTCGGGGCCGCCTCTTGCCTCAGATGCGATCATCAGGGACCTGCACGAGAGCGAGAGGCTGATCTCCTCGGGCGAGGTCAATATCGACAACGGCTTGGCGCTCACCGTCGATCTGACCGGCGGTGCCACGGACGGCCCCGTCGGTTTCCGCGCCAAGCGGCATTCGGGCCTGATCGACGTCGACCGCACCGCCGCCCTCGATGCCGGCGATTTCTGGGAACCGATCTGGCAGCGGGGCTGGCTGGTTCTCGATCCCGACCAGTTCTACATTCTCGCCTCCAGGGAGGCGGTGCGGGTGCCGCCCGCCTATGCCGCCGAAATGGTGCCGTTCAATCCGCTGGTCGGCGAATTCCGCGTCCACTATGCGGGCTTCTTCGATCCGGGCTTCGGCCATGAGGCGGGAGGCGGCGAGGGCGCCCGCGCCGTGCTGGAAGTGCGCTCGCATGAAGTGCCGTTCATTCTCGAGGACGGACAGATCATCGGCCGTCTCGTCTATGAGCCGCTCACCGAGGCGCCGGCCCAGGTTTACGGCCAGGCCATCGGCTCCAGTTACCAGCGCCAGGGGCTGAAGCTATCCAAGCATTTCAAGCCCTACGATCCCAGGTGATTGCGCCGTGCAGGCGAGGCTGGACGGGGCGCGCCCGGATTGATAACCATGTGGCCAGGCTGCGGGCGTAGTTCAGTGGCAGAACGGCAGCTTCCCAAGCTGCATGTCGTGGGTTCGATTCCCATCGCCCGCTCCAATCAGCCGAGCGGTCCCCATGCCTGGAAACTCGACAGACCATGTTCGGTCTTGTTCCAGTGGAAGGGTGCGACGATGAATTGCCAGAGTGCCGCCCAGGCGGCGAGCGAGATCAAGAGCCAATAGATGGGCATGGTAGCCAGGGTGAAATACCAGCCGGCAATGCCTTTGTGGCGGATGGCCTTGCGGCCGGCCAGAATCGTCACCGCATAGCCGGAGACCAGAACCGCCAAATTGATGCCGGCCACGATGGTCGCGAAAATCCCGGCATCGGCGGACAGGGCACGGCCGGTGGCAATCAGCCATAGGGTGAGGCCGAGGCAGAAAGGATGCAAGAGCGCCGAAGCGACGAGGCCCGTCGTATAGGCCTGGGAGACCCAGAAACCGGCGGCACCCACTTCTTCCGCCAACCTGAATGGCGAGCGCGTGTGGACGAGCCAGGTCTGCAGGAAGCCTTTCAGCCAGCGCGACCGCTGGCGCAGCCAATTGCGCAAGCCGATGCTCGCCTCTTCATAGGTCGAGGCATCGAGAGTGGCCGTGGCATAGCCGAGCCGGGCAAGGCGCAGGCCCAGATCGGCATCCTCGGTTACATTGAAAGGATCCCAGGCGCCGGCGCGGCGCAGGATGTGGGTGCGGAAATGGTTGGAAGTGCCGCCCAGCGGCAGCGGCAGGCGATAGCTCGCCAGCGCCGGCAGCAGCAAGCCGAACAGCGTTGCATATTCGATGGTGAATTGCCGGGTCAGCCAATTCTCATTGGCATTGTAATAGGCGAGCTCGGCCTGCAGGCAGGCGACGCCTTCCGGCAACAGGGCGAAGGTCTCGGCGGCCAGGCGAAGCTGCAGCGGCTCGGGAACGTCTTCGGCATCGAAGATGGTGAGAAGCTCGCCGCGGGCGAACTGCAGGGCGTAATTGAGGGCCCGCGGCTTGGTCTGGGGTGAGCCGCAGGGCACGACGATCACCTCGATATGCTCGGGCAGGTGAAGCCGCGCCACGACCCGCTGCATGGCGATATCGGATTCCTCGAGGATCAGCTTGATGTCGAGCTTGTCGCGCGGATAGTTCAGGCGGCCGAGGGCTCCAAGCAATTGTCCGAGAACGGCGGTCTCGCGGAACAGGGGAACGAGCACCGAATAGACGGGCAGCTCGTCATCGAAGAGATCGGGTGCGGCGGCCTCCGGCAAGGGCAGCGGCGGGAACAGACACAGCAGGCGAAGTGCTATCACCGCCAGAAAGAACAGGCCCGAAACCAGACTTGCAGCGGTCCACAGCAAATCCGGCGGCAGGACCAGCGCCGCGAAGGCGATCGCGGCAAGGCCGGACAGGCACCAGGCGATCTGCGGCAGTGTCAGGCGGCGGCTGGCCGAGAACCGCCGATATTTTCGGGCCAGGCCATAGGTGGCTTCGCGGAGCAGGCTGGAACCAAGGACCAGACGCGCGGCGGCGATGAAATCGGCGGGGCGCCCCTCGGCCACCAGATTGAGGCCACGCTGCCGGGCGAGCGCATAAGCCGTCTGGCCGAAACTGGCGAACAGGCGCAAGCCAGGCAGGCTGGCGGCCGGCAAAATTCTGCTGCGGAGCGTCTGCTCAAGCTCGTCTTCAGGCAAATGGCGGAGCGCTTCGGCAATGGCCCAACCGGGCAATCGGGGCAAGACATCCTCGCCGTCTGCCGCTATTTTGCCCGGAACGCCGCGATATGAAGGCGGAAACCGGACATCATGGGCCTCTAGCAGAGCCAAGTGCTGCTCGCGTCAAATGAGAGTTACTTTGCGTTAGCATGATGAAGCAACCTAACGTCACTTGCGCAACCGCCTCCAGGCTGTGTTTGGCTGCCGCCGCAGTCTTTCTGGTTGCGTCAACGTCAGCGCTGCCACAGCCACAGGATGGAGCGACCTACAGGCTGCCGCTTTTCCGGCATGTGGAGACGGGGGCCAAAGCACCGCAGATCGCGCCCACCGAAACCGTGCGGCTTCTGGCGGATGGCGATTTTCCGCCCTTCAGCTTCGCAACCGGCACCGGCACCGCGGCCGGACTTGCCGTAGACCTCGCACTTGCCGCCTGCGCCGAAATCAAGCTGCGCTGCGAGGTGGTGATGCGGCCCTATGGCGAGCTTGCCGGCGCACTGGCGCGGCGGGACGGCGATGTGATCATCGCCGGTCCACGGCCCGATCCCGGCCTGTTCAAGGAGGTGCTGGCAACCCGGCCCTATTTCCGCAGCCTCGGCCGTTTCGCCGTGCCGGGCTCAAGCGCCTTGGCGGCCGGCGATGTGCGCACCCTCGGCGGCAAGCGCATCGGCATGGTCAAGGGCACGGCGCACGCGGCCTGGCTGGAAGAATACTATTCGCGCTCGACGCTGATGGCGTTCGACAGCGAGGCGGAGGCGCAGGAGGCTCTGCGCACCGGCAGTGTCGATGCGCTGTTCGGCGATTCCCTGCGGCTCATCTACTGGATCGCCGGCAGCGCCTCGCGTGGCTGTTGCAGGCTTCTGTCCGGCGCCTATGTCGACCGCGGCTATTTCAGCCGCAGCATGGTGTTCCTGGTGCGCAAGGACCGCGAAGACATTCGCGACGCCCTCGACCATGGTCTCGACCGCCTGCAAGGCAACGGCACGACGGAGAAAATCTTCAACACCTATGTGCCGCTCAATCCCTGGTGAGCCAATGCCTGAGCATGTTCCGCCAAAGTGCATGCACTTTGGCGAGAAGAACATGCTCCAAGCTTTTAGTCTGGCGCGATTTCTTTTCGGCGAAGTGGAATCACTTCGCCGGAAAGCGCGCTAGCGTCGCGGCCGCGTATTGCCGCAAGGGTTGAGCCCTCGCGCCTGAGCCGGGCGGAAAGCCCTTCGACAATCTCCGCCACCAATCCTGGACCGCGATAGACCAGGGCCGAATAGAGCTGCAACAGCGTGGCGCCGGCGAGAATTTTCGCCCAAGCGGTTTCGGCATCGCCGATGCCGCCCGCGCCGACCAGGGGAATGCGCCCGTCGGTCAGGAGATAGAGCCGGGCAAGCTGCCGCGTCGAAAGTTCGAAGAGGGGTGCTCCCGACAGCCCGCCCGACTCTTGGGCGTGGCGGGATTTGAGCGGCGGCCGCGCGATCGTGGTGTTGGAGACGATGATGCCGTCGACCGTTCCTCCGCCGCAGCAGCGAGCGATATCTTCCAGCTCGTCGCCGCGGAGATCGGGGGCAATCTTGAGCAGCATCGGCGGGCGCCGCGTCTGTTGCGCCCGCGCTTCATTGAGACGCGCCAGGAGGGATTGCAGTTCGGCGCGCGACTGCAAGGACCTGAGCCCCGGCGTATTGGGCGAGGAGATGTTGATGGCAAGATAATCGGCAATCTCCGAGAAGGCTTCGATCCCCGCCACATAATCGGCGATGCGGTTGGATGAGTCCTTGTTGGCGCCGAGATTGACGCCGACCGGCTTTGCGCCGCGGCGGCGGGCGGCAAGCCTTGCGAGGGCGGCGGCGTGGCCTTCATTGTTGAAGCCCGTGCGATTGATGACGGCGCGGTCCTCGGCAAGGCGGAACAATCTTGGCCGGGGATTGCCCGATTGCGGTCTGGGCGTCAGGGTTCCCACTTCGGCGAAGCCGAAGCCCTGGGCCAGCATGGCATCGGGCACTTCGGCATTCTTGTCGAAACCCGCCGCGAGGCCCAGCGGATTGGGGAAATGCAGGCCAAAGGCGGATACAGCAAGGCGGGAATCCCGCGGGCCAAGTGCGGCAGGTGGCATGAGCTTCAGGAGCTTGACGGTCAGGCCATGGGCCGTCTCGGCATCGAGGGCATGGAGCAGCGGCCGGAGTAGTGGAAAGGCAATGCCAGCCAACGTCATGGGCCGATACCGCTGGTCATGGCTTCCGCCCATTCCGCAGCGGAAGATGCTTTACAGAAGATTGCCATGGTGCGGGCACCATAATCACTTACACAACTATGGACAATCCGTGGCAAATAAGGTATTGGTTCCTAGTTACTGTGAAAACTATGCGGCATGGAGAGGCAAATCATGTTCAGCCATAAACAGGTCTGGGCCGCCATCGACACGATCGCCGAGCGCTACGGCTTTTCGGCGTCGGGGCTGGCCAAGAAATCCGGTCTCGATCCCACCTCCTTCAATCCGTCGAAACGCCACGGCCCCGACGGCCGCCCGCGCTGGCCGACGACGGAAAGCATCGCCCATGTTCTGGAAGCTTCCGGCGCCTCGGTGGAGGAATTCACCGACCTGTTGACCGGCCGCAAGGGCCAGCCGCCGCGGCGCAAGCAGATTCCGCTGCTCGGCCTCGCCCAGGCCGGCAAGGGCGGCTATTTCGACGATTCCGGCTTCCCGGTGGGCTCCGGCTGGGAGGAGATCGACGTTCCCGGCGTCACCGACCACAATGCCTATGCGCTGGAAATCAGCGGCGACTCGATGGCGCCGGTCTACCGCGAGGGCGACACCATCATCGTCTCGCCCTCCGCCACCGTCCGCAAGGGCGACCGCGTAGTGGTCAAGACCGTGGACGGCCAGGTGATGGCCAAGGTCATGCAGCGGCAAACGGCCAAGACCGTCGAGCTCGCATCGTTCAACCCCGAGCACCCGTCGAAGACGGTCGACATGAAGGATATCGACTGGATGGCGCGGATCATCTGGGCGAGCCAGTAAGCTCGCCGTTCAACGCCTTGGCAATCAGGGCGCGGGTATTGGCGAGGCCGAAAAGCGCGGCGAAGGAGCCGAAGCGGGGGCCGCGCTCCTCGCCGAGCAGGACCTGATAAAGCATGTTGAACCAGCTCTGGCCGACGCCCGCCGAGCCGTCCTTCTGCACCGTCTTGTAGGGGTCGCGGCGGCCCACGTCGTAGACCTTCTGCTGGATCGCTTCCGGCGATGACCCCTCCGGGAGCGAGGCCAGCGCCGCCGCCAAATCGGCAAGCGCCTCGCGCTCATCCTCCGTAGGCGGACGATATCGTTTCTTCGGCTTGACGAAATCGGCGAAGTAGCGGATCGCATAGCCCACCAGGGCATCGAGGCGCGGATGCGTCGCGGGATCGAGAGCCGGCGCATGGCGCTTGAGGAAGGCCCAGAGCACGGACTTGTCCTCGGTATTGGCGACCGCCACCAGATTGAGCAGCAGCGCGAAGGACACCGCCCCCTCTTCCGGCGGCGGCGGATTGCCGCCATGGATGTGCCAGAGCGGATTGACCAGCCGGTCCTTCACGTCCTGCCGGGGATAGGCCTGCTGGAACTGGGCATATTCGTCGACGGCGCGCGGGATCACGTCGAAATAGAGTTTCTTGGCCTCGCGCGGACGGTTGTACATGAACAGCGACAGCGAGGCAGGATCGGCATAGGCCAGCCATTCGTCTATGGTAAGGCCGTTGCCTTTCGACTTGGAAATCTTCTGGCCCTTCTCATCGAGGAAAAGCTCGTAGTTGAATCCTTCCGGCGGTTCAACACCCAGCGCCTTGCAGATGCGGCTCGACAGCTTGACCGAGTCGATCAGGTCCTTGCCCGCCATTTCGTAATCGACGCCGAGCGCGTACCAGCGCATGCCCCAATCCGGCTTCCATTGCAGCTTGCAGCGACCGCCGGTGACCGGCGTTTCATAGGCCTTCTCCGTCGCCGGATCGCGCCAGACAATCGAGCCCGAATCGAGCTTCCTTTCCTCGATCGGTACCTGCATGACGATGCCAGTCTCCGGGTGAATGGGCAGGAAGGGCGAATAGGTCTGGGAGCGCTCCTCGCGCAGGCTCGGCAGCATGATCCCCATGATCGTATCGTAGCGCTCGAGAACGCGGAGCAGCGCTGCATCGAAGCGGCCCGAGTTGTAATATTCGGTCG
>JBQTKG010000012.1:0-64262 GCA_052386315.1 Hyphomicrobiales bacterium
TGTGCGTGCCCGGCGTCACGCGGCCGAATTTTTCGCGGTTTACCTCCGCAATGGCGGGGATGTCCTTTGCCGAGAAGCGGCAGAACTGGAGAACCACATTGCCCTTGGTGGAGGCACCGTAGCCGAGCACTTTCTTGCCGTCCGCGTTGAGAGCATGAATCAGGCGGACCAGATCCTCGCGATGGCGAAACACGCGATCCTCGAACTCGCGATAGGGCCGCGAAGTATTCAGGCCCATCCGGTCTTCCTGCTTAAGTAGCCAGTCGATGACGGCCCGATTGGTCTTCACCGACTTGTTGGCAGCCTTGGCCGCGGTCACCGCGAAGCTTCCGCCATTGACCGCGTTCATCACGACGTCCACCAAACGCAATCCGGATTTCTCCAGAATCGTCTTCACCAGCCCCAGCGAGTAGTATTCGAGATGCTCGTGGCAGATCGTGTCGTAAGAGTTGAGCCGCAACATCGACGGCATGTAGCTCTGCTCAAAGTGCCAGACGCCGTCGCCGGCAAGGATGGCCTCGATCTGGCGGGCGAATTCGATCGGCGACTCGAGATCGTAGAACATGGCGATGGAGGTCACGATCCGGGCGGCGCGTTTTTCCGCCGAACGGTAGGCATCGGCCGAGAAGAACTCGGGTACCAGCGCCACGTCCGCCGGATAGAACTGGGCGAACTTCCTGCCGGTCGGATCGATGCCGATGCGCCGAATGCCGCCGGCGCGATAGGCCTTGAGAGTGGTCGCGTCGTTGCTGCCGATGTCGAGCACCACATCGCCAGACGACAGCGGCATCAACCGCTCAAGATAGGCGACTTTGTCGGCGAGGTGATCGACCATCGACTGGTTGAGGCCCGACCGATAGCCATAGTTGTCGCCGTACATCTCGGCCGGATCGTAGGAGTGCTTGAGTTGCAGCAGGCCGCCATCCGGGCACCACACCAGTTCCAGTGGCCCGGCGGTCACTCGCTCTTCCGGGTTGCGCGGAAACACGCCGGTCAAGGCCTGATGGCCGAGATTGAGGACCGACACCAGATGACGGCTCGACGAAACGCGGCAGCGTTCGATCTCGCGGCAAGCAGTCATTGCTTTCTTCGTCATTAATCTCTCCAACTCGTTCAGAACCCTGCAAACAACTCATCGGCGCTTGACCGGGCCGCGGGATGCCCAGCCCGATGGGCGGATTCATAAATTGAACGTATCTGCCCGATGTGATCCCCGATGCCCTCGATCCCCTTTGATCGGCCGATGAGTCTGTGCATGGAAAAAAACCGCGCGTTTCCCTCTCCGTCGTTCTCAAGTATTTCGCGAAGGTAATGCGGGACCACCGCCAAAGTGTGTTTCCGCCAGCGGCTTATTTCCGCCTCCGAGCCACCCCGCAGTTCGGCAAGATCGTAGACTTCCGGAAGCCGTTCGAGAATCCACAACGAGGCGTATTTCAGCCAGGAAACGTTCATGTTCACCACCACCAATGGATCGCCGATCCAGCAGGCCGGTTCGTCCATCATGTAGTTCAGGACGTAATGGGTGGTGGGTATGCATGTCGGCAAGGTCGAGAAGGGCCGCCCCTCGGTGTTCTGGGTGTAGGCCCGCAGGGCGTGGTCCCGCCGGAACACCAGGCAGTAGATCGCGGTGAAGAAGTTTTCCGATTTGGCGCAGATGTCGCGAACCCTTCCCCGGTGATCCGGGCCAGGCTCGACGACCGGCGTCGCGGCGGCGAAGAAGGCGTCGAAGTCGGCGACCGCGCCGGCGTCATCGAGGCGGGTAAAGGCATAGTTAAGATAGACCAGCGCCGTGCCCGGATTATCGCCAATAACCTGCAACACCCTCTCGATTGCCCCCGGACAGATGAGGTCGTCATCGCCGACAATCCAGATATATTCGCCCTGCGCCAAATGCGCGGTCTCGCGCAAATTGCCCAGCATTCCGACGTTTTTCCGATTGCGGATGTACCGAAAATCGGCACGATCGCCATAAGGAGCCACGACCTCGGGAGTTCGGTCGGTCGATGCATTGTCGCAAACCACGATCTCAACATCCGGCCGCGGCGTTGGCCACAGGCGCATGAGATTGCGCAAGCCGGCCTCCAGCCATGCCGCCCGGTTGTAGGTCGTGATGCAGATCGATAATTTCGGGCGCGGCCGCAGATTGACGAACTGCTTATAGAAAACCTTGCGATCCAGATGCGCCGGCAGGACTTGCCGGCGCGGCACATGGCGCTCCGCCGCCATGCGAAGAACGACCTCCCGCGCATAATCCTTCCAGGTCTTGAAGCTGCGTTCGGCCGCTTCGGCGGCTAGCTTGCGTCGAAGGCCGCCATCCTCGGTCAGTTGCTTCATGGCGGCGGCAAGTTGAGACGCATCACGCACATCCGTGGTCAGGCAGCCGCCATCGCGCGCGGCCTCGTCCATGGCCCCGAAGGAAGCGCAAATGCACGGGCGGGCGTGCCACAGGCTTTCCACGATCGGAAGTCCGAAGCCTTCCTCCGGCGATGCATAGACCGTGAAGTCGCATTCTTCGTAAAGCCGCCCGAGGTCGCTATCGGTCGAGGATTGAACCCATCTGACGCGCGGCTCGGAAGCAATGAAAGCCTCCACTTTCCCGGCGAGTTCCGGGAAGGGTGCTCCACCCGCAATGACAAGCTCGACCGGCGTGGCGGTCATGGTTGCCAGCTTGCCGAAGGCCTCAAGGAGTGTCAGATGGTTTTTCCGCGGCTCAACCGTACCGACGCTGAGCATGCGACGGATTGGGCCGCACGATTCCTTGACACGGGTGATTCTCGGGCTTTCCAGAAATTCGCCGGGCAGCGGGCATGGCAAGATCCGCTCAAACAGGCCGGGCGTGCGTCCAGGTTGTTCAAGGAAGTACCTCATTAGGTCCAGGAACGAAAATTCCGAAATGGCAAGGATCAGATTCTGGTCGCTTAGCCCCGACATGTATGTCGCGTGAGCGCGGGTTGCCTCTGGCGGATAGAGGTCGGCCATCTTCCACGGGATGGCGTCGTAGAAAATCCACGCACACCGCAAGCCAACAGAGGAGGTGTATTCCTTCAATCCAGGAATGCTCGGTTCCGGCAGATAGGTTGTCAGTTCCGGAATGAGGAGCCAACCGCCGGATCCCTGCGGATCGCGCCACTTCGACCAGCCGCCGGCCGGCGGGCCGTTCCAGCGCGCAAGATGTTCCAGTTCGGCGGAAGAAGCCGCAATCAAGCTCTTCGAAGCCATGTCCCATTTGACGGGGATCAATTCCATGCCAAGTTCGATGAGGGCGCGTGCCAACCCCCGGACAACGCGCTGAATACCGGAGTTGCCCGGATAGGTGCATGTGTGGTCGACCCAATAATACACGGGGCCGAGCCTCGCGACCGGGGAGACGATCGAATCCATCTCATCCGCCAGCCGGGATGCGTAGTGCGACCAGTCCGAGAATGAACGCGCCGCCGCCTCGCGTGAAAGGCGTTCGCGAAGCTTCGGGGACCGGACAAGGGATTCCACCGCGCCGAGTAGCGCATTTGTGTCCCGGGTATCGACCGTCAGGCACCCGCCCCCTTCGGCGACTTCGTTCATGGCGCCGAAGTTCGCGCAAATGCATGGGGTGGCATGCCGCAAGCTTTCAAGGATCGGCAGCCCGTACCCTTCCTCGACAGAGGGAAATACGCTGAACGCGGCGCGCCGGTAAAGTTCGCTCAACTCATCGTCGGAAACATGACCCAAGTATTTGACGTTTGAAAGCCCGCTTGTGACGCGCCGCATTTCCGGACTGGCGTCCGGATGCAAGTTTCCGGCGAGAACGAGTTTCCAGTCCGTTTTCGGATATTTCCTGCAATATTTTTCGAACGCATGAAGTAGGGCGATCTGATTCTTGCGCGGCTCGATCGAGCCGACCGACAGAATCATACGGTCGCGTTTGGCGGCCGGTATCGGCTTTGCCACCCCGGCGGTCAGCTGGGACTGCGCCGGCAGTTGAATCGGCGTTACCCGAGGCGTCGGCGAAAGCCCGGCGTTGTCGTGGACACGGAAAAACGAGATGATGTCCCGTGCCGACCAATGCGAGATCGGAACCACCAGGTCGGCAAGGATAAGTTGCTGCGTATAGACCTCGTGGCCATGCGCCATGTGCGAAAGTTCGGCGCGACGCAGCGGAATTGCATCATAGTAAACGAACGCGGTTCTCAGCCCTTTGCGGCGCGCTTGCGCAAACAGGTCAGCCGTCACCGGACTCTGGTGGAAGGTGATATGTGTAACTTCGGGAACGATCAGCCAACAGGCTTCATTTGCATCATGGCCGGAAATCGCCGCCTCCTTGTGACGGGCCGGCAGGTATATTTCCGAGTCCGAAGCCGAGAGTAGCGGTCCATTCCAGTTTGAGAGATGCTCCAGTTCCTCGCTGGAAATCAAAACCAGATCCTTCCGGTCATCGTCCAGTTTAACGAACCGCACTATTTCGCCAGCCTCGATCAACGCCCTGGCAAGACACCGCGTCACCCGCTGCATCCCGGTATTCGTGGGGCATTTGATCGTATGGCCGACGTAATAGTAGAGAACGCGCTCGCCGCTCGGTCGCGGCCATATCGCCGGAGCGACAGTGATCGCGGTGTCTATGCTCTGCGGTGCGGCATCGGATGCCGCGGCAGGGTCGAAGGGGGCGGGCACAGGTAATTCCTGCGGTCCTTCAGGCGCGGCAATGGCGGAATGGCCACTTTGCGCCGCCTGTTCCACGGCAGCCGCCGCAGTAAGGCTGCCGTGCAGGACTTCCACTTGCTGCAACAGCTGATCTTGCAAGCCGTCCAGCTTCAGCTCGAACCCTTCAAACGGCTGCCGGCTCTTCCTCTCAAACGAGAAGATTGCATTCTCGATCGCCCGCAGTTTGCGGTCAATGTCCACACGATGTTCCCGCAACCCCGCCATCCGCAACAGGACGCCGATCACCGGCCGTTTCAGCCATCTGTAGCGGCGGATGGCCTTGTCGAGGCCGGCGAGCTTGGGCGCGCGCGCCCGGCCTTCCGCCGACAGGCGCAGTTGAGCCAGGAGCCGGGTCTTTGAAACCCCCGCACGCAGAAGCCCCAGGTAATGACCCAGCCCCTCCGCATCCGCATCCCGGCCCAACAGCGTTTGGTAAGCGGAGCGAACAAAGGTCTCGTCGTGGCGGGCCAATAATTCATCCAGCGTCGACGCGGCCGATGGGGCGCGGGCCAGTTCAAGATTGTGCTGCTTTAACTCGCCAATCATCTGGCCAAGCCGCCGGGTGGTTTCCCGCACCGACTGAATCTGCGCTGTGAATTGGCTTTCGATGGCCGCGTGAGTCTGGACCAGACGATCCTGCTCGTTTTGCCTGGCGGCCAGTTCGACGCCATGTTGCTGCGTCTGTAATTGCTGGGCGCGGTGGAGAGATTGTATTTCGCGTCGCAGCGCGGCGATTTCGTCATTCAGCGTATGTTCGTGCTTCGCCCGGTCCTGCTCCAGGGTGCGGAGTTCCTGTTGTCCGGCCAGCAGTTGCTGCGTGAGCGCCTGTTCGCGCTCGGCGTAGTCCACTTCACGCCGCGCCCGATCCTGTTCGTGGACGGTAAGCCTCTGGCGGAGCCGCAGACCGCTACGCTGCTCCGAGCGAATCTGAGCCTTGAGACGGGTTGCGAGCGCCGTGTGGGTCCGGATCAGACGCTGCCGTTCTCCTCGCCCGGCGGCGATTTCGTCTTTCAGTGCCTTTTCATGCTTCGCCCGGTCCCGCTGCAGTGCTTTGATGCGCGCCTTCGCCGCCGTGAATTCTGTCAACTTTTTATCTTTGGAAGCGATCACTCTCTTGGCCGCCGCGAGTTCGTTGTTGAAAGCGCTCGTCGCAAGTTCGAAAGCATTGCTGGCCGCATCGAGCGCCGCCGCCTGATTCTTGTTGGCCGTCCGCTGCTCGGCGACCGCCGCGCGGACCTCCTCAAGTTCGATTGTCAGCTGCCATTCCTTCGTCAGCAGCCCTTGCAGCGCCTGCTGTTGTTCCGCGGAAGCCGGTCTGATTCCCCGGGCGAATGGCGAGGTGGAGCTCACGGCAAAATCATCGAAGAAAGTCGGCCCGTGAGTCAGCGCGGGCCGCAGTTCTTGGTGCGCCGAACTGATATAAGACCGGTTGAGAATGTCGGTATAAACGAACTCGTAGCCGAGATCGAGAAGCAGCGGCTCCCAGGCGGCGAATGTTCCTTCCTGCGAAAGCGGCAGCGTACTCTCGACAACCACCACCCAGGGCCTCACCGGCGACGGATTCCAGCTGCGAATGACCTCGAGCTCGAAACCCTCGACATCGATCTTCAGCCAGTGAACGTCCTGCTTGGCGTAGCGGTCAAGAAGCAGGCTCAGGGTCATCGACTCGACAGTTGCGTTTGTAACCTCATAGCCGGCTTTCCGATGACTTTCGGCGATGGCCGCGTCGGCGGTGCTCATTCCGGTTCCGGCAACGACGAAAAAATCGACGCCGCCGAGACGCTCCGAAATAGCCGCCTGCACGACCGTTTCATCGGGACGAGCCGAGCGCAACTTCTCCGCATAGGCTTCCACGGGCTCCACATGCACCCCTCGCCAGCCGTGGCTGTAGAAAGCTTGACTGACCGAGTCGGCGATCGGATCCTGGGCGCCGACATCGATATAAAATCCATTCCGCACATGCTTCAGGGCCCGCCAAAGCATGACGTCTTCGAAATTCTGCGCATAGGAAATGAACATCAGGCTGCACCTCGCGAAGATGCGCCAAAGACTCTTGTCCCGGAAACCGGGACTGCCTCCGGCGCGCTGGAGCTCGACGCCTTCAAATTGCGGGCGGACGATGCAATGCTCTTGGCCTTGCGGACGGAAAGCCGGCGGCCGGATCGCGCGGGTGCGGCCTGCCCGATCCCGAGACATACGAGCAACTCGCCGGCACAATCGTGCCAAGTGTGCCGGGGCGCGCTATGCGGCGTCTGCCCGCCATCAATGCCGGTCAGCCATGACTCAAGATTCGTCACGAGGCTTTCGGTGCAGACGCCGGAAAAGAAGGTAATGCCGCTCCCGCCGATTTCGCGGAATACCGGAATATCGCGCGCCAAGACAGGCTTTCTGTGGTGCAGGGCTTCAACCAAGGGCAGGCCGAATCCTTCGGCCTTCGAAGCGACGATCACTCCCGTGCTGGCGGCGTAAAGCAATCCCAGCAACTCGTCGCTGACGTTGTCCAACCAATAGAGGCGGTCCTGGCTTTGGGGGTGAGTGCGGAGGCGCTGCTGCAGCGCTTCAGTTTTCCATCCGGGTCTGCCAACAATCACGAGATTGATTTCGTGGCCCCGCTTCCAGAGCGTCTCAAAGGCGGCCAACACCTGGTTGTGGCCCTTGCGGGGTTCCAGCGTGCCGACCATCAGCACACTGGGCTTGCGCGAGAATGCATCCAGCAATTGGCCGATGTTCTCGGGCAACCCCCGGTCGGGCGCGCTGGCTTCGATATCCGCGCCCAAGGCGATGGTGTCGATAGCAATTGCGCCGGGCGCCAGAGAGTAGTGCCGGGCCAGCCAGTCAACCAGATCCGACTTCACCGCATCGGATATGCAGATGAGGCGGTCGGCAAAAACGGCGATTGTTCTCAACCACCGGCGGAAGTTGCGGATTGTCCGGGGATTGAACCAATCGGGGTGCAGAACGGGGAGCAAATCGTATACGACGATATGGATCTCCACGCCCAAGAGCCGCCATCGCACCAGCTCGCTCCGGTGCAGGGGGAGAAGGTGCGCCGTGAGGTCCAATCCGAGAAAGAAATCGCCCGGAGTGGCACTTACGGCAGATGTTCCCCCTGGTCTTGATGCTTGCTCGTCCGGCCGCAAGAAACCATCGGACGCGTAGCGGTAACCGTGCTTGCGTGTGGCAAAGACGGGGCGAACCCGCCAGCCGGCAGGCGGTTGCCTCATCAGTTGCAGATACAGCGCCCGGACAACACGCTGGATACCGGTGCGGCTGTCATTGTTGATGACGACGGAAACATCGATCAGCAATTGCCTGGCACCGTCCACGTTGCCTTGCGGGGGCCTTTCGTTCGCCGGGCGTTGCAGGAGCCTGCGGGCGAAGGGTACGGGGAGCCTGTCCAGCAGGTATGCTTCGGCAGCGGATATGAGATTGGGCATGATCAAGCGGCGGGCTCCTCGTAAAAAGCGAAAGCTTCATCTACTCGATCAAAAGTGTGCAGTTTGCCGTCGACCAGAACCGCGGCGCGTTGGCAGTGCTGGCGGATAAATTCCGGGCTGTGCGACACAAGGATCATGGCGCGATCCTTGCGCTTTTCGAATAGTTCGATATTGCATTTTTCGTGAAAGCGGCTGTCGCCGACGGCCACGATTTCGTCGATCAGAAAGCAATCGAACTCGACGGCCATGGAGATGGCGAAGGCCAATCGGGCCCGCATGCCGGATGAGTACTTTATTACCGGCTCCTTGAGGTAAATGCCGAGCTCCGAGAATTCTTCCGCATAGCGCATGGCGGACTCGATGTCCGCGCCATAGACGCGGCAAACAAAGCGCAGATTGTCGATGCCCGTCAGACTGGTCTGGAACGCACCGGCAAAGGCCAGCGGCCACGAAACGCTGATGCCCCGGTAGATATGACCGCGGGTGGGCAATTCCGCCCCGCCGATGAGCCGGATCAAAGTGGATTTTCCCGCGCCGTTGCGCCCGAGAATTCCTATTTTTTCTCCCTTGGCGACACGCAGATTGACGCCATTCAGCACCGTCCTGGGGCCGCGGCGGGTGTGATAGATCTTGGTGACGTTTTCGACAGCGATCATTCCGGCTCCACCCGTCGGCCCGCTTCCTTGACCAAAGAGAGGCCAATGAACAGCAAGGTCAGACTGACCTGCATGAGATAGACGGGATTCTCGTGGGTACGCACGGCGTCGCCGAAATAGCCATGCCGCAGCATTTCTACCCCGTGGACCATGGGTACCCACAAGACAAATTCCTGGCCGGCCTTGGGCAGCCACTCCACCATGAAGACCGCGCCGGAGAGGGGGAACAGGAGGTAGGCAAGGGTGTGCCAGATGCGTTCAACGATCTCTGAGCGCTCGGAAAGCGCGCCGACCAGCAGTCCGAGTGAAACCGCGAACCACGAGAGCAGCAGCCAGCCCATCATCATCGTCAGAATATCCGCGGGAGGCTGCATCCAGCCTGCCGCCACGAAGGCTAGGGATAGTACGATGAAGGAAATCGTGCCTCCGGCAATTTCCAGAATGAGCCTGGAGGCGAATAAATCGATTACCCGGACGTTGCGGTGATAGAGCAGACCAAGATTGGGTTCGATGGCCTTGGCGCAGCGGAGCACTCCGTTGCGCCAGAGCAAGACGGAAGAATAGCCTGTTACCGCAAAAGCCACGACCGGCAGGTTGGAGCCATGTGTGGATCTGGTGGCGGTCCAGAGCGCGGTGATTCCCAGGGTAAACAGCATGGGTTCCAGGAACAGCCACATGAACCCAATATTGTGGCGGCCGTAGCGGGTTATGATTTCCCGCATGAGCAAGGCGCCAATCACCCGTGCCTGAATGGTGAAGGATCGTCCCAGCGTTGTTGCATCAGCCATGTGTCTCCCCTCAATCGCGATGCTCGCGCACCCCGGCAATCAGGATGGTCAACACACCCCAAAAAATAAGTCCCAGGACAATGGTGGCAATAACCGCGCGCAATCCACGCGGCTCAACGGCCACGTCGGGCAAATTCGGCTGAACGATGCGCTCGAGGTAGAGTTGCTTGCGCTGAGCCTCGTTGAGGGCTTGCTCCAGCGAGGCGAATGTCGCGCCCAGTTGCTTGTCCGCAAAGGCCCGCTCCAGGATCAGGCGCTCGTACTCAGGAGCCATGTTGGTGAGGGACGAGCTGCCTCCGGCAACCTTGGCCATTTGAGCGTCGATCTCCGACTGAAGGGTTTCGGTGCGCTTTATCAGCGAGGGGATTTGCGGGTTATCCGGGGTCGACGTTCGGACCTGGACCAGTTGGGTCATGGTGGCGATGAACTCGTCCTGCAGCCTGAAAATCTGTTGCAGCTGCAGCGCGGATTGGCGTTCCGGATCAAACACCGAATTCCGGTTGCGATAGCCGGAGAGCGCAAGCGCGGCGGTCTTTGCTCTTTGCTCGGCGTCTTCGACTTCGACTTTCGCGAAGCGGATCATGTCCTGCCGGGCGCGCTCGTTGAGCTGATTGATAAGGAGCTCGCCCATTTGCAGAAGCATTTCGTTGATGCGATAGGCATCCTCGGCCCGGTACGCATTGACCTTCAGCACCGAGATGGACGACAAGGTGTCCTGCCCGATGGTGACGCGTTTCTGGTAGTAGCGGTGCAGCGCTTCAAAGCTGTCGTCCCAGTACAGACCGGCAAACCGGCTGAAGAGATCGATCTCGCCGCTACTGAACATCTTGTGGAGGTCGAGCCGGTCATTAAGCTTTTGCAGCGCATCGCGCGAGAGCATGAAGTCATGTGCGCTGGTGGTGTCGTCCTGGGAGCGCGAAAATCCCGCGTCCTGTAGCAGAGCCCCCAGTCCACTCGGTACCTGACGCTGAGGGCTGCGCACGACAAAGCGCGATTCCGAGACGTAAACGTCAGAGGCGATCAGACCGAAATAGACGCTGGCCAGAATGGTTGGGGCGATCACTGTCACAAGAAACAGACGGTCGATGCGGGAAACATGATTTCTTAATCGCTGCGCCCATGTAGCGGATTGGCCTCCTAAGACCGAGATGGGGAGCGGGGACATATCCATGGGCGTACCTCATAAAGCCTGCCAATGCCGATCGTGTTCTGCTTCGCAATGAGCGGAAGTCATAAGAACAGCCCTTCAATTTCGCTTACCCGCGTCTGAATGGCGCCGGCGTCCTGCCGCGTTTCCATATTGAGACGAACATCGGCGCCGACAACGACTTTGCGAGGCTTTAGATATTCGGCGTAAGCGCGGCCGATACGGTAGGCGATATCTTCATTGAGTCCATCGCCAAGCTTGCCGCGAATGTCGTAGGCCGTGAAGCAGGAGAGGGTCATCAGCAGCGTCCGTAAATGTCCTGGAAGCGCACGATATCGTCCTCGCCAAGATAGTCTCCGCTTTGCACTTCGATCATGACCAGGTCCAGCATGCCGGGGTTTTCAAGCCGGTGGTGGTGCCCAGCGGGGATAAAAGTGGATTCATTGGTATTGACCAGGATCTCCTTCTTGCCATTGACCACTTTGGCCATGCCGTTGACGACGATCCAGTGCTCGCAGCGATGGTGATGCATTTGCAGGGACAAGGATGCACCCGGCTTGACCTTGATGGACTTGATCTTGAAGCGGTTGCCTTCTCCCAGAACGGTATAGGTGCCCCAGGGGCGGTGCACGGTGCGGTGAAGTTTGTGGGTTTCGTGCCCTTGTGATTTCAGCACCGCGTAAATGTGCTTGACATCTTGGGCGCGGGATTTGTCGGTCACCAGCAGGGCGTCGGGCGTGTCGATGACGATGAGGTTTTCGACGCCGCTTGCGCAGACCATGCGCCCGTTGCTTCGAATGTAACTGTTGGCTACCTCGTGCAACAGGACTTCCCCCTCGACGCGGTTGCCCTGGGCATCGGGTTCGGTAAGTTCGCCCATGGCGTTCCAGGAGCCGATATCGCTCCAGCCGATGTTGCAGGGAACGACTGCCACTCCTCCCCCGCTTCCGGCCCCAATCCTCCCCGGCGCCTCCTCCGTGAAAGCGACCCCATTCGGTGAAGGAATTGCTTGAGCGGCCTTCTCCATGATGGCGTAATCGATCGAGTTTTCGGGAACTTGAGCGAAACTTTCGGGATCAAGGTCGATCTGGGTGCTGCCGCCATTTTCAGCCGGCTTGGATCGCCCGATGCATGCCTTGGCCGCGGACAGAATATCCGGACAATGCCGCTCCATTGCCTGCAATATGGTTCCAGCCTTGAAGCAAAACATGCCGGAGTTCCATAGGAACCGGCCCGATTCCAGGAAGGCCTGGGCTTCGTCGAATGAAGGCTTCTCGACGAAGCGGAGCACCGTGTTGCCTTCAGCCTCGATGTAGCCATAGCCGGTCTCGGGTATATCGGGCAGGATACCGAACGTGACGAGACTGCCACGCTCTGCGATGGCAGCAGCTTCCGCGACGGCCATGGCAAACGCATCCTGATCGGCAATCAGATGGTCGGCGGCCAGCACGAGCATGACGGCGTCTTCGCCGTGCATCTTGGTAAGCTGAAGCGCCGCTGTGGCGACCGCCGCGGCCGTGTTGCGCCCGAAGGGCTCCAGAATGAATGAGATGGTCAGACCGGTCTTGTTGACCGAACGATATTCCTCTTCGGCCTTGAAGAAAAACTCGCGGTTGGTGACGGTGAGGAGTTCCTTCACGCCAGGCAGTGCCGCGCCTCGCAGGAAGGCCTTTTGTAACAGGCTCTGCCCGTCCGCCAGGCGGATGAAGGGCTTTGGGTGCAAATCACGCGAAACCGGCCAAAGCCGCGAACCCACTCCTCCGCATAGGATTACGGGTATTAGTTGCATCAATTGCCCCTTCCCCTGGATCTTAATGTTCTCAAAACCTCGGTAATTCTTGAGAGGAACCGCATGAATACCCACAAGGCTTGCAGGCTCGCGCCGCTGACAGCACGGTCCAAGCCGTGAGTAAGACTTGAAGATTCATGGTTTCTGCCCCCGAATCACTAGTTGTTGACTTTACGCCGTGACAGTCTAATTGCACTCACTAAAAGTATTTTTATTTTATACAACTGTAAGTTTATCCATTGCTTCGGGGGCTGTGGGCAAATGATCGGCGCAACATTCGTAGGTTGATTCAAGGCGATACGCTCGCGGGCGGGCAGTCTCGATCAGTGCCGCAGCCGGCGGACGATACGCGCTTGGCGATCAACGGGATGCTGTAGCGGGATCGTGTCCCCTGAAGTGGCGTAGTTGATGGCTGACGGCCGCCCCGCGATCCTCCGCAAAGGTGGACCGCGCGCCGCTAGACTAACTCTCGGCCGCTTTGTGTTCGTTGCAAAATTGGATTGCGTCGTCGGCGCGCAACTAACAATCCCCGCCCAGCCGAAGCCGGGCGGGATCGTCTAGACTTGGAAACCAGGATGCTTCAGCCGGGCTTGTAGCCGGCGGTGACCTCGTCCTTGTGGGCGGCAAAGGCTGCCAGGACTTCGTCCTTCTCGCGCTTCGGGACCTTGAAGGTGTCCAGGGTCCGTCCGAGTTCCGCTGCGACCTCATCGAATTCCGCAGGGGAGATCCGGAGGTCCCGATGGGCCTCCTCGAGGCCGAGCGGCGTCTTGCCGGGCTTGGTAGCCGTGAACTGGAAGGGCCCACCCGAAGCGTTGCACACCCACAGCGTCCGCATGAACTTTAGGCCGGGCAGCCTTCCCAGGTTCTTGGTGTGCCATTCCCGCAGCTGCGGGTTCTTGGACTTCTTGCCGACGATGGGGTTCTTCACGACGTCGTCGCTGAAGTGGTCCACCACCGCGGCGATGGCGAAGACGCCACCAAGCCGTTCGTACAGACTTTTTTCAGCCGCGTACGCGCTATCCGCAGCCGCCAATACAGCAACCGGGGCGGCGGTCAGCGCCAGCCCTGCGACCACGCTTCGTCTTGTGATAGAAGTCGAAACAGCCTGTGCCACGGTCACCTCCTTGTGCTGGGGTAGGCTAGGTCCGTTTAGAGCATGCCGCCGTTCAAAATTGACCATTTTGTCCGGCAATGGACATAAGCTCAATCCACTGGATTTAGATTGGGACGCCGTCGGCATCGTGTTCAATCACCCTACCTGTAGACCCCGCTCTGCGCAGAATGGCAGCGACCTCCCGCTCGTTCGCCTGGCTCACATCATCCACGACGTAGCCGGGAGCGATCGATAGGCCGTTGCCGGTTGTCACCAACCTGTCACCAAAAAAGCAACCTGTCACCAAAAAAGCGGAAGGTTCGGAAACCCGTTTTCTAATCTATTGTTTTTGTTTGGATTATGGTGGGCGATGCAGGGCTCGAACCTGCGACCCGCTGATTAAGAGTCAGCTGCTCTACCACCTGAGCTAATCGCCCGTCCCCGGAAGGACATGATGGCCCCGGAAGGGGCCAGCGGCGGGTCTATAGGGCTCCCGCCGCTCCTTGTCTACCGCCTCTTGAGGGCCCGGTTGACCCCCGACACGACCGCCTTGAGCGAGGCGACCGCCATGCTCGTGTCGATGCCCGCGCCATGAAAACTGCGGTTCGAAGGAAAGCGCAGTTCCACATAGGCCGCGACCTCGGCTTTCGAGCCGGTGCCGATAATGTGTTCACGGTAGCCGGCAAGTTCGAAATCAATCCCGCATTCCATTTTCATTGCATCGACGAAAGCGGCGAGCGGCCCGTTGCCACGGCCCGAAACGATCTTTGTCTGGCTGTCGATAGTGATGCGCGCCGTCATGGCCTGAGCCCCGCCGCCTGCTGCATCGGACTGGCTCTCGGTCGCGACGAAGCCATAGCTGCCGGTGACATTGAGATATTCCGTCTCGAATGTCCGCCAGATCTGTTCGGCGGACGCATGACCCGGAGTGGAGTCGATCATCCGCGTGAACTCGGCCTCGAGCTTCGGCGGCAACTCGAGGCCGTGGCCGCGTTTGAGAACTGCCGCCACGCGGCTGAGCGCGGTCGTTTCCGCCGCTGCCGCCGTGGCTGCCGTGGCCGCACCCCTGGCGGCCGGACCTTGCTTGAGCACGCGGTTGATGCCCGAAAGGACGGCCTTGAGCGAGGCCACCACGATATTCTTGTCGATGCCGGCGCCGAACAGCGTCGTCCCGTCAGGAAGCCGCAATTCGATGTAAGCCACCGCAGTCGCATTGGCGCCGATGCCCATCGCATGTTCGCGGTAGTCGGCGAGGTCGAAGGCGAGCCCCGTTTCCTTGCGCATGGCATCGACGAAGCCGTCGACCGGGCCGTTGCCGTGGCCGGAAATCGTCTTGGGCCTGCCATCGGCGGTGATCTTGGCCGTCACATCCTGCTCGCCGTGATCGGACTTGCTCTTGTGCTCGAGGAAGCCGTAGCGGCCGTTGCCGTCGAGATATTCGGCCTCGAAGGCCTGCCACAAGCGCTCGGCCGGAAGCTCGCCGCCCTCGCCGTCGGCGATCGCCTGCACCAGCCTGGAGAATTCG
The DNA here is from genome assembly GCA_052386315.1 of Hyphomicrobiales bacterium. GTDB lineage: Bacteria > Pseudomonadota > Alphaproteobacteria > Rhizobiales > Aestuariivirgaceae > Aestuariivirga. The sequence goes on from JBQTKG010000012.1 coordinate 15,113, forward strand.
ATCTGCAGCCGCCGTGGCAATTCGATGCCATGCTCCTTCTCCAGCACATAGGCGATGCCGCCCTTGCCCGATTGCGAATTGATGCGGATCACCGCCTCGTAGGAGCGGCCCACATCCTTGGGATCGATCGGCAGATAGGGCACCTCCCACAGGGGCCGGTTGGAGGCCTCCATCGCCTTGAAGCCCTTGTTGATCGCATCCTGGTGCGAGCCGGAAAAGGCGGTGAAGACGAGTTCGCCGGCGTAGGGGTGGCGCGGATGGACGGGAAGCTGATTGCAGTATTCCGCCATGCGCACCAGCTCGTTAATGTTGGAACAATCGAGCCCCGGATCGATGCCCTGGCTGTAGAGATTCATGGCAAGCGTCACAAGGCAGACATTGCCGGTGCGCTCGCCATTGCCGAACAGTGTGCCCTCGACCCGGTCGGCGCCGGCCATCAAGGCCAGCTCGGTTGCCGCCACCGCCGCGCCGCGGTCGTTATGGGGATGCAGCGAATAGACGATCGAGTCGCGCCGCTTGATGTTGCGGATGCACCATTCGATCTGGTCGGCATAGACATTGGGCGTCGCCATCTCGACAGTGGCCGGCAGATTGAGGATGAGTTTCTTCCGCGGGGTGGGCTCATAGACGTCGATCACCGCCTCGCAGATCTCCCTGATGAAATCGAGCTCGGTGCCGGTATAGCTTTCCGGCGAGTATTCATGCCGGGTCACTTCCTCCATGCCGTATTGGCGCTCGAGCCGGCGGATGAGGCTCGCCCCCTTCACCGCAATATCGACGATGCCGGCGCGGTCGAGTTTGAAGACGACGCGGCGCTGCAATTCGGATGTGGAATTGTAGAGATGCACGATGGCGCTCTTGACGCCCTTGAGGCTGTCGAAGGTGCGCCGGATCAGCTCCTCGCGCGCCTGGGTCAGGACCTGGATGGTGACGCCGCCGGGAATCTTTTTATTCTCGATCAGGAAGCGGACGAAATCGAAATCCGTCTGCGAGGCGGAGGGAAAGCCCACCTCGATTTCCTTGAAGCCCATGGCGAGAAGGGCGTTGAACATGCGCATCTTGCGCTCATGGCCCATGGGCTCGATGAGCGACTGGTTGCCGTCGCGGAGATCGACGGAACACCAGACGGGTGGGCTCGCGATGGTGCGGCTCGGCCATTGCCGGTCGGGCAAGGCCACGGGCGGAAACGGGCGGTATTTCTCGCGTGGGGAAATCATCATGGGTTGAGTCTCTGGCCTGTCTTAGCTGGATTCGGCGGCGAATGTGATCCCCGGAAGGCCAAGGCAAAGCCCGGCCGGCCTTCAGGGGCAGCTAAGAAGCAGCAGCGCAAGCGCGCTCGCGGCATGGGGGCCGCAAGTTTTAACGGAAGTATGGCGCGCGCTGTTCATGGCGACAGGTCATAACCCATGGGACGGTAGAGTGCAACCGGGAGGCGCCCGGCCCGGTAAACGGACCACGAGCCGCCGGGTTGCGGGCGGAGCGAAGGCGGGTTAGACCACCCGCGCGCGACATGAAAACGAGGAAAATTCTGTGAATTTCAGTATCGGTCGGACCGGACAGGTTCTCGCAACGGGCAGAGCGGCATTGCTGGCGCTACTTGCCGCGGCATCGGCTCTCATCCAGGCCGCATCGGCGCAGCCCGAGCCGCGGGTCGGTCACATCGTCGTGGTGGTGATGGAAAATCATTCGTACGCGAAGATCATCCGTAACGGCGAGGCGCCATTCATCAACGCGCTGGCCAAGAGCGGCGCGGTGTTCGTCAATTCCCATGGTGTCCGGAAACCGAGTCAGCCCAACTATCGGGCGCTGTTCAGCGGCTCCACGCAAGGCGTCAAGGACGACAAGAAACATTCGCGGAGCGGCCCCACTCTTGCCACGGCACTGGCCGAAGGCGGCAAACGCTTCGTTGGATATGCGGAAAGAAACGCCGCGCGGCGGCATCGACCGTGGCAGACGTTCAAGGGCCAGGCCTCCTACGAACAAGACCTTAGCCGCTTTCCCAAGAAGTTCGACCTGCTGCCGGATGTCAGCTTCGTCATTCCCAACCTAAGGCATAACATGCATGATGGCTCGGTCCGGGCCGCGGACGATTGGCTGAAGAGCCACTTGGGAGAGTACGTGAACTACTGCCGGGATCACCGCTGCCTGCTGATCCTGACATTCGACGAGCCGCGAGGAAGATCCGATGACAGCATCCCGACCATCATTACCGGCTCGCAGGTCAAAAGCGGAGTTTTCGCGCAGCGCATCGACCATTATTCAGTGCTGCGGACCATCACCGACGCCATGGGGATCGGCGCGCTCGGCGAGAGCGCCAAAGCGGAACCCATTTTCGGTATATGGGACACAGACGAGCCACAATAGCCGGCGATATTCGGACTGTCGGATCGATGGAATAACCGCGCAATTTGTGGCGTAATGGTTGCAGGCCTGCGGCAACAGCAGGCCACAGACAGGAGAAACCCGATGCAGAAATTCGTTCTCGCCGCGGCACTGGTTGCCGCTCTCGCCACCCCGGCATTTGCCGGTAAATGCCCCACCATCATGAAGAAGATCGACGAGGCGATGGCCACGACCCAAGCCGACGAGGCCACCAAGACCAAGGTCATGGCGCTCTACGACAAGGGCAAGGCCGAGCATGCGGCGGGCGATCACGCGGCTTCGGAAGCCGATCTCAACGAGGCCCTGAAGCTCCTCGGCATGTAAGACGGCGGTCGACAATAGCGTTGGAGGGGCGGCATGGCCGCCCCTTCTTTTTTGTTTGATAACCCATCGTCCACAGGCTGGGAAACCATTGCGGGCAACAACTGATATGCTAACATGCTAGTATGAACCGGAGGGAGACGGCTCGAAACCGTCCAGGGAGGACTCAATGTTGAAGAAAACACTCGTCTGCACCGTCGCGCTCGCCGCCATAATGGCCGCCGGCGCAAGTCTCGCCGACACCAAGGATAAGAAAATCGCACTTTCCAACAATTACGCCGGCAATTCCTGGCGCCAGTCGATGCTGAAAAGCTGGGACAAGGTGACCAAGCAGGCAGTGGCCGACGGCGAGGTGAAGCAGGCCTGCGACGCCGGCATCATCGTCGTTTCCTTCGACGGTATCGTTACCGAGCCTTGCGCCTGGCGCATCGCCTTCCGGCCCACCCAAACCGACGGCGTCTACGACGCCTACTTCCGCCATCAGAAAATCCAGACCATCGACCTCAACGACCTCACCGGCTAGGATCGCAAAGTGTTCGCGATGTCCCCGCACAAGTGTTCGCGATGTCTCCGGTCTGAACACCCAAGGGCGAAGGAAAGTTTCTTCCATCACAGACATTCGCGCCTTAGCGGCCGACGATATCGCCCTTTAGTGTTCCCATGAAATCGCCGACCTTGGCCTGGACCGCCGGATCGACCTTGAGTTCGGTCATGGCGGCCGTGAACTGCGTGACGCCATCGGTCCAGTCCTGTTCGGCGATCTTGAGCCCGGTGTGCGAGTCGACCATGGACCGGCCAGTATAGATGCAGGGCCCGCCAGACTTTTCGCAGATGAAGTCGACGATCAATTGGCGGATTTTGCGGCCCGACGAGGCGCTATGGCCGGCAAAAAACCGGCCAAGCCCAGGATGGGTTGCAATTTTCACTATGAAATTATCGGTCACGGCCGCAATGCCGTCATAACCGCCGAGCTCCTTGTAGAGAGAGTCTTTCGCCTGGGCCGGCGCCAGGCTGAGAAGCGTCGCGAGAGACAGGACAAGAGCAAAGCGTTTCATTGGCGATCCTCCTGGTTTGAGGTCGGCAACTCCGCCTCGAGCCGAGTACGGGGGATGCCGCCGGAAAGTTTCACCCCTCGAAGGCGATGACGGCGAGCAGGATCGCCGCCAGAGCCGACAGCCATACGCCCGCGGCGAAAAGTTCGAGCCTCGACAGCAGCGCCGCATTGCCGCCGCGGGCGAACTCGATGCCGGTGCGCCGCGCCATGGCATGCGAGGCCGTGAGCAGCACCACGAAGCCGAGCTTGGCGTGGAACCAGCCGCTGGTCTCGGGGGCCGCCGTCCACAGCAGTGCCAAGCCGCTCACCCAAATTAGCGCTATCACCGCATCGCCGATCCTGGCGATCGTCCGCCGCTGCAAAGCGAGGCCCTTGGCAATGTCGCCAGTCTGCCCCTGGGTGAGGCGGACATTGACGAAGTTGGAGAAGCTCATGCCGGTGCCCATGGCAATGAGAATGAGATGCGCGATCAGCAGCAGCCGTTCCATGATTCAGACCTCCAATGTTCCTTGCATCACCCGCACCGCCTGGCCGGCAACGCGCACGGCGGTGAGTTTGCCGTCTTTGACATCCGCCTCGAGAAGCAAGCCGGACGGCCTGCCCATTTCATAGCCCTGCTCCAGCTCCCATTCATGCGTGCCGCCGGCGAGCCGCTCGGCCCGCAGGAGTTGGGCGGCAAGGATGACCGTTGCCGCGCCCGTGGCGGGGTCCTCGGCAATGCCGCCGGCGGGCGCGTACATGCGGCTGCGGAAGTCCGTCTTGGCATTATCGCCGCCTCGCGTATAGAGATAGGCCATGCCGGCGCCGTACTTTTGCGTCATGCAAGTCCAATGCGGCTCGATCACCCGCGAGGCGGCCAGCGCATGGCGCGACCTGACCGGCACATAGAAGAAGCGCGGGCCGCCCTCAAAGACGCCGATGCCATGGCCGTCGAAGCCGATGTCGGCAGGATCGAGCGACAGGGCCAAGGCCGCCTCGTCACGCGATGGCGGCGGTGTATCGACCGCGAAGGGGATCACCGGTGCAGTGAACATGGCGCGCGAAGCCTCGCCGATGCGCGAGACCTTTACCGGCACCAGCCCCGCCTTTTCCTCCAGGCGAATTTCGGTCTCGAAGCTGCAACCCGGCTTGACTTTCATCTCCGCCAGCAGAATGGCGCAGCCCACCGTCGGATGGCCGGCGAAGGGGATTTCGGCCGCCGGCAGGAAGATGCGCACCTTGGCGGTGTTGGCGGCATCGTCCGGCTTCATCACGAAAATCGTTTCGGAAAGGTTGAACTCGCGAGCGACGGTCTGCATCTGTTCCGTTGACAGACGATCCGCATCGAGCACGACCGCCAGCGGATTGCCGCTGAAGCGGCGGGTGGTGAAAACATCCAGGGTATGGAATGTGAGTTTCATCTTGTCACGCCTTGAACAGTGCATCGGCGATGAGCTTGACGGATACAACGGCCAGCGCCACCTCGACAAAGCGGAAGAAGGCCTTTTCCGGAATGATCTTCACCAGCCGGAAGCCCGCAAAGGTTCCGGCAACCGCCACCGGCGCCAGCAGTGCCGCGATCTTCAGATTGCCGGAAGTGAACTGGCCGAGCGCCCAATAGGGAATGAGTTTCACGGCATTGACCACGGCGAAGAGAATGGTCGAGGTGCCGGCGAAGGTCATCTTGTCGAGGCGCTGCGGCAACACATACATCTGATAGGGCGGGGCGCCCGAGTGCGACACGAAGCTGGTGAAGCCGGTGATCGTTCCCCAGAAAACCCCGCGCGGAATGTCGGCGGGCTTGGTTTCGCCGCCGCGCGTCACCAGCGCATTGACGCAATAGGAAAGGCCGATCACGCCGACGATCAGCGTCACCAGGCGCTCGCTGGTGATCGAAGCGGTGGCCCAGCCGATGCCGATGCCGAGCGTCGTTGCCGGAATCAGGATCGCCAGATTGCGCCGGTCGAAGGCGTGGCGATAGACATAGAGGCCGAACATGTCGCTGAGGATGTAGATGGGCAACAGCAGCGCGGCCGCCGCCACCGGCGAAATGCTCAAGGCCATGAGCGGCACGCCGAGCATGCCGACCATCGGCAGGCCGCCCTTCGCCAGGCCGACGGTCAAGGCGGCGAGCCCCGCCAGCAGATAAAACGGGATGTCGCCGGTCATGCCGGGGTTTCGGGACCGAGCGCCACTTCGGCATGGGGTTGTCCCAGAAATTCGCAGAGCTGCTCCACCACGAAATTATGGTCCTCGCGCTGCGGCACGCCGGAAACGGTGACGGCGCCGATACAGCCGGTGCCCTCGATGTGGACCGGGAAACTGCCGCCATGGGGCGCATAATTCATCGGGTCCACGCCGCGCTCGGGCCCCAGCACAATCCCCCTCTCGGCCATCTCGCGGCCGAAGCGGTAGGAACTCTTGCAATAGCGCAGCGTCACGTTGCTCTTGCGCCTGACCCATTCGGGATTGTCGGCATCGCTGCCGGCCAGCGCGCAATAGAACAGCGGCCGGTTGGCGAGCCTTATGTCGATGACGAAGGGCAGCTTGCGCGCTTCCGCCGCGGCCCGCATCTGGTGGCCGAGCCGCCAAGCATCGCCCTCGTTGAAATGCGCAAAAACCAGGCGCTGTTCCTGGACGATGAGCCGGGCGATGTCGTCTTTGAGGGACATGGGGGATGAGCCTCCTTGGGTGGAGCACACTAGCCCCGGCGGCAGAAGGAAAGGAAGTGGCGGTGCCTACGCCTCTCAGACGGGCCGGTTGACACTATGGCCCTTATAATGTACATGAACATTAAAAGGTGCCCGGTGCCGGAACAATCCCTTATCCCCGTCGTATTCTACGGGACGGCGTCGGGATCGGTTCCAGTGCGGCAGTGGATGCGGGAACTGGACCGCGACGATAGGCGCAGGCTTGGACTTGATTTGCTCAGGGTTCAGCAATTCTGGCCCGTTGGAATGCCACTGTGCCGCAGCCACGGCGAAAACCTTTGCGAGGTCCGAAGTTCCTTGCGTGGAGGCTGAACGGCACGCGTGATTTTCTTCTTGCATCGCGGAGAAATTTACGTGTTGCACGGTTTTATCAAGAAAACGCGGAAGACGCCGCCGCAGGATTTGACGCTTGCCCGGAAACGTATGAAGGAGATAGATCGGTGAAGACGAAGAAAAACAAGCATCGCGGCCCTACGCTGGAGTCGTTTCTCATTGAAGAGGGGATGTACGACGAGCTGAAGGCCATCGTCGCCAAGGAGGCGATCGCCCGGCAACTTCAGCAGGCAATGAAAAAGCGGAACATCTCGAGGAAGCGGCTCGCCGAGATGATGGACACGAGCCGCACGCAAGTCAGCCGCATTCTCGATCCCAAGGCGGGCAACGTCACGCTCGAGACATTGCAACGCGCCGCGAAGATCGTGGGACGGGAGCTGAGGGTGGAGCTGGTGTGATGCGAATAATCTCTGCGCGCTGATCCCCCAATTGTCATCCCCGCATTCATTGCGGGGACCCATCTTTCAACCAGTGCTCTTGCGGAAAAATGGGTCGCCGGAATAAATCCGGCGATGACAAAATAGAGATCGCTTCCGGCAGATCACCGGGCCGAAGCCCGGTGATGACGCCAAGTGGCGTCAATTCCGCGCCCTGTCCACCAGCTTGTTCTTGGCGATCCACGGCATCATGGCGCGGAGTTTGGCGCCCACCTCCTCGATCGGGTGGGCATCGTTCATGCGCCGGGTGGCTTTGAACTTGGGCTGGCCCGCCTTGCATTCGCGGATCCATTCCGAGGTGAAGGCGCCGGTCTGGATGTCCTTCAGGATGCGGCGCATCTCGGCCCTGGTTTCGCCGGTGATAATGCGCGGGCCCGTCACATATTCGCCGAACTCGGCGGTGTTGGAGATCGAATAGTTCATGTTGGCGATGCCGCCCTCATAGATCAGATCGACGATCAGCTTCACCTCGTGCAGGCATTCGAAATAGGCCATCTCCGGGGCATAGCCCGCCTCGACCAGCGTCTCGTAGCCGGCCCGGATCAGCTCGACCAAGCCACCGCAGAGGACGACCTGCTCGCCGAATAGGTCGGTCTCGCATTCTTCCTTGAAGGTGGTCTCGATGACCCCGGCGCGGCCGCCGCCCACTCCGCTCGCATAGGAGAGCGCCAGGTCATGGGCATTGCCGGAGGCGTCCTGATGCACGGCGATCAGGCAGGGAACGCCGCCGCCCTTCTGGTATTCGCCGCGCACCGTGTGGCCCGGGCCCTTGGGCGCGATCATGATGACGTCGAGGGACTTCTTCGGCTCGATCAGGTTGAAATGCACGTTGAGGCCGTGGGCGAAGGCGATCGCCGCGCCATCGCGGATATTGGGAGCAATCTCGTCGCGAAAGATGTCGGCCTGGAGCTCGTCCGGGGTGGCCATCATCATCAAATCGGCCGTTTTGGCGGCCTCGGCGGCGCTCATCGCCTTGAGGCCGTCGGCCTCGACCTTCTTGGCGGTGGCGGAACCGGGCTTCAGCGCCACGGCGAGGTTTTTCGCCCCCGAATCCTTGAGGTTGAGGGCGTGCGCCCGGCCCTGGCTGCCATAGCCGACGATGACGAGTTTCTTGCCCTTGATCAGATTGACGTCGGCATCCCGGTCATAATAAACGCGCATGTGCTGCAACCCTCGTGAAACCCGGGCGCGGCATAGCGGGCGGGGCCGTCCATGGCAAGCGGCAATGCGGGAAGAGACCAACTCAGGAGTTCAGGCATCGCCGATCGCCTGGCGGAACATTCGCACGGTTTCGGCCATGCCATAAGTCAGCGCATCGGCGGCGATGGCGTGGCCGATCGACACTTCCAGGAGGTTCGGCAGGGCCGCAACCAGCGCCGGCAGATTGGCGCGGGTGAGATCATGCCCGGCGTTGAGGCCGAGGCCCGCCGCCGTGGCCGCCCGGCCGGTTGCCACGATCTTGTCGAGTTGGCGCTTGGCATCGGGGGCGTTGAGCGCCCCGCCATAGGGGCCGGTATATATTTCAACGCGATTGGCGCCCACCTGCTTCGCCAGCGCCGATGCGGCCGGATCGGGATCGATGAACAGCGAAGCCCGCAGGCCGGCGCGCTGGATGCGGGCGATGACGCCGGTGAGGAAGGCGCGGTTCCTGGCAATGTCCCAGCCGTGATCGGATGTGCCTTGGGAGGGATCGTCGGGTACCAGCGTCACCTGATCGGGCTTGTGGGTCTCGATGAGCTTCAGGAATCGTTCGTCCGGATAGCCCTCGATATTGTATTCGCGCCCCGGAAACTGCGAGTGGATCAGATCGCGCAAGACCGGCACGTCGGCCGCCCTGATATGGCGCTCGTCGGGGCGCGGATGCACCGTCAAGCCATGGGCGCCCGCTGCGAGTGCTACGCGCCCCAGCGCCTCGACCGAAGGCCATGGCAGTTCGCGGCGGTTGCGCAGATAGGCGATGGCGTTGACATTGACCGAAAGCTGGCACGGCACGGCGCGACTCCTTGAGGGAAGCCCCGTCTATAGCCGCCCCATGGTCCGGCAAATAGTCCGGTTTCAAAAAATAATGGCAAACCGGTTGCCTATGCCGCCGGCCGGTAGGGTGCAATCCTGATCTTGCCAGCCGATCTGCGGGCCTCGGCGATATCGTATTGAAGCTGCATCTTAAGCAGCAATTCCATGCTCAAGCCAAACGCCTTTTCGATGCGCAGCGCCATCTCCGGCGAAAGCGCCGCGCGCTCGTTGAGGAGCGAACTAAGTGCGGGACGTCCGACCTTCAAAATTTCCGCGGCCGCCGTCACCGTGAGATTGAGCGGCCGCAGGATTTCTTCCCGCAACAGGGCGCCGGGATGGGCGGGAGAGTGCATGTGCAGTGCCATGATGTCCTCAATGATAATCGACAAGATCGAGACCAGTCGCGTTTCCATTCCGGAATTCAAAGATAAGCCGCCAATTTCCGCTGACCGAAAGGCTCCAATGGTTCTTCAAGCTGCCCTTGAGCCGGTGAAGCCGCCAGCCCGGAATGCCTGCCAGCTCCTCGATCCGGTCTGCCGCATGCAGAGCAGCCAGCATGATGCGCAGACGCGATGTCTAATCTGCAGGCAGGCCGCGCGGATCATTCGCGGTGAAGAACCGCCGCAACGCCTTGTGCCGGATCAAAACGATCACAGGTGACTTGTAGCCTGTTGCGCAACAAAAGTCAAATTGCCCGGAGCAAGTTCCGTCGGCCATCGGCGCCGAGAGCCTGATGAGTTTAGACCGGATCAGTCAATTTCCCCCTCCCCTTGTGGAGAGGGAAAATTCGCATGCTGGTTCATCCTGAAATCATCCAGCTCTAGCAGTATGTTGAAAACCATTCATGTGGCCATGCTTCGAGGCTCGCGCTTCGCGCTCGCTCCTCAGCATGAGGTTCGAGGCTCGCGCTTCGCCGTGAGCACCTCGGCATGAGGAGAAACAAGGACTTACCTCACCCTGAGGTGCGAGCGCAGCGAGCCTCGAAGGGCGATGGTCAAGTCCGTATACGGAGTTTTTCAGCATCCTGTCAGGCCCTTTCGGCGGAAACTATTCGTCCAGTTCGCCGAATAGCGCCGTGGCGCGGCCGATCGAGACGCGGCGGTTTTCCGCCTCGGCCTCGGCGGTCGGGATCTTGAGGAAGCGCTCGCCGTAGCCGAGCGTGCGCAGGTTTTCCTCGGGGATCACGTAGTAGGTTGTGAGCGCCTGCTTCACGGCCTGGGCGCGCTGGCGCGACAGGCGGAGATTATAGGCATCGGAGCCGACGGCGTCGGTGTGGCCCTCGATCACGAATACCTCGCGCGGATGGGCGGCAAGGATGCGCTCCATGATCTCGGCGATGCGGTCGAGACTCTCGATCTCTTCCTCGCGCACGAAGGCCTCGTTGAAGCCGAAGTGGATGGTGTCGATCTCGATGCGAGAGATTGCGTCACGGAGGTTCGGCGACCGCTCGAGTTCCTCCACCGTGTAGCGGCGCTCCACTTTGCGGCGTGGCGGGGCAACCAGGAAGTCTTCGATCTCCTCATCGTCCACTTCCGCCGCATCGACATCGCGCGGCCGGCCGGGCTGGAGGATGACGTCGATATCGATATCGAGACCTCCGGCCCGGCGGCGCGCCTCAAGCTCCTCGGCGCGCTCCCTGCGGGCCTCGATGAGGCGCATCCGCAGCTCTCGCCGGTCCTGCGCAATCCATTCGCGCCAGCGCCGGCGGTCGGCATCGGAATAGCGGTTATCGAAGGCGGCTTCACGATAGACCTGGATACGGCGGCGCAGTTCATAATCCGCCAGCTGGCGGGAGGGCCGCCGATCGGCCAGAACGATCTCGATGTTGATCAGATAATCGTTATCGATCTCGACGCGGGGTTTCCCGGCCTGGCCGCCGGTGTTGTCGTCCCGCTCATTCTGTTTGGCGGCGATGCGGGCGCGCAGGATGGCGCGCTCGGCGGCGAGCTTCTGGCGGAGCTGGCGTTCGGTCTCGCGCGACAGCAGGTTGCCGGCCAAGAGGGTGCGGATGCCGTTCAAGCGGGCACGGAGTTCGGTGTCGGACATCTCCTCGGCGCGGCGCGGATCGGTGAGAAATTCGCGCGCCTTGGCTTCGGCCTCGGGGCTGGCGGCATTGTTGTCGAGCTGGGTTTCATCCTGGACCTCGCCGGTACCGGGCTGCGGAAGCCTCTCGGTCAGTTCACCAGCCTCGCCGCGGCGCTGCAGTTCGGCGCGATCGGCCTCAAGTTGGCTGACGATCCGGTCGCGGGTCTCGGGCGCCAGATCCTGGCCTTGCAGATGGGTCTCGGCATTGGCGATGCGGGCCTGCAGTTCGTTCATCGACAGATCTCTGGCCGGGCGCCGGTCGCGCAGGAACACCACGACGTCAACCGGAATATCGCCCTCGGTAATGGGTTCGCCGGAGGCGTTGACCTCGGGTTGCGTTTGCGCGACTGTCTCTTCGTCTTGAGACGGTTGTGCGGCCTGGCCATTGCGCCTGGCCAATTCGGCGCGCACCGCGACGATGACGGCGTTCAACGGCTTGCGGATTTCCGCTTTGCCCTGGTTGGCTTTCATGAATTGCCGGGCCTGCCTCAGCCGGGCGCGCAGTTCGTTGCGGGACACGCCGGCCAGCGGCCTTTCATCATTGATGAAGGCCATCACATCTTCGGGAATTTCAGTGGCAACGGGCGGCTGGGTTTCGGCCGGTTGTGCGCTTTCGGCATCGGCGGGGGCCGCCGGCTGTGCGCTTTCGGCATCGGCGGGGGCCGCCGGCTGTGCGGTTTCGGCTTCGGCGGGTGCCGCCGGCTGCTGCTCGGCCCGTTGCTGGCGGGCCGTGCGCTCGGCGCGCGCCGCCTTGATCAGCGCCTGGAGCTTGCGCGTCGTCTCGGCATCGAGACCTCCCGCCCCGATGAGGCTGCGGGCCTTGCGGATGCGTTGGGTGAGCTCCGCGTTGGAGAGTTCGGCCAAGGGGCGTCTATCGTCAAGCAGCGCCACGACCTCCGCCGGAACGGTCATTTGCTCGGCCGCGGGCTCTGTCGACTGCTCCTGAGACAGAGCCGGGACCGCAAAGAGCGCAAGCGCCAAAAGGCTAGCCGCGGAAAGGGAGAGTTTCATTTTGTCGCCTCCGATCGGGACCGGCATCGAATGCTGCGCCGGGCCACTGGTTACACGGGCGCTATATGCTAAGCATCCATGGCGGAAGTAAGGGGCGATTGCGAAGGCCCCGCCACAAGTCTGAACGGAAGCTGACAATGAAACCAATCGCTTATGATGAGGCCCCGGAGACGGTCAGGGCCGTGTTCGACGATATCAAGGCAACCCGCAAGGTGGCCGACGTCAACAATTTCTGGAAATATCTGGCGAACGAACCGCGCATGCTCGGCCATGTCTGGGCGAGCGTCAAAGAGATCATGGGGCCGGGCGCCCTCGATCCCCTGACCAAGGAATTGATCTATGTGGCGGTGTCGATCACCAACAACTGCCAATACTGCATGGCGAGCCACGGCGCAGCGGCTCGCAATAAAGGTGCGAGCGAGGCGATGATCAACGAGCTTTTCGCCGTGGCGGGCCTCGCCAACATGACCAACCGGCTGGCGAATGCCTACGATGTCCCGGTGGACGAGGCGTTCAAATAGAGCGAGGCGCTACAGGCGCCCCGCCTCGATGATGCGCTTGAGGAAGACGCGGGTTCGCTCTTCCTTTGGATCGCCGAAGAGCCGATCGGGCGGGCCTTCTTCATGCACGACGCCGTCATAGAGAAAGCAGATTTTCGAGGCGACTTCGCGGGCAAAACCCATTTCATGGGTGGCGAGCAGCATGGTCATGCCTTGCTTCGCCAGATCGCGCACGATGTTGAGGACTTCCGAGACGAGCTCGGGATCGAGTGCCGAGGTGATCTCGTCGAGCAGCAGCAGCTTCGGCTCCATGGCGAGCGCGCGGACGATGGCGACGCGCTGCTGCTGGCCGCCCGAGAGGCGATCGGGATACTCGCGCGCCTTGACCTCGAGACCGATGCGCGTCAAGAGCGCCATGGCCTTGTCCTCGGCCTCGGCGCGATCGGCCTTGAGCACTTTGAGCGGCGCCAGCGTCACGTTCTCTATGACGCTCATGTGCGGGAACAGATTGAAGCTCTGGAACACGATGCCGACCTGCTGGCGCAACCGGTTGACATCGACGCCGGGGCCCGAGACGCGATCGCCCGCCAGGCGGATTTCGCCGCCCTGAATCTTCTCGAGCCCATTGATGCAGCGCAGAAGCGTCGACTTTCCGCAACCCGACGGGCCGATCAAACAGACGACCTGGTGCTCGTTCACCTCCATGTCCAGGCCGCGCAGCACCCGGATGGGTCCAAACTGCTTCTCGACGTCCTTGATCTCGAGAAACGCCATGTCAGCCCCCGGCCCTGATGCGGGCATTGTCGCGCTCGATCAGCTTGTCGACGAAGCGGGCCTGGGGGATGGTGATCAGCACGAAGAGGATGGCCACGATGGTGACGGCGGAGAGGTTGAAGGCGTTGGAGGCGATGATGCGCGACTGGTTGAAGGCGTCGACGACGCCGATCACCTGAACGAGTGCTGTATCCTTCTGCAGACCGATGAAATCGTTGAGCAGCGGCGCCATGATGCGGCGGACCGCCTGGGGGATCACCACATAGCGCATTGTCTGGAAATACGAGAGGCCGAGCGAGCGGGCGGCGGCCACCTGGCTCCAGTGGATGCTCTCGATGCCGGCGCGATAAACCTCCGCCACATAGGCGCCGTAGGTGAGGGTCAACGCCAGCACGCAATACCAGGTCAGCGGAATCTTGCCGAAGAAGGGAATTTCCCTGGGCACCAGTCCCGACAGCGGAATGCCGAAGCCCACGAGGTAAAGCGTCACGATTGCGGGTAGACCGCGAAACACGTCGCAGTAGATGATGGCGAGCGCCCGGATGGGCCTGCCGGCGGGTCCGGGTAATAGCCGCGCCACCGCCACCGCCAGGCCCCACACCAGAACCAGAATTTCCGCCACGATGAATATGAAGAGATTGTTCAAGAATGCCTTGAGCACCAGCGGATACTTGGCCAGCATCAGCGGCAGGAAAAAGAAGGTCCGGCCCACGGCGGCGTCGTTGGTGAGGATGAAACAGACAATGCCGAGCGCCAGCAGGGCGAAGGCGCCCCAGCCGAAGGCGAGCCAGGCATGGTCCTTGGCCGCCGCCGTGGCGATGCGGGCCTCGACGATGTCGTTCCGGGCAAGCGCCGCGCGGGCGCGATTGGAACACGTCAACGAGCGAAGCGCCGGCCAGAACAGCGAGGCGGTGGCGGCGATTGCCAGCCAGAAGAGGATTTCCCAGGCGGCGGAATAGGTTTCGAGCTGAACCAACGCGCCGCGCACCAGCGTTGCTGCGCCGAAGGCCGCCAACAGGCAGAGCCCGGCAAACAGCATGGCGGCGACCGCGAGGCTGTCGGCGTTGTGGGGACGCGAGGGAGTGGAAGCGGTCATCGCCGATGCGTGCTTCGAGGCCCATGCGGACGTGCCGTCCGCATGGGCACCTCAGCATGAGGAAGAAACAACCCCTCGCCCGCTTACGGATTGAAATAGGGAACCGTGGCCGGATCCTTGCCCCAGGCGGCGGCGAGATATTTGGCGCCGAGCTTGGCGATGGTGCCCTCGTCGATCATCGACTGAATGATCGTGTCGATGGTGGCGTTGTTGGCGCCGCCCTTCTGGTAAATCGCGCCATAGGTCTCGCCGGTCTTGTACTGGCCGATGACCTTGACCTTGCCGCCGCCGTTCACTTCTTCCGCCAGCGTGATCGAGGTGTCGGTCATCGCCACGTCGATCTGGCCGGCGCGAAGGGCGGTGAACATGTCGCCCTGGTCGGGATAGACCTGGACATTGGTGAGGCCGAGCGTGTCGGTGGCGAAGGCGGCGCCGGTCGTTGCCTGCTGCACGCCGACGGTTGCCTGCTTGATCGATTTCTCGTCGACCGGCTTGTCGACGCTCACCAGCACGCCGATATCGGAATAGAAGTAGGGCACGGAGAAATCGACGACCTTCTTGCGGTCATCGGTGATTGAAATCTGCGACATGGCGAGATCGAAATCGGAGGTCTGGCCGGTGACCAGCGGATCCCAGCCGACATTCACCACCTCGACCTTGTCGTAGCCGGCGCGCCAGGCGATCTCGGCGGCCATGCAGTATTCCATGCCGTCCTTGATCGCTTCCGGCGTGTCGCCGTTCCACCAGATGGGGGCGGGCAACGAGACTTCCACGGTCAACTGCCCGGCCTTGGCGGGGTTCTCGATCGGAATTGAGCCCTTGACGCCGGACAATTCGCAATTGCCGATCATATCGGCGGCCGATGCGGAACCGGCAAAGGCAACGATGGCGGCCGCGGCAAGCAAGGTGGTTCTGGAAAGCGCCATGATGAAAATCCTCCCTGATTTTGGCGTCGGGACGGGAGCATACACCGGAAAGGGGGACGGGCGGCAAGGGGGCGGTTCAGACGGCGGAAAAACCGCCATCGACCATCAGGTGCGCGCCGGTGATGAAGCTCGCCTCGTCCGACAGCAGGAAGAGTGCGGCATGGGCGATATCGCGCGGCCGGCCGAGCCTGCCCTGCTGGGCATTGATCGCCGCCTCCGACGCATCGACGCCGAGTGCCGTCAGTTCCTTGATCTCGCGGCGGCCGTGCGGGGTATCGATGATGCCGGGGCAGACGGTGTTGCAGCGGATGTTGCGGTCGCGGAATTCGACCGCGATGGCGCGGGCGAACATGTGGCAGGCGCCCTTGGTGGTGTCGTAGAGCACTTCCATGGGGGTCGCATAAATCGCCGAGATCGAGGAGGTGCAGACGATGGCGCCGCCGCCGCCGCCGATCATCGACGGCAGTGCAGCCCGCGTCATCAGGAACATGGAGGTGACATTGGTGGCCATCAGCCAGTCCCAGTCGGCGCGGCTGATGTCGAGGAACGGCTTGATGGTGATGGTGCCGGCATGATTGAACAGGCAGGCGACAGGACCGAATGCGGCGACAGTGGCGTCCACCGCCGCCTTGACCTGGGCCTCGTCCGTCAGATCGCAGCCGACGGCGATGGCCTCGCCACCCGCCGCCTTGATGCGCGCGACCGTGTCGCGGGCCCCCTTAACGTTCTTGTCGACGGCGGCAACGCGCGCGCCTTCGCTTGCGAAGAGCTCGGCCGCATCGGCACCCATGCCGCTCGCCGCCCCGGTGACGATGGTGGTCTTGTTTTTGAGCCGCATCCCTGCCCCCTCCCTGTGGCGCGTACTTTGCGCCGTCGAGGCCGAAAGAGGCAATCCTCGCTCGAGAAACATCAGGGCCGGCACAAAGTCCGGCCCCGGCCCATGGATGAATTGCGTTTACTGTGTCTCTTCTTCCCCGTCGTCGCCGAACTTCTCCCTTAGCAAGTTGTTGAATGCCTCGCGGGTTTCAGCGTCGATGGGTTTGTTGGCCGCATCATCCAGCAGCTTGTCGAGTTCGGCCTGTTCTTCGGCAGTCACCTGACCATCCGCTTCAGCCGCCTCGAGAGCATTCCAATAGGCGGCGATCCTGCCGACCCGCGAATTGGGCGAAGCATTTTTGAAGGCGTTGGGCGAGGCGTGATAGGCGTTCAGCGCGCCGAGCTTGCTGGCGAGCTTGCCTTTCTTGTTCAGAAGTTCTTCTTCTTCCTCTTCTTCATCTTCCTCGGCCGCGGCGGCCTTCTTGTCCTTGCCGCTGACTTTGCCATGATCGCCGCTCTTGCCCTTGCCGCCGCCATGATCGCCGCTCTTTCCCGGTCCGGCGAAAGCCGGGTCAAAGGAGAGCGGGCCCTTGGCCCCGACGATCGCCGGGGCGGCGATCAAGACCGCGCCGAAGAACAGCGCCAATGCCGTTTGGCTCACCTTGAATTTCATTGCCTGATTCCCTCGCTTTGCCTTCCCGAGATTGGAAGTCCCGTGATCGTGTGGCGGATTTGTGGTTAAGGCAATTCTAAATGCCCTGCGCGGTGAGCGGGTAGCTAACAAGATCGGTCGAATTTTCCGAAAATGCGCCTATCCGGTCCAGCCAAGTCCCGCGGCGACGCAATTCATGGTCATCAGCAAGGGCATCATCTGCTTGTCGCGGCTGCCCGACGCACGCGTCTCGCGCAACAATTCCACCTGCCAGCGGTTGGCCTGATCGACCATCGGCCGCACCCGCTCGAACCGCCGCCGCAGGCCTTCGAAGCGCTCGCACAGAATCTTTTCGCCGGTCAACTCCAGAATGGCGCGCGTGGTGCGGCGGTACTCGTGGCGGATCATGGCGAAGACGCGCTCGGCGTCGGTGCGATCGGGCACCAGCCCGGCATATTGTTCGGCCACATCCATGTCGGCGAGATAGAGCGATTTCTCGACCTCGTCGACGGCGAGGCGGAAGCCGCGCGAGCGCTTGAACATCTCGCGCAACAGCTCCAGCCCTTCGGCGCCGCGCGGCACCAGGAAATCGTCGAGAGCGTAGCCCAGCCCGTACCAGCCGGTGAGTAGATGGCGGTTCTGGCTCCAGGCGAAGACCCAGGGGATGGCGCGCAGATCGCCGATGCCCTTGGCGCCGAAGCGGCGGGCGGGGCGCGAACCGAGCTTGAGATCGGCCAGTTCCTCGACCGGCGAAGCGCCCTGGAAATAGGCGATCAGAGCCGGATCCTCGGCAAGCTTGCGATAATGCCGGAACGAGCCCCGGGCAATGGCTTCGACCGCCTGCTGGTGCTCGGGAACGATGCGAAGTTCCGGCTCGTCGGCCGATTTGAGGGTGTGGACAAAGACGCTGGCCGCGAGAATTTCCAGATTGTAGAGCGCGGTGCCGCGATTGGCGAATTTGGACGAGACGACTTCGCCCTGCTCGGTCACCCGCATGCGTCCGCCGACGGTGCCGGCCGGCTGGGCGGCGATGGCGCGGCCGGTGGGGGCGCCGCCGCGGCTCACCGAACCGCCGCGGCCGTGGAAGAAGCTCACTGCAACGCCCGCCTCGCGGCCCACCCGCAACAGGCGGCGCTGGGCCTCGAACAGTTCGAAACTGGCGCAGAAAAAGCCGCCATCCTTGTTCGAGTCGGAATAGCCGAGCATGATTTCCTGCCGGCCACCGTGGCCAGCCGCGGAGCTACGCACCACTGGCGCTGCCAGCATGTCCCTGAGGATGGCGGGAGCGCGCTGCAAATCGTCGATGGTTTCGAACAGCGGCACGATGCGCAGGCGGCAGGTCTCGCGGCTGGTCTCGTCGCTGAACAGGCCGCAATACTTGGCGAGCAGATAGAGGCCGAGCACGTCGCTCGCCTGCTGGGTCATCGACAGCACGAAACTGCCGATGGCTTGCGGATCGGACCCGTCGAGAGTGTCGCGGATCAATTCCAGAAGATCGAGAAGCTCGCGGGCCTCTTCCGACAGGCCCCTGAACCGGGGCAGGAAACCAAGCGGCATGGCCAGTTCAGCGTCGATCCAGCGGGACCATTCGGCGCTCCCCGCCTGGTGCGGATCGCCTTTCGCCAGGGGATTCATCTTGCGCCAGAGTTCGGCGAGCACGCGATTGATCACGGTGGTGTTCTGGCGGATGTCGAGGCTCACGGTGCGGAAGCCGAAAATCTCGACCTCCCAGCGCACCGGCCGCACCAATGAAGCGGCGATCGAAACTGCTCTCATGGCGGCAAGTGCCTGTTCGGCGGCGAGAAGTTCGGCGGCAAGCTCGGCGGTGTCCTTGAAGGGCCTGGCTTTCGAGCCGGACCCGGCGGTTGCGGCGAGACGCACCCGCAGCATGCTGAAAAACTGCCGGAAGGGCTCGGCGTTGTTGCGCTGGGCGAGGCCCCCTTCATCTCCCGCCGCCTCGATCTGCGCGGCAATGCGGCGGCTGAAATCTTCCGGCACCGTCATTTCGTTGACGCTGATCGATAAAAGCTGCGCCAATTCCTTGAGACGCTTGTCGAGGCGCGCCACCGCGGCATTGCGGTTTTCCGCCAAAGCCTGGCGGGTGACCGCGACGGTGACGAAGGGATTGCCGTCGCGGTCGCCGCCGATCCAGGAGGAATATTTGAGAGGCGGGCGGACGCGGGCGGGCAATTCCGGATAATGGCGGAGCAGCGCCGCTTCGAGCAGATCGCAGAGTGCCGCGGTGCGGTCATAGAGGGCTTCGCGAAAGAAATGCAGGCCCCAGTGGATTTCCTGTTCGACGGTCGGCTTCTCGAGACGGATTTCGCCGGTCATCCACAGAAGATCGATCTCGTTGCGCAAGGCGGCGATCAGCGCCTGACGCTCGCGCTGGGTCCAGCGCGGGCTTTCGAGCTCGTAGAGTTTCAAATAGATGCGGCGGTGGATTTCGAGCACGGTGACGCGCTTGGCCTCGGTCGGGTGCGCGGTGAGGGTTGGTTGCACATCGATTGTGTCGAGAGTCTTCTGCACCGCCTCGGGAGTAACCCCCGCGGCGGCAACGACCGAGAGGGCATTGGAAAACGAGCCCGTCACCTGATCCGGGCCGCCCTGGGATTCGAGCCGGCGCCTGGCCCGCATGGCGCCGTTCTCCTCGGCGATGTTGAGAAGCTGCAGCCAGATGCCGATCACTTGCAGCGCATGCTCGATGAGATCGGCGGAAATGGCGGCGGCGTCCTCGGGATGGTCGATCACCGCCAGGACGCGCGGCTCGCGCATGCGGATCACCTGGCGCAACAAATCGCGCAGCATGACGGTGATCTCGTCGATGTAGACGCTGTCGACGGATGCTGCCTGCACCGGCTTGTTCATGGCGGTTCCTTGTTTCAGGCGGAATTTGTGCAGTGCACAATCGGCCCTGTCAACGGCAATTGCGACGCATCGGGTGACGGCGGCGCTGTGGGCGGGCGGCGGCGCTGAAGCAGTAGGCGCAGTCTTGGCTTCCTTCAAGATCGCATCTCTTGCTATGACCAGAAAGTTCTTTCGACAGGATGGATCACATGGAGATTTGGCAGGCATGGGATGCTGGGGCCCACTTCGGCGAAATGCTGGACAAATGCCTGAGAGAGGGACCGCAGCCGATTTACCGGTCCGGCACGGTTGTGGCTGTGTTGCTTCCGGCAAAGCGCCGGAAAACCCAGCGGTCGCTTTGCGATCCGGACTTCAAGGCTTGGCTTCTCTCGGACGTTGGCCGCGGCGAGATGCGATTGCCGCCAAGAGGAAAGGCGCACCGGCGGAGATGTAACGCCTGACGGTAGCGACGCGCAATACCAAGGATTTCCGGATTTTCGCGGTTCCGGTCTTCGATTCGTTCCGGTTCGGACGGTAAGGGGTGGAAGAGATTTTGCAAGTGGCAGGCCCATGATCTAGAAGGCGCGCCATGCTGCATATCAACAATCTCACCTACCGGATCGCCGGGCGGCTGCTTCTGGAAGACGCCAGCATTGCCGTGCCCGATGGCCACAAGGTGGGTCTTGTCGGGCGCAACGGCGTGGGAAAGACGACGCTGCTGCATTTGGTCCTCGGCGATCTTCATTCGGAAGCGGGATCGGTATCGGTGCCGCGCCGGGCGCGCATCGGCAGCGTGGCGCAGGAAGCGCCGGGCGGCCCCGAAACTTTGATCGACACGGTGCTGGCGGGCGATCAGGAACGGGCCGCCCTCTCGGTAGAAGCGGAAACGGCGAGCGATCCCCACCGCATCGCCGAGGTCCAGACCAGGCTTGCCGACATCGACGCCCATGCGGCGCCGGCGCGGGCCGCCACCATCCTGAGCGGGCTTGGATTCAGCGAAGAGGCGCAGATCGGCCCCTGCTCCGCCATTTCCGGCGGCTGGCGGATGCGGGTGGCGCTGGCGGCGGCGCTGTTCTCGCGTCCCGATGTGCTCCTCCTCGACGAGCCTACCAACTATCTCGACCTCGAAGGTTCGATCTGGCTCAAGAGCTTCATCCGCGATTATCCGCATACCATCGTGATGGTGAGCCACGACCGCGACCTGCTCAACGAGGCGGTCGATGCCATCCTGCATCTCGAGCGCGGCAAGCTCACGCTCTATCAGGGCAACTACGATTCATTCGAGCGGCAGCGGCGCGAGAAACAGGCGCTGACCCAGAAGCTCAAGAAGAAACAAGACGAGCAGCGCCGCCACATGATGGAATATGTGGACCGCTTCCGTTACAAGGCCTCGAAGGCCAGGCAGGCGCAAAGCCGCCTCAAGGCGCTGGCCAGGCTCGAACCCATCGCCGATGTGGTCGCGGACCGGGTTGCGCCGTTTCTGTTCGCCAATCCGGAAAAGGCACTGGCGCCGCCCCTGGTGCGCTGGGACAAGGCTGCGGTGGGCTATCACCCGGACAGACCAGTGCTCAGGAACATCACGCTCCGGCTCGATCCCGATGACCGCATTGCGCTGCTCGGCGCCAATGGCAACGGCAAATCGACCTTCGCCAAGCTGCTGTGCGGCAAGCTCACGGTTTCGGCGGGCGAAATGAAGCATCCGCAGCGCTTGTCGGCCGGTTATTTCGCCCAGCACCAGCTCGATGAGTTGTCGCCGGAGCGCACCCCTTACGATTACATCAGCAGTCTGATGCCGGCGGCGAGCGAGGCGCAGCGGCGGGCAAGGCTCGGCGCCTATGGTTTCGGCGCGCAGCTTGCCCATTCACGCTGCGCCACCCTATCGGGCGGCGAGAAGGCGCGGCTTCTCTTCGCGCTCGCCTCCTTCCACGGCCCCCATATCCTGGTGCTCGACGAGCCGACCAACCATCTCGACGTCGACAGCCGCGAGGCGCTGATTCACGCGATCAACGATTATGAGGGTGCGGTCATCCTTATCAGTCACGACCGCCACATCATCGAGACCTGCGCCGACCGGCTGTGGCTGGTGGCGGACGACACGGTCAAGCCCTTCGAGGGCGACATGGACGACTACACCGCCCTGGTGCTGGAGCGGGCGCGGACAACGCGGCGGGCGGCGCGGGGTGCTCCGGCCAAGGCAGCGGTCCGGCCGAAACCCGCCGCAGCTCAGAAAAAGGTTCAAGAGCTTGATGATAAGATACTGGAAATAAAGAATAAAATATCTGTGCTCGACCGCGCCCTGGAAGACCATGCGATCTATGCGCAGGAGCCGAAGAAGGCCGCCGGCTTCGCCAGGCTCAGGGCGCGGCTTGCCGCCGAGCTCGACGCTCACGAAAACCGGTGGCTGGAAGCCCATGACGGCTGACCGCAGCGAAGCCGGCGCGCTGGCGCGTCTTCATGCCTTTATCCATCACGAGACGACGGCCGGACTTATTCTGGTTCTGGCGGCGGCGGCGGCGATTCTTGCCTCGAATAGCGAGGCGCTGCGGCCCGTCTACGAGGCGGTGCTGGCACTGCCGGTGCAGGTCTCGATCGGTGCAACCGGACTGCAGAAGCCCCTGCTTCTGTGGATCAATGACGGGCTGATGGCGGTGTTCTTCTTTCTGGTGGGCCTTGAAATCAAGCGCGAGGTCATGGAAGGCAATCTCGCCTCGCGCGAGCAGATCGTGTTGCCGGCCATCGCGGCGGCGGGCGGCATGGCGATGCCGGCACTGGTCTACAGTTTCTTCAATTGGGGCGATGCCGCCGCGATGCGCGGCTGGGCCATTCCGGCGGCCACCGATATCGCCTTCGCGCTCGGCGCACTGTCGCTGGCGGGATCGCGGGTTCCCGTCTCGCTCAAAGTGTTCCTGCTGACACTCGCCACGCTCGACGATCTCGGCGCCATCGCCGTCATCGCGCTGTTCTACACCTCACAACTTTCGGTCCTGTCGCTGGCCCTCGCCGGGGCGGCCTTCGCCGGTCTCGCCGCCCTGAACCGCCTGAATGTGGACCACACCGGACTCTACATCTTCTTGGGGCTTGCCATGTGGGTGTTCGTGCTCAAGTCCGGCGTGCATGCAACGCTGGCCGGCGTCGCTCTGGCGATGGCTGTGCCCCTGGCGCGGCGCGATGGACGGGCCTTCCTCAACGAGATCGAAGAGGACCTGCATCCTTACGTGAAATTTCTGATCCTGCCGCTCTTCGCCTTCGCCAATGCCGGCATTCCGCTCGAGGGATTTGCACTCGCCAGGCTGGCGGAACCCCTGCCGCTTGGCATCGCCGCGGGGCTTGCCGCGGGCAAACCCATAGGCATTCTCGCGGCGGTGGCGGCGGCAGTGGGTTTCGGCCTCGCCCGCCTGCCCGAGGGTTGCAACTGGCGGCACATGGCGGGCGCCGGCTGCCTGGCGGGCATCGGCTTCACCATGAGCCTGTTCATCGGATCGCTGGCCTTCGAGGGGCCCGCGGACGCCATCGCCGTCAGGGCCGGCGTTATCGCCGGGTCGCTGATCTCGACCGGGATCGGCGTTGCGATCCTGTTGACGGCTTCGCTGCGCTCTTCAGTATGAGCGCCTGGGCGGCGATGACGCGCTCGCCATTATAGGTGACCGACGGCGAGCCATAGAGTTCATATCCCTCATCAAGCGCCTTCGAGACGCGCTCGCAGAAGCTCCGGTCGTCGGGGCCGGTCAGCCGGCGGTAGCGCAGTATGCCGGTCATGGTGCCGCTCCGGATTGGGATTGCGCCCGGTTCTGCCAGCGGCCGTTTTCGTCCTGCTGCCAGTAGCTCACCGCATGGCCTTCGCCTTTGAAGCGCTTCCAGTCTTGGCGGGCGCGGCTGACAGCGGCCGCATCGGCGCCGTCGAAGATGATCACGGCGCGGGTGAGATCATCTATGCCCTCCGGCAACGCGCCATCGACGAAGAAGCGGACGTTGGCGTTGTTGGGATTGCCGGAGTCGGTGGTGAGCCATATGGGCTGCAACTCAGCAAAACCGTCGGCCTTGCTGCCATGCGGCAGGAAGCTCTCATCGGCATGGGTCCACAGCAGCGCCGAGAGCGCCTCGACGCGCTCCTCGGAACCCGCCTGAACCACGGCCCGCCAGCCGCGCTCGAGGCCGGTTGCGATCATCTTCGGCAAGACCTGGTCGAGCGGCCGACGCTCGAGGTGGTAGAAGTAGACTTCGGTCATGGGCCTATCCAGCGCAAGCCGGGCCGGCGGTCAAGATGGGCCACCTTGCGCGGGCCGATGCAGGCGCTAGCGCGTTTTCCCGAAAAGTGGAATCGCTTTTCGGATAAGAAAACGCGCCAAGCTAATGATTCGGCGCATGTTCTCATCGCCAAAGTGTGTACACTTTGGCGGAACATGCGCTAGAGTTGGCGCCCAAGAGGGGGCTGGCGCATGCGACTTGCAATCCTGGCGGCATTCGGGCTGATGGCGGCGGTAAACGGGGCCGCGGCGGCAAGCCTGTGCAATTGCTGCGGCACGGACACGGCAGAGGCTTGCGCCGCCGTCTGCCAGCCGGTCAAGGTGCCGCAGGGCCAATGCGTGGCGGCCGTCGATTTCGCCGGCAAGCCCGCGATCTCGGAGAATGTCAATCCGCTCTATGACGTTTCGCTCCGCAATCTGCGCCTCGCGACGACGAAAGGCGCCGAACTCGAAGCCTTCCGGCGGCTGCTCGAAGCCGCCAGGCGCGGCGTCGAGAAAGACCGCAGGGCGGCGCTCAGGGCCTATGCGCGCGGCAAGATCGATCAGTCCGCGGGTGCTGCAAGCATCGCGCGCTACGAGTCGGCGATCGTCAATTACTATCTCGGGCTTCAGGCCTATCGCGACGCCTATCGCCGCCGCTGAGCTCAACTCTCGTAATGCTGCGCCACCAAGCGGTTGAGGAGGCGCACGCCCCAGCCCGGCGCCCAGCTCTGGTTGATGGCGTTCTTGACGCCGTCCATCGCGGTTCCCGCCACATCGAGATGGGCCCAGGGAACTTTGTTGACGAAGCGCTGCAGGAATTGCGCCGCGGTGATGGACCCGGCATGGCGGCCGCCGATGTTCTTCATGTCGGCGACGTCGTGGTCGATCATCTTGTCATATTCAGGGGCAAGCGGCATGCGCCAGACCTTCTCGCCGGTGGCGAGACCCGCCTCCGCCAGCCGCTCGGCCAGTTCGTCGTTGTTGGAGAACAGCCCGGCGTGTTCCTTGCCCAGCGCCACCAGGATGGCGCCGGTCAGGGTAGCCAGATCGACCATGAATTTCGGCTTGAAGCGGTGCTGCACGTACCACAGCACATCGGCGAGCACGAGGCGGCCTTCGGCATCGGTGTTGAGTACGGCGATGGTCTGGCCCGACATGGATTTGACCACATCGCCCGGCCGCTGGGCGTTGCCGTCCGGCATGTTCTCGACAATGCCGATCGCACCCACGGCATTGACCCTGGCCTTGCGCCTGGCCAGCGCCAGCATGAGACCGGTCACGCAGGCGGCGCCACCCATGTCGCCCTTCATGTCTTCCATGCCCGCCGCCGGCTTGATCGAGATGCCGCCGGTATCGAAGGTGACACCCTTGCCGATGAAGGCCACGGGCTTCTCGCCCTTCTTGCCGCCGTTCCAGCGCATGACCACCATGCGGGCCTCGTGGGCCGAGCCCTGGGCCACGCCCAGCAGCGCCCCCATGCCGAGCTTCTTCATTTGCGCCGGCGTGAAGACATCGACCTTGAGGCCGCGGCTGGTAAGCTGCCTGGCGCGGCCTGCGAATTCGACCGGGAACAGATGGTTGGCCGGTTCGTTGATCAGGTCGCGGGCCAGATGCACGCCTTCGGCGACGGCCGCCAGCGGACCATAGGCCTTCTTCGCGGCACCGGTATTTTTGGTGTGGATGGTCAGCGCGCCGGGGCCACCAGGCTTGTCCGGCTTCTTGGTCTTGTAGCGGTTGAAACTATAGACACGCAGTGCGGCGCC
Organism: Hyphomicrobiales bacterium; assembly: GCA_052386315.1. Taxonomy (GTDB): domain Bacteria; phylum Pseudomonadota; class Alphaproteobacteria; order Rhizobiales; family Aestuariivirgaceae; genus Aestuariivirga. The sequence goes on from JBQTKG010000012.1 coordinate 41,039, forward strand.
GGAGGCGATGAGGGCCGCCGCCTCGGCCGGTTTCAGCTTGGGCTTGCCCGGCAGTTCGGCGGCGATCGCCGCGTCTTTCAGTTTCAGCGATTGCAGGGTTCCGGCAATGGCGCCGCCCAGCATTTCCACATCGCGGGCGGTGAGCGCATCGGGGTTGCCGAGACCCATGACCAGGGCGCGAGCGTATTTGCCGGGGGCCACGATATCGAGCGACTGGTCGCGCTTGGCCTCGAATTTCGCCACCTTGATTGCCCTGGCAATATGACCGCCGGTTGCGGCATCGGCGGCCGCGGCGCGGCCCGACAGCTTGCCGCCCTGGCTGGCGAAAACCACGATTGCGCCTGAACGGGGCAGCGCGGGGCCGGAAAAGTCGATTTTCATGGGGAATCCATTGTCGTGAAGGAGCCGATCCCATAACGGTTTCGGGTCCTGTGTTCAACACGTTGGGACAGACTGTAACCGGTGCTCAGTGGAGAAGGCCCGCGTGTTCCGCCCAGACCTGCCATTCGACTTCTTCGGCACCGCGAATTTCCAAGGGCGCGTCCGTTGCGAGATTGTCGGAGAAGAGGACGAGGTTGTCGCAGTCCCAGCGGGCGGATGGCACGATGAGTCCGTCGCAACCCAGAAAGGCTACCGCAGCGCCGATCTCCTGGGTCCGGCGGTAATTCGGTTCCCGATAGTGTTCGGACGAGACGCCGAGTGAATCGAGCGTGGAGCGGATGAGGCGCAAAGTGCGATCACTGCGTACAGCCAGTTCGTGAACTATGGCAGGTCTCGCTGGGCGCGGATCGAACAGTGCCCAATGATAAGCAATTTCGGCGAGCGCGCCTTCGCGGGTGAGACTGGTGTACAGCGCCGCCGGACCGTCGGCCGCAGACCAGCGGCCACCCGCCGTGGATGGAGTCGTCGGATCGAGACTGCGCCGTGTTGCCCGAAACACATTGCCGGCAAAGGTTTCGGCAGGAAGTTCACTTAAACGATCGATGAGGGCACGATCATGAATCAATCCGGACCCTCCTCACACATGAACGCTGTCACGCAACTGGTTCACCACTGCGATCACCTCCTGCGTACGGCCTTCCTGAATGAGTTCGGCAGGTGAGGCGTTGCCGAGAAGCCTTTGCGGCGAATAGAGCCACAGCCGCGCCTCCCGCGGCTCGTAGATGTCAGACAGTTGATCGACGATGAATTCGAGTGCGAGCAACTGCTTCTCGGCGTCCGGACGGGGAAAAGCCTTGCCCTGATTCCAGCGCGATACGGTTTCCGGGCGCGCCTTCAGGAGATTGGCGACATCGACGGAACGCATCGCACCCTTTTCTTGGATTGCCGAAAGTTTTCGTGCGATTGCGTTGCTCATTCGGATCACCTGAATTGGTTTGGATTGACGTTAATATAGCACCTTTTATTGCGTTTTCAATTGACATTTTGATAGGCAAAGGATGCGGACTATTACTGCCGGCAGAGCCGGCAAGGCAGCAGGTTGTGCCAAAGCCAGTAACGGACACAGCGGAAAGGTGCTGGAAATTCTAACCTTCCCGCTGCCCGTGAATCCGGATAAGAAAGTGCAAAGTTCGGTGAAGAGCGGCTTGTGGCGTGAGAAAATCGGGCAAACGGGGGTGGCTCGACTGCCGCTTGCGGGGAAAGGTTTCCCGCGGGGCCGTTCTGGCATGCCTGGCGGCGGCAAGCAGCCTGGCGGTTCCGGCGCTGGCCGCGGTAACCGCCGGCGATTCGGCGCCACCGCCCAAATTCATCAAGCCGCTGCTCAAGGAGCCACCGCCCGGCACCCGTGTCGATGTTTACGCCGATCGCATCGAATATGACGGCAAGCGCAAGATCGCCACGGCCACGGGCACGGTGCGGATCACCTATGGCCCCTATACGCTGACCGCCAGCAAGGTCGTCTACGACGCGGCAAACGACCGGCTCACCGCCAACGGTTCGGTCGAATTCCGCGAGCCCAACGGCAATGTGCTGCAGGCGGCAATGGTGGAACTGCACAACAAGTTCAAGGAAGGTTTCGCCCGGCATCTGCGCGCCCTTCTGACCAACGACGTGACAATCACGGCGGACTATGCGCAGCGGTTCGAAAACGGCATCACCGTCTATGAGCGGGCGACCTACACGGCCTGCAAGACCTGCGTGAACGAAGACGGTACGCCGATCTGGCGAATCGTTTCGGCTGAGACAATTCATGACGAGAATGAGAGGACGCTCATTCACAAGAATGCCAGATTCGAGATCGCCGGGGTTCCGGTGGCCTGGTTCCCCTATCTCGAGCATCCCGACCCTTCGGTTAAGCGGCGCACCGGCTTTCTCATTCCCGAGATCAAGGGGGCCAATGCCTTCGGTCTGGGACTGGTGACGCCGTTCTTCTGGGAGGTAGCGCCCAATGCCGACGTGACATTCAGGCCCATGTGGACGACCAAACAGGGGCCGGTCGCCGACGTGGAATGGCGGCACAGGCTGGCGAACGGCATTTACAGTATTCGCGGCTATGGCGTTCACCAGTTCGACCGCGACGAGCCGCCCGATGACGAGCGCTGGCGCGGGGCCGTCACCTCGGCGGGGGAATTCAGTATCGATAAGGACTGGTCGTGGGGCTGGGATGGAACGCTGACCTCCGACAAGACCTTCCTGCGGCGCTATAATTTCGATGATCGCGACCTGGCAACGAGCAGAGCCCATCTCACCGGCATGGCGGACCGGAACTATTTTTCGGCCCAGGCGATCTATTTTCAGACGCTCCTGACCGAAGAAAGCCAGGACACGATCCCCTATGCGCTGCCCTATGTGCGGAGCAATTATATCTTCGGCCAGCCGGTATTCGGCGGCGAATTGGCGATCAATTCGAGCGCCTATTCGCTGACCCGCGAGGTTGCCGATTCACCTTTCACCTTCGCCGACATCCATCACGGTACCTCGCAGAGCCGTGCCGTTACCGATCTCACCTGGCAACGGCAGACGATCAACGGTTTGGGCCAAGTTGTGACACCCTTCGCCCGGCTGCGCGGCGATGTTTATGTCGTCGAGAACCTGCCGGATGCTGCGAACAGCGAGGAGACCGTCGGGCGCATCCTGCCTTCCGCCGGGATCGACATGCGCTGGCCGCTCTTATCGGTGCAGGATTTCGGCCAGAGCATTCTGACGCCGGTGTTCCAGATCATTGCCGCGACCGACGAGACTGATGAGAAATCGATCGGCAATGAGGATGCGATCACCCTCAATTTCGACCACACCAGCCTGTTCCTGCAGGACCGTTTCACCGGCATAGACCGCTATGAAGGAGGCACCCGCGCCAATGCCGGCGTCGTATATGGTTTCACCGGCGCCAATGGCGGATTTGCCCGGGTGAGCCTCGGTGAATCCTTCCATATTGCCGGAGACAACAGTTTCGCGGTTGATACGGGGCTTGACGGTACGGCTTCCGATCTCGTGGGGGCTGTTGCACTGCAGCCGTGGGAGAACTTGCGCTTCACCTATCAGGCGCGGGTCGAGGAGGACTTCTCCGATGTCAACGTGCAGGAGGCCTCGCTCAGCCTCACTTTCGACAGGATTGCGGGCTCATTGAGCTATGCCGATCTGGACGCGGAGCCCGCCTCGGGCCGGCCGGAGCACCAGGAGCAGATCTGGGGCGATGCCAGCTACCGGTTGGCAGAAGCCTGGAGCCTGTTCGGCGGTTTGCGCTACGATCTGGAGAGCGACCTATTCATGAACAGGACTCTGGGAATCGGCTTCGAATGCGACTGTCTCAATGCCAGGCTCGCCTATTCCGAGAGCAGGACAAACGACCCGGACGATGCAGTCGACCGTTCGATCATGCTGAGCGTCGAATTACACACTCTCGGCAAGACCAGCGTGAGCACCGGCTTCTGAGAACCATCATGCAAAGGCTTGCATTCTTCGCGTTATTGCTTGCCGGCCTGCTGTTGGCCGCGTTTCCCATTGCTGCGCAGGCCCAAAGCCAAGGCGTGATCGCCACCGTCAATGACCGGCCGATCACCGGATTCGATATCGAGCAGCGTCTCAAGCTGATGAACATTCTGGGCATTGCGGCCGGCCGCAAGGAGGCGCTGCAGTCGCTTATCGACCAAGTGATCAAGATCGACGCCGCGCGCAAATTCAAGTTCGCGGCAACCGAGACACAGATCCAGAAACAATTTGAGCGCATGGCCAAGGGCATGGGCACCGATGCCGCGGGCCTCGAGGCACGGCTGAAACAACAAGGGATCGCCGGCACCTCTTTCCGCCAGTATATCGCCGCCCAGATCGGCTTCAGCCGTATGGTGAGCAGCAAATACCGGGTGAGCGGCGACGTGAAGCCCGAGGATGTTGCGCGCAAGCGTGCCGACATCGAGCGCGACGTGAAAAAGCGCATGGAGGAAATCCGGCGCGACCCGCGGATGAAGCCGGTGACGATCTATACCATCCAGCAGATCGACCTGCCCATCGAGAGCGGCGCCGACGCGATGGCGGCTCAGTTGATGCAGGCGCGGGCCGTCGAGGCGGCGCAGTACGTCCGGCGTTACAAGGGCTGCAAGAGCGCCAAGGCGGCGGCCGAAGGCATCTTCAACGTCAGGATCGGCAAGCCAATCGAGACCGACGCCGCCAAGCTGCCGAAGCAGTTGAAAGAGGCGCTCAACAAAGTGGGCGCCGGAAAAGCCATCGGCCCGTTGCGCGGCAAGGATGGAATCCAGGTGATCGGATTTTGCGGGGTGCGCAAGCTGACGCCGTCCACGCCGAAATTCGAAATGCCGACCGATGAACAGGTGGCAAACGCGCTGAACAACGAGAAATTCGCCGGATACGAAGACAAATTCATCAAGGAACTGCGGTTGACAGCTTATATCGAATACAAAGACAGCAGCTATTCGCAATGAGCGGTCCGCCGGCAATCGCGCTGACGGCGGGCGAGCCGGCGGGTATCGGTCCGGAAATCACCGCCAAGGCTTGGGCTGCGCTGAAGGCCGAAGCGAGTTCACGTTTCTTTTTGATCGGCGATGCGGACTATGTGCAGGCGCGCGCCAAGGCGGCGGGGCTTGCCATCGGCGTGGCAAGGATCGCCGCGCCGGAAGAGGCGTCCAAGACATTTCCTGCCGCGCTGCCGGTTCTGCACCGACCGCTCATGCACCATCCCGCGCCCGGCCGCATCGATCGCGGCAATGCCTCCGCGGTGATCGCCGCCATCGATGCAGCGGCCGAACTGGCCATGGACGATGCGGTTGCCGCAATCGTCACCAATCCCATCCACAAGGAAAGCCTCTATGCGGCGGGATTTGGGCATCGCGGCCATACCGATTATCTCGCCCATCTTGCCCGCGCGCGGGGGCATGAAGCCCACGACGTGATGATGCTGGTGGCCAAGGATCTGCGGACGATTCCGGTCACGGTTCACATTCCGCTGTGCGAGGTGCCCGGCACCCTCACGAAGCAAGCGATCGTCATTCAGGCGGAAATCGTGGCCCGCGATCTGAAGCGATATTTCGGCATCGCCGCGCCGCGTTTAGCCTGCACCGGGCTCAATCCCCATGCCGGGGAAGGCGGCGCCATGGGCCGCGAAGAACAGGAGATCATCGCTCCCGCACTTCGCGAACTCGAAGCCCGCGGTCCTGCGGTGGCGGGCCCGCTTTCCGCCGATACGGCGTTTCATGAAGAAGCGCGCGCCCGCTACGACGCCATCCTGTGCATGTATCACGATCAAGCGCTGATCCCGGTGAAGACCTTGGATTTTCATGGCGGCGTCAATGTGACACTCGGCCTGCCCTTCATCCGCACTTCGCCCGACCACGGCACGGCGCTGGCAATTGCCGGCACCGGCACCGCCAATCCGCAGAGCCTCATTGCGGCGATCCGGCTCGCCGCCCAAATGGCGCGCCATGGCCGAAGCTGAGGACGGCTTGCCGCCGCTGCGCGCGGTGATCGCGCGACTCGATGCCGCGGCGAAGAAAAGTCTCGGCCAGAACTTCCTGTTCGATCTCAATCTCACCCGCCGCATCGCCCGCGCCGCGGGCCCCCTCGACGGCTTTACCATTGTGGAGGTGGGACCGGGCCCCGGCGGCCTGACCCGGGCGCTGCTGATGGAAGGTGCAACGCGGGTGATCGCCGTTGAGCGCGATCGCCGGATGCTGCCGGCGCTCGATGAAATGACCGCGGCTTATCGGGGGCGGTTGACGGTGATTTGTGGCGATGCTTTGGCCATGGACTGGCGGCAGCTTGTCTCCGGGCCCGCCAAGATCGTGGCCAACCTGCCTTACAATATCGCAACGCCGCTGCTCACCGGCTGGCTGACGGAAGGCTCCTGGCCGCCGTGGTATGCCTCGCTCACCTTGATGTTCCAGAAGGAAGTGGCCCTGCGCATCGTGGCGGCACCGGGATCGAAGGACTACGGCCGCCTGGCGGTGCTGTGCCAGTGGCGCTGCGCGGCGCGCAAGCTGTTCGATGTCAACCGCGCCGCCTTCACGCCGCCGCCCAAGGTGACATCCAGCATCGTGCAACTGGTGCCGCGCCCGCCAGCCTCGCCGCCGATCGATGTGCGCGCCCTCGAGCGGGTCACATCGGCAGCCTTCGGCCAGCGCCGCAAAATGCTGCGCTCGAGCCTGAAAACGCTTTCCACAACTCCCGAGACGCTGCTGGAAAGGGCCGGCATCGCTGCCACACTGCGTGCCGAAGACGTGCCAGTTGCCGGCTTCGCGCGGCTGGCGGCGCTGCTTGGAACCTAAAGCTTCTTCGTCAGCTCACGGACGAATTGAGTGAGGCCGGTGCGACGGCGGCGCTTCAGCCGTTCGGCGGTGAGGATCGCCACGATCTGCGCGTGGGCATCCTCGATCTCGTCATTGACCACCACATAATCGTATTCCGGCCAGTGGCTGATTTCGCGCGAGGCTTCCGCCATGCGCTTGGCGACCACGGTGGTGGAATCCTGGGCGCGCTTGATCAGGCGGTCGCGCAGCTCCTCGGCCGAGGGCGGCAGGATGAAGATGCGGACAAGGTCGTCCTCCATGGCCTGGGCCAATTGCTGGGTGCCCTGCCAGTCGATGTCGAAGAGAACGTCGCGGCCTTTGGCGAGGGCCTCCTCCACCGGTTCCCGCGGCGTGCCGTAGAAATTGCCGAAAACCTCGGCCCATTCGAGAAGCTCGCCGCCATCGCGCATGGACGCGAATTTCTCCTTGGAGATGAAGTGATAGTCCCGGCCGTCGACTTCGCCGGGGCGGGCCGCGCGGGTGGTGACCGACACCGACATGGCGATGTTGGGATTGGCCGCCAGCAGCTTGCGCGACAGGGTGGTCTTGCCGGCACCCGAAGGCGACGACATGACCAAGAGGAAGCCGCGGCGGGCGATTTCGGTTCTGGGGGAAGACCTATTCAACGTTCTGCACCTGCTCGCGCAACTGGTCGATGACGCTCTTGAGTTCGAGGCCGATCTGGGTGAGCGTTGAGTCGCCGGCCTTGGAACACAGCGTATTGGCCTCGCGGTTGAATTCCTGGGCGAGGAAATCGAATTTGCGGCCGATCGCATCGGGGGCGGCGAGGAGGGCGCGCGCCGCCGCCACATGCGAGAAGAGCCGGTCCAGTTCCTCCTGGATGTCGGCGCGCGTCGCAATCAGCGCGGCTTCCTGATGCAGCCGGTCGCGGTCGAAGGCTACGCCGGTTTCCATGAGGCGCGAAACCTGCTCGGCGAGCCGCGCCTTGACCGCCTCCGGCGAACGGGCAGGATTGTCGCGGGAGGCGCGGCTCAGGCTCTCGATACGGTCGATCTGTTCCTCGAGAATGGCCTGAAGCCTTGAACCCTCGGCGCGGCGCGCGGCGTCGAGGGCCACTACCGCTTCCTCGAAGGAGAAAGCCATGGCCTGGTTGCGGCGTTCGATCTCTCTCTCATCGGCTTCCGGCTGCGAGATGTCCAGAACACCGCGCAAGGCGAGGAGTGCATCGGCGCGCGGCGCCTCGCCGCCAATCCGCTCATGCAGGGCTTGGGCGGCCGCGACGACACGATCAAGGGCTTGGTGATTGACGGTAACCGTCTCGCCGGCCGACAGGCCGCTCACCGACAGGGTGACCTGGAGATTGCCGCGTTTCAGGTGCCGGGCGGCGGCGGCGCGGAGCGCCGGCTCGAGCCCGTCGAAGCCCTGCGGCAGGCGGCAGCGCACATCCAGCGCCTTGCCGTTGACGCTTTTCACTTCCCATTGCCAGTGTAGGCCGTCCTGCGCGCCGGCGCTGCGCGCGAAGCCTGTCATGCTGGAAAGCGGCATCGGAAATCCCGGAAGAATCAACCCGCGGCGAGTGTAGTCGCAGCGTCCGCAGGCGCCAAGCAGCGCGCTATTGTGCGGGCTTCTGCTTGGGGATTGGAATCATCCGGTTCTCGACCCAGATAATGGAGCCGGGCTTCAGCCTGGCGGCAGCCTCAGGCTTTGCGGCTTCGGCCGGCTTGGTCTCGACGGCGGCAACCGCCGCCGGCTCCGCCCCGGGCAGCGGATCGGCAACAGCATCGGGTGCAGGCGGCTCCACCGCCGGTTCCTCCGCCTCAATGGTGGCGGTCTGGGCCGCAACATCTGCCGGCTTGGGTGCGGCTACCGTCTCGGGTGGCGCTGCCGGTGCGGCGATCTCCGGCATAGCAGGCACGGTCGCCTTGGTTTCGGTGGCAGGCGGCTGCGGCGCTGCCGGTACGGCGATCGCCGGCACAGCGGGCGCGGGCGCCTTGGTTTCGGCGGCAGGCGGCTGGGGCGGCGGCGTGGCGGTTTCGGCAGCCAGAGCGGCAGCGGCCGAATTGTCGATGGCGCGCCACTTGGCGACATTGGCGTTGTGCTCTTCCAGCGTCTTGGCGAAGGCATGGCCGCCCGAGCCGTCGGCGACGAAATAGAGGAATTCGGTATCGGGCGGGTCGACGACGGCTTCGAGAGCCGCGCGGCCCGGATTGGCGATCGGGCCGGGCGGCAGGCCGTCGATCACATAAGTGTTGTAGGGCGTCGGCTTCTGGATATCGGCCCGCGTCAGGTCGCGGCCGAGCTTGCCCTTGCCGCCCACCAGTCCGTAGACGATGGTCGGATCGGATTGCAGGCGCATGCCCTTCTTGAGACGGTTCATGAATACCGAAGCGACCTGCGGGCGCTCGGCGGCAATGCCGGTTTCCTTTTCCACGATAGAGGCGAGAACGACCGTCTCCTCCTTGGTCCTGAGCACCATGAGGCCGCTACGCTTCTGCCAGATCTCGTCGAGCAATTGGTTCTGGGCGGCCTGCATGTCCTCGAGCAGCTTCTGGCGCGTGGTGCCGCGCCGGAACACATAGGTATCCGGCATGATGCCGCCCTCGGGCGGGATGGCGGCGATGTCGCCCGTCAAGACATCGTTCTCGCGGAGGCGCGCCACCGCCATCTCGCTGGTCCAGCCCTCGGGGATGTTGAGCTTGTAGACAAGCGACTTGCCGCCGACGATCATGTTCATGACGTCGCGCATGCTGGCACCGGCGGCGAATTCATACTCGCCCGCCTTGAGCCGGCCGCGCGCGCCGGTCAGGAAGGCGGCGGCGGAAAAGACGCGTGCGTCGCTGATGACGCCCTGCGCTTCCAGGCGCGCGGCAATCTCGGGAGTGCGCAGGCCCTTGTCGATTTCGACGACTTTTACAGCTTCCAGCGGACCGGGAATGGTATAGGCCTGATAGCCGAGGAAGCCGCCGAGGCCCGCGGTCAGGACGGCGGTCACGGCGATGAACAGCAGCGACAGAAACACGCGCGAGAAGGCCGAGCGCCGCTTTCTGCTCGCCTGCGGTCCGGGTACTCTTGCCGGTTGCCTTGGCTGGTTCAATGGTCTTCCTCGATTGGGTCAGGCCGCATAGCGGCGCATGACCAGTGATGCGTTGGTGCCACCAAAACCAAAAGAATTGGACAGAACTGTGTTGATCTCCTTCCGGCGCGCCGCATTGGGCACGAGGTCGATCCCGGTCTCGACCGAGGGATTGTCGAGATTGAGGGTGGGCGGGCAGACATTGTCGCGGATCGCCAGCACCGAGAAGATCGCCTCGACCGCGCCCGCCGCCCCGAGAAGGTGGCCGATCGAGGATTTCGTCGACGACATCGACAGGCCTTCGGTGCGGTTGCCCATGACGCGCTCGACGGCGCGCAGTTCGATTTCGTCGCCAATCGGCGTCGAGGTGCCGTGGGCATTTATGTAGTCGATTTCGTGGGCCGGAAGGCCGGCGCGTTGCAAAGCCATCTGCATGCAGCGATAGGCGCCGTCGCCGTCGGGGGCGGGCGCGGTGATGTGATAGGCGTCGCCCGACAGGCCATAGCCCACCACTTCGGCGTAGATTTCGGCGCCGCGGGCCTTGGCGTGTTCGAGTTCCTCGAGAACCAGCACGCCCGCGCCCTCGCCCATCACAAAGCCGTCGCGGTCCTTGTCGTAGGGCCGCGAGCCACGCGCCGGCTCGTCGTTGAACTTGGTCGCCAGCGCCTTGCAGGCGATGAAGCCGGCGATGCCGAGACGGCAGATCGCCGATTCCGCGCCGCCCGCGATCATTACATCGGCATCGTCGAGGGCGATCATGCGGGCCGCATCGCCGATCGCATGCGAGCCGGTCGAGCAGGCCGTGACCACGGCATGGTTCGGCCCCTTGGCACCGAATTCGATGGAGATGAGGCCGGAGGCGAGATTGATCAGCGCGCTCGGAATGAAAAAGGGGCTCACCCGGCGCGGGCCCTTCTCGGCCAACAGCAGGGTCGTCTGCTCGATGCTGGTCAAGCCGCCGATGCCGGAGCCGACGAGGACGCCGGTGCGTGCCTGATCGTCGCCGGTCTTGGCCTCCCAGCCCGAATCTTTCATCGCCTGCTTGGCGGCGGCCACTGCATAGATGATGAAATCGTCGTAGCGGCGGACCTCCTTGTGCTCCATCCAGTGCTCGGGGTTGAAGGAACCGTTGGAGCCGTCGCCGCGCTTCACTTCATTGGCGATGCGGCACGGCAGGTCGGAGGCATCGAATTTGGTGATCGGGCCCGCGCCAGATTCACCGGCGAGAAGCCTCTTCCAGGTTTCCTCAACACCGGTCGCAAGCGGCGAAACCATTCCAAGACCAGTGATGACAACCCGGCGCATGCGCAATTCAACCCTCGCGATACGAAAACGCGGCGGCAGGATGTATCGGATCCCCCTGCCTCCGCGCCGCAAACCTTCTCAGCCCCTCGCAACGAGGGTGTACCACCCAATCAGGCGGCGCTCTTCTCGATAAATTTCACCGCGTCGCCGACCGTCTGGATCGTCTCGGCCGCGTCGTCGGGAATTTCGATGCCGAACTCCTCTTCAAACGCCATGACCAGCTCGACGGTGTCGAGACTGTCAGCGCCGAGATCGTCGATGAAGCTCGCTTCCGCCTTGACCTTGTCGGCATCGACGCCGAGATGCTCGACAACGATCTTCTTCACCCGCTCAGCAACGTCACTCATGTTCCATGGTCCTCGTTGGTTTTTATCCGGACGGCCGGACCTGAAGAATTTGCTCCGGTCCCCCCTCGCGCCGGAGGGTTCCCTACCACAGATTCCTTTTGCGGCAAAAGGGCCTTTCTGGCGCTTTGATTTCGAACGGAAAATTGCCTCAGATCATGGCCATGCCGCCGTTCACATGGAGGGTCTGGCCGGTGACATAGGCGGCTTCCTCCGACGCTAAGTAAAGGACCGCCGCGGCGATGTCGTCCGGCGAGCCCAGGCGGCCGGCCGGTACCCGGCTGAGAATCGCTTCCTTCTGCTTGTCATTCAGGACATCGGTCATCGGTGTGGCGATAAAGCCGGGGGCCACGCAATTCACCGTCACATTGCGGCTGGCCAGTTCATGGGCCAGCGATTTCGCAAGGCCGATAATGCCGGCCTTGGAGGCCACATAATTCGCCTGGCCGGGATTGCCGGTGATCCCCACCACCGAGGTGATGTTGACGATGCGGCCCCAGCGCCTCTTCATCATGGGGCGCATGGCGGCGCGGGCAAGCCGGAAGGCGGCGGTGAGATTGACATCGAGCACCGCCTGCCAGTCCTCGTCCTTCATGCGCATGGCCAGCCCATCCCTGGCGATGCCGGCATTGTTCACCAGGATATCGAGCGAGCCCATGGCGGCCTCGGCGGCGGGGACGAGTTTTTCCACATCCGCCGCATCCGAAAGATCGCATGCCAGCACATGGACGCGCGCGCCCAGTTCCACCTGCAATTTCTCCAGAACGGCGGCACGGGTGCCGGAAATGGCGACCGTGGCGCCCGCCTGGTGCAGGGCCTTGGCAATGGCGACGCCGATGCCGCCGGTTGCACCCGTCACCAATGCAGTCTTGCCGGTCAAATCGAACATGGGTTCATCCTTGCTTGAGCTGGGCTTGGGCTGCGGCAATATCATCGGGCGTGCCGATGGCCAGAGCGGCGGCTTCGGGCGCATTCTTTTTTGCGAGCCCGGTCAAGACTTTGCCTGCGCCTAGTTCACAAAACAGATTAACGCCGTGGGCAGCCATGTAGCCGACGCATTCGCGCCAGCGCACCGTGCCGGTAACCTGTTCGACGAGCCTGCGCCGGATGTCCGCCGGGTCGCCGAGAGGACTGGCCACGACATTGGCGATCACCGGAACCGCCGGCGCATTCATGGTCACCTTCGACAGCGCTTCGGCCATGACATCGGCGGCCGGTTGCATCAGGGCGCAATGGAAGGGGGCGCTCACGGCAAGCAGGATGGCGCGCTTGGCGCCCCTGGCCTTGGCGATCTCCAGGGCGCGTTCGACCGCCGCCCGGTGGCCGGAGACGACAACCTGACCGGCACTGTTGTCGTTGGCGGCCTGGCAGACATCGCCCTGCGCCGCTTCCGCCGCCACCGCCACGGCGTCGGCGAAATCAAGGCCCAAAAGTGCCGCCATGGCGCCGCTGCCGATGGGAGTTGCCGCCTGCATGGCGCGGCCGCGGGTCTTGAGCAGGCGGGCGGCATCGGCGAGGGAAAATGTGCCGGCCGCCGCCAGCGCCGAATATTCGCCGAGCGAATGGCCGGCCACGAATTTCGCAGTCCCGGCAACGGTGATGCCGTGGACGGTCTCCAGCGCGCGGACGACCGCCATGCTCACCGCCATCAGCGCAGGCTGGGCATTCTCGGTGAGGGTGAGATCGGCTTCCGCCCCTTCCCACATGAGGCGCGATAGCTTCTGGCCCAGGGCGGAATCGACTTCCTCGAACACGGCGCGCGCGGCGGGAAAGTCTTCGGCAAGCGCCTTGCCCATGCCGAGAGCCTGGCTGCCCTGCCCCGGAAAGGTGAATGCAATTGCCATTTCGGCGCCTTCGTGCGGCTGCGTTTGGCGGGCACGAAACATGCGGCGGAACGAGAGTCAAGGAACAAGCCTACAGGCTGCATTAGGGCTGTATTCAATACTTTGTGGCAGGTTCGGCTGGGTCTATCTGCAATCTGGGTATCGAACATGCAACCTGCCGCAAACAGCATTGATGAACTTGCCAAGGTGGTCGCCGTCCATGTGACCGTCGACAATATCTGTCTGCCGCCCGAATATTTTTACAAGTCGCTTGCCCTTGCTGTCATTGACGCCGCCTTCTCGATTGGAGTGACTTACACTTCGACGGCGAACACGGTCCGCCGGTTTTGCGAAAACCAGACACCTTCCTGGCCGCGATATCGCGCCGAACCCGGTCCAGAATACTCCATTGCCGATTTTCTGAATGTGACGCGCGGACGTCCCGCAAGGGAACTGGCTGCCCGCGTATATGGCAACCGGTAAAGGACGTCGGCAAGGAACGGCATCCTCAAGGCGGAGGCTGTTGCAAGGTGGGCGGAAATACTCCTAGCCCATGGCGCCAACCGCTTTAGCGACGTGCACAAATTTTCCGGAAACCCATCATTCGAGAAACAGATTCGCGCACTACCTGGGCAAGGTTCAGGTATTTCGCTCGACTATTTCAGTATGCTCATCGGAGACGAATCCGGCATTAAGGCCGATCGGCATATCCTCCGATTTATGGAGATCATCGGTGTCCGTGATGTTGCCATCCTGAAGAATGTTGCGGCGGCAATGGGCGTCACCCCGCGGCTCTTCGACTATGCAATCTGGAAGAAGATGAGCCAGCAGGCTGCATAGTGAATTTGTTTCGCGTGGCGGAAGTTGATACACATCCGTCATGTTGACCTCTTCCGATCTCGAAACGGCCCAACGCATCGTTTACGCGGCGATGCCGCCGACACTGCAATATGTCTGGCCGCTGCTTGCGCAGTCACTGGACGTGGAGGTCTGGGTTAAGCACGAAAACCACACGCCTACCGGCGCCTTCAAGGTGCGCGGCGGGCTGGTGCACATGCATTTGCGCAAGGAGCGTGGCGAGACCAACGCGGTGATCACCGCAACGCGCGGCAATCACGGCCAATCCATTCCCTTCGGCGCCAGACGGGTGGGAATTCCGGTCACCATTGTGGTGCCCTTCGGCAATTCGGTCGAGAAGAACGCCGCGATGCGGGCGCTGGGTGCGGAACTGATCGAGGCGGGCAGCGATTTCGACGAGGCGCGTGAGACGGCCATGCGGCTGGCGGGCGAGCGCGGCCTCGACATGGTGGCTTCGTTTCATCCCGAGCTTGTCATGGGGGCTGCCACCTACGCGGCCGAACTCTTTCACGCGGCCGGCGCGCTCGATGCCGTCTATGTGCCGATCGGTCTTGGTTCGGGAATTTGCGGGGTTATCGCCATGCGCGATCTTCTCGGCCTCAAGACCAGGGTGATCGGTGTGGTGGCCGGGAAGGCCGCCGCCTATGCGCTGTCATGGGAGCGCGGCAAGGCGGTAGCGACCAATTCATCGGCCTCCTTCGCCGACGGCATGGCGGTGCGCATTCCCAATGCCGATGCCTTCCACATCATCAAGCACGGGGCCGAGCGCATCGTGCGCGTCTCTGAGGACGAGATTGCCGAGGCCATGCGCCTTCTCTACCGCAGCACCCACAATGCCGCCGAGGGGGCCGGCGCCGCGGCACTTGCGGCGCTGGTCAAGGTGGGGCCCAAGATGAAGGGCAAGCGGGTCGGCGTCATCGTGTCGGGCGGCAATATCGACATGGCGAAATTCGCCGCCGTGCTCAGGGGCGAGACGCCGGCGCCATGACGGCCTTCGTCTTTGCAACCAGTTCGAATTGACCGACGGCGCGGCGGGCGGGAGAAAACTCCCGCCTGCAATGTCTCAAAGCGACACCGACAGCCCGCCGTCGAACGCCAGCACATGGCCGTTGACATAGGCTGCGGCATCGGAGGCGAGGAAGACCGCGGCGCCGCCGAGCTCTTCGGGTTTCGCCCAGCGCCCGGCGGGCGTGCGCTGTTCGACCCATTGGGTGAAGGCCTTGTCCTGGGTGAGCGCCGTGTTGAGTTCGGTGGCGAAATAGCCCGGAGCGATGGCATTGACGGTAATGCCGTGGCGGCCCAATTCCGCCGCCATGGAGCGGGTGAGCCCGTGCAGGCCCGCCTTGGCCGCCACATAACCATGGATGGTGGGGCGGCCGAGAATGGCGGCAACCGAACCGGTGTTGATGATGCGTCCGAACTTGTTGGGCAGCATCAGCCTTGCGGCATCGCGGGCCAGGCGGAAGCAGGCGGTGAGATTGGTAGCGATGACGCGATCGAAGTCCTCGTCCTGCCAATCGGTCAGCGGACGGCGGTGCTGGATGCCGGCATTGTTGACCAGTATGTCGAGGCGGCCGTGGCGCGCCACGATGTTCTCGAGTGCGGACCGCGATGCGTTCGAATCGGTAACGTCGAAGGCCATGGCTTCGGCGCCGATCTTCGCCGCTGCGTCCCGCAAGGCCACGCGGTCGCGGGCGTTGATGACGACTTTGGCGCCCTGTCCGGCCAAAGCTTTCGCCATGGCGAAGCCGAGCCCGCGCGAGGCGCCGGTTAGCAGCGCCACGCGGCCCGTAAGCGAGAACATTCCGGTCATGCAGACCTCATCGCGAAAAGGGCGGGAGTTTCCTCCCGCCCCCTGTTGACCGGCAACCTGCTTACTTGCCGACGCAGGTGTCGGCGTTCTCGTTGGTGCAGACGTCGAGGCCGGTATAGGTCGGATCGGCGACGGTCTTGCCTTCCTTGATGTCCTTGAGGAAGAACATGGCCTGGTAGCCCATCTCAAACGGCCGCTGGCCGACCTGGCCATTCGACAGACCTTCCTTGAGCTGCGCCATCTGCATGTCGAGCGTGTCGGCTGCAACAAAGACCAGCGAACCATCGGCGATCTTTGCCTTGTAGGGATCGATCGCCTGCCGGAACGCATTGTCCGACCACTGGGTGAAAGCGCCCGTCGTGATGAACACGTCGAGTTCGCCATACTTGCCGAGGATGTCCTGCAGGCCCTGCACCGCAGTTGCCGCATCGTCGTTGGTGATCAGCGGGCAGCCGGCGACTTCCGTCCAGCCATTCTCGCCCGCGAGCGGCTCGCCCGGAGCCGTCGTACCACTACGGCCGCCAAGCGTGTCGCGGATACCTTGGAGACGCTCGTTGTGGTTGGCCGCGGAAGCGCCGCCGGTTTGCAGGCAGATCTTGCCGCCTTTGGTCTTCTTGGCCAAGACGATCTTGGCGAGATTAGTGCCGATTTCATAGTTGTGCGTGCCGACGAAGGCCGTACGAAGCGCCTTGTCCTCGGGCAGCAAATCGGCGTCCCAGGTCAAGGTCGGAATGCCGGCATCCTTGGCAGCCTTGAGTGCGCCCGCCATGGCCGCGGCGTTCGACGGCGAGACCGCGATGCCGGATACGCCCTGCGTGATCAGGTCCTGAACAATCTGCACCTGTTCGGCTTCGGTATGTTCGCCCGGCCCGATATAAAGGCATTCGATTTCGCCTTTTGAGTCCGCTTCGGCCTTCTTGCAGCCGTCGCGGGCCATGTCGAAGAACGGATTGTTCATGGCTTTCGGCACCAGCGCGAACTTATATTTCGCCTCCGCGCTGGCAAGGCTCGATACAGCTGCCAAAGCAGCTGCTGCACAGGCAACCAAAAGTAACTTTTTCATTGCAGTCCTCCCAATAGAGCGCCAGGTCATTAACCCATCTTGCGGCCCCGAAGGCGCTCGAGCAGAACCGCAAAGATGATGAATATGCCGACAAATGTCCCCTGCCAATAGGGATTGACGCCGGCCAGGAGCAGGCTGTTGCGAATGATCTCGATGAGTGCGGCGCCGATCACTGCTGCATATGCCCCGCCTTCGCCGCCGGCAAGGTTGACGCCGCCGATGACAGTCGAGGCGATGACACGCAACTCGTAGCCGATGCCAATACCATTGGTTACGGAACCGAGCCAGCCCACCATCAGGATGGCCGCGATGGCGGTCATCAGACTGGACAGGACATAGGCAAAGATCTTCAACTGGTCGACTTTCACGCCGGTCAGGCGGGCGGCATGCTCGTTGCCGCCGATCGCATAGAGATGGCGGCCAAGCAAGCTGAAGCGGAACAGACACCCCATTAGCACGGTGAGTATCACCAGCACCCAGACGGGATTGGCGATGCCCAAGGTCTTACCGCCACCGACCCAGATGAGCGTGTCGTGGTCGTAGCCGAACTTATAGAAGAACTTGTTGTCGGAAATCGCCAGCGCAAGGCTGCGGCCGATCGACAACATGCCGAGGGTGACCACGAAAGGCGACAGTTTCAGGTAAGCAATGAGATAGCCGTTGACCAGGCCGATGAGAATGCCCGTGGCAATCGCGGCGAGTGCCGCCCACCAGAACGAGAAGCCATTCTCCATGAGCAGGCCCAACACGATGCCGCAGACCGCCAGAGTGGAACCAACCGCCAGATCGATCCCTCCGGTGATCATCACGGCGACCTGGCCCAGTGCCATGATGGCGATAAAGGCGAAGTTGCGGGTGATGTTGAAGAAGTTTTCGTCCTTCCAAAAGGCGGCGGTGAAACCGTTGGCCCAGATCGTGTTGTCGAGAAGGGTCATGGCGGCGGGAATGAGGAATACCGAGATCGTCACCCAGAAAGCCTGATGGCCGAGCATCGATTGCAGCAGGGTGGGCTGCGGAGCGCCGAATGCCGTATCGACTGAAGGCTCTGTGCTCTTGTTCATGTCTAAATTCCTCACGCGGCCCGGATGGCGCCGGTAATAAGACCCGTCACTTCTTCCGGCGAACTCCGCTTGATGTCCTTGTCGGCGACCTTGTGGCCGCGGCGGAGCACGACGATCCTGTCGGCAACCGCGAAGACGTCGGGCATGCGGTGGCTGATGAGCAGCACGGCAATACCCTGATCGCGCAGCCGCTTGAGCAGGTCGAGTACCTCGGCCACCTGGCGCACCGAAATCGCCGCAGTCGGTTCGTCCATCAGCACGATCTTGGCTTCGGAGAGGTGAGTTCGTGCGATTGCGACCGCCTGGCGCTGTCCGCCGGACATCTGCCGCACCTTGTCGGCCGGACGTGTTTCCGACTTGAGTTCGGCGAAAAGCTCCTTAGCCCGGGCGTTCATGCCGGCGTCATTGACAATCCTGAACGGACCCCGGCCGAATGCTCGCTCGCGGCCGAGAAACACGTTTGCGGCGGCGGAAAGATTGTTGCACAAGGCAAGGTCCTGGTAGACGACCTCGATGCCCGCCGAACGCGCGTCCGCTGGCTGGTGAAAATGCACGGGTTTGCCTTCGAGAGAAATCTCACCTTCGGAGGGCGGAAAATTGCCGGCGATGATCTTGACAAGAGTCGACTTGCCGGCGCCGTTGTCGCCCATGAGGCCGGTGATCCGGCCGGTTTCGAGGGAAAAATCGACGCCCGCCAGCGCTTCAATGGCGCCGAAGCGCATCGCGATGCCCTTCATGTCGAGCAACGCCATACACATGCCTCCCACCGCCGGATGCGTGCCCGCTTCCGGCCGGTTGAGATAATCAGCGAATGGCCCATGATGCAATAGTGTGTTGCAGATTTAATAGGCGGCGCGGCAGGGCCAAAACCAACGCCTTTCGGCTATTGCTTCTCCTTCCCGGCGGCACGGCGTTCGCGTCGCATGGCTCTGAGTTGCTGCATCACCTTGCGGCCGAGGTCTAGATAGCGTTCGCGGTCGGCTTGCCATTGTGCTTGGCGCTGCTGCAGGTCGACAAGCGTTTTCTCGTCCGGAACCGTGGCGCGCCAGATGGCGCCAGCGAGTACTGCAGCGTTGACTCTGACACCGGGCTTTACCGCACCACCGGGCTTGCTCTTGTCGGACTGCATCGATCCTGCTCCTACCTGCGTGTCTAAGACGGCGGCGGGCTTCAGTGCAGGCCCTGCCCTTCAAAACCCAGAAATCTCTGCATCACGCCGGGCAGTCGGAAACGCAGCCGCGCCGGATCTTCCTTCAAAAGACGGCGGTGGCGCGGGGTCGAGCGGAAATAGACCCAGAGATAGGCGGCCCGCCAAATCAGCTTCTGGTGGAGCGTGTTGCGGCAGGACCAGACCGCGGCCTTCTTGTGCGGCAGCACCTCGGGGCGGCGGAATTCGGAAGGCGGCGGCACCTGGCTGGCGGTTTCGAGAACCACCGGTTCGGCCGTCAGTCCGCGGATTTCGGTAAACAACAACGCCCCGCTTGCGCCAAGACTGCCGCGCTCGGACCGGACGAAGGAATAGGCCGAGAAACGCAGGTAATGGATAAGCCCCAACAAAGCCTCGCGGGTCCTGGGCAAGCCCTGCGAAAGGGCATGCAGCTGGCGCAGGGCGGACTGGGGAAACAACCGCCTGCGCAGGTAATTGGCGAGATCGCGCTCCGATTGGGACAGTTGCCGGCGCCAGCGTTTTGGCGACAGCAGACCGCCGCGCGGGCCGAAGCCAACGGGATCAAAAACCCAACTGTGACGCGCCAGTCCGGGATAGACGGCGAGGCAGGAGATGCCCACCCGGCGGGCTTCGGAAACGGTACGGCGCCAAGGCTTGACGCCTTCGGGGGCAAAGAGAATGCACAGCCGGGCGCCGGTCTGCCGCACCAGGCGGTTGAGGGCGGCTGCATCGGGGACGCAGTCCGGAGTTGCGAATTTGAGACGGCCCATCAAGGGAACCGCGTGGCGAAGGGTCTCGCGCGCCGCCTCCGGATCCGCACAAAGCAGCAGTGTGGTGCCCCGTTTCGGGTCCTCAAGGGGAGCGGGATGACGCCCATCGCGGTCGAAGGCTTCCATCTTGCTGCGCAATATAGCGAAGTTCCTGCGGCCATTGCGGTAGTAGTCAGGCAT
The DNA here is from genome assembly GCA_052386315.1 of Hyphomicrobiales bacterium. GTDB lineage: Bacteria > Pseudomonadota > Alphaproteobacteria > Rhizobiales > Aestuariivirgaceae > Aestuariivirga. The sequence goes on from JBQTKG010000012.1 coordinate 61,195, forward strand.
GGCGCGCTTGGGATGGTGCAGGTGCACCAGATAGGGGCCGGCCTCGGGCATGGCGATGGCATGGGCGGCGAAAGCGGCACGAAAACCGCGGCCGGAGTGAATGTCTCGTACATCGTCGTAGTAATCCGGCGGGCGAATGGCAGGGGGATCGAAAGCGGCAAGGCGGTGATAGAGTTCGTAGTCTTCGGCCCCGTGCCCCTTGAATGAAATGTCATGGCCGCCCACCGCCAGATAGTGATGGCGGTTGACCACCAGACAGGAACTGGCATGGGAGACGAAGTCCACGGCGGCATCGGTCTCGAGCCCGGCGGCCGTGGCCCAGCGGTCGAGGACTTCATCGTCGCGGCCATGGAAGGCGAGGTAGCGCCGGGTTCCGGCGCGATTCAGGAAGGCGACCGGGACCATGAAGAAATCGCGGGCGTTGTGGGCGATATCGCGTGCCGCAATCGCCGCGGCGATGGCGCGGTAGGTGACGGGGGTTGCGAGAAAATCGACATCGTGGAACATGACAACGGGGGCTGTTGCCGCCTGCGCCCCGAGGTTGCGCGCATCGGCGATCGAAAAGGCTTCGGCTGCGGAGCGGGCGCGGACCAGGCGCACACCCTTGCCACGCAGCAACTTGAGCAGCCCCAGGCGCTGTTTCGGCGGAGTGCCATAATCGACGATCACGATCTCGAACACGTCGCGGGGCACGGCAGCGAGAATGGCGGCAATGCGCTTGCGGCCTTCGAAGATGGCGGGTGTCAAGCGCAAGGGAATGACGAGTGAGGCGACCGGCATTTTGGCCGTCGCATGGCCGGTCTCCCGGCCGATGCCGGCGGGGTTTCCGGATACGAGCTGCTGCCTGACCGCCATGTTCATTTCACGCGGAACTCCTCAGAACGACTTGCGAAACCGGCGGCGATCCTGCAAGAACCCGGTATCAGGTTCTGCTTTCCGCCTGATACCCGGGATTCGCCCCCTCAGCCCATTCTATTGCGCAATTTGAAACAGTCCAGCACGAAAGCCGTTTAGGCCGCCTCTATCGTTTTGCCCCATGTGGCATGGGTGGCGGTGGAGACCGGAGCGGCAATCATGAATTACGATCGGCGCGGGCTGGATTTTAAGGTGAATTGCAACTCCGGACACTAACACCTTTTGCATGATTGCCATGAGGTGAGATTTGGCCCCAAAGCCCTTAAGTCGAGGACAAACTATTGACAATAAAGGCAGTGCCGCTATTTCGTCGCTGACCTATCGGATCGCCAAATGACTCAATCAAAAACTATTGCCAAGTTGAATTCAATGCCCAACCTGCTGCATTGAGTCAGGACAGTCGTAATCCATGCTGAAAAAGCTGCACCCTCTCCATAGGCAGATTTTTTACCGGGGCATGAGGAGTTTCTACCTCAGAAAACTGGACCGGCATTCGAATGAGCCCAAGTTTCAGGGACAAATCATTTGCCATATCCTCGATCTGCGGAGCGGTATTTCACTGCTGCCGCAGCTCGATTACCTGATAGAACGCGATGTGAAGACCTTTCGCATCTATTCGACCCGCAAGGAGCAAATGGAGAGAATCTTGCACTCTTACGATCGCTTCAGGGGGCTCTCCACCTTGGTGATCGGGGTACCAGACGGCATGCGGGAAAGCGCGTTGTGGCGGCTTGTGGACAATTTCAATTTCGCATTGCCCCGCGACAAGTGGTCGTTGATCCTGAGGGCCGGCGAATTTCTATTGTATCCTCATTTTGAAACTCGAACTATCTCCGATCTTTGCCAGTTCCTGTTCGATGAGCACCGGCGTTCGCTCTTTGCGATCTTGCTGGATCTCTACAGAAGAGACGACGATGATAGCGAGCCCGGACTTGTCTTTGGCTCGGGCGGTTGGCGTTTCGACCGCTACGGGTATGACTTTGCATTCAATGAACTCATCCAGGCCGATCTTTGGCATGGTGGATTTTTGTACCGGTTTCCCATTGATTATCGGCGGTTCGGCCGTGAGCACATTTCAAGAGTGCCTCTCGTGAGGGCCGGGTTCCGGACACTTGCAACAAAGGACCTGGTTTTCGCTCTTCCCCGGCGATTGAATTGGGCCAATGGCTCCGCACATTTGTCACCGACGGCATGCATTGTCTCCGACAGGGCTTATCGATTCTGGCAATCGCATGGCCTAGCCAGTGCGGATGGGAGCCGCCGCGACAAGCTGGTTTCGGCACCGTCGCTGCCCATGCGATGGCGGCATCGCGACCTGATAACCAACGGCTTCATGAACGCCGGCCAATGGTACTGATGGCTCCTTCAGGTCAGTTGAAGCTCGGATTTGCGCTCCTCGCCCACGAAGGCGTTGAAGCGGTTTCAGAACTCATCGATACGCTCATCAGTGATGGGGATACAGTCAGCGTACACTATGATGGGCGCAGTCTCATGCCGGATTTTCTGGCCTTGAACGCCCGCTATACGCAGAATCCGCAGGTCTTGTTCGCGCGGCGCGTGCCCTGCGGCTGGGGCGACTTTTCTCTCGTGCAAGGAACGCTCAATGCGCTGGCGGAATTCAGGCGGACCGGAGCCAGCCTTGATTACGTATACTTGCTGAGTGGCGCGGACCTGCCCCTCAAATCACTCCGTTCACTCAAGACATTTCTCGCCTCGCATCTGCACGACAGGGCCGAGTTCATCGAGTCGGTTCCGTTGGGGCCGGCAAAATGGGTCAGGGGAGGACTCGAAGCGGAGCGCTTCGCTTATCGGCATTATTTCAACGAACGGCGGCATCCTCTGCTCTTCAAGCATTGCTGGACGCTGCAGCGCCGGCTCGGCCTCAAGCGCAAGCCACCACCCGGCCTCCGGATTTCTCTTGGATCGCAATGGTGGTGCCTTACTTGGGACACTTGCCGGAAGATTTTGGATTTGACCGCCGGCGACTCCAGGATCAATCGCTATTTCAGGACGACCTGGATTCCGGACGAAAGCTATTTTCAAACGCTTGTCAGAAGGATTGCCGGAGCAGACCGCCTCAAGGGGCATTCACTGACATTCTATCATTTCAGCGACTACGGCAAACCTGTCGTCTTCTATGACGAGCATTATTC
>JBQTKG010000013.1:0-92324 GCA_052386315.1 Hyphomicrobiales bacterium
GCAACTTCCCCTTCTCCCGTGCGAAGCATGGGAGAAGGTGCCCGAAGGGCGGATGAGGGCTGCGTTAGCGGCAGCTTCTGCGGTCACCCCTTGAATATTTTGTCGCGGTGATAGCTCAGAAACTGTCGGTGCGGCTGTAGTCGATAATCTTCTGGCACGATCAGATAGCCTGAAGGGTTCAACAATCGTTGAACCTCCGCAGGCACGGCACTCTTTGCCTTCAAAATCTTAAAGTCATCGTCGATGGAAAGCAGTCCGCGATCAAACATCCAGTGAAAAGTGGACGAGAGTGCCAAGCCATTCCGTGGTGAGTCGGGACCATCTTGGGCCACTGGTCGAATGTGCGCGGCTTGCGCCTCAGGTCGTCCCCCACCATTGATAATGCGCAGTCCCGTCATGGCGCAACGTTTGCCATAGGCAGTTTGGATTTGCCTGGCGAAGACCGAATCTCTGAAGGGTCTTGCCACAATGGTTTCAATCAAGGGGCGCTCAATGAAGGCGGGCGGATCGGAAAGGCCGTCGAAACCAGCGTCCCGCGACGAAGCTGCAAGAGGCAACTCGGCGGCGAAGCCTGCCTTCAAAATCAGATCAAACTCGTTATCCGGCATGTTCCGAACAGCACGCTGCGCCGCACCCGAATTGGTCCTGCCTTCCGAACCGCGCATAGCGCTCTCGTAGAAATGATCGCCTTCGCGAAATGACACCGGACGGTCAAATGGGAGGTATCCCTCGACATCTGCGTAGAAGTGATCGGAGCGACTCTCGTCAGGTCGAACGCCGAGGACTCTCGCCACTGCAAAGTAAGACAGTCGACCGCCGCGGCTCAATACATCAGCCGTTGCACGGCGAGGCTCGTAGTAGGCAATCCAATCACCCACTGTCCGCCGCACCTGATTCAGGTACATGCGAGGAAAGTGATAGTAATGCTCCGGCGCGTCGTCGTATGCCGGACTGATCTTCGTTTGAAACACTCCTTTCACCCATCTGCCTCCACTTCAAAAAAAAGATGCCGGCAATAGGATCGCTCCAGTTGGAAATACACGTTCCGCTGTTAGTATGATCACTTGAAACTCCGAACGCAAACCGTCGATATGGGACGACAGTTGAAATGCCAGTTCTCAGACTGTTTTCACTGACACATTCCGAAGCAACTCTTCTTTGTAGGATCATCGATATCTCTACCGGCGAGGCTCTCGCAACTGAGCAGACTGACTTTCTGTCAAAGCCAAATTTCAAGAACCTTCGTCGTCTGAAGAAACGGCTCGCCGGCGGCGGATTCGGTGCCTATGTTGGATCCGTTACAGACCAAGATGGCGACTCCGCGTGGGAATTGACATCGAAGCTGAGTGTCATTCGGTCCTGGTCGAATGATCTGGCTGTGGTGAGTCACGAGCGACCCAGGACATACAAGATTCAGATCACGCGATCCGGGTTCGGTACTGCGCACCGCCTAAAATTGAAACCAAACATTCTGCGCTCAGAATTCTATCGCGGCATGGGTCCGGCTGCGGCAAGGAAATGGGCAGTAATGTGGGTTTCAATCAAATGAAAGATTCTGAACCTGATCTTCAATTTATTCCTTGACAATGTATTCCTAAGATGCTATATGCTCTCCCGTCTCCTTCCCGGGAGGGCGGTTCGCGAGCCGTCGTTGATCGGGGAAGGGGATGCGGGGCCTGAAATGGTTCTGTCTTAACGGAGACAGGATCTAACCAGGGACCACCGCCCATACTCCCTTCCAGCCCGCTGCGGCTGGAACTCCTTAAGTGGATAAAGGATGTCGCCGGGACGAAGTAAACGACGGCGATGTCTGGAAGTCGGGTGTGGGTAACGGTCAAAATCCGCGGCGCAGGTGGCCTGAAGAACCACTTGTTCCAATTTCTACTGTGGTGAAGGGCTGCCTGCGCCTTCCCTCCGCTCCCAAGAGCGGAACTTTCTCTCCCCCGGTCCGGAAATGTCTCCGGACCAGCACGGGCGGAGCTATGCGCATTTACTTGCCGAAAACCCGTGCGCCATTAAACTGCCGCCAAATTGCCCCTGAAAGACGGCGATGAGCGATCCCAGACACAATGCCCCCGCCGATTTCAAGCTCGCCGATCCGGTGCAGTTCGCCCGCAACATGGCGAAAGTGTTCGAGCAGGCGGCGGCGATCATCCGCCTGGTGGCCGAGCGGCCGGAGGCCGCCAAGCGGGACGCCGAAAGCCAGGTGACCCCCATCGAGCAGGTTTCCAAGACGCTCGGCGCCGTGGCCCAGTCCTACATGGCCGATCCGCGGAAGCTGATGCAGGCCCAGATGCAGTTGTGGAACGGCTACACCCAGCTCTGGCAGAACGCCTGGCGCCGGGCCCTTGGCGAGCCCACGGCAGCCGTGGCCGAGCCCGCCCGCGGCGACAAGCGCTTCAAGGACAGGGACTGGCAGGAGAATGCCATCTTCGATTTCGTCAAACAGTTCTATCTGCTCTCGGCGCGATCGGCCCAGGACCTGGTCGCCAATGCCGAAGGCATCGACGATCACACCAGGCTCAAGGCGCGCTTCTATGTCGAACAGATCGCCAATGCCCTGTCGCCCTCCAATTTCGCCCTCACCAATCCGGTAGTGCTGCGCACCACCCTCGCCACCAACGGCGCCAATCTGATCGAAGGGCTCAAGAATCTCGAAGAGGACCTGAAGACGCCGGACGGCCGCCTACGCATCAGGCAGACCGATACCGGGGCTTTCGAGATCGGCAGGAACATCGCGACGACGCCCGGCAAGGTGGTTTTCCGCAACGAGACCTTCGAACTCATCCAGTATGCGCCCACAACCCCTGAAGCCTTTGCCATTCCGCTGCTCATCTTTCCGCCCTGGATAAACAAGTTCTACATTCTCGATCTGCGGCCGGAGAAATCCTTCGTGCGCTGGGCGGTGGAGCGCGGCCTCACCGTCTTCGTCGTCTCCTGGGTCAATGCCGGCGAGACCCAGGGGCGCAAGAGTTTTTCCGATTACATGCGCGACGGCGTCCTTGCCGCGGTGCAGGCGGTCGAGGACGCAACCGGGGCCGCGAAGGTCAATGCCATCGGCTATTGCATCGGCGGCACGCTGGTCGCCGCCTCGCTCGGCTACATGGCGGCGAACAACGACAACCGCATCAATGCCGCGACCTTCTTCGCCGCCCAGGTCGATTTCGAGAAGGCCGGCGATCTCCTGGTCTTTGTCGACGAAGAGCAGGTGAAATGGATCGAAGGCAACATGGCCGAGAAAGGCTATCTGCCGGGGCAGCGCATGGCCGATGCCTTCAACCTGCTGCGCTCCAACGATCTGATCTGGTCCTATGTCGTCAACAATTATCTGCTCGGCAAGGACCCGATGCCGTTCGACCTGCTCTACTGGAATTCCGATTCGACCCGCATGCCGGCGGGGGTTCATTCCTTCTATCTGCGCGAATGCTATCTCTCCAACAAGCTGTCGCAGGGCAAGATGGTGCTCGACAATGTCCGCATCGATCTCAAGAAGGTGAAGGTGCCGGTCTATAATCTGGCGGCGCGCGACGATCACATAGCACCCCTGCACAGCGTCTTCCGCATCGGCCGCTGCATGGGCGGCGCGACCAGGCTGGTGGTGGCGGGGTCCGGCCACATCGCCGGCGTGATCAATCCGCCGCAGGCGAAGAAATATCAGTATTGGACCAACGACGCCAAGGCCGAGACCCTGGAGGAATGGCTGCAAGGCGCCACCGAGCATGCGGGTTCCTGGTGGCCCCACTGGTTCGAGTGGATCGCCGCCCGTTCCGGCGAAAAAATCCCCGCCCCCGCGCCCGGCAGCGGCAAGCTCGCGCCCATCGAAGACGCCCCCGGCTCCTATGTCCGGGTCAGGGCGGATTGACTCTACACCCCCACCCTCTGCTTCGCCTTCGCTTGCGCGTGATCCTTCGCCGCGGCGGTGACGCTGTCGCGTTTGGAAACCTCCGGCATGCCCACGTCCCACCAGGCATCGCCGGGGGTCCAGGTGAAGGCATCGGTGGCGATGACGATGACCGAGGTGCGGTCGGCCGTCTTGGCACGCTCCATGGCGCGCTCGAGCTCGGCGATCGAGGTGACGCGCTCGCCGATGGCTCCCATCGATTCCGCATGCCTGGCGAAATCGACGCTGAACGGTTTCACCACCCGCGAGTCCTTGATCAGATTGTTGAAGGAGGGAACGCCCTTGTAGTTCTGCAGCCGGTTGATGACGGCGAAGCCGCCATTGTCGCAGACCACGACGATCAGCTTGTGGCCGGCCAGCACCGACGAATAGATGTCGGAGTTCATCATCAGATAGGAGCCGTCGCCCACCAGCACGATGACCTCGTCGCCGGGCCGCGCCATCTTGGCGCCCCAGGCGCCGGCGATCTCGTAGCCCATGGTGGAGAAGCCGAATTCGAGATCGAAGGTGCCCGGCGCCTTGACCTTCCAGTTCTTGGTGGCCTCGCCGGGAAGCCCGCCCGCCGCCGTGATGACGCGGTCGCGCTCGCCCGCCTTGCGATTGACCGCACCCACCACCTCGGCATAGCTCGGCAATTCTTTGTTGCCCGGCCGGGTGCGCTCGTCGATTACCTTGTTCCATTCGCCATAGAGCCGCTGCGCCCTGCCGCTCCACTCCTTGGGGGCCGCGTAAGCGCCCAGTGCGGCATCGATCTCGGCCAGGCTTTCCTTCGCATCGCCGATCACACCTTGCGCCAGATGCTTGTTGGCATCGAAGCGCGCCGCATTGATCGACACCAGCTTGAAATCCGGCGATTGGAACACCGACCAGGAGCCGGTGGTGAAATCCTGCAGCCGCGTGCCCACCGCGATCACCACATCGGCTTCGGCGGCGAGCGCGTTGGCCGAGGCCGAGCCGATGACGCCCAGGGGCCCGGCATTCATCGGATGCGCATGGGTGAGGACGCCGCGGCCGGCGATGGTCTCCACCACCGGAATATTGCGCTTGACCGCGAAGGCGGCCAACTCGGCGCCGGCCAGCGAATAGGCAACCCCGCCGCCGGCAATCAGCAGAGGCCGCTTGGCCGCTTTGATGAGGGTCGCGGCCTTCGCCACCTCGCGCGCGTCGGGCCGCGGCCGCCGCACCTCAAGTACCCGTTCGGCGAAGAAGCTTTCCGGATAGTCATAGGCCTCGCCCTGCGTGTCCTGACAGAGGCCGAGGAAGACGGGTCCGCAATCGGCCGGGTCCAGCAGCACCGCCACCGCCTGCGGCAGGGATTGCAGGATCTGCTCGGGCCGCGTGATTCTGTCCCAATAGCGCGTCACCGCCCGGAAGGCGTCGTTCACCGAGGCCGAGGGATCGTCGAATTGTTCGACCTGCTGCAGCACCGGATCGGGAATGCGGCTGGCGAAGACATCGCCCGCCAGGATCAGGATGGGTAGCCGGTTGGCATGGGCGGCACCCGCGGCGGTCACCACATTGAGCGCGCCGGGTCCGATCGACGACGCCGTGACCATGATCTGCCGCCGCTGCATCGCCTTGGCAAAGCCGATGGCCGCCAGCGCCATGGATTGCTCGTTCTGGCCGCGCCAGGTCGGCAGCTGGTCCTGCACCTGTTCCAAGGCTTCCGACAGGCAGGTGACGTTGCCGTGGCCGAAAATGCCGAACAGCCCGGCGAAGAGCGGCGCTTTCTTGCCGTCGATGATGGTCTTCTGGGCGCACAAGAAGCGCACCAGCGCTTGCGCCATGGTCAGCCGCACGGTTTTCATCTTGGCCCTCCCCGACATGCTGCGGGAAGCCTATCAGCACTGGCAAACCCGTCAAATGCGCAATAGGTTGGGCTGTGATGAGTGAGATCGGCGTCGGCATCATCGGCACGGGCTTCATGGGCAAGACCCATGCCCTCGCCTATCGCGCGGTCGACGGGATCTTCCCGGTCAAGCTGCGGCCGGTGCTCGAAATGGTGGCCGACAACAATCCGGAGGCCGGCGCCCGCGCCCATGCGCAATTGGGCTTCAGGCGCGTGACCGCCGACTGGAAGGAACTGGTGACCGATCCCAAAATCGGCATCGTCTCGATCACCGCGCCCAACCTCGTACACAAGGAAATGTCGCTGGCGGCAATCGCCGCGGGCAAGCACGTCCATTGCGAGAAGCCCATCGCCCCCAACGCCGAAGACGCGAAAGCGATGATGGCGGCGGCCGAGAAAGCGGGCGTCGTCACCCAGGTGGGCTACAACTACCTCAAGAACCCGATCCTCGCCCTGGCCCGCGACATGGTGGCGGCGGGCGAACTCGGCGCCATCATCGGGTTTCGCGGCGTCCATGCCGAGGACTATATGCTGAGCCCGGACGTGCCTTATAACTGGCGCGTCGATCCGTCCGGCGGCGGCGGCGCTGTTGCCGATCTCGGCAGCCACATCATCGGCATGGCCCGCTTCCTGCTGGGGCCCATCGCCGAGGTTTCGGCGGAGCTTGAAACCGTAGTCAAGGACCGGCCGGTAGCACCCGGCTCGAATGAGCGCCGCAAGGTCGAAGTCGACGATATCGCCAGGCTGATCGTGCGCTTTGCCCGCGGCTGCGGCGGATCGCTCGATGCCAGTTGGGTGGCGACCGGCCGCAAGATGCAATTGGGCTTCGAACTCACCGGCTCGAAAGGCACACTCGTCTTCACCCAGGAACGCTTCAACGAACTGCTCTATTACAAGTCGGGCGGCGATCCGCGCCACCAGGGCTTCACCCGCATCGAGGCGGGGCCGCAGCATGCGCCCTATGGCCTGTTCTGCGTCGCTCCCGGCCACCAGCTCGGCTTCAACGATCTCAAGACCATCGAGGTCGCCGATTTCCTCGACGCCATCGCCGGCGGCCCCAGGCGAGGACCTGATTTCCGCGAGGCCTGGGAAATCCAGAAGGTGATCGACACGGCGATACGCTCGGCTGGCGAACGACGCTGGCTGAAGGTTGAATGACAGGTTAAATGTCATATTAACTTTTGTATTGACAATGATTGCGTCTGATGCCATATCCCGGGAACAGTCCAAGGAGGTGGCTATGCTTGCAGAGACTGACAAATCAGCGATGGCCCGGATCATTTCTGGCCTGCCAGATAAAAAATCGAAGAGGATCGAGGCACTGACGCGGCACGGTTTCACGCGACAGGAAATCGCCGATTTCCTTGGCATCATCTATCAGCATGTGCGCAATGAGCAGGTGCGGCTGGGCCTCGATCACAAGAAGTTCCAGCGCGGCGGCAGGACCGCTCCGGCTACCGGGCCCACAGCTTCCGAACAACCCCGCAAGATGCGCCTCACTCTCGCCGAAGACGGGCGGCTCGTCATCCCCGCTGCCATTCGCGCCGCCATGGGCGCCGAACCGGGCGGCGAACTGATGGCACGGCTGCAAGATGGCGAATTGCGGCTGGCAACACCGGAGGTGGCGGTCAGGCTGGCGCAGAAGCGGGTGCAACAGTCGATTCCCAGCGACGACAGTCTTGCCCAATCCCTGATCGCCGATCGCCGCCTCGAAGCCGCGCGCGAAGGCCGGAATGGCTGACATCGTCCTTGACGCGTCGGCTATTCTGGCATTGTTGAGGAATGAGCCGGGATCGGAGGCCGTCGCCGCGGTAATCGCCGGCGGCCTCGTGTCCACCGTCAATCTTTCGGAGGTCGTCGCAAAACTCGTCGAACGCGGCAGCTCCGCGGCCGATGCGGTCGACATTGTCGATGGACTGCCCTTCGAGACAGCCGATTTCGATTCGAATCTGGCATTTGCCACCGGCCTGATGTGGATGCGCGGAAAGAAACAGGGCCTGTCGCTCGGCGATCGCGCCTGCTTGGCGCTGGCCGAGCACCACCGTCTTCCGGTCGTCACCGCCGACCGCAACTGGCGCGATCTTGATGTCGCCATCGAGATCCGAATTCTGCGGTGAGGGTACGATTGCCCGTTACATTTCCTTCGCCACCCCTTCCACCAGCGGCACGAAGCGCACTGGCAGCAGATGTTCGCGGTCGAAGCCGGTCTCGGTCCGGGTAATGCGATAGAGGTCCTGCTTGCCAGGCTTCTCCTCGATGGGCACGATCATGATGCCGCCCACCGCGAGCTGGTCGAACAGTGCCTGCGGCACCTGCTTTGCCGCGGCGGTAACGATGATGCGCTCGAAGGGCGCCTGTTTCGGCCAGCCCTTGGTGCCGTCGGCCACAAGTTGCGTGATGTTGGAAAGCTTGAGCCGCTTGAAGCGCGCCTCCGCTTCCTGGGCCAAAGTCCGGTAGCGCTCGATCGTGTAGACGCGGCGGCACAAATGGCTGAGGATCGCCGTCTGGTAGCCGGAGCCCGTGCCGATCTCCAAGACCTTGTGGCGCTCGTTCACCTGCAGCCGGTCGGTCATGAATCCGACGATGTAGGGCTGTGAGATGGTCTGGCCGCAGGCGATCGGCAGGGCCTGATCCGCATAGGCCTGATCGGCGAAGGTCGCGTTGACGAAGAGCTCGCGCGGCACTTTCTCGATCGCCTCCAGGACCCGCATGTCGCGCACGCCCTGATTGCGTAATGCCATGATAAGCTGGATCTTGCGGGGATCGACGTTCACTTCGCGTCCAATGCGCTGCGCAAGGCCTCCATGGCTTCGAGCTGGGTGAGATTCATGTGCAGCGGCGTCACCGAAATGCGCTTGTCGAAGACGGCGCGCAGATCGGTTCCCGCCGCCGGATTGCCGCGCTCGCGCTTGAAGCCCAGCCAATAATATGGGCGTCCGCGCGCGTCGACGCGCTCGTCGACGATCAGAAGGTTCTGGTCGCGTTTGCCCTGGCGGGTCACCTCGATGCCCTGTAATTCGTCCGGCCGGCAGTCGGGGAAATTGACGTTGATCAGTATGCCGGGACCGAACTCCAGCCGCATCAGTTTCTCGACGACGCCCGCGCCATAATGTTCGGCCACTTCGAAGCTCATGCCGTTGCCGAATATGCCGGTCACCTGGCTGAGCGCAACCGACTTGAGGCCAAGCGCGGTTCCTTCCATCGCCGCGGCGACGGTACCGGAATAGGTGACATCGTCGGCGATGTTCTGGCCGCGGTTGACGCCGGAGAGCACCAGATCCGGCAACCCCGGCATGATCTTGCGCACCGCCATCACCACGCAGTCGGTGGGGGTGCCCGCCACTTCGAACCGGCGCGTGTCGATCTCGCGATAGCGGATCGGATTTGCCAATGACAGCGAATGCCCCGCTCCCGACTGCTCCTCGGCTGGCGCCACGATCCACACATCCTGCGACAAGGCCCGCGCGATGCGTTCCATCGTTTCGAGACCCGGCGAGTGGATGCCGTCGTCATTGGTGACGAGAATGCGCATCAAGGCCTCGCGATCTTTTCGGCGCCGCCCATAAGGGGCCGCAAAGCTTCCGGGATGGTGACGCCGCCGTCGGCATTCTGGTAGTTTTCCAGGACCGCGATCAGGGTGCGGCCCACCGCCAGGCCCGAGCCATTGAGCGTGTGCACATAGCGCGTGCCCTTGCCGCCGGCCGGCTTGTAGCGCGCTTCCATGCGCCTCGCCTGGAAATCGCCGCACGCCGAGCAGGAGGAGATTTCGCGGAACGCCTTCTGGCCGGGCAGCCACACCTCGATGTCGTAGGTCATGCGGCTGCCGAAGCCTATGTCGGCGGTGCACAGCCGCACGGTGCGGTGATGCAGGTCGAGGCGTTTCAGCACTTCCTCGGCGCACACCGTCATGCGCTCGAGTTCCTGGCGCGATTGCTCCGGCGTGGTGATCGATACGAGCTCGACCTTTGAGAACTGGTGTTGGCGGATCATGCCGCGCGTATCGCGCCCCGCCGCCCCCGCTTCCGCCCGGAAACACGGTGTGTAGGCGGTGAGCCGCAGCGGCAGCTCCCTCTCCTCAAGGGTCCGTTCCCGCACGAGATTGGTGAGCGAGACCTCGGCGGTCGGAATGAGCCAGCGGCCGTCGGCGGTGCGGAACAGGTCTTCGGCGAATTTAGGCAATTGTCCGGTGCCGTACATGGCCTGATCGTTGACCAAATAGGGCACGTAATGTTCGGTATAGCCGTGTTCAGCCGTCTGCAGGTCGACCATGAACTGAGCAAGCACCCGCTCGAGCCTGGCCAGTTGCCCCTTCATCACCACGAAGCGCGCGCCTGCCAGCTTCGCCGCGGATTCGAAATCCATCAGGCCCAGCCATTCGCCGATGTCGAAATGCTGGCGCGGCTCGAAAGCGAATTGCGGCGGTGTCCCCCAGCGGCGGACTTCGACATTGTCATGCTCGTTCTTGCCGTCGGGCACTTCGTCGAGCGGCAGATTGGGGATGACTGCCAGCGCGTCGGTAAGTTTCTTCCTTAGGTCGCGTTCAATTTGCTCGCCGGAGAGAATCGATCGTTTAATGCTCGTTACCTTTGCCTTGGCGGCTTCGATTAATGAGCTGTCTCCTGAGCGCACTGCAGTTCCCACTGCCTTGGCCTCAGTATTGGCCAAGGCTTGTGTGGTTTGCAGTGTCTGGATGTGCTCTCGTAACTCATGATCGAGACTAAGAATTTCAGCCGCCATGGGTGGCAAACCCCGCCGCGCCAGCCCCTTGTCGAAAGCGCCCGGATTGTCGCGAATGGCCTTGATGTCGTGCATGGAATGATTCCCCCGATCGGCCCTTCTATAGGGCCGGGGGCCGCCGCCGCAAAGCGGCTCAGGCCGTGGCGTCGCGCGCCGCGTCCGCCTTCTTGCGGCGGCTTTCCAGGAAACGCACCGCCTGCACCGCCACCTCATAGAGCCCGAGCAACGGCACTGCCATGGCGATCTGCGAGATGGGATCCGGCGGGGTCAGCACCGCGGCGATGATGAAGACGCCGACGAAGGCGAATTTCCGCCCGCTCTTCAATTGCTCGTAAGAGACAATCCCGACCTGGCCCAGCAGCGTGAGTATCACCGGCAACTGGAAACACAGGCCGAAGGCCAGGATGAGCATCATGACGAATTCGAGATACGCCTCGATATCGGGCATGAGCTGGATCGACGTCCCGCCGTCGCCGCCGGTTCCCGCCGCCAGTGAATAGAAGAATGCGATCGCCACCGGCAGGAGGAAGAAATAGACCAGCGCCGCGCCGAGCAGAAAGAAGACCGGCGTGGCCAGCAGATAGGGCCGGAAAGCATTGCGCTCGTTCGAGTAGAGTCCGGGAGCGACGAAACGGTAGACCTGGATGGCGATCAGCGGAAAGGCGATGAACAGCCCGCCGAAAAACGCGATCTTCACTTTCACCAAAAACACGCCAAGCAGCTTGATGGAAATGAGGCTGACATCATCGCCGGTGCCCCATTTGAACGGCAGGACTAGCCAGCGCAGGATATCCGAGGAGAAGAAGAAGCTGACAATGAAGGCGGCGATGAATCCCACCACGCAATAGACCAGCCGCTTGCGCAGTTCGATCAGATGCTCGATCAACGGCGCTTCAGAGGCGTCGATATCTTCCTTACTCATGATACGGCCTTCTTGCCGTCCGCCGCCTCGGGCTCGCCGAAGTATTTCCTGAAGTCGTCGTCCTGTTTCTTCGCGTCGGTCTTGGACGGCGCCAGTGGATCGATTTTGTTGAAGGATTGCATGTCCTTCTTCACTTCATCGAGGCCGGACTCGCGCATGGCATCGTCGAGGTGGCCCTGGAATTCGCGCGCCATGCCGCGCAATTTTCTCATGGTCTGGCCCAGAGCGCGCAGCACGCGCGGCAGATCCTTCGGACCGATCACGATGATAGCGGCGACCGCAATGACCACCAGTTCGGTGTAGCCGATGCCGAAGTCGAACATAGATGTCTCCGGCGCGCCTCGCCGTGAAGCCTAGCTCTTGGCCTTCTCGGCGGGTTTCGCCGTCGCGTCGGCCGGCTGTTCGAGCGACTTCGGCTCGCCCTGTGCGCTCTGCGGCTCCTCGTCGGACATGCCCTTCTTGAAGCTCTTGATGCCCTTGGCGACGTCGCCCATCAGATCGGAAATCTTGCCGCGGCCAAACAGCAGCACCACGACGAGAATGACCAGCGCCCAGTGCCAGATCGATAGAGAACCCATACAGAATCTCCTTTTATGTGGCGCGCACTATTGCAGAAACGCTTTTGCGCCGCAACCGAGGCGCCATGTCTGTCAGATGGTGGCGGCCGCCTGCTTTGCAAAGACCAGAACGTGTTCGGGGTCGATGCGGAAAAGTGCCGTCTCGCCCCGCCTCGGCGCTTCCGCCGCCTCCACGCGCATCATCAGGGGCTCCTCTATCCCCTTGAAAAGCAGGAGACATTGCGACCGGTCGCCGAGAAACCGGGAATCGAGGCAATAACCTTCGATGCCGACCGGGCCGAAGGCCCGGCGGATACCCTGCGGCCGGATCATAACCAATGCAGCTTCGCCGGCATCAAGGCCAAGCGCTGCGAATGGGCCGAGCGGCGTTTCCACGGTACCCGCCTTGCAATGGCCGCCGATCTCATTGAAGTCGGAGAAGAAGCGCGCCGCCGCGGCATCGACCGGGTGCTGGTAGAGCTCTTCCGGCGCACCGCTTTGGATCAGCCGCCCCTGCCTCATCAGGAGGATGCGGTCGGCAAGTTCCATGGCCTCGACCGGATCGTGGGTGACCAGCATGGTGGTGGCGCGGGTTTCCTTGAGTAACGCCAGCGTTTCGCTGCGCACTGATTCGCGCAAGCGTTGGTCGAGGCCCGAGAACGGCTCGTCCATCAACATCACTTGCGGCCGCGGCACAATGGCACGCGCCAGCGCCACGCGCTGCTGTTCGCCCCCCGAAAGTGTGTGCGGATAGGCGCTTTCGAGATGCGCCAGCCCCACCCGTTCGAGCGCATAGCGTGCGATCTTCTCCGCCTCGGACCGGCCGATGTCCCTGAGTCCAAATGCAACATTGGCGATGATCGGCAGATGCGGAAACAGCGCGAAGTCCTGGAACATCAGCCCGATACTGCGCTTTTCTGGAGGCACATAGCGCGACGGACCCGCCACTTCGGCACCATCGATCAGCACCCGTCCCGAAGACGGCCGCTCGATGCCCGCGGCGATCCGCAAGAGCGTGGTCTTGCCGCAGCCCGAGGGTCCGAGCAGGCACACGATTTCGCCGGGCTGCAATTCGAAACTGACTCCGCGGACCGCGTCCGCCGCACCGAAGCGGCGCGAGACGTTTTCGAAGGCCAAAAGGCCGGCGATCGTGGCACCTGCCGTGCCCCGCCGGCCCCAGCCGGCCGGCCGGTCTTTCGCTGGTGTCTCGGCCCGATCGCTCATGGCGAGGGCCATTACACCACTTGACGCCGCGATGGAATGCACCTGCCGGTCTCAGGCCGCGGCCAGTACCACGCGGTTGCGGCCGTCGCGCTTGGCGGTGTAGAGCGCCCGGTCGGCCCGCTTGAGGAGATCGTCGATATTGCTTTCGGCTCCCTCGAGCGCGGCGATGCCGATCGATACGGTGATATTGATAGGTCCGCCAGCACCGGCATTGAACGGCCTCACCGAGACCGCCTTGCGCATCCTCTCGGCGATTTTTTCTGCGACGCGCAGATTGGTCGCAGGCAGCACGGCAATGAATTCCTCCCCGCCCGCCCGGCACACCATGTCGATGTTGCGCACGCTTGCCCGCATGCGGGCTGCGAGTTCCTGCAGCACCCGGTCGCCTGCGTCGTGGCCGTGGGTGTCGTTCACCGGTTTGAAGAAATCGACGTCGATGGCAAGCACCGACAGCGCCTTGCCACGATTGACCGAGTGCGTCACCAGATTCCCCAATTGGGTTTCAAGGTAACGGCGGTTGTAAAGGCCAGTCAGCGCATCCGTCACCGCCATTTCAATGGACGTTTGCACACTGAGGCGCAGTTGCTCGGCATAGCGCCAACGGCGTATCTGGGTGTTGACCCGCGCCAGCAGTTCCTGCTTGTCGATCGGCCTTATCAGATAATCGTTGACACCCAGGTCGAGGGCGCGGAGCAGGCGCTGGTGGTCGTCAGGATCGACGATGATCAGGATCGGCGTCTGCCGCGTCTTCTCCAGAGACTTCAGCTGCGAGCAGATGCGCAGGGCATCGACGTTCTCCATGTCGAGATTGACCACAATCAGCTCGAAGGGAACTTCCTGACTTGAGGCAGTTTCGACCGCTTTTTCCTCGTCCTCGGCGACGCTGACGTTGTGCCGGCCAGACAGTGCCGATTTGATGCGCTCGGCCACAGCCTGGCGGTTGTCGATGATCAGAATGCGGCCCGGACGCTTGTCCTGATCCTGCATCTCGCGGGCAAGCAGAACGGCCGCCTCGCTGCCCTCGGTGCGGGTGCGCAATTCGTCCGTCAGCATCTTCAGCCTCACCAGGCTCTTCACCCGGCAGAACAGCGAAACGTCGCTCACCGGCTTGGTGAGGAAATCGTCGGCACCCGCTTCCAGTCCGCGCACCCGGTCTTCCGGCTGATCGAGGGCGGTGACGATGATCACCGGAATGTGCTGGGTCTGCGGATTGGCCTTGATGCGGCGGCAGACTTCGATGCCGTCGATGCCCGGCATCATCACGTCGAGCAGCACGATGTCAGGCTTGTTGCGCTGGATCGACTCAAGCGCATCGGCGCCATTCATGGCGGTGACCACCTCGAAGTACTCCGCCGCCAGCTTGGCTTCGAGGAGCCTTACATTGGCGAGAATATCGTCGACGATGAGGACACGGGCGGTCATTGCGGCCGTTTCAGAAATCCGTCAATCGTCTGCAGGAAGCCGATCACCGAGATCGGTTTGGAAATGTAGGCCTCGCAGCCGCCCTCGCGGATCTTCTGTTCGTCGCCTTTCATGGCGAAGGCGGTGACCGCGATCACCGGGATGCGGCGCAGCTCGTCGTCTTCCTTGAGCCACTTGGTGACCTCGATGCCGGAGACTTCCGGCAACTGAATATCCATCAGGATCAGGTCGGGCTTGTGCTTGCGGGCGATGTCGAGCGCGGAGAGGCCGTCGCGGGTCTGGATCACCACGTAGCCGTTCGCCTCAAGGAGATCGTTGAACAGCTTCATATTGAGTTCATTGTCCTCGACGATGAGGACGGTTTTCGGTCGTTCAGCCGCTGGCGTGTCGATCGGTCCCACCGCGGATGATGCATTGTAACCCATGTCTGGTGTCCGCCTCTTGTTTGTTGTAGAGGGCTCGCCGCGATGACCTTCGCCGCCTACAATTGCCCCGATTCCTGTCGGCGCGATTGTCGGCGGATTCAGTAACTAACAGTTTAACCGCACCGTTCCAAACCGAACCGCAGCCGAGGGTGGTTAACCACGTGAGAAGATGTCCAAGCAAACTTCCATGGGCTCTGAAGAGGCCCAAGTCATCGCTTTGAAAATATTGACTTTCCTGGCAAGCGACAGCGGCCGGCTGGGAAATTTCCTGGCCGCCTGCGGGCTCGGGCCGGCGGAGCTCAAATCCAGCGCCAACAATCCTCACTTCCTGGCCGGCGTCGTGGATTACCTCCTGAGCGACGAGTCCCTTCTCCTCGCCTTTACCGAGAATTGCGGTCTCGACCCCCGCGCCATCGTCGGCGTGCGGCGCTTTCTGCCCGGCGGTGGACCATGATGTCCGAAGTTACACGGCAGCAGATTGCTCGCAGCCCCGGTCGTATTCATCGGCGATTCATGACGAACGCTTCGCCCGCCAAGTGGAGCCCTACGATTTTGTCTCGCTCAGGACCCATAGCTGGGGCAAGGCCAGCCATCATGTGCTGGATTTGTTTGAAGCAAAAAGGGGTTGAAATCGGCCTCCCGCCGTGCGAGTCTTGTCAATGAGGGGCGTTCGTAACAGTCGTGGAGGTTTCCATGAAACCGAATGTGCTGCGAGTAGCCTTGTCCGCCCTTCTCCTGTCCGCCGCGGCGGGCATCGCCTTTGCCGAGAACAACGGACGAGCGCCCGACGGCCCGCAAGCGCCGACCCCGCAGGCCGTGGTGAGCGGCGCCTGCACCGACCTGACCAAGGCCAATTTCATATCCGACGACTCGATCAACAAGTCCACCAGCTCGAATAATTTCGTTAACGTGCCAAACGCGGGCGTTTCCTTCAATCAGGGCGGCACCGGCAACGGCTGCGTCATCGTGACTTTCACCGCCGAGGCCTTTGCGCGGGTCAGCCGGTTGCTGCAGATTCGTGCCCGACTCGAAAATGGGGCCATCGCGGCACCGGGCGTCGTCCAGCTGAGCGGTGACGATGACGAGGACCGCGACGGCGACTGGGCCCGCGCCCACGCCTTCACCTTCATCTTCCCGTCGGTGGCCCCGGGTGCGCACACTGTGCGCATGCAATTCCGCAGCGTTTTCTTCTTCGAACCCGTCACCATCCACAAGCATACGGTCGTGGTTCAGCACCGGTAGAAGGAGATCGCCTCAGAATTCTGGAAGTTGGAAGTGATGAAATTGTTTGCCGGCGAACGAGCACCGCCGTTCTTTCGCCGGAATTCTCGCGGGACATCGACATTGAAATCTGCATGGAAATCGATCATTGCGGCGGCGGTGTTGGCGGCGCCCATGAGCCCTGCGGCGGCCGACGATGCGGCCGTACGCGCAGGCGTGATTTACATTCCAGCCGGACAACATTTGTGGAAGAAGGCAGCGGATCGCGGCTATTTCAAGATATTCAGCGTCGAGGACGAGGCGCAGATCACGCTGCATAAAGACCCGTCTTCCGAGTCCCCTGTAATTAAGCGGCTGCAGAGGGGCGACATCGTCGTCTCGGACGGCACCAGCCATTGGGGCGGCGCAATCAGCTGGCGGAGAGTCATGTCCGGGCTGGATGATGGCTGGATCCCGGAGCACAACCTGGTGCGCGCCAGGCCGCGGCTGCTCGGTTCAAGCTCCATCCCAGCTGCCGGTACGTGTTGGGGCCATGCCCCAGCGTGGAAAGCCTCATGGACCGACAAGTTAGTCCAAATTTCGCTGTTTCCGGGTCGCGCAGAGCTCGGTATCGGCGCTGTTCTGGCAACGCAGGAACGGCGGACCGCCATGCTGACCGCCTCCGCCGGCGGACTGTCGGTGGAATTCGTTTACACGAGTGAAGCTTGCGCGCCCGTCCAGGGACAAAGTCTGGTCGGCACGACGGGCGTTCTGATTGTGACCGAACAATCGGGAAAGCGGCTGCTTGTCGGTTGCTGCGAGGCGGCACCCGCTGCCTTTGCGGACTGACATCGCCCGTGGTGCGGCTCAGGACATACGCTTCCGGTCGGCAATCAAGCTGAGGATTTCGAACATCACATGGGCCGCCGCCATGGCGGTAATGTTGTTGGCACTGTCCTTGGTCGGCATCAGGCACACGACATCGCCGCCGATCACATTGAGCCCGCGCGCGGCGCGCAGCATCTGATTGGCCTCGTCGATGGTCCAGCCGGTCACCCCTGCCTCGATGTTGGAGACGCCGGGCGCCACGGTGGGATCGAGGCAATCGAGATCGAAGGTGATGTAGAGCGGTTGATCGCCGATGCGCTTCCTGAAAATCTCGATGCAGGCCGCCGCGCCGATGTCGCGGTAGCGGTCCATGGTGATGACTTCGTAGCCCAGATCGTAGGAGGGCTTCAGCCAGTCGCGGGTGCGCGGATTGCCGCGCATGCCGATCTGCACGCTCCTGGTCGCGTCGAGGTTGCCCTGGCGCACGCAATAGGCCGCCCAATGGGCCGCCGATTTCTTCGCTCCCAGCCAGTGTGGAATATTCTCGTAGGAATCGGTGTGCGCGTCGAAATGAAGCAGTGCCGCCTTGCGCCCGCCGGTGAGACGCGAATGGCTGCCGGCGATCGCCTGCACGATGGCGCCGGTGATGCCGTGGTCGCCGCCGATCGACACCGGATTGGCGCCGGCTTCATCGACCCGGCGGTAGAAGGCGGTGATGCGCTCGACGCATTTCTCGTTGTCCATCGCCTCGGGCAGCGGCACGTCGCCGAGATCGTTGATGCGGGCTGCCTCCCAGGGCGAGAAATCGAATTGCTTGTGATAGCGGCGATTGTGCGCCGAGACGTGGCGCACGGCGCGCGGACCCAGATGCTGGTCGCGCTCGGTCGAGCCGTTACCGGAACTGTGCGGAACGCCCACCAATGCGATATCTGTCTTGTCTGGATCGGGATCGTACGGGCAGCGGAACAGCGTCGGCACGCCCCACCAATAGAGCGTCTCCATCATCATCCGGTCGGTGGCGTCCTCGCTCATGAGTCATAGCCTCCCAATTGCATGACGCCATGGGCCTCGAGCGCCGCCTTCAATTTGGGCCGCGCCCGGACCGCTTGGGCGAGCTTGGCGATATGGGGGAAATTCTGCTGCACCGCCGCTTCGCCGGGTCTACCCCACAGGGTCAGCATGAAGCAGTAGATGTCGAGCGCCGAATAGGCCTCTCCCATCAGCCAAGGACCCTCGCTCGCAAGACGTTTTTCAAGAACCGCCCACAGTTCATTCGAGTTTTCGGTCGCCTTCCCGACGATGAAGGCATCGTGTTCGGCATTCATGGCATAATCGCTTTCCGGGAATGCCATGCTGATCTCGGGATAAAGATTGGTGCTCATGAAATTGAGCCAGGACAGGAATTCGCCGTAGTCGTCCGACCCGGGCGGCGGCGACAGTCCCTTGTCGAGGTGCGCCGACAAAAGGAATGTCACAATCGCCGCCGACTCGAACAGCGCCCGCCCGTCCTGCAGGCCGAGCGCCGGAATGCGTCCCAAAGGGCTCACGCCGCGGAACTCCGGCGCCTTCACCTGCTCCGCCGTCATCCAGATGTTCTGGTATGGCACCGCCATTTCCTCGAGCAGGAAATGGACGCATAGCGATCCCCACGCCTTCACGTTGTAGAGTTTGTACATGCCGAGTCCCTCTCGCGCCTTGCCCGCCGCCATTGTTTCCGAAAAGCGGCTGCAGCGCTAGTATCTCCGGCATGGACGACAGCCCCGCCCTGCCCGGCTTCTGCCGCGACTGCCTCGCCGCGGTGGCGGAGGCCGAACGGCGCTGCCATGCCTGCGGCAGCCCGCGGCTCGCGCGGCACCGCGAACTCCACGGCCTCGCCATCGCTCACATCGATTGCGATGCCTTCTACGCGACGATCGAGAAACGCGATAATCCGGACCTCGCCGATAAGCCGGTGATCGTGGGCGGCGGCACCCGGGGTGTCGTCTCCACCTGTTGCTATGTCGCCCGCATCAAGGGTGTGAGATCGGCGATGCCGATGTACAAGGCGCGCGCCCTCTGTCCCGAAGCGATCGTCATCAAGCCCGACATGGCGAAGTACGCCGCGGCCGGCCGTGAGGTGCGCGCCCTCATGCTGGAACTCACGCCGCTCGTCGAACCCCTGTCAATCGACGAAGCCTTCCTCGATTTGTCCGGAACGGCAAGGTTGCATGGCATGAGCCCGGCCTTGTCGCTTGCCAGACTTGTCAAGACCATAGAGACGAAGATCGGCATTACCGCTTCGGCCGGGCTTTCTTTCAACAAATATCTCGCCAAGGTTGCTTCCGACCTGGAAAAGCCGCGCGGCTTCTCGGTGATCGGACGGGCCGAGGCAAAGGACTTCCTTGCGCCCAGGCCGGTGAGTCTCATCTGGGGCGTCGGCCGCGCCTTTCAGGAACAGCTTTCCAGGGATGGCATTGCCCGCATCGCCCAGTTGCAGGTGATCGACAAGATCGAACTGATGAAGCGCTATGGCAGCATGGGCGCACGCCTCTATCATCTGGCGCGTGGGGAGGATTCCCGCCGCGTCTCATCCGGCGACGAGACCAAGAGCATCGGCGCCGAGACCACTTTCAATTCCGATATCGCCGTCTATGCCGAGCTTGAACGCATCCTCTGGCGCCTATCGGAGAAAGTCTCGCGCCGCGCCAAGAGCGCCGGACTCGCCGGCCGGACCGTGACGCTGAAACTCAAGACCGCCGATTTCAGGACGCGAACCCGCAACACCACGCTGGCCGGGCCGACACTGATGGCAAACCGCATCTTTGAAGCGGCCGCGCCGCTCCTTCGGCGCGAGGTGGACGGCACTGCCTTCCGCCTCATCGGTGTCGCCATTTCCCATCTGGCCGAAGCCGCCGCCGAAACCCAAACCCTCGATGCCCGGGTGGCCGCCCGCACCAAGGCCGAGATCGCCATGGACCGGTTGCGCGGCAAATTCGGCCGCACTGCGATTGAGCGCGGCATCGTTCTTGGCGGTGATGACGGCGATTAGCGGCTCATGAGGCCGGCGATGGCCTGCGCCGCCGCTTCACCAGATGCGATTGCCGCCTCGAACCAGCCAGGCGAGTCATGCGAAAAATCCGAGGTGGCAAAAGCCACGCGGCCCTCCGGCTGCCATTCCCGGTGATCGGCGATCCACGGCATGTTCACCGGCGTCGCAACCCAGGTTCCGCGCGCCCACGGGTCGCGCAGCCAATCATGCCAATCCCACGCGATCAACTCGGCTTCAGGGAAGAGGCGGTTGAGCGCCGCCGCCATGTCGTGGCGGCTTTCCGGATCGATCGAACCGTCGTCGAGTCCAGAGCCCACGATCAATGCCGCACCATCGGCCGCCTTGCGCTCCGCAAACATCCACTGCAGGCCATTGCCTCCGCCTGTCGCCAGCGTGCCTTCACGCACGCCCCGCGCCTTGATCCAGACCTTGACGGCCTTGCCGCCGTGACCTGCGCTTATTGCAGCCTGCTTGCGCGCCGTGAGGTCCGGCGAAAACGCAATTCTTCGCAATCCGTTGAGCGGAACGCAGACCGCTGCACAGCGCGCCCGCACCCGTTCGCCCGCAGCGATGATCGCATCGACACCATCCGGCCTCTGCTCGATCGCTGCGACAGCTGCATTCAGCCGCAGCTCTGCACCAGACCTTGCGATCATGCGCTCGACCAAGATCGAGGCACCCGGTATCAGCGTATGGCGGAGCGCCGTCATCATGCCTTGCGGCGCACCATCGCCATAGGCGCAACTCGAGAGGAATTCGGTCGCCGCAATCTGTTCGGGATCGCCATTGCCGGATATGGTCCACCAGGCCAGCACATGCACACGAGCCTCGGATGGCGCCCCGATAAGATCGAGATACTGGTTGAGACTGAGCTTCGTCTTGCTCGCATCCCCGTAGCGGTAGGCGATTGCATCGGCGCGGATGCGCGCCATGGCGCGATCGAATCCGCTTCGCGCCCCGGCGCCGCAAGGCAGACCGCTGCGCAATGTCTTGCCATCGTGCCAGCGATGTTCCGCAATTTCGTGGGTCGGCCTGAGGTCGATGCCGTCCGTGCGTGCATGGCGGCGGATGCGTTCATGCCACGGCGCGATCCACGAGCCGCCAAATTCGAGCATCTCCTCACCCGTCGCGAAGGCTCGCGTGTAGGCCCTGCCGCCAACCCTGGCGCGCGCTTCGACAATGACGGTTCTCAGATTCAGGCGGGCAAATTCGAGGGCCGCGGCGGCACCGGCAAAGCCGGCACCGATGATGACGACATCGCAATCGCGGGATTCCATGCGGCGATCATGGCTGCGCCGGGGTCGGCCCGTCAACCTGGCCGGCCGCTATTCCGCCGTCAACTTTCCATCGACATGAGCGCCGCATTGCCACCGGAGGCGGTGGTATCGGTCGAGCACACCCGCTCGGTGGCGAACCGATGCAGATAATGCGGTCCTCCAGCCTTGGGACCGGTGCCCGAAAGTCCCTCGCCGCCGAAGGGCTGGGCAGCCACCACGGCGCCGATCTGGTTGCGGTTGACATAGAGATTGCCGACCCGCACCAGCCGCCGCACCTCCTCCGCCGTGCGCTCGATCCGCGTATGCACACCGAGCGTCAGACCGAAGCCGGTGGCGTTGAGCGCCGCACAGACATCGGCCAGCCGGTCGCCGGAAAAGCGCACCACATGCAGCACGGGGCCGAAGACCTCGCGCTTGAGACCGGCGATCGACGACAGCTCATAGGCTGCGGGTGAGACGAAAGTGCCGTTTGTGCAATCCTCGCCGAGCTTAAGATCGATAATGGTCTTTGCTTCTTTCGCCATGCGCGCCTTGTGGGAGTCGAGCGCCGTCTTCGCGTCGGCATCGACGACCGGGCCTATGTCGGTGGCATAGTCCATGGGATCGCCGATCCGCAGTTCCGCCATGGCGCCTTTCAGCATCGGAATGACACGCGGCGCGATGTCCTCCTGCACGAACAGGATGCGCGCCGCCGAACAGCGCTGACCGGCGCTGTCGAAGGCGGAAGCGAGCACGTCGCGCACCGCCTGCTCGGGCAGCGCCGAACTGTCGACGATCATCGCATTCATGCCGCCGGTCTCGGCGATCAGTGCCGGTATGGCGCCGTCGCGCGCCGCCAGTGCCCGGTTGATGATGAGCGCCGTCTCGTTCGAGCCGGTGAAAGCCACGCCCGAAAGTGCTGGATGCGCCAGCAACGGTTTGCCGATCCGCACCCCCTCGCCCGGCAGGAATTGCAGGACTTGCGGCGGCACACCGGCCCGGTGCAAGAGGCGCACCGCCTCGTGGGCGACAAGCGGCGTTTGCTCGGCGGGCTTGGCAATGGCCGCGTTGCCGGAAGCCAGCGCCGCCGCCACCTGCCCGGTGAAAATCGCCAACGGAAAATTCCACGGGCTGATGCAGGCGAAGACGCCGCGTCCATGCAGTGTGAGTTCGTTGCGCTCGCCGGTGGGGCCCGGCAGACCCATGGGACCGCTGAACTCGGCTCGGGCACGAACCGCATAATAGCGCAGGAAATCCACAGCCTCGCGCAGATCGGAGAGGGCATTGTCGAGCGTCTTGCCCGCTTCCCGCACCAAAAGCGCCATCAACCGGTGCGTGTGCGCCTCATAGAGATCGGATGCCTTTTCCAGGATTGCGGCGCGGCGCTCACCCCCGAGCCGGTCCCACTCCTGCTGATGCGCCGCGGCTGACGCCATCGCCGCTGCGATGGCCGCGTCGCTGGCTTCACGCACCAGACCCACCTTCACCCGCCGGTCATGCGGCGAGGAAATCTCGCGCGGTGCTTCGCCCGCCTCGCGCCCGTCGACCAGCGCTGAAGCATCGAAGGGCTGCGCCAATTCCCTGGCGACGCCGCCGCTGATGCGCAGGCGCGTGGCGTCATCCCACAACGCATGTCCTGCCGAATTTCTGCGACCCGGAAAAATCCCGGCCGGTTGCGGAATTCGTGGATGGGGGATTGCCGCAAGTTGGCCCACCTCAACAACTGGATCGGCGATAATGTCGGCAATGGGCGCCTCGTCGTCGGCGAGCCGGTTGACGAAGGAGGTATTGGCTCCGTTCTCCAAGAGCCGCCGCACCAGATAGGCGAGCAGGTCCTCATGGCTCCCGACCGGCGCATAGATACGGCAGGGCTGGTTCATCTTGTCCCGGCCCACCACCCGCTCGTAAAGCGCCTGGCCCATGCCGTGCAGCCTCTGGAATTCGAAGCCGTGGTCTTCTCCCGCCATCACTGAAATGGCGGCAAGCGTGTGGGCGTTATGGGTGGCGAATTGCGGGTAGAAGAACTCGCGCTGTGCCAGCAGGAATTTGGCGCAAGCCAGATAGCTCACATCGGTCGAGACCTTGCGGGTGAACAAAGGATAGTCCGGCAAGCCCGCTTCCTGGGCGCGCTTGATTTCGGTATCCCAATAGGCGCCCTTGACCAGCCGCACCGGCAGGCGCCGCCCAGTCGCCGCAGCCACCGCCGCCAGCCATTCGAGCGCCGGCTTGGCCCGCTTGCCATAGGCCTGCACCGCAAGGCCGAGGCCGTTCCAGCCCTTGAGCCTTGCATCCCGCGCCAGCCTGCCGAAAAGTTCCAGCGACAGATCGAGCCGGTTGACCTCCTCGGCATCGATAGTGAGGCCCACATTCAGATCCTTCGCCAGAAGTGCCAACTCCGCCACCCTGGGCAGAAGCTCGGCCATGACGCGGGCCTCCTGCTTTTCTTCATAACGCGGATGCAGCGCCGAAAGCTTGACCGAGATCGAGGCGCGCGCCAACACGTCCGCGCCCTTGGCCTTGCCTCCCAGTACCTGCAACGCCGACCGGTAGGAAGCAAAATAGCGTTCCGCATCCTCCATGGTGTAGGCCGCTTCGCCCAGCATGTCATAGGAGAAGCGGTAGCCCTGGGCTTCGAGCGGTGCCGCAATAGCCAGCGCCTCGTCGATCGTCCGTCCCAGGACGAATTGCCTTCCCATGATGCGCATCGCCTGTTTCATGGCATTGCGGATGACCGGCTCGCCCGAACGCGAGACGAGGCGCTTGAGATAGCCGCCGATATCGGCGCGGGCGCCCCGGCCCAGCTCGACGAACTTGCCGGTCAGCATCAAGCCCCATGCCGAGGCGTTGACGAACAGCGATTCCGATCGCCCGAGATGGCCTTCCCAATCCTTGCCGCCGATTTTGTCGGCGATCAGCTTGTCGGCGGTGGCGGCATCGGGAATGCGGAGCAATGCCTCGGCGAGACACATCAACACCACGCCCTCTTCCGAGGACAGCGAATATTCCTGCATGAAGGCGTCGATGCCGCCCTGCTGCCGCCGTCCCGCCCGCACCGCCGCCACCAATTGCCGCGCCAACTCGGCGATGCGGCGCCGTTGATCGGCCGAAAGCTCGGCGTCCGCCGCCAGCTTACGGACCAGCGATGTCTCGTCGGCAAAAAGCTCGGCGGCGATTGCGGACCGATCTGGCAATGGCGGCACTGGAACCTCTCGTCTGGCGGCCAGTCTGCCATATTCTGTGAAGTTGTCCTCCCAATATTACAAAGCCGGATACTATTGTTCATCGAGATTCATCGCTCTGACGCTGAAAATATGCCAAACGATTTATCCGACTCCGGGACTGCCTCTAATGAAACTTAAAATCGTCCGCACCGTCGCAGCGCTCCGCCGCGAGACGCTAGCCTGGCGCAGCAAGAACCTGAGTTCCGCCCTAGTGCCGACCATGGGCGCGCTGCACGACGGGCATATGGCGCTGGTCGCTGCGGGGCTCGAACGCGCCGGCCGCGTCGTCGTCACAATCTTCGTCAACCCGAAGCAGTTCGGACCCCACGAGGATTTGAGCCGCTATCCGCGCGACGAGGCAGGCGATGTCGCCAAGCTCGCCCAGGCGGGCGTGCATCTGATCTACGCGCCGCCGTCCGGGGAGATCTATTCCGCGGACTTCGCCACCACGGTGAGTCTCGCGGGCCCCGCGAAAGTGGGACTCGAAGACAAGTTCCGCCCGCATTTCTTCGATGGCGTAGCAACCGTGGTCGCCAAGCTCTTCATCCAGACAGGAGCCGACTATGCCATGTTCGGCGAGAAGGACTACCAGCAACTACAAGTGGTCACGCGCATGGCGAGGGACCTCGGTATCCCCATCGAAGTGATCGCCATTCCCACCATGCGCGAGGTGGACGGCCTCGCCATGTCATCGCGCAACCGCTACCTCTCGAAGTCCGAACGCCAGAAGGCGCCCGCCATCCACCGCTCGCTCGAACAGGCGGCGGAGAAAATCCGCCAGGGCCACGATCCGCAGGCCGCCACCCGCGCCGCCGCCCGCTCGCTCACCACCCTCGGCTTCAAGGTCGACTACGTGACGGCGCGCAACGCCGAAACCCTTGCCGTGCCGGTGGAGCAGGGTGAGCCTCTCCGCCTCCTCGCCGCCGCGTGGCTCGGAAAGACGCGGCTGATCGACAATATCGCGGTGCAATTATAGCAGTCCGAGCTCCGAAAGTTCCCGCCGCATTTTTTGCGACAGGCCCTTGACCGCCGAACCCTTCGGCAGATCTGGCGGCGCATCGGCGGCTTCCAGATAACGCCAGCCCTGGAAGGCCCGCCGCGGCGTGGGCCGCACTGGAATGATCTGCGGCTTGAACTCGATGCGGCAGCGGGAAATGCCGTCCTTGCCCTTGACCGCCACGAGATCGGCGATCGGCTGTCGGCACAGGATCAGCCCGCGGATCACCCAGTAGAGCGAGCTTCCGGGAAGGATCTCGTCCCTGCGCTTGGGAAACATCCGCGTCGTGTGGTCGAGATTGTCGCGCCCGGCCTTGCAATCGCGAATCCATTGTTCCAATTCCTCGATCTCGGAGACGCCGACGCAGAGCTTGATCAGATGGAGGGCCATGATCCGGAAAACTAGTTGGATAAACCGCGCGCACCATATGCTAGCATTGTTCCGCCGCAAATCGCGAGATCGCGGTTTTCCGCGCAATTTTCGTGAAGGAGTTGCCCATGTCCAATGCCGTCGCCAAAGTGATCGAACTCACCGCCGCCTCGCCCAAGAGCATCGAGGATGCGATCGAAAACGGCATCCGCCGCGCCGATTCAACCCTCGACCAGGTGGAAGGCGCCTGGGTCCAAGACATCAAATGCGTGGTCAAGAATGGCAAGGTCGCCGAATGGCGGGTCAACATCAAGGTGACATTCCTGTTGAAGGAATAGCCATTCACGACTTCGTGACCGACTTGACCGGCTCGTGATTGGCGGGTGAACGCTGCCTGCGCCATTTCCCGCATGCAGCCCTGTTGCGCCGTTAACGAGTCCGAGAGAAAGATGCCCCGTCCCTGCAACAACCTCATCGCCCTGCGGCCAGCCGGCCCTCTCGCCGACGACCATGAGCAGCTCAGGTGTTACATGGGCGAGTCGGCCTTCAATGCGATGACGAAGGTCTATATCGCGCGCCATCCCTCCGGCCAGCCGAACACGCGCTGGCATGCGCGGCATCTGCCGGAATTCCTGGCGGCTAACCTTCCCTATTCGAGGACACCCGAACTGGCCGAGCTGGCACGGCTCGAGCGGGCCCTGAACGAGGCCTTCGATGCGGCCGTTGCCCCCGCCGTGAGCTTCGCAGATTTGGCGGCTCTGGCGCCGGACAGATTCGGCAAGGCGGTTTTTGACATTCATCCGTCCACGCGCCGGGTCCAGGTGACGACCAATGCGACCGGCCTGTGGTCGTCCCCGAAATGCGATGAGATGCCGCCCAAGCCATGCCGGCTTGCTGGTCTGGCGGCAGGATGGCTCGTCCCGCTTCCGCCTGCTCGGCAACGAGGAGGCTATAGCCATCGATGCGGCCACGGAGGGTGCGTCCTTTGCCGTCATCTGCGGGAAGATTGCCGCCATGAACGGTTCCGGCACCGCGGCGCTGCGGGCCGCCGGCTACTTGCGCGGTTGAATCGAGGCCCAGGCCGTCTCGCGCATCCGGCTTGCCGCTGCGGCCCCGGAGAAATAATCGAGATCTACGCGCTTGATTTGGTAAGACTGCTGGACTTTTACGCCGATATTGTGGCGGATCATCAACTGGCACAGGCCCTCGCCGTCGATTAGCACCAGACGGCGCGACAGCTGTTTGACGAAGACCTGAGTTGCCAGCGAAAAATGCCCGGTGGCCACAAAGATGCCCTTGGACGCATGATGGGCATCGAGGCTCCCAGCGAAGTCGCGCACGTCCGCGACGGCAACGGCGGTTCCGGGCTTCAGCCGCTTGGCCTGAAAATAAACGAAATCGAGTCCGAGCTCGTCCTGTGCAACAACGCCGTCGACTCCGCCATCGCCGCTGCGCCCGAGCCGCTTGGCAAGATCGCGGCGGCGGTCGCCGTAACCGAGCGCCAAGAGCACGTCGACGATCAGGTGTTCGAAGAATTCCGGCGTCTGCGCATGGATATAGCCGAGCAGCTCTTCAGCAAGACGCGACTGCGCCTGCGAGAAACGTTTGCCGATTTCGCTTTCGCCGTAACCAGCGTCAGTGTCCGCTGGTTTGGCCGCCGCCGATATCGCCGCTCGCTCATGCCAGGGCGACATCAGTTGCGGATAGTCAGCCGCCATGAACTTTTCTCCGCGCAGGACTTCGAAAAGTTCATATAGCAAAACTTTGATTGACGCAACGTCTAGTCGGAAATTTCCAAGTTAATTCCGTAGGTTAACAAGTGCAATTTGGACGCTCGACGCTCAAGAGTTGAGCTTGCTCACAAAACAGGCAACCCCCTTGGCTTTCAATTTCCTGCAGGCATCCTTCGCTGCGTCCATGCCGGCGAATCCGCCGAGCCTGACGCGATAGAAGATTCCCTTGGTTCCCAGGTCGGCTCGCACCACTACCGGTTTCGCATCGGCCAGAAGTGGATGGCGCGATTGCATTTTCTTCCACGCCGACCAGGCTCCGGTCTCGCTGTTGGCGGAGGCGATCTGCACGCTCCAGCCATTCGCTGCGGCCCCGGCGACTGTTGCCGCCTGCGGCGCCTCTTTGGAGTCAGCTTCGGGCAAAGGCTCGATAGCAATGATCTTCTCTTCGATTGGGGCCGGTTTGGGCACGGCCGCCACCCCTTCTTCGGCCGGGATGCGGTCAGTGATGGTTTTGCGCTCCGGCAGAGCCGGCTCTTCGGCTCCGGCGAGATCCACCGAAGGCGACACCGGCTTCGGCAATTGCTCCTTGCGGATGACGACACCGGTGCCGGAAATCGATCCCGTCGGCATTGGGTCGGCCTCCAGCAGGGCGACGTCCGGCGTCGGCGCTGCGTCGAGCATTGCCAGTTTCTGGCGGGCCGGTGTGAATTGCGGATTGGCGGCCAGCGCCAACTCCAAGGCCGCGCGCGCCTGATTGTGGCGCTTCAGCGCCTCATAGGTGAGCGCCTCGCCGTAATGCACCCGCGCCGCATCCGGGTGCTTGTAGCGCAGCGCCTTCTCGTAATCCGACAGGGCGAAGAGATATTGGCCGCTGTCGCGCAGCACATTGCCGCGGCCGTAATAGGCATGCGACAGGCTGCTGTCGAGGAACAGCGCGCTGGTATAGTCCTCGATCGCCAGCGTTGCGCGCTTGAGCTTCTGCTGCGACAAGCCGCGGTTGTAGAGCGCCATGGCGCGCAGTTGGGCCGACATGGCATCGAGCCTGAGCGCCGCCGTGTAGTCGTCCAAAGCCTCCTCGTCTTGGCCCAAATGCTGATAAGCGAGCGCCCGGTTGAGCAGCGCATTGGCCAGAATTTCCGGCGCCAGTTCGCGCGATTCGATTGCCAGTGAAAAGCCAGCTATCGCGTCTTGCGGTTGGCCGCCGGCCAGGGCCCGATAGGCATCCTTGACAATCTCGGCACTGGAGTTTTCGGCGGCGGCTGCCGGGCCGGATGCAGCTACACTTGCAGCAAGAAACGCGGCGCTTACAGACGCAAACAGGAACTTACTAACCATCATGGTGACCGATCATGATGCGTTAGGGTTAAGGTTCCGTTGCTGCGATGACGCTCTCGGGGCCCGAACCGGTCGCGAAACGGTTGCGAAGTGCTTTGGAAACTGTCACAAAGGGTGCGCTCGGTGCCCCGATGCCTGAAGGCAAGGGGCCTAACAGGGAACACGGTGAGGACGACCCAATCGGGGCCTAATCCGTGGCTGCCCCCGCAACTGTGAGCGGCGAGGTTTGGTGCGACAAGGCCACTGGGCAACCGGGAAGGCCGCGCCAGGCTTAAGACCCGCGAAGTCAGGAGACCTGCCGGGCATTTCCGGAGGCTTTGGCCTCCAAAACTCGTTGGTCGCACGGAGGGTGTCCATGACCGCACTTCAATCTACTGTAGCTCTCAGCTTCTCGCAGCGCATCGCCGCTGGTCTCGCCATGCTGTTTGTCGGAGCCGCCTTGGTGTTCGGCACCGGATTTGCCGGGGCCGGCATCCTGCACAATGCCGCGCATGACACACGTCATGGCCTCGGCTTTCCCTGCCACTGAACCAGGGGGCCGAACATGATCGGGCGAGTCATTCTCGCCGCGCTCCTTGCAGGGATCGCGGCCGGCATTCTCATGAGCGGTATCCAGCAGGTGCGGATTACCCCCCTCATTCTCGAAGCTGAAAAATACGAAACTCCCATGGCTGAACCGCAGGCAAGCGCGGCAGAACAGACCGCTGCAGCAACTGTGTCGGCCTCTGAACACGAGGCTTGGGTACCTGCCGACGGGCTTGAACGCACATTGTTCACAACACTGGCCTCTGCCGCCACCGGTGCGGGCTTCGCCGCATTGCTGGCCGGCGTCTCGCTGCTCTCCGGCATTCCGATCACGCCGCGCAACGGGGCGATCTGGGGCCTGTGCGGCTTCATCGCCATAACGCTTGCCCCGTCCGCGGGCCTGCCGCCGGAACTGCCGGGAGTGCCCGCCGGCAACCTCGTTCTCCGCCAGATATGGTGGGCGGGCACGGTCCTGGCGACGGGACTTGCGCTTTACCTCATTGCCACGCGCAGGACTTTCTGGCCCATTGCCGCGGCCATCGCACTCATCGCAGTGCCGCATTTGATTGTTTTGCCAGAACCGGCGAACCCCGAGTCGGCGGTGCCGCCGATCCTCGCGGCGGTATATGTGTCGAACGTCCTCGCGGCGGCGGCGGTCTTCTGGTCCCTCATCGGGGTGTTCCTCGGATACGCGATGCAGCGCTTCTCCAGGGAAATTCACGCCGCATGAGTACGCGGAAAATACCCGCAACGGTCATTACCGGCTTCCTGGGAGCCGGCAAAACCACGCTCATCCGCCATTTGCTGGAAAACGCCAGGGGCCGCCGCATCGCCCTCCTCATCAACGAGTTCGGCGATGTCGGCATCGACGGCGAAATCCTCAAAGGCTGCGGCGATTGCAGGGAAGAGGACGTGATCGAACTGGCCAATGGATGCATCTGTTGCACCGTCGCCGGCGAATTCGTGCCCGCCATGAAGAAGCTCATCGACCGGTCTGAGCCGCCCGAGCATATCGTCATCGAGACCTCGGGCCTGGCCTTGCCGCAGCCCCTGGTGCGCGCCTTCAACTGGCCGGAAATCAAGGCGCGGGTCACCGTCGACGGCGTAGTCACCGTCGTCGATGCCAAGGCCCTGTCGGAGGGCCGCTTCGCCGATGACGAGGCGGCCGTCGCCGCCCAGCGTGCCGCCGACCCCAATCTCGATCACGAGAATCCGATCGAGGAATTGTTCGGGGACCAGCTCGCCTGCGCCGACATGGTGATCCTCAACAAGACCGATCTCCTCGACGGCGACGAAGTCGAGAAGCTGAGTGGCGGTCTCGTCGTGCAATTGCGCAAGGGAACCCGGCTGGTGCCGGCCCGCCACGGCGCCCTTGACGTGGCCGCTTTGCTCGGCGTCGCCGCCGCCGCCGAGGAGGACATGGCGAACCGCCTCTCCCGTCACGAGATGGAGGGCGAGATCCAGCACGACCACGACGATTTCGTGAGCTTCACCGTTTCGCTCGGTGAAGTGGCAGACAGAGACACCCTGCTCGCCCGCATCGCCGCCGCGGTCCGTGAGCACGACATCCTCCGCCTCAAGGGCTTCGCGGCACTAGGCGACGCGCCCTCGCGGCTCCTCGTTCAGGCCGTGGGTCCCCGTCTCAACAGCTATTTCGACCGGCCTTGGCGAGCCGACGAAACGCGCGCCACCGAACTTGTGGTGATCGGCATGAAAGGCTTGCAGCGCGCCGTGATCGAGCGTCGGCTCCGGGGCTGATGCACCTCCTTGCGACAGCCACCGGTATAACCGGCGGCGCCCCCGATCCCGTCGATCTCGATCAGACACCGGCGGAGATAGTCGTCATCTCCGCCGCCGACAGCGAGCTTGCTTCGCTGGCCCGCGCCAGCGACGGCATTGACGGGCCCCCACTCCGCCTCGCCAATCTTCTGCAATTGCAGCACAATCTCTCCGTCGATCTCTATATCGACAAGACTCTTTCCACGGCAAAGCTGATCGTGCTGCGGCTCCTCGGCGGTGCTGCCTACTGGAGCTACGGCCTTGCCGAAATCGAAGCCTTGGCGCGGCGCGAGGCGATCAGGCTCGTGGTCCTGCCCGGCGATGCCAATCCCGATCCGCAATTGATGGCGCGATCGACGCTCCCCGCCGCCGATTGCGAACGCCTGCGCCAATATTTGGCGGCAGGCGGTGCCGCCAATGCGCGAAATTTCCTTGAGCATTGTGCCCATCTTCTGGGACCGGCCCATGCGCCGCCCCCGGCCGAGGCCTTGCTCAAGGCCGGCATCTATCGCGACACGGCCCGCGACAACGAGCCGTCGACGGCCATTGTTTTCTACCGGTCGGTGCTTGAAGGCGGCCAGGTGGCGCCCATCGACGCCCTGATTGATGCTCTCGGCGAGCGCGGCATCGGCTGCACGGCCCTCTATGTGGCAAGCCTCAAGGACGAGGCGAGTGCCGCCCTGATCCGCGAAACTCTTTCCGCCCGCCGCCCCGACGCGATCCTCAACGCCACATCTTTCGCGGTTTCGGCGAGCGGCACCGATCCTTTGGCGGAGTTCGATTGTCCGGTGCTGCAAGTGGTGCTGGCCGGAAGTTCGGAACAAGATTGGCGCGGGAATTCGCAAGGTCTCGGTCCCCGCGATCTCGCCATGAATGTGGTGCTGCCCGAACTCGACGGCCGCATCCAGACGCGCGCCGTCTCCTTCAAGGCCGATAGCCACTGGCACGAGAAGACCCAGTGCCGCATTGTCACCTACAAGCCGGTGGCCGACCGCGTCTCATTCGCGGCCGATCTGGCCGCCAATTGGGTGCGCCTGCGCCGCACCCCCGCAGCGGCGCGCAAGCTGGCGATCATTCTGGCCAATTATCCCGACAAGGAGGGCCGCATCGCCAATGGTGTCGGCTATGACACGCCGGCCAGCACCATCGCCATTCTCCGCGCGCTGACGGCGGCGGGCTACAATTCCGGCAACTATCCGCAGAGCGGCAACGAACTCATCAGCATCCTCTCGTCATGCCGGCGCGGCAACGGACCCGGACTCACCCTTGCGGACTATGGCAGGCGCTTTGCCGCTCTTCGGCAATCGATCCGTACACAGATCACCGCGCGCTGGGGCGGGCCCGAGCGCGATCCTTTGTTCACCAACGGTGCCTTCCGCCTGCCGGTGGCGCTTTATGGCAACGCCGCGGTCGCCATCCAGCCGGCCCGCGGCTACAATATCGATCCCAAATCCACCTATCACGATCCCGCCCTGGTGCCGCCCCATGGCTATTTCGCTTTTTATTTCTGGCTGCGTCATGTCTTCGGCGCCCATGCGGTCATTCACAACGGCAAGCACGGCAATCTCGAATGGCTGCCGGGCAAGGCCACGGCGCTGTCGGCGGAGTGTTATCCGGAAGCCGCGCTCGGCCCCTTGCCCCAACTCTACCCGTTCATCGTCAACGATCCCGGCGAAGGCATCCAGGCCAAGCGCCGCACCGCCGCCGTCATCATCGATCATCTGACGCCACCATTGACCCGTGCCGAAACCTATGGGCCTCTCAAGGATCTCGAGGCGCTGGTCGATGAATACTATCTGGCCTCCGGCCTCGACCGCCGCCGCCTGGCCGCCCTCAAACAGGACATTCTCGACCTCACCCGCAGCCACCGCCTCGACCTCGATGCGGGTTTCACCGGCGATGCCGACGCCGATCTGCAAAGGCTCGATGCCTATCTGTGCGATCTGAAGGGAGCGCAGATCCGCGACGGCCTGCATGTGCTGGGCTCATCACCCGAAGGCCGCCTCGAAACCGATCTCCTGGTGGCGCTGACCCGCGTACCGCGCGGCTTTGGCGAAGGCGGCGATCAGTCGCTCATCCGTGCCCTTGCCGCCGATTTCGGTCTTGACGGCTTCGATCCCCTGACCTGCGCCATGGCCGAGCCGTGGACGGGCCCGCAACCGAAACCGCTCCAGGATGTGAGCCCCGATCCGTGGCGTACGAATGGCGATACGGTCGAACGGCTGGAACTCTATGCGCAATTCCTCCTCTCGTCATCCCGGCGAATGCCGGGACCTATCGAGCAAAGTGACGACTCCATGCGGGACTCTTCGCGCGGAGAAATCGGTCCCGGCTTTCGCCGGGATGACGGAGCAGGAGTTCGCACTGCGGAGGTTATGGATCATATCGACAGAATTGTTCGTCCCCAGCTCCGCTCCTGCGGCCCGAACGAGATCGACGCCCTGCTCAGGGGCCTCGATGGCCGTTTCGTGGCTCCCGGCCCCTCCGGCGCGCCAACCCGCGGGCGGCTCGATGTGCTCCCCACCGGCCGCAATTTCTATTCCCTCGACAATCGCGCCGTGCCCACCCCAACGGCCTGGAATCTCGGCTGGAAATCGGCCGAAGACCTGCTCACTCGCCACTTTCAGGATTTCGGCCAATACCCGAAAGCCATTGGCCTTTCCGCCTGGGGCACCTCCAATATGCGCACCGGCGGCGACGATATCGCCCAGGCGCTGGCACTGATCGGGGTCAAACCCGTCTGGGATCCGTCAAGCTGGCGCGTCACCGGCTTCGAGATCGTGCCGCTCGCCAAGCTCGCCCGCCCGCGCGTCGATGTCACCCTGCGGATATCCGGATTCTTCCGCGACGCCTTCCCTGTCCAGATTGAATTGCTCGATGCGGCGATCCGTGCGGTGGGCGCCCTCGACGAGGATGAAGACGACAATCCCATCGCCGCCCGCATGGCCGCCGAAGCGGCAGCCCTGGCGGAAGCGGGCATTGCCGAAAGCGACGCCCGGCAGATGGCGGGTTATCGCATCTTCGGCTCGAAGCCCGGCGCCTATGGCGCGGGATTGCAGGCCCTGATCGACGGGAAAATCTGGAACGAGCGCGCCGATCTGGCCGCCGCCTATGTCACCTGGGGCGCTTATGCCTATGGCGCGCGCGAGGCGGGCGTCAACGACACGCGCAGCTTTACCGAGAGGCTGAGGCGCATCGAAGCCGTGGTCCACAATCAGGACAACCGCGAACACGATCTCCTCGACTCCGACGATTATTACCAGTTCGAAGGTGGCATGAGCGCTGCCGTCGAGCAGGCCTCCGGCAAGCGCCCGCGCGTCTACCACAACGACCATTCGCGGCCCGAGCGGCCGGTGGTCCGCACCCTGGAAGAGGAAGTGGGCCGCGTCATGCGCGCCCGCGTCGTCAATCCGAAATGGATCGCCGGCGTCAAGCGCCACGGCTACAAGGGCGCCTTCGAGATTGCCGCCACCGTTGACTACATGTTCGCCTTCGCCGCCACCACGGGTGCGGTGAGGACCCATCATTTCGATCTCGCCTATGACGCCTTCCTCGCCGACGGCGAAACGCGGGACTTCATCGCTGCCAACAACCCCGCGGCTTTGCGGGAAATCGCCCAGCGCCTCGAGGAAGCGGCAGCGCGCGGGTTTTGGACGCCGCGGCTCAATTCGGCCCATGATCTCTTGCAGGAGCTTGCCCGATGACCGAAGAGGACGACAGCGCCCGCCACCACGAGAAGATGGCCAAGAAGAA
Organism: Hyphomicrobiales bacterium; assembly: GCA_052386315.1. GTDB lineage: Bacteria > Pseudomonadota > Alphaproteobacteria > Rhizobiales > Aestuariivirgaceae > Aestuariivirga. Next base: position 35,062 of record JBQTKG010000013.1, read on the forward strand.
GGCGGCCCGCGACAAGATCATGGCGGGCAAGACCATCGAGAAGGGCCTGCTCATTGTCCACACCGGCAAGGGCAAGGGCAAATCCACCGCCGCCTTCGGCATGGTTTTCCGGGCGATCGGGCACGGAATGAAGGTGGGTGTCATCCAGTTCGTCAAAGGCGCCTGGGGCACCGGCGAGCGCACCATTCTCGAGAAGTTCCCCGACCTCGTCACTATCAAGGCCATGGGTGAAGGTTTCACGTGGGAGACCCAGAACAAGGAACGCGACATCGCCCACGCCCGCGCCGGATGGGAGGAGGCCAAGCGCCTGATCGCCGACCCCGAATACAAAATGGTCTTGCTCGACGAACTCAATATCGTGCTGCGCTACGATTACCTGCCGCTTGCCGAGGTGCTGGAGGTTCTGAAGGCGAAGCCCGCCGGCAAGCATGTCATCGTCACCGGCCGCAACGCCAAGGGAGAACTGATCGAGCTCGCCGATCTGGTCACCGAGATGGAGCTGATCAAGCATCCCTTCCGGTCGGGCGTGAAGGCCCAGGCCGGGATCGAGTTCTGAAGCGCCGTTTCCGGCCTTGTTGGGCGCACCGCATTCGCCTAAGACAGCCTTAAGCAGCGTTCCCCGAAGGGACTGAAAGCAAATTCCGGTGCGGCCGACCCAATCTGGGGCCAATGCCGGAGCTGCCTTCCGCGCCGGTCGTAGGCGATGCTGCGCATGGGAAGGCAGGAACATGGCGGAAAAGCTTGGTATAATGCTGTGCGGCCATGGCAGCCGCGATGCCGACGCGGTCAAGGAATTCGCCGTTCTCTCGGAGCAGTTGACGAGGCGTCTGCCGCACTGGCCGGTCGCATACGGCTATCTCGAATTCGCCGCGCCGATCATCCGCGACGGCCTCGATGCCCTGAAGGCGAAAGGCGTCAGCCGTGTGCTCGCCGTGCCCGGCATGCTATTCGCGGCCGGTCACGCCAAGAACGACATTCCCTCGGTGCTCAACACCTATGCGGCGCAGAACGGCCTCAGGATCGACTACGGCAAGGAACTCGGCATCGATCCCAAGATGATGCGCGCCGCCGCCGATCGCGTCCAGGAAGCGCTCGCTGCCGCAGGAGGCGATGTGCCGAAGCACGAAACGCTGCTCGTCGTTGTCGGCCGCGGCGCCTCCGATCCCGACGCCAATTCCAACGTCTCCAAGGTCACCCGCCTTCTGTGGGAAGGTTTCGGCTTCGGCTGGGCCGAGACCGCCTATTCCGGCGTCACCTTTCCGCTGGTCGAGCCCGCTCTCGAACATGCGGCGAAACTCGGTTACCGCCGCATCGTCGTCTTTCCCTATTTCCTGTTCACCGGCATCCTGGTGCAGCGCATCTATGATGCAACCGACGCAGTGGCGAAGCGCCATCCGGCGATCCAGTTCGTCAAGGCGTCCTATCTCAACGACCATCCGCAGGTGATCGCCACCTTCGAGGAACGCCTCAACCAGATTCTAACCGGCGACGTGGCGATGAACTGCCAGATGTGCAAGTACCGCACTCACGTTCTGGGCTTCGAAGCTGAATTGGGCGTAGCCCAAGAGAGCCACCACCATCATGTGGAAGGCATCGGCACCGGCGATGCCTTCAATCTCGATGCCGCAATCAAGGCAACGGTCAAGGTCCATTCGCATGGACGCGGCCATCATCATCACGACCACGATCACGGCCACGCCCCCTATCCCCATGCGGATCATCCGCTCGGCCCCCGGAGCATGAAGAAGTAATGGACTATTTGCGCGATCCGAAAGCCATCTATGAGCGGTCTTTCGAGATCATCCGTGCCGAGGCGGATTTGTCGCGCCTGCCCGTGACGGCGCGCGCCATTGCGCTGCGCGTCATCCATGCCTGCGGCATGACCGACATTGCCGATCATCTGCGCATCACGGCGGATTTTGCCGAAGCGGCACAAGCGGCGTTGAGAGCCGGCAAGCCGGTCATCGTCGATTCCGAGATGGTGCGCCATGGCATCATCGCCGGACAATTGCCCAGGGGCGTTGGAATCATCTGCACCTTGAACGATCCGCGCGCCCGCGGCATCGGCTTTGCCAAGCGCACAACCCGCTCGGCCGCCGCAGTTGAATTGTGGGCTCCGCATCTTGGCGGCGCCGTCGTGGTTATCGGCACTGCGCCGACCGCATTGTTCGCGGTGCTCGAGGCAATTGACGCAGGTGCCGCCAAACCGGCGGTCATCGCCGGCTTTCCGGTGGGCTTCGTCGGCGCGATCGAATCGAAAGACGAACTGATTTGCAATCCGCGCGGCGTTGCCTATGCGACTCTGGGCGGCAGGCGCGGCGGCTCTGCCATGGCCGCCGCAGTCATCAATGCGCTCACCGGAGACAATTCATGAGCAAATGGCTCACTATCATCGGTATGGGCGAAGATGGCTGCGAAGGCCTCCAAGCTTCCGCACGCCTGGCGCTCCAGGACGCGGAGGTGGTGGTGGGATCCGCCCGGCTTTTGGCATTGCTGCCGGAACTTGCGGCCCAGCGTCACGAATGGCCGCAGCCTTTCGCCGCCGCCGTCGAACGCATCAGGCCCCTGGCGGGGCGCCGCACCGTGGTGCTGGCGACCGGCGATCCGCTCAATTACGGCGTCGCCCGCAAGCTGCTCGAATTCATTCCCTTCGCCGAGATGCGCATCATTCCGCATCTTTCCGCCTTCTCGCTCGCCGCCGCGCGGCTGGGCTGGCCGCTGCCCGATTGCGACACGCTTACCCTGCATGGCCGCGATGCCGCCAGTATCGAACCCTTCATCCAGCCCGCCGCTCGGCTGATCGTGCTCACCGCCGATGCCACGACCATCACCGAAGCGGCCCGCCGCCTCGCCGCCCGGGGCTTCGGCAAGAGCACGATTACGGTTCTGGAAAATATGGGCGGCGGGCGCGAACGCATGTCGTCGTTCATTGCCGATGCCGTACCGCGGCAACGCTTCTCCGATCTCAATACACTTGCCATTGCCTGCCTCGCGTCGCCGGGCGCACTGATCTTCTCGCGCCTCGCGGGCCTCCCTGACGACGCCTTCGTCCACGACGGCCAGCTCACCAAGCGCGAGGTGCGCGCCGCAACGTTGGCCGCCCTCGCACCCGCGCCCAGCCAGTTGCTATGGGACGTGGGTTCCGGCTGCGGCTCCGTCGCCATCGAGTGGATGCGCTCGACGCGCGGCTGCGAGGCGTTCGCCTTCGAGAGCAATGCGGACCGGCTCAAGATGATAGCCACCAATGCAGATCGCCTCGGCGCGCCGCGCCTCAAGATTATGGCCGGTGTGGCGCCCGCCTCGCTTGCCGGTCATCCGTCGCCCGATGCCGTGTTCATCGGCGGTGGGCTTGGCGACGCCGGCGTGTTTGAAAGCTCCTGGACGGCCTTGAAGCCCGGCGGCCGCGTGGTGGTGAATGTGGTCACTCTCGAAGGCGAGCTTCACCTTGTCGACCTGCAGGAAAAACACGGCGGCGATTTGGTCCGCATGGAGATCTCGAACTTGACTCATGTAGGGCCATTCCGCGCGCTCAAGCCGCGCATGGCCGTGCTGCAATGGCGGACACAGAAACCATGGTGAAACAAGGCACGCTCTATGGGCTCGGCGCCGGTCCCGGCGATCCGGAACTGATGACGGTCAAGGCCTGGCGCATCGTCTCGACGGTGCCCGTCATCGCCTATCTCTCGGCCAATGGCGGCGAAAGCACGGCGCGCAACATCGCCAAACCGTTTATTCCGGAAGATGCAATCGAGATCGCCATCGAAATTCCCATGCGCAGTGAACGCCAACCCGCCCAGGCCGCCTATGACAAGGGCTGTGCGGCGATCGCCGGGCATCTCCACGCCGGCCGCGACGTCGCCATGCTCTGCGAGGGCGATCCCTTCTTCTATGGCAGCTTCATGTATGTTTTCGCCCGGCTGGCGAAGGATTTCAAAACCATCGTCGTTCCCGGCGTCTCCTCGTTCACCGCCGCGGCGGCCGCCATCGGCCGGCCCCTGGCGGCGCGCGATGAGGTCCTTAAAGTGCTGCCTGCCACCCTCGATACAGAGCGCCTGTACGAGGAACTCGCCACCGCCCAGTCCGCCGCCATCATCAAGGTCGGCCGTCATTTCGCCAAGCTGCGTGACGTTCTTGCTGCCCTCGATCTCACCGCTTCCGCCTTCGTCATCGAAAAGGTGACGCACACCGACCAACGCGTGCGAAAACTCGTCGATGTGACGGAGGATATCCTGCCCTATTTCACCACCATCCTCGTCTATGCCGGAGCCGAGCCATGGTGAAGCCGGCGATCGTCATCCTTGGCGTCTCGGCCCTGCCGCTGGCCCGTAAGCTCAAGGCGGAGCTGGGCGGTGAGACTCACGGGCCGAATTGCGTCTCGGGGACCGATCTGGGCTTTGCCAAGGCAACTGCGCATCTGGCGAAGCTCTTCGGCGAGGCGCGGCCCATCATCGGCATTTGCGCCAGCGGCATTCTGATCCGCGCTTTGGCGCCCATGCTCGCCGACAAGCGCAATGAGCCGCCGGTGGTTGCCGTCGCCGAAGATGGTTCATCGGCCGTGCCCCTGCTCGGCGGCCATCACGGCGCCAATGAACTTGCCCGCCGGATTGCCGCACTCTGCGACGGCCATGCCGCCATCACCACCGCGAGCGAGATACGCATCGGCCTGGCCCTCGACGACCCGCCGTTGGGCTTTGTTCTCGCCAATCCGCAGCACATGAAAGAAGTCACCGCGGCACTTCTTTCCGGCGCGACGCTTAATTATACCCGTCATCCCGGCGAAAGCCGGGACTCCTTGACGCCGTTCGACCCAAGCGCATTTCCCGCCACTGAAAGTCCTCAAGCAGCGGCCGTCACGATCGAAGTAACCGAACACGCCGTGACAGGACACGATCGCAAACTCGTTTATCATCCGAAAATTCTCGCCGTCGGCGTGGGCTGCGAGCGCGGCACCGATCCGGCTGAGGTGCGGTCTTTGATCGCCGAAACACTCGCTGCCAATGGCCTCGCACCGCAGGCCGTCGCCTGCCACACCTCGATCGATTTGAAGGAGGACGAGCCCGCCATCCACACTCTGGACAACGCGCGCTTCTTCACCGCGGATCAGTTGATTGCGCTGTCGCCGCAACTCAAGTCGCCTTCCGACATCGTGGCAAGAGAAGTGGGAACGCCTGGTGTTGCCGAAGCGGCGGCTTTGGCTGCGGCTGGAACCGGAGCCGAACTGATCGTCGTCAAGACCAAGAGCAGGCGAGCCACTTGCGCCATTGCCCGCGCCGCTTCTCCTATTGTCGAATTTGAAGGCCATCCGCGCGGCCGGCTTCAGGTCGTAGGCATCGGCCCCGGTGTGGCCGAATGGCGCAGCCCTGCCGCCAGCACCGCGCTTGCAACCGCGACCGACTGGGTGGGTTATGGCCTCTATCTCGATCTCATAGCTGACCTGAACGACAGTCAGAGCGAACATCGTTTTCCCCTCGGCGGCGAAGAAGACCGCGTCCGTCATGCCATTGCCCTCGCCAAGGAGGGCAAGCAGGTGGCCCTCGTCTGCTCGGGCGATGCCGGCATCTATGCCATGGCGGCCCTCGTCTACGAGATTATCGATCTCGAACCGTGCCGCATTGCGGTGGACGTCATCCCCGGCGTCTCCGCCTTCCAGGCGGCGGCCGCCAAAGCCGGCGCATTGATCGGCCATGATTTCTGCTGCCTCTCGCTCTCCGATCTTCTGACGCCCTGGGAGGCGATCGAGAAGCGTGTGCGGGCGGCGGCGGAAGGCGATTTCGTCATCGCTTTTTACAACCCGCGTTCACTGAAGCGCCGCGACCAGCTTGGACGCGTCATGGCAATTCTCTCGCGGTATCGCCGGGCAGATACCCCCGTCGTCATTGCAGCAAATCTGAGCCGCCCCGGCGAGACGGTGAGGATCGTGCCCTTCGCCGAATTCGATGATGAAGACGTGGACATGCTGACACTGGTCATGGTCGGTTCGTCGCAATCGAGATCCTTCAAGCGCGGTGATGGCAGCACGCATGCCTATACGCCGCGCGGCTATGCCAAGAAGCGGGAACAGCAATGACCGTCCATTTTATAGGCGCCGGCCCCGGTGCCGCCGATCTCATCACGGTGCGCGGATTGAAACTCATCAAGTCCTGCCCCGTCTGCCTCTATGCCGGCTCGCTGGTGCCCGAGGAGATCGTCAAGGCGGCACCTCCCGGCGCCCGCATCGTCGATACCGCACCATTGCATCTCGACGAAATCATCGCCGAAATCGAAGTGGCCGATGCACAAGGCCATGACGTGGCCCGCGTCCATTCCGGCGATCCGAGCCTGTACGGAGCGATTGCCGAACAAATGCGGCGCCTCGACCGGCTCGGCATTCCCTATGACGTGACCCCCGGCGTTCCCGCCTTCGCCGCCGCCGCCGCCATACTCAACACCGAATTCACCCTGCCCGAAATCGCCCAGACGGTGATCCTGACGCGCACCGCCATGCAGGCTTCGCCCATGCCGCCCGGCGAAGCGCTTGAGGATCTCGGCCGCTCGCGGGCAACACTCGCTATTCATCTGTCGATCCGCAATCTCGCCTACATCCAGCGGGTACTCACTCCCCATTACGGTGCCGATTGTCCGGTCGTCGTGGTTTACCGCGTCACCTGGCCGGACCAGATGATCCTGCGCGGCACGCTCTCGACGATTGCCAAGAAAGTCCGCGAAGCCAAACTCACGCGCACGGCGCTCATCCTGGTCGGCCCGGTGCTCGCCGCCCACGATTTCCGCGACTCGGCCCTTTATGACGCCGGCCATGAGCATGTGCTCAGGAACCGCAAGACGGCAAAGAGTCGGGCCCGCTCGACCCGGCAGGTGTAGCAATTGTTGAGCGCCGCTCTTCCCGCGGCGCCCACCCGTTTCTTGCGCAGTAGGTTGCCGCCATTACTAGTGCCTTTACAGACGGCGCGATTCGCGCGTTACTCTCTCCTCGTTATTGGGGACTGATTCATGATTGCCAAGACCGGCGCCATTGATCAAGCTGCGCAGCAAATGGCGGAGGCGCTGGGCAAGGCCGGCAGCGTGGAAACCGCCGGTCCGTCCGGTTCGCCCGGCGCCGCTGAAGATGTGCCGCCGCGCGAGCTTTTCTTCGAACTCCTCGCCCTCGGTCTCGCTAATCTGTTCAACATAGTGCCACTTTCCGCGCCGCTCTTCGATCGCGGCATGCTCAAGGCGGTCACCGGCCATCTGCCGGATACGGAATCCTCGAAGCTGATAGTCAGGGCCGACGACTGGATCAGGTTGGAAGGTCTGGTGCGGGGCCAGGAAGGCCAGAAGAGCTATTCGCTGTCGAGCCAGGCCCTGGCCATTCTATCAACCGAAACGCCGGATGGCAGCATTGGCCGGCTGATGAAGCAAGCCTACGACTGCTATGCACGCCAGGCCCACACACCCGAGCTCAGACAGGCAACGCGCAGACTTGCAGCCGTGTTTCTGAGCATGATGGTGCGCAGTTAGAGTTGCCCAGGCGGCGGCGCGAACAAGTCGCCCTGCGCGGAGACCCTGTCCATAGCCACCGGAATACCCTCATGACACAGCAGCCATTTCTTGCGGCCGATGCCGCCGCCATAGCCGGTCAGCGATCCGTCGGCGCCGATGACACGATGGCACGGCACCACCACGGCGATGGGATTGCGGCCACAGGCGAGGCCCACAGCGCGCGTGGCATTGGCATTGCCGAGGCGTTTGGCAAGTGCGCCATAGGAACTGGTCTTGCCAGAGGGAATGCGCCTGAGTTCAACCCAGACACGGCGCTGAAACTCCGTGCCGCCGCCATCCGCCGGAATATCGTCGATGGCCGCCAGATGGCCGGCGAAATAAGCCCGGATGCGGTCCGAGTACCCGTGCGGATTGACGGCCGGAAATCGTTCCGAAGCACCATACCGCAACCGCAAATCGCGCGCGATCCGCTCCGGCTGATCGTCGAATTCGAGGCCGATCAACATACCGTCCCGCGCCAGGAGCAGCATCGGCCCCAGCGGTGTCTCGATCCGGTCCGTCAGAACGGTTATCATACGCAATGTCCGCTCTCGTCGCAAAGCCGGATGCCAGTGAAGGATTTCAGTCATGACATTAAAGCCCAGGGTAGCACTGTTCATCGACGCGGAAAATGCGTCCCCCAAGCACCTGCCGGATTACCTCATGCTTTGCCGCCAGTTGGGAAACCCGGCCATTGTCCGTTGTTACGGCGGCGAAGCGGGCATCAAGAAATGGCATAAGGCGATGGCGGACAATCACATCATGCCGATGCTGACGCCGCCAAGTGCCGGTAAGGAGAACGCCAGCGATTTCGCACTCACCATCGACGCTGTTTCACTACTTCACCGGAATATGTTCGACCATGCCGTCATCGCCTCAAGCGATGCCGACTTCATCCAGCTGGCGATGCACATCCGCGAATGTGGCAAGAGTGTCGACGGCATCGGAGAATCTAAAGCTACGAAGCCTCTCCAACGCGCCTTCCATGAGTATCACGTCGTCACGGCAGAGCCAGCAAAGAAGGCACCCGCCGCCAAAAAGCTGCCGGCTGCGCTGGTCAGGAAGGCAGCACCGGCGGAACTCGACAAAATCCGTCTCCGTGATCTATTTCTCAGCGTTACGAAGGACGGCGTTGCGGCGGATCTGCAAACATTGGGGCGGCTTCTCGCCAAGGATCAGCCAAACTACAAGAAGGGCTACCGCACCCTGGAGAACTACCTCCGGAAGTCGGGTTTGTTCGACGTCAAGGATGGAACCGCGAGGCTATTGCCCAAATGGGACGTCACCCCAACCGCTTCAACGCGTCCCCGATCTTGAGTTTCCGCGCTTCGAGTTCCGCTTTGCGCTCGCGGGTTTCATCCAGCACCTCCTCCGGCGCCTTGGCCACGAAGCCTGGATTGCTCAGGCGGGAATCGATGGCGGCGGCATCCTTTTCGACCTTGTCGCGTTCCTTCATGAGCCGCGTCTTCTCGGCGGCGAAATCGATGACGCCTTCCAAGGGTAGCGCCACGGTTACTTCGCCGAGCACAATCTGCGCCGCATGCTTCGGGACTTGATCCTCGAAGGAAAGCGATGAAAGCCGGGCCAACCGCATGATCTCGTTTCCCCATTGCGCCGCGCGCCGCCGCGTCTCGCCGCCGGCACCGGCCAGCACACAGGCGATTTTGGCGCCCGCCGGGACGTTCATTTCGGCCCTGACTGAGCGCACCTCGGAAATAAGCCTGATCACCCATTCCATTTCGGCGTCCGCGCGCGGATCGCCGAGCCCCTTGTAAAAGGGCCAGGCGGCATCGATCAGCCAGTGCTCGCGCGCCGCCGTCTTCTGCCACAGTTCCTCGGTGACGAAGGGCATGAAGGGATGCAACAGCATCAGGATCTGGTCGAGCACCCAGGCAGCTGAGGCCCGCGTCTCGGATTTCGCCGCCTCGTCGGCCCCGTTGAGGATCGGCTTGATCAGTTCTACATACCAGTCGCAATAGATGTTCCACACGAACTGGTAGAGAGTGGCGGCGGCCTCGTTGTATTTGTGCTCCTCGATGGCGCGGGTTACGGCGTTTCGCGCGCGCGAGGCTTCGCCGGCGATCCAGCGATTGACTGTGACGCGCGCCGCCACCGGATCGTAATTCTGATCGCGCGCCACGCCGTTCATCTCGGCGAAACGCGCCGCGTTCCACAGCTTGGTGCCGAAATTGCGGTAGCCCTCGACGCGCGCCTTGGCGAGCTTGATGTCGCGGCCCTGGGCGGCCATGGCGGCCAGCGTGAAGCGCAGCGCATCGGCGCCATATGCGTCGATAAGCTCGAGGGGATCGATGACATTGCCCTTCGACTTCGACATTTTCTGGCCCTTCTCGTCCCGGACCAGGGCGTGGATATAGACCTGGTGGAACGGCACCTCCTTCATGAAGTGCAACCCCATCATCATCATGCGGGCCACCCAGAAGAAGATGATGTCGAAGCCGGTGACGAGAACGTCGGTCTTGTAATGGCGCTTCAGTTCCGGTGTCTGTTCCGGCCAGCCGAGCGTCGAGAACGGCCACAAGGCGGAGGAGAACCAGGTATCGAGCACGTCAGGGTCGCGGGCTAGGGTAACCCGTTCCCACTCTCCCGTAACTAATGAAGGTGCAACACCAAAATTTGCGCGTTCCCTTCCTTGGCCTATCCATGTTTCATTTGTAATTTCGACCTCACATCCATAGTACGCGCGCGCTTGATCAAGAATTTCGGTCTCAGATTCGGCCACAAATTCTTTCTGCAACGATGTAACAGCCGGAAATCGTCCCTTATCCGGCCCATACCATGCCGGAATCTGGTGCCCCCACCACAGCTGGCGCGAGATGCACCAGGGCTGGATGTTTCGCATCCACTCGAAAAAAGTCTTCTCCCAGGTCTTCGGCACGAACACCGTATCGCCCTTCTCGACCGCGGCGATGGCGGGCTTGGCCAGTTCGGCGGCATTCACATACCATTGCTCGGTGAGCCACGGTTCGATCACCACGTCGGACCGGTCGCCATGCGGCACTGAAAGTACATGATTTTCGATTTTCTCGATCAGCCCCAGCGCCTGTAAGTCAGAGACAATCACATTGCGTGCCTCGAAGCGATCTAGGCCGCGATATTTCTGCGGTGCATTTTCGTTTAGGCGCGCGTGCTCGTCGAAAATGTTAATCTGGGGCAGGTTGTGCCGCTTTCCCACATCGAAATCGTTGAAGTCGTGGGCGGGCGTGATCTTGACTGCGCCCGAACCCTGTTCAGGGTCGGCATATTCATCGGCGATAATAGGAATTTCGCGTCCAACCAAGGGAAGCTCAAGCGTCATGCCAATCAAGTCTCTATAGCGCTTGTCGCCGGGGTGCACTGCGACAGCGGTATCGCCGAGCATAGTTTCGGGCCGTGTCGTTGCGACGGTGATAAAGTGGTCGCGATGACCCAGCAGTGGATACTTGATGTGCCAGAGATGGCCCTTCACCTCCCTCTGCACCACTTCCAGATCGGAAATGGCGGTGAGCAGCTTCGGGTCCCAGTTGACCAGCCGCTTGTCTTTGTAGATCAGCTTGTTCTTGTAGAGCTGCACGAAGGCCTTGATTACCGCAGCAGTCATCTGGCCAGGATCCATGGTGAAGCGCTCGCGGCTCCAGTCGCAGGAGGCGCCGAGGCGGCGGAGCTGCTTTGAGATAATGCCGCCCGATTCCTCCTTCCACTGCCACACGCGTTTGAGGAACGCCTCGCGGCCCATGCTGTGGCGATCGGTCTTGTTCTTCTTCTGCAACAGCCGCTCGACCACCATCTGGGTGGCGATGCCGGCATGGTCGGTGCCCGGCTGCCACAGGACATCGCGGCCGCGCATGCGTTCGAAGCGGACGAGGATATCTTGGATGGTGTTGTTGAGGGCATGGCCCATGTGCAACGAACCCGTCACATTGGGCGGCGGGATCATGATGGTAAAGGGCTTCGCCTTAGGCTTGCGGCCGGCCTTGAAGAAGCCGCGCCGCTCCCATTCCTCATAGAGGCGGACTTCCATTTCGGCAGGCGTGAAGGTCTTGTCGAGCATATGGGGGATTCTTGGGCTGGTGAAATTGGCGGCTTTAGACACCAACCCGCCCCGGCTTGCAACCCGAGAGCTCAGGCGAGGAATTCGATGCCCATTTCGTACTGCTTGACCCACACTTTGCGGACGGGCCAGGCCGGACTCTCGAGCATGACGAATTCGAACTCGGCCGGCGGCAGATAGGGTTTGTCCACCGTCAATCGGGCGCCGGTTGCGCTGGCACCGCGCAGGATGTAGCTCATCATCGATTTCTTGCCGTTGAAATAGATGCGCCCTTCCTTGAGGTGGCGCATGCGCTGAGCCTTGCGCTTGTCATCCATGGCCTCAATTTCCGAACCCCGGACAACCGGAGCAATAATCTAGTAGGCCATGGCTCGGATAATGAATTGTTAACGCTTCGAACAGGCCTCACCATTTGCGCGGTGGCGCCCGCCTCGCTTCGCCGGTGAATTGCAGGCCGATCAGATCGTTCCGCCGCCACACGACCTTGACCGGGCGAATCAAGTTATCGCTTTGAATTAGAAGCTGAAATTCGTCAGGCACGGCATCTAAGTTGTCACAGCGGATGCGGGCGCCGGTGGCTGAAACGTCGCGCACGCTGCAATCTACCACCGAACTGTAGTTCATGCTGACGATTTTGCCGTCCTTGAGTACCCGGGACCGGCGCGCGGCGCGCTTGTCTTCGGTCGTCATTGTCTCGTGCCTCTGTCGACCAACCTGTATAATCTTAACTTGATTAAAGAAGCACAATACTATCTTAGGGCCATTAAGTATCCCGTTACCGTGCGCCGGCGTTCAACAGCCCCGGTGGGCAAGGCCATTGTTGGCTACGACTAGGATGCAACTCTTCATCGATTTCTTGCCGTTGAAATGGATGCGCCCTTCTTTGAAGCGACGCATGCGCAGAGCCTTGCACTTGTCGTCTAGGTTCAATTCTCCCAGGGGGCGAAAACCGTAGGAAGCAGTCGGCACGCGAGGTCTTGGTTGGTGAATCCTAGTACCCGGTTGGTCCTCACCACTTGCGCGGCGGCGCCCGCCTGGCTTCGCTGGTGAATTCCACCCCAAAAACGTCGCCTTCTCGCCATACCACCCGCGCATCGCGGATCGATCCATCGCTCTGAATGAGAAGCTGGAACGCTTCCGGCAGGGGCGCCCGGCCAGTATAAAGGATTCTGGCACCTTTTGGGGAAATGCTCCGTACGCTGCAACTCGCCACCGAGCTGTAATCCATGCTCACGATCTTGCCGCTCTTCAGCGTCCGGGACCGGCGCGCGGAGCGCGCATCCTTAGCTGCCATTGTTCAATCCCCTGTGCGGTAATTGCTACCGGTTACCGAATGATGGTCCCGGCACCCATTAACCAGTACCTATTAAACCAGTACCTATTAAAAAATTGCAGCTATCAACGGCCGCGCCGCGCAACGCGCTCGATCTCTTCGCGCACCAGTTGTTCGACCAACGCCGGCAGGTTTTCATCGAGCCATTGCTTCAACATGCCGCGCAGCATGTCCCGCGCCACATCCTCGACCGAGCGGCCGCCCATCGAGCGGCCCACCAGCGCATCCGCCAGGCGGTTGAACGCCGCATTGGCCGCCGCCGACGCCTCTGCCGACATCATCGCCGGATCGGCCCCATAGGGCCGGTTGTCATAGGCCGTCTGAGGCGGCGGCAGATGGGCTGGTTCCGTCTGCGGCACATCCTGCCCATAGCCGTCATAGTGAGGATCGCCATAGCCGTAGTCTGCCTGGCCATGGGGATCGGCATGCTGATGACCCTCATTGGCGGCGGCATCCTCATCGCCGTAGGAAGGTCGCAGGTTGGGTGGCGGTTCAGCGGGTCTTGCAGCCGTGCCACCCAGAATGCTGGCAAACCCCGCAGCCCGAGTCGGCGGCGGCTTGACAGGCGCGGCCCGGGTGAATTCGTCGATGGTACGGTTGTGGTGTATGCGGCTGCGGATGCCCTCGATGTCGGCAGCCTCGGCAGCCCGGCGCTCCGTCTCGTTGCCGAGCCTGACGCGCAAAGCGCGCATGGCGCCCTTGAAAACAGTACCGCGCGAGTCCGCCGGCATCGTCGAGCGTACTTCGCCGATATCGTCCTGGATCGCCTTCCGGATGGAAGCGAGAAGATCTTCCATATTCGGTTCTGCCGCCACCTGGAGATACCCCGCACTGGTAGCACTCACGCAAGCCCTGCGACAGAATTACGTTGGAACGGTGCTCTTGTCGATCCCCGAGCTATTCGATGGTGTCGGCATCCGTGCCGATCCACTTGCCGCGCACTGCGCGATAGTTCCGCCCGGCATCGTAGTAGGTCACCCCAAGGCCGAGATCGCGCGCCGTGAGCCTGCCGATCGCTGCAAGCAGCTGATACGCGGCAACCACCCGGTCGCGTTCGGCGTTCACCAGCACGATGCGGGCATCGACCACTTCCGCCTCCGCATCGAGGACGTCGAGCGTGGTGCGCGAACCCACCTGATATTCCTGCCGCACGCCGTCAAGAGCCAATTCGGCCGCCGCGACCTGGGCTTTCGCCGCCGCGATCGTCTGCTGCGAGGCGGCGAGAAAACTCCATGTCGATTCAACCGATTCGCGTACCGCACGCCCGGTTTCGACCACCTGCAAGCGCCGCTGGCTGGCCACATGCTTGGCTTCCCGCACCGCCGAATAAACCCGCCCGGCTTCATAGAGCGGCACACTGAGAACGCCGCGGATGGTGGCCGAATCGGACGTATGGGCGTTGCTGCCCGGATCGTGGCGGAACGAGGCCGTCGCCTCGAGCGTCAGCGACGGCAGCAGGTCGCCCTTGACCACCTCAACCGAGTGCCGTGAGGCTTCCTCGACAAAGGCTGCTGCCAGCACGTCAGGGTTGGTTTCCCCGGCCACTGCCAGCGCCGCATCGAGCGATTGCGGCACCGCCGCGACCCTGGGATATTTCAGGGTCCCCGGCGCATGGCCGACGATCCGCCTGTAATTCGCCACACTCGCCGCCAGATTGGCGCGCGCTCCGGAAAGCGAGGATTGCGATTGGCTGAACCTGGCACGGGCCTGGGCAGTGTCAGTGCGTGTTGTCTCGCCGGCCTCGAAGCGCGCCGTCGCGGCGCGCAATTGCTCTTCCAGCACGGACGCATTCTTCTGGCGGAATGCCACAATCTGCCGGTCGCGCAGCACATTCATGTAGGCCTGCACCGCCCTGAACAGGATATCCTGCTCAACCGCTAGGAGATCCTGCCGCCCGGCCGCCACAGTGGCCTCCGCGGCCTTTGTCCCGTTGATGGTCTTGAAGCCGCGGAACACCGGCTGTGCCAGCGAAATGGAAACACCGGCCGGATCGCTCTCGGTGGAAGGCGCGGTGTTGGTATTGGACCAGTTATGGCCGGCATCGCCCTGCGCCGTTACCGTCGGCCGCCAGCCCGACAAGGCTTGCGGTACCTGCTCATCGGTGGCCCGCTGCCGCGCCCGCTCGGCCCGCAGCGCCGGATTGCCGGAGTAGGCCGACGCCAGCGCCTCGTTCAGCGTTTCGGCGGATGCCGGCGCTGAGAAAAACACTACGGAAAACAACAGCCCGCGGGCCAAACGCCCAATTCCGTACCGCATCGCAATCTCCGCACCAAGGAATCTAAAATACGAAAGCCGGTTGCTTCTTGGCGAATCCGGGAAGCGGCGGACCCGCGGCATCGAATGCCGCCCTTAGCCCCCGAGCCTTGCCTTTGACCGTCCAGATACAGGCGTTGGCGGCCTCGCCTTCGCCCACCACCGCCACCAGACGACCGCCGTCGGCAAGCTGCGCGAACAGCGCCTCCGGCACCTCCGGCACCCTGCCCTCGATCACAATGACATCGAAAGGCACCTCCGCCTTGCGGCCTTCGGCCAATGGTCCTTCGGCCACACCGCTGCCGCTTACGCCCACCAGATTGTTGCGCGCCATGGCGGCAAGCGTGGCATCGCTTTCCAGCGCCACTACCCGAGCCGCCATACGCGCCAGAACCGCCGTGCCGTAACCAGTCCCGGCTCCCACATGCAGAACCTTGTCCCCGGGCTTGATCGCGGCGAGTTGCACGAGACGGGCAAAGACCATGGGTTCCATAAGGTAGCGATCAGACGCGATTTCAAGATCGTCATCGACATAAGCGATGTCGCGCCGGGCCGCGGGCACGAAATTCTCGCGCGGGATCGCCGCCATGGCCGCGATGATGCGACGGTCGGTGATGCCGTTGGGCCGCACTTGCGATTCCACCATGTTCGCGCGGGCAATGTTGAAATCGGTCATCTGCTCCATGAGGGGAATCGCTCCGCCGCTTGTTGACTTTGATAGCCAATGCCCCGGCTCAAGTCCACCGCAGGCATAGCTACGGCCACAGCCTTCGCAAAATCGAAAAGTGCCGGTTGTTTCAGGGATTTGCTTCGACTATAAGCCCGCCTCAAGGCCTCGTGGCGGAGTGGTTACGCAGCGGACTGCAAATCCGTGTACCTCGGTTCGATTCCGGGCGAGGCCTCCAATTCCTTATTGCACCTTGCCATCGCGCTGCGCGCCATAGCCGATGCGCCGCGCCAGCCCCGGCCAGCGGCTGTGCAGCCAGTAGCCGAATTTCACGGTTATGTTGCGGCGAAGACGTCGCACCGGCGGCAGATCCACCGACAATACCGCGATGCCGAGCGGGATCATCCAGAAGCCGACGATCGGCAGAAATCCGAGCAGGCCGAAACCCACTAGCAGGATGCCGAGCCCGATGCGCAGCAATGGATGCCCAGGCAACCTGATCTTGAATCCGGCAAAATTGGCGCGCGCCATTTTTCACTCCTGCTCAACTGGTACCCATATAGGACCGGACCGGCCCTCAATGAAGGGGCTTTCTCCTGGCGGGAGCCTCTGCTATAGGGCCTCCGGCATTCCCCGATAGCTCAGTTGGTAGAGCATTCGACTGTTAATCGAATTGTCCCTGGTTCGAGTCCAGGTCGGGGAGCCACAACTCGCATCTCGCTTCGGGCGGAACGCAGCGGATTTTTGCAGATTTTGACTTGGAACGGTGTTCATTAAGATGCATTGTGATCCGCCATGGACCGCCCAGCCATTGAGGCCTGCCTGCCGCCACGGCTGCATTCCTTCAGCCGCATGGTGCTGAACAGCTATCTCGACGGCCGCATGGAAACCGCCGAATTCCGCCGCTGGTTCCACATGCCGAATTCCGAATATCTGATGCTCGGCGACTGCATCGCCCAATTGGTCGATCCCCATTACACCCCGGAGAATCTGTTGCCGCCGAGCGTCACCCTGAGGGTGCCGAAGCCGATTTGACGGCGGGCGCCGCCTCGGGCATTGCTTGATCATGGACATAAAACCCGACGTCATCGGCGCCATCGGCAACACGCCGCTGATCAAGCTGAGGAAAGCCTCCGAACTGACCGGCTGCGCCATTCTCGGCAAGGCGGAATTCATGAATCCAGGCCAGTCGGTGAAGGACCGCGCCGCCCTGTTCATCGTCAAGGACGCGATCGCCAGGGGTGAACTCAAGCCTGGCGGCACTATCGTCGAGGGCACCGCCGGCAACACTGGCATCGGCCTCGCCGTTGTCGCCAATGCCATGGGCTTTCGTACCGTGATTGTCATTCCGGTGACCCAGAGCCAGGAGAAGAAGGACGCACTCCGCCAACTCGGTGCCGAACTCGTCGAAGTCCCGGCGGTCCCCTACAAGAATCCCAATAATTACGTGAGATATTCCGGCCGCCTGGCCAAGGCCATGGGTGCCGTGTGGGCCAACCAGTTCGACAATGTGGCGAACCGCCAGGCCCACATGGAAACGACTGCGCCGGAAATCTGGGCCCAGACCGATGGCACGGTCGATGCCTTCGTCAGCGCCGCCGGAACCGGCGGCACCATCGCCGGCGTCAGCATGGCGCTGAAGGCGAAGAACAAGAACATCAAGATCGCCCTTGCCGATCCCATGGGTGCTGCCCTCTATAACTATTACAAGCACGGCGAGCTCAAGGCCGAAGGGTCATCGATCACCGAAGGCATCGGCCAGGGCCGCGTCACCAGGAATCTCGAGGGCGCCGTCATCGACGAGGCCTTCCAGATTCACGATAGCGAGGCGATCCCCATCGCCTTCGATCTGCTGGAATACGAAGGTCTGTGCATGGGCGGATCGACCGGCGTCAACGTCGCCGGTGCCATCCGCATGGCGAAGCAGATGGGCCCCGGTCACACCATCGTCACCGTGCTGTGTGATTATGCCACCCGCTACGCTTCGAAAATGTTCAATCCCGGCTTCCTGCGCGAAAAGAACCTGCCTGTACCGAAATGGCTCGAAGCCAAGCCGAATGTACCGGAAGTGTTTGAAGAGGTCCCGGCTTGACCGCCCTGCTCTTCCGCGACGATGCCTATCTGCAATCCTGTGACGCCACCGTGACCGGCATCAATGAACGGGGCGGCATCATCCTCGACCGCACGGTGTTCTACGCCACCGCGGGTGGCCAGCCGGGCGACAGCGGAAGCATGAGTTTCGACGGGTTATCGATCGCCATCGCCACCACCGTTTATGATGAGAACAAGACGCCTGTGCATGTGCCGGCGGCGGGCGCACCGTTGCCGAATTCCGGAACACCCGTCGAGCTTGAGCTCGATTGGCCGATCCGCTATCGCAACATGCGTGCCCACACGCTGATGCATCTGCTCTGCGCATCGGTGCCCTATGCTGTCACCGGCGGTGCCATTACCGAAGACGGCGGCCGCATCGACTTCGATATTCCGGAAGGCGGCATCCCAAAGAAAGAGGAACTTGCCGAACGCATCAACCGGCTGATCGCCGAGGATCACCCGGTTTCTTTCCGCTGGATCACCGACGAAGAGATGGAGAGGAACCAGCACCTTATCCGCACCATGTCGGTGAAGCCGCCCACGGGTGCGGGCCGCGTGCGACTCGTCCTGATCGGCGAGGACGGCAAGGTCGACATCCAGCCCTGTGGCGGCACGCATCTTCGTTCGACCGCCGCGATCGGGCCCATTGCGGTTGCCAAGATCGAGAACAAGGGCAAGATCAACCGCCGCATCCGATTGGTGTTCGCATGACGGAGCATCTCGTTTCCACTGACTGGCTCGCCGATCATCTTGAATCGCCCGACATCGCCATTGTCGATGCCTCCTGGCATCTGGCGGCGGCAGGCCGCGACGCCAAGGCGGAATTTCTCAAAGCGCGCATACCCGGAGCGCAGTTCTTCGATATCGACGAGATTTCCGACACATCGAGCCCGCTCCCCCACATGCTGCCGGCACCGGAGAAATTTGCCTCGCGCATGCGCAAGCTCGGCATCGGCGACGGCAAGAAGGTGATCGCCTACGATGCGGCCGGGATTTTTTCGGCGGCCCGCGCCTGGTGGATGTTCCGCGTCTTCGGTCACGACGATGCGGCTGTCCTAGACGGCGGCCTGCCAAAATGGATCGCCGAGAACCGTCCCCTGGAGGAAGGCCCGCCGCAAAAGCCGCAGGAGCGCCATTTCACCGCGCGCTTTCGGTCGATGATGGTGCGCGACATGCCCGATATCGCCATGGCCATCAGGACTGGTGCCGCGCAGATTGCCGATGCGAGATCGCCTGGCCGCTTCCGCGGCGAGGAGCCGGAGCCGCGCCCCGGCGTGCGGGCCGGTCACATGCCGGGCGCCCGCAATATCCACTACGCGACATTGCTCAAACCCGACGGCACCATGAAACCGGCGAACGAGATCGCCGGGGTCTTCGCCACCGCCGGCATTGACCTTGGCCGCCCGGTCATCACAAGTTGTGGTTCGGGCGTCACCGCGGCCATCCTGTCGCTCGCGCTCACCATGCTCGCCGCCAAGGATCATGCGCTCTATGACGGCTCGTGGAGCGAATGGGGTGCCGCTCCAGATTCCCCCGTCGCCACCGGCTCCTGAGTGCATGCGCAGGGTCAAGACGACCGTCACCTATTTGGAGATGAAGGCGGAGCCGCGCTTGCATTATCCGCCACCCGTCAATCTGAAGCTTATGCTGATGCGGGCCGAGCAGCCGAGCGTTGGCTTCTATCGCTATCTTTACGACGCCGTCGGACGCGATTTTCTCTGGGTCGACCGCAAAAAGATTAACGACAGGAAGCTGCTGGCAACGATCCGCGCCGCGGGCGTGCAAGTCTGGGTGCTTTATGTGGCGGGCGTTCCCGCTGGCTATTTTGAAGTCGACGCCCGCGACAAGTCCGCCGTCGAGTTGCAATATTTAGGACTGATCCCGGAGTTTCACGGGCACGGCCTCGGCAAATGGTTCATGGCCGAAGCGATCAAGGCGTGCTGGGCCCACAAGCCGGAAAAAGTCGTGGTCGAGACCTGCACCCTCGATAGCCCCGCCGCTCTTCCTCTCTATCAGCGCATGGGCTTCGTTCCCTATGCGCGGAAAGAGAAGGTAATGGAGATCAGCGATTGACGGCGGAAGCTCGTAGCCAGGCGGCAAGTTGATCTTCTATGACTTCGCCGGCGGCCAAGCCGTAGATCATGGTGACGATTGTCGGCTCGTCGAATTCCACATCGACGCCGTTGAGGCCGAGGAATACCACCGCGCACAAAGTGCCGGTGCGCTTGTTGCCGTCAATGAACGGGTGGTTCTTGACTACGACCGTGCAATACGCCGCTGCCAGCCGGAAGACGTCGGCCTCGGGCTCGTATGCGTGAATATTTTCGGGTCGCGCCAGCGCACTTTCCCAGAGGCCGGGATCGCGCACGCCGTCGGCGCCGCCAAAACGCGCAAGCGATTCCCGGTGGAAAGCCTCCACCATGTGCTTCGTCAGCCAGATCATGGAGGATGACTATTCCGCGAGTTTCTTCATCGCGTTGGGATATTTGCGCATGAAGGTTCGCGCCGTCTCGACCGCTTTTTCGAACTCCGCATTAAAAGGCGTGAGCTCGAAACCGCGCGGCGTGCGCACCGCATAGACTTTGTCGCCTTCGCCGAGACCAAGTTCCTTGGCGATATCGGAGATCGTCAAACTCAGCGAGTTGCCAACCTTGCGAATGGTAAGAGGTTTGTTCATGGCAGTCCGTATATCCAAATGTAAAATTACACATTTGAGCATACAATGTCAAGGCCCCTCCCGCCCACGGCGTCGAACCTGCGTGCGAACGGGCCTTGCGCGCAGATGCCAGTTCCGCGCTATTGCGGCGTTGCGATCCTGGCTGGTCGGGGAGAGACGCTCAGTGCAGGATCTGGCTGAGGAACAGCTTGGTGCGCTCGCTCTTCGGGTTCTTGAAGAATTCCGCCGGCGAGTTCTGTTCGACGATCTGGCCCTGGTCCATGAAGATGACACGGTCCGCCACCTGCCGGGCGAAGCCCATCTCGTGGGTCACGCACAGCATGGTCATGCCCGACTGCGCGAGATCGACCATCACCTCCAGCACTTCCTTGATCATCTCCGGATCGAGCGCCGAGGTGGGCTCGTCGAACAGCATGATCTTGGGGTTCATGCACAGCGAGCGGGCGATCGCCACGCGCTGCTGCTGGCCGCCGGAAAGCTGGCCTGGGTATTTCAACGCCTGTTCGGGGATTTTCACCCGCGTCAGATACTTCATCGCCAGTTCCTCGGCATCCTTCTTCGGCATCTTGCGCACCCAAATCGGCGCGAGTGTCAGGTTCTCCAGAACCGTCAGATGCGGAAACAGGTTGAAATGCTGGAACACCATGCCGACCTCGCGGCGGATTTCGTCGATCTTCTTGAGGTCGTTGGTGAGCTCGATGCCGTCGACGAAAATCTGCCCCTTCTGGTGCTCCTCCAGCCGGTTGATGCAGCGAATCAACGTCGATTTGCCTGAACCCGAAGGCCCGCAGATGACGATGCGCTCGCCCTTGTAGACGGTGAGGTTGATGTCGCGCAGCGCCTGGAACTCGCCGTACCACTTGTTCACGCCGGAAATCTGGATGGCGGCCTGGTTGCCGGGCTCCGGAATTCTTGCCGTTTCAGCCATGGGATTTCCTCACCTCTTGTGACCGGTATGGAGCCGGCGCTCGGTGAATATCGAATAGCGCGACATGCCGAAGCAGAATATCCAGAACATCGCCGCGGCGGCAAAATAGGCGGTTGGCCCGGTTTGCGGCGAGGCCCACTTGGCATCGCCGGAACTCGTAATCACGATGCCCAGTATATCATACAGCCCGATGATCGAAACCAGCGTGGTATCCTTGAACAGGCTGATGAAACTGTTGACGATGCCGGGGATGACGATTTTCAGGGCTTGCGGGAGAACGATGAGGTTCATCATTTTCCAGAACGAAAGTCCGAGCGCCTGCGCCGCCTCGAACTGTCCTTTCGGAATGGCCTGCAGGCCGCCGCGCACCACTTCGGCCATGTAAGCCGATGAGAACAGCGCCACGCCAATGAGCGCACGCAGCAATTTGTCGAAATTGACGCCTTCGGGGAGGAAAAGCGGCAGCATCACGCTCGCCATGAACAACACCGTGATCAGCGGCACGCCGCGCCAGACTTCGATGAACACCACTGAAAACAGCTTCACAATCGGCATGTTCGAACGTCGTCCAAGGGCGAGCAGGATGCCAAGCGGCAGGGAAGCCACAATTCCGGTAATGGCGACAACCAGGGTCACCAGAAGTCCGCCCCATTGCGACGTCTCGACCGATTCCAGGCCGAAATTGACCTTGAGGATCAGCATGATGCCGAGAACCACGGCGGCGCCGATGAGCCAGCTGCGCAGTGCCGCCCGCGCTGCCGCATCCGCCGCACCGAGCAACTGAACCACTCCGATCACGCCGCCCGCCCCGATAAATACGGCAGTTGCCAGTCCGCCGATGGGAAGACTGCCGAATGCAGTTTGCAGGGCGCCGAAATTCATAACAAACGACGCAAGCCAGGCCAGAACGCCTATGCCCGCCAGCCCAAGGCCGATACGGTTGCGCTGGATTCCCTCTTCGATGCCAAAGGCCAGCAGCGGCAGCAAGGCTGCAACAAGGGCCAGCACGATGAACATACCGAGAAACGCCGCCGCCGACATCGAGAAATGTCCGCCGGTCAGTAGGATAAGCGTGATCAGCGGATAGGCGATGAGCAGAAACAGGGCATTCCACTTCTTGTAGGGCGCCGAGGGAATGAGCATCGGAACCAATGCTGCGGCGCCGAGAATGAAGCAGATGTTGACCCGCCAGCGCTGATCGATGGGATAGAACCCGTAGATCCACTGCAAGAACTTTACCCGCACGAAGGGCCAGCATGCGCCTGCGCCCTCGACCGCGCAGGCCTCGCGGCTGTCGCCCGTCCAGACTGCACTGAACAGGGCCCAGTTGAATATCCCCCAGCCGATCCACAGAAGCAGTGCGCCGGCGACGATAGTCAGGATGCCGTTGCTCACGCTGGAGAAAAGATTGGCGATAACCCAGCCCTGCACACCAACCATGGTGGCGGGCGGCGGCAGCCTTGGCGCTTCTTCGGTGCGCAGATGGAAAGCTGGTTCGCGCGTAGCGGTCATGGGCTCAGCGCTCCACCAGGCGCATGCGCGCGTTGAACCAGTTCATGAAGCCCGAGGTGAGCAGACTGAGGCTAAGGTAGACGATCATCCAGATCGTTACGATCTCGACCGCCTGCCCGGTCTGGTTCAAGACCGTGCCGCCGGTCGCCACCAGATCGGGATAGCCGATCGCCACCGCCAGAGAGGAGTTCTTGGTCAGGTTCAGATACTGGCTGGCGAGCGGCGGAATGATCACCCGCATGGCTTGGGGCATGACCACCAAGCGGGTCGTCATCCAGCTCCGCAGCCCCAAAGCGTGGGCGGCTTCGGTTTGGCCGTGACTCACCGCCTGGATGCCGGCTCGCACGATTTCGGCGATGAAAGAACCCGTGTAGATGCTCAACGCCAGGAGCAGCGCGATGAATTCCGGAATGATGCTCGTGCCGCCACTGAAATTGAAACCGCCAAGAACCGGATAATCGAAAGTAATCGGCCAGCCCGCCAGCAGAAGGCCGAGAACCGGCAGCAGCAACACCATGGCGACGCCGGCGAGGATAAAGGGGAACGGCTGCCCGGTCGCGGCCTGCCGCTGGCGCGCCCAATGGCGCAGCACAATGGCACCGGCGATTCCGGTTACCAATCCGGCAAGCCCCAGCCAGGCGCCCTCGCCATAGATTGTGTTCGGCATGGTGAGGCCGCGGTTCGACAGGAAGAACATGTCGCCGATATTGATCGCCTGCTTCGGACCCGGCAGCGGTTTCAGCACCGCGCCATACCAGACAAACATCTGCAGCAGCAGCGGTACATTGCGCACCGCTTCGATGTAAAGTGTCGCCAGCCTCGCAACCAGCCAGTTTTTCGACAACCGCATGATTCCGGCGAAAAATCCGAGTAGCGTGGCGAAGACGATGCCAATGCCCGCGACCAGCAAAGTGTTGAGTAACCCTGCGATCAGGGCCTGGCCGTAACTCGACTCGCTTGAAAACGGAACCAGCGACTGGATGAGATCGAAGCCGGCGGACTTGTTGAGAAACGCAAATCCCGTCGCAATGTTGCGTTTGTTGAGGTTGACGATGGTGTTGTCAACGATTTCATAGGCGAAGAACCCCACCGCCAGCACCATGATGACCTGCACGGCGATCGAGCGGATCCTTGGATCGTTCCAGAGCGAGACTCTTGGACGCTCATACGCATCGCTTGCGGCGGTCATGCCTCATCACCCTTGCCCGGGGGCGCGTGGGCGCCTTCCTCCCCTTCATCTGCCGGCTTCCCGGTCTTGATTCATGGCAATACCGATGGGAGCCCGGCGCCTGGCCGGACTCCCCGTTGAGTTCAGTCAGCGGATCGGCGGGGCGTATTGCAGTCCGCCGTCCCTCCAGAGCGCATTCTTGCCACGCGCGATCTTCAAGGGCGTGTTGACGCCCACATTGCGCTCGAAGATTTCGCTGTAGTTGCCGACGCCCTTGATGATCTGCACAACCCACGCTTCATCGAGACCGATACCGGTGCCGAAGCCCGCAGCCGAACCGTCGGCGTTCGGCACGCCGAGCAGACGCCGGATTTCCGGATTGATCGATCCCTTCATCTCCTCGACATTGGCCTGGTTGACGCCAAGTTCTTCGGCAATCAGCAATGCGTAGTAGGTCCACTTCACCACATTGAACCAGCCATCGTCGCCCTGGCGCACCACGGGACCCAACGGTTCCTTTGAGATGATCTCGGGCAGAACCACATGATCGTCCGGATTGGCAAGCTTCAGGCGTTGGGCGTAAACGCCCGACTGGTCGGTGGTGTAGGCATCGCAGCGCCCGTCTTCATAGGCACCGATAACTTCCTCTTCCTTTTCAAAAGCGACGACCTTGTACTCCAGCTTGTTCGACTTGAAGTAATCGGCGAGATTGAGTTCCGTCGTGGTGCCGGTCTGCACGCAAACGGTCGCGCCCGAAAGCTTGAGAGCCGAATCGACGCCCAGTGCCTTACGCACCATGAAGCCCTGGCCATCGTAATACGTCACACCGGCGAACTTGAGGCCGAGCGAGGTATCGCGTGTCATCGTCCAGGTGGTGTTGCGCGAGAGAACATCCACTTCGCCCGATTGCAGTGCCGTGAATCGTTCCTTGGCGGTAAGCGGCGTGAACTTCACCTTGGTGGGATCGTTGAAAATGGCTGCGGCAACGGCGCGGCAGAAATCGACATCGAGGCCTGTCCAGTTGTTCTGCTCATCCGGAAAACCGAACCCGATAAGACTCGTGTTCACGCCGCATTGCAGGAAGCCCTTGGTCTTGATGTCGTCGAGGGTTGCGGCGGTAGCGGCGGTTGCCGCCAATACGCCGGCCGCGGCGCCCACCGCCCATGCGAGAATTTTACGTTTCATCGTCTACCTTCTTTCTGAACTGTGCGGCCGCCCCGGACTGCGAAACCCGCGGGGAGCGCAACGCCGATGGCGCCGCCCGCCGCATGATGTCCTTCCTGGAGTCCGGCCGCTGTTGGCTTTCGTTACTCCCTCGGGGCGTTCTTCTTGTTTGGCTCACCCCGCTTCCTTTAGACAAGCCGGAAACGTGGGAGGGGTCAAGGAGAAAGCAGCCGGAGCGCCTCGTCCACGCTCGAAACGGTGATTGCCGCCGGTTTTTCCGGCCTTTCGATCATCACTACGGGAATCTTAATTTCACGCGCGGCAAGTAGTTTGGCGCGGATTTCTTCGCCACCGGCATTCTTGCTCACCACATGGGTGACGTGGTTTTTGGCCATCAATTCCCTTTCGCCGGCTAAGGTGAATGGCGGCCGCGCCAGAAGCAATTGCCACTGCGGCGGCGGCGGCCCATCGAGCGCTTCGATCATGCGCATGATGCCTTGCAGATCGGCGCGCGCCAAAAAAGGCGCCACCTCCTTGCGGCCGATGGTCAGAAACACGCGCGCTCCCGCCGGCAGCGCTGCAACGGCCGCCGCGATGCTCGCAGCCCCGATCCACAGGTCTCCTTTCTCCGCCACCCAAGCCGGGCGTTCGAGCCGGTAGAATGAGAGACCGCACGCCTTCGCCGCGGCAGCCGCATGACGCGAGATTTGCGCCGCGAAGGGATGGGTCGCATCGATCAACGTGCTGAATCCGCCGGCGCGCAAATAGGCGGCAAGCCCCTCAGGCCCGCCGAAGCCGCCGCGCCTGACCTCGCCCTTCGGCAGATGCGGCACTTTCGTGACACCGGCCAGCGATGTGACGACGCCATGTCCGGCATCGATCAGCCGGTTGGCAAGCATCCGCGCTTCCGCCGTGCCGCCGAGGATCAGAATGCGCTCACCCGGCATGGCCGATGATCCCGCCGCCGCGCGAAACGATCACGATGTCCAGCGCAACCTCCGCCCCGCGCAGCACTTCGCGTGCGGTTGCAAGCGCCGCCGCCGCCACGCGCGATGGAAGATCGAGTCCTGCCGCCATCTCCAGTACCTGCTGCGCCGTATTGGCCGCCAGAATTCTTTGGCGCGGCAATTCCGGCAGCCGCGCCGCCAGCCAATCCAGATTCACTTGGCTACGCCCCGAATGCAGGTCGAGCGCCCCTTGCGCCAGCTTCACCATCTTGCCGAAACCGCCGCCGATGGTGATGCACTCGACCGGATGCTGGCGCAGATACTTGAGAAGCCCGCCGGCGAAATCGCCCATGTCGATCATCGCCTCGAGCGGCAAGCCGTAATGCGCCCGGACCGCGTCCTCCGAGGTCGAGCCGGTGCAGCCGGCGAGATGCTTGAGGCCCATGGCGCGGGCCACGTCGATGCCGCGATGGATCGAGGCGATCCAGGCGGCACAGGAAAACGGCTTGACGATGCCGGTGGTGCCGAGGATCGACAGGCCGCCCACGATGCCGAGCCGCGGGTTCCAGGTCTTGTGTGTCAGTGCCTCGCCGCCCGGAATCGAGATTTCGATTTCGACATCGCCGCCTCCCAATTCGGCGATCACCTCCTGCATCATCCGGCGCGGCGCCGGATTGATGGCCGGCTCTCCGGGAGGAATGGACAGGCCCGGTCTCGTGACCATGCCGACCCCCGGCCCCGCCTTGAATGTGACGCCCTTGCCCTTCCGCCGCACCGTGGCGATCACCGTGCAGCCATGGGTGACATCCGGGTCATCGCCCGCATCCTTGACAATGCCGGCCTGGGCCCAGCCTTCGCCCTTGCCTTCCAGCGCCAGGGCAAAGGCCGGCGTTTCGCCCTTGGGCAGGGTGATCGTAACCGGATCGGGAAAGCGGCCGGTCAGCAATGCCGTATAAGCCGCCTTGGTTGCCGCTGCCGCACATGCGCCGGTCGTCCAGCCGCGCCTTAATTCGCCCTCGGGCTTCTCACTTCGCATGCCCTGACTGTATAAGAGGGCCATGAGCCGCGGACCAACAAAAATGAAGGAGCATTGGGTGGAGACGAAATCCGCCGCGACCGGTTTTGCCCGCCTCGATGCCGAGCCCTTCCCGGCCTTCGAGCCGGGCTGGGTGTGGCTGGTGGGGGCGGGCCCCGGTGCGCCCGGATTGATGTCGCTCCTCTGCTACCATGCCATGCAGACCTGCGACGTGGTCGTCTATGACGCGCTCGTCAATCCCAAAATGCTGCGCTGGGTAAGGCTCGGCGCCGAACTCGAATATGCCGGAAAGCGCGGCGGCAAGCCGTCGCCCGTCCAGCGCGATATTTCGCTCCGCCTCATCGAGCTGGCGAAGGCCGGCAAGCGCGTCCTCCGCTTGAAGGGCGGCGATCCCTTCATGTTCGGCCGGGGCGGCGAGGAGAGCCAGCATCTGGCCAAGGCCGGCATTCCCTTCCGCATCGTGCCAGGCATCACCGCAGGGGTCGGCGGGCTTGCCTATGCCGGCATGCCCGCTACCCATCGCGACACCAACCATTCCATCACCTTCCTCACTGGCCACGACGCCGCCGGCAAGATGCCCGCCAATGTGAATTGGCAGGCGGCCGCTGCAACCTCGCCGGTCCTCGTCATGTACATGGCGGTGAAGAATCTGGGCGACATCGCGGCGGCTTTGATGGCCGCCGGCCGTCCGCCCGGGGAGCCCGTCACCATCGTCTCCAATGCCTCGCTGCCGCATCAGCTCGTGCAAGCGACGACCCTGGCCGAGGCGGGCGCCTACGTTGCCGCCAAGGATCCGCCCACTCCTGCCATCGTCGTCGTCGGCCATGCCGCCGATTGGCGCGACAAGCTCGACTGGTACAAGGGCGCGCTGCGGGAGAACCCGATTGGCTAAAGCCGTGGTCATTGCCGCGCCGGCCTCGGGCAGCGGCAAGACAGTGGTGACCCTCGGCTTACTGCGCGCCTTGCGCAACCGGAGCCTCAGGGTCGCCTCGGCCAAGGTCGGTCCCGACTATATCGATCCCGCCTTTCACGCCGCCGCCAGCGGCCGGCCCTGCTTCAATCTCGATCCCTGGGCTATGGGCCGATCCCACATTACAGCCCTTCTCGCCGCTCTTGCGCTAGATTCCGAACTCATTGTCATCGAGGGCGTCATGGGCCTGTTTGACGGCCCGGATGGCGCGCGCGGCTCGACCGCCGATCTTGCCGAGGATTTGGGCCTACCCGTCTTGCTCGTCGTGGATGCAAGCCAACAGTCCCAATCCATCGCCGCCCTGGTCCACGGTTTTGCCACCTACCGCCCGGCCGTGAAGCTCGCGGGCGTCGTTCTCAACCGGGTCGCCAGCAACCGCCACGAGGCGATCCTGCGCCAAGCGCTCGGCTCGCAGGTGATCGGCGCCCTGCGGCGCGATGACTCACTCGCCCTCCCCTCCCGTCACCTTGGGCTGGTGCAAGCCGAGGAACATCAAGCGCTTGAGCACTTTGTCGAAACCGCCGCATCAGCGGTTGCACGTGAAACAAATCTTAACTTATTGTTAACCATTGCTTCGCAAGTCTCTGACGAATCAGTGATATGCGGCAACCTGCCGCCTTTGGGCCAGCGCCTTGCCGTGGCCCGCGACCAGGCCTTCGCATTCGCCTATCCGCATCTGTTGCACAGCTGGCGGCAATCCGGGGCCGAAATTCTGCCTTTTTCGCCACTTGCGGGCGAGGCGCCGGCGCCAGATGCCGACGCCATTTTCCTGCCCGGCGGCTATCCAGAGCTTCATGCCGGTAGGCTGGCGGCCAATTCCGTCTTTCTCGGCGGTCTGCGGTCGGCAAAGGGGCCGATCTATGGCGAATGCGGCGGCTTTATGGTGCTGGGCGAGGGCCTGATCGACAAGGATGGCAACAGCCACGCCATGGCTGGGCTCCTGCCTCTGACCACGAGCTTCGCCACCCGCAAGCTCAGCCTTGGCTATCGCCAATTGCGGCCGCTTCCTGGCGCGCCGTGGAACGCACCCTTGCGCGGGCACGAGTTTCATTATTCGACCATCGCCGCCGAAGGCCATGCCGATCGGCTCTTCGCTGCCGGCGATGCCGCAGGCAGCGATCTGGGCGCCATCGGCCTCCGCCGTGGTAAGATCATGGGCTCCTATGCCCATGTGATCTGCGAGTCGCCATGACGGCCCGCGCCATCATGCTGATGGGCACCGGTTCCGATGTCGGCAAGTCGCTGATCGCCGCCGGCCTGTGCCGCGCCTTTGCCAATCGCGGCTTGAAGGTCCGGCCGTTCAAGCCGCAGAACATGTCCAACAACGCCGCCGTCACCGCCGATGGCGGCGAGATCGGACGCGCCCAGGCGCTGCAGGCCCGCGCCGCGCGCATCGATCCGACAGTTCACATGAACCCGGTCCTGCTCAAGCCCGAGACCGAGCGCGGCGCCCAGGTGATCGTGCAGGGCCGGCGCCACGCTACTATGACGGCGCGACACTATTTCGCCAATCGCAGCCAATTCCTTCCCGCCATTCTCGACAGCTTCCGGAAACTTGCGGGCGAGGCCGATCTGATCGTCGTCGAAGGTGCTGGCAGTCCGGCGGAAATCAATCTCCGCGACGGCGACCTCGCCAATATGGGCTTTGCCGCCGCCGCCGATGTCCCCACCTTGCTAATCGGCGATATTCACCGCGGTGGTGTCATTGCCGCGGTCATCGGTACGTTCGCGGTCCTGGCACCGGCGGATAGAAACCGCATAAAGGGATTTTTGATCAATAAGTTCCATGGCGATCCTGCACTCTTTTCTGAAGGCCGGAGATTTCTCGAGACCGAAACTGCCACTCCCTGCCTTGGCGTCATCCCGCATTTTCCAGCCGCCGCAAGGCTTCCAGCCGAAGATGCAGTGGTGCTGGAGCAAATGATCGCAAGCGATTCTGGCGATTGCAGAATTTACGTTTTGCGTCTCCCGCGCATCGCCAATTTCGACGATCTCGACCCCCTGCGGCTGGAACCGGGCGTCGCATTACGCTTCATCGGGCCGGGGGAGACAATTCCCGCCAATGCGCAGCTGGTGATCGTCCCGGGCTCGAAATCCACCATGGCCGATCTCACCGCCTTGCGCACCGAAGGCTGGGATATCGACCTCAAGGCCCATGTGCGCCGCGGCGGCCATGCGCTGGGCCTCTGCGGCGGCTACCAGATGCTGGGGCGGCGCATCCACGATCCCCAAGGCCTCGAGGGCTCGCCCGGCTCGGTCGAAGCCCTGGGCTTGCTGGACGTCGAAACGACGCTGCTCCCCGACAAGACGCTGACCCGTGTCAGCGCCACCCATGCGGCGAGCGGCGCTCCGCTCACCGGCTATGAAATCCACCTTGGCCAAACTACTGGCCCCGATTGCGCCCGCCCCTTTGCCCTGATCGGCGCAACACCCGATGGCGCCG
The DNA here is from genome assembly GCA_052386315.1 of Hyphomicrobiales bacterium. Taxonomy (GTDB): domain Bacteria; phylum Pseudomonadota; class Alphaproteobacteria; order Rhizobiales; family Aestuariivirgaceae; genus Aestuariivirga. Next base: position 65,817 of record JBQTKG010000013.1, read on the forward strand.
CAAGCGCCAATGGCCGGGTGATGGGCACCTATATCCATGGCTGCTTCGCTGCCGACCAGTTTCGCCGCAGCTTCCTTGCTGCCTTGCGCGTCGAAGCCGGCGGCTTTGCCTTCGACGTCGAGATCGAACGGACATTGGATGAGCTTGCCGCCCATCTCGAAAGCCATCTCGATCTCGACCGTATTCTGGCACTTGCCGGTCCCGTCTGATGTGGCCCTTCCCCGCCTTTGCCGGCACCGCACTGGCGCTCGTTGTCGAGCGCCAGATCGGCTATCCCAAATCGATCCATGACGCGATCGGGCACCCGGTCGAATGGATGGGCAAGCTGATTGCCGCGCTCGATGCCCGCCTCAATGCGGCCGATGCGGAGCCGGTCGAGGGCAAGGTGCGGGGCGTGCTCGCCCTTGCCCTCCTGCTCGCCGCCGCGTTCGCCCCGGCCTGGATAGCAAGCATCACGCTGGCGCAGTTCCCCATGGGGTGGATTGCCGAAGCCCTTCTCGCCACCGCCTTCCTTGCCCAGCATTCCATGCGTGAGCATGTGGAGGCCGTTGTCACAGGCCTCGACCGCTCGCTTACCGATGGACGCAGCGCCGTGGCCCGCATCGTCGGCCGCGATCCGGCGGAGCTCAATGAATCGGGGGTTACTCGCGCCGCGCTCGAAAGCCTGGCCGAGAACGCTTCCGATGGCATCGTCGCCCCCACCCTTTATTATGCGTTCCTCGGCCTGCCCGGGCTCGTTCTTTACAAGGCCATCAACACGGCGGACTCGATGATCGGCCACAAATCGCCGCGCTACCTCGATTTCGGCTGGGCCGCGGCGCGGCTTGACGATCTGGTCAATCTTCCCGCCTCGCGCCTGTCGGGATTGCTCATAGCGGGTGCTGCCGCCTTCGACTCGCGAGACAGCGGCAAGGCCGCACTCGGCGTCATTTGGCGCTTTGCCCGCAATCATGTTTCGCCCAATGCCGGCTGGCCGGAAGCGGCCCTTGCCGGAGCCTTGGGAGTGCGGCTCGGCGGCCCGCGCAGCTATGGCGGCCGGATCGTCGATCTCGCCGCCATGGGCGATGGCCGCGCCCAGCTGACCCGCGAAGACATCCGCCGCGGCATCAAGCTTTACGGCCGCGCACTTTCCCTGCTCTTCGCCTTGGCGCTTGCCGGCGCGATGCTTTTTTGAGCGTGATGGGCAGTCCGGCGGCGATGAAAATCGCCGTATCGGAGATTTCAGCGATACGCTGATTGGCAAAACCCTGTTCATCGCGGAAAGCGCGGGCCAGGGTATTCTCCGGAACAATGCCCAATCCCACCTCATTCGAGACGACGGCCACCCGCGACTTGCTTTTCTTCAGCGCATCGAACAGCGCCCCCACCTCCGCCCGCACATCGCGGCCGTGATGCATGAGATTGCCGATCCATACGGTGATGCAGTCGATGAGAATGAATCCGGTCTTCGCTTCCATCAACGCCGCAACGAGATCGAGCGGTGCCTCGCGAGTGATCCACGCCGCTCCCCGCCTGCTCCTGTGCATGGCGATGCGCTCGCGCATCTCCGCGTCGATTGCTTCCGCCGTGGCGATATAGGTCTTGGGTCCCTTGTACTTCCGCGCCAGCGCCTCGGCATGGCGGCTCTTGCCCGAGCGCGCGCCGCCAAGAATGAAGGTGATACGGCTCACCGCTTCACCGGCGGAATGCGGGCGATGAAATGGCCGCGCATGCGATCGGGCCAGGCCCGGAACGGCACTTCGCCGGTTTTCGTCGCGCCGTGAAGATCGAACCAGGCGAGAATGGCCTCCGCCTGGGCCCGCTCCGGCGCGTGGCCCCCGGTCACATAGCTGATGCGGCGATCGTCGCGAAGAATCACGCTGCAATGGCGCGTGCAGTTCCACAGGCAGGCCTGCGTCTCGATGGCGGCATCCGCCCTGCCCTTGTCGCGCAACACTTGCCGCATGTGGGCAATCAGGGTCTCGCCGCCGCTGCGCCCGTCCGGCCCCGTATGCTCGGCCGCCGAGTGCCGGCAGGTGGTGCAGAAAACCATGGATCGCATGATGTTTGGACGGGCCGTTCACCGGTTGCTAAGATCGCGGCCCTCATTGTAGGCAATCCACCCGCCTGTCAACGCGCATGAAATCGGCATGAAATTCGACCGCATCGCCTTCCTCGCCTCGGAATCACCCGAAGCCTACAAGGCGCTTGGCAGCCTGGCAAAACGCTACGGCAATGCCGATCCGGCCCGCGCCGATGTCGTCGTGGCGCTGGGCGGCGACGGCCACATGCTGCGCATCCTGCACGGTTTCGTTTCCACCGGCACGCCGATCTACGGCATGAACCGCGGCTCCGTCGGTTTCCTGATGAACGACTACGAGGAAGGCCGCCTGCCCGAGCGGCTTCAGGCGGCTGAACTCACCGTCATCCATCCGCTCAAGATGCTGGCCACCGACGACAGCGGCAAGACCCACCGGGCCATCGCCTTCAATGAAGTCTCGATGCTGCGCCAACGCTATCAGGCGGCGAAACTGAAGATCGCGGTCGACGGCAAAATGCGGCTCGAGGAACTGATCTGCGACGGTCTTCTGCTTTCGACCCCTGCCGGCAGCACCGCCTATAATCTCTCTGCCCACGGACCCATTCTGCCGATCGACTCCTCGCTTCTGGCATTGACCCCGATCAGCGCCTTCCGCCCGCGCCGCTGGCGCGGCGCCATCCTGCCGCACCAGGCCAAGGTGACGGTGACAGCGCTTGAACCGGACAAGCGCCCGGTCGCCGCCGTCGCCGATCATGTGGAAGTCCGTCATGTGCGCGAAGTGAAGATCGCCGAAGACCGCAGGCGTTCGGCGAAACTCCTCTTCGATCCCGGCCACAGCCTCGCCGAACGCGTGCTCAACGAACAGTTCCGGTTTTAGGTCGGGGATGAACGTCTCCGCGTCGCCAAACCGCTTGACGACGTCATAGGCTTCGCTCAGATTGACATTGATGGTGCCGGTTCCGGCCAAGGCAGGAACCGGCTGAAAAGGGAACACGGTGAGGATGACCCAAGAGGGGCCAAAACCGTGGCTGCCCCCGCAACTGTAAGCGGAGAGCCCATTCGCAAGTGCCACTGGCGACAAGCCGGGAAGGCGGGAATGGGCCGAGACCCGCGAGCCAGGAGACCTGCCATCATACTGATTAAATGTAACGGACGGGGTGTTCCGATGACTGACATTTGGCCAATCAGGAGGGCGCGAAAGGCGCTCTTCGCTTCGCCCATGTTGCTCCCAACGATGCGGTCTGAACGGCCGGCGGGAACATGAGCTGCGCGTCAAAGGGTCTGCACCTGCAGGTACAGTCCCTTGCATGGGGTCCGGCGCCAGGCCAAACGCTGATCCGCAACATCGGCTTCGAGGTGGGTCCCGGTGAGCGGCTCGCGATCATCGGTGCGAACGGTGCAGGAAAATCGAGCCTCTTGCGTTGCCTGTATCGCGTGCATCGACCGTCGCATGGCCGGGTCTTGATTGACGGCAAGGACGTTTGGGCGATGCCGCCCCACGAGGTGGCGCAAAGAGTGGCGGTCGTCCTTCAGGAAATGCCGGGCGACTTTCCATACACTGTTTCCGATGTCGTCATGATGGGGCGGATACCCCATCGGCAAGGGCTGTCCGGCTGGAGCGAGAGGGACCGCTTCCATTGCCGGCACGCGCTTGAGCACCTGGACCTCCGAAATCTTGCCGCGCGCCGTTTCCTGACCCTGTCGGGCGGAGAAAAGCAGCGGGTCCTGGTTGCGCGCGCCTTGGCTCAGGAACCCCAGCTGATCATTCTCGATGAACCCACGAACCATCTCGATATCCGCCATCAGCTCGAGACGCTCGATCTTCTGAAAGACCTGGGTCTGACCCTCATTACCACACTGCATGACATCAATCAGGCCGCCGGGTTTGCGACCCAAATCGCTCTGATGAGGAATGGGGAGATCGCTGCGCGGGGCGACCCCGCCAGTGTTCTGACGCCACCGGCGATCGCCTCGGCGTTCGGCGTTACCGCATTGCTGCATCACGGCGCTCAGGCGGCCACGCCCCAATTTACGTTCAGCCTGGCAACACGGCAGTCATAGAGGAGAATGAAATAATGAAGCGCAACGTCATCGCAAGAATCGCCGCCCCAAGTCTGTTTTTAGCCTTGGCGGTATCTTCGGCGCTTGCCGATCCTGTAACGGTCAAAAGCTGCAACCGGGAGGTTACTTTTGACGAGGCTCCCAAGCGCGCCATCTCCAACGACGTCAACCTCACCGAAATGATGCTCGCCCTCAAGCTGCAAGATCGCATGGTGGGCTATACCGGCGTTTCCGGATGGAATACGTTCAATGAGAAGCTGCGTGAGGGCGTGAAGGAACTGCCGGAACTTTCGCCGGACTACCCGACCAAAGAGGTGCTGCTGGACGCCGATGCCGATTTCTACTTTGCCGGCTGGAACTACGGACTGAAGGTTGGCGGCGAAGTGAGCCCCGAAACCCTGGCGCCATTCGGGATCGCGGTCTATGAGTTGACCGAATCCTGTATCCACATCATGGCGAAGAACAAGCCGACCATGGATGACATGTTCGTCGACTTGATCAATCTCGGCAAGATTTTCCGGGTTGAAGATCGCGCCGCTGCGCTTGTGAACGGTTATCGTTCGCAGCTTGCGCAGATCACGGCAAAGCTTGGCAAGATCGACAAGCCGGTCCAGGTCTTTGTCTACGATTCTGGCGAGGAGAAGCCATTCACCTCGGGCCGCTATGGCATCCCAACGGCCATGATCGAAGCGGCTGGCGGTGTCAATATCATGAATGATGTGGAAAAGAGCTGGACGGAAGTGTCCTGGGAGCCGGTGATCGAACGCAATCCGGAAGTGGTAATCATCGTCAACTACGGCGATGTGACAGCCGAGCAGAAGATTGCCTTCATGAAGAACAATCCGGCTTTCAAGAATGTGGATGCGGTCAAGAATGACCGCTTTGTCGTGCTCGAATATGTCGAGGCCACGCCGGGTCCACGCAACATCGCGGCGATTGAGCGGCTTGCGGCGGCTTTCCATCTGGAAAAGCGCTAGGGCCGGCTTGTTGCCGCCTTGAGAACCGGCACCACTGTCGCTGTTGCGTTTGCGACGCTGGCTGTCATCGCCCTGTCGGTGACAGCCGGTGTGTCGCTTGGTGCTGCGCCCATCCCATTCTCCACGGTCTGGTCAATCGTCGCCAACAAATTGCAGCCCGGAACGTTCGAGGCCGTCTGGTCGGCGGGCCGCGAGAGCATCGTTTGGGATGTGCGGTTCCCTCGGGTGATCCTGGCGGGCCTGGTGGGGGCAGGCCTCGCGGTTGTCGGCGCCACGCTGCAATCCGTCACACGCAACCCCCTTGCCGATCCGCACCTCCTCGGTGTCTCCTCGGGTGCCGCGCTCGGTGCCATTCTTGCGCTGCTCCACACGGGGCTTGTTCTCGGCCTGCTGACCGTGCCGCTCTTTGCCTTCGCCGGCGCACTCCTTGCCACAGTTGCGGTTGCTGCCGTGACGAGGCTTACGTCATCGGCTTCCGCCGACCGATTGGTTCTGTCGGGCGTAGCCGTGGCTTTCGTCATCACAGCTCTCGGCAATTTGCTGATTTTTCTTGGCGACCCGCGCGCCGTTCACACGGTTGTCTTCTGGATGCTGGGCGGACTCGGCCTCGCCCAATGGGCCCATCTCATTTACCCGGCAGGTGTACTCCTCGGATCGCTGACCTATCTCATTCTCCGGGCGCGGGAGCTCAATGCGCTGGCCATGGGCGACGAGACTGCGACGACGCTGGGTATTCACGTCGTGCGGTTCAGAGGCGAGCTCTTCATTGTCACGGCGCTGCTCACCGGTGCGATGGTTGCGTTTTCGGGTGCCATCGGCTTTGTCGGACTGATGGTTCCGCATTTCGTGCGCGCTGTAATCGGCAGTGACAATGTCAGGGTTATCCCGGCTTCGGCCATTGCAGGCGCACTGATGCTGATTTGGGCCGACATTGCAGCCCGGATCATCATGGCGCCGGAAGACTTGCCCATTGGAATCATCACCGGCTTGCTTGGCGGTATTTCCTTCATTGCAATAATGCGCCAAAGGTAGCCGGCAAATCCGATAGTGCGCGTCAGGCCGCCCGCACGATATCGGCCTTGAGGCGCTGGGCGATGATGCGCACCCGGTCCTCGGCGAAGCGGCCGACGAATTCCAGGTGCCTGGCGCGTTCCTTGACCGGCATGGCCTCATAGCGCGTCATCAGAGTCTCGATCAGCCGCCGCCCGAAAGCCTCCGGGTCGAGCTCGATACCCTCCTCCGCTTCGTCAATCGTCACATCGCAAGCCGCCCGCAGAATGCCGAAGCAGCTCTGCGGCAGTCCCGATTTCGCATGCAGCGACTTGAATCCGAGAAGTCCGCGCCCACGCATCAATTCCCGTGCCCGCGTCGCGGGGAGACCGGCCAGATGGGCCAGCGCCCGTTCGACAACCTGCATTTGGCCGAGGCATGCGGCGCGCACCACGATCGACGGCGTCAGCATCGCCTTGGCCACAAGAAACGGCACTACCCGCGCCAGCTCTTCCGGATCGGCTTCGACTAGAATGCGCAGGATCGCCGTCTCTTCCGCGTCCGCCACCAGCTCCGCCGCATCATTGAGCGGAATCCAGCCGCGGTCGGCCATCAGCTGCTGCATGCGGTTCGAAGCGCGCTTGGCCTGCATGATGCGGATGTCGAGCGGCAGGTCGGGCCGTCCCAAAAGGCGCTCGACCACTTCGGGCGACTGGCCGAAACGCGCATAGAGTGTGTGATAGTCGCGGTCGTCGAGTTTTACGGCAGGATTGTCGAACAGCGCCAGACAGGCTGCGGGCCTGGCCGACTTGACCGCGAATTCGATCGCTTCTGCGGAAATGTCGTGGCGCAGCGCCACCGCAACCTGACGCGGCGGATCGCCCACCCGCAGGATTGCCATCATGTGCCAGTCATTGAGCGCCGGCGTTGCGGCGAGGAACGGCAGGGCGATCTCGTCCTCGCTGGCAATAATGTTGAAGATGATGTCGGCGGGGAGCTCTTCCGCCCTCACCAGATGACCGGCCAACGCCATGCGCACTTCCGCCGCCGGATCGGCGATGAGCTTCAGGACGGCAGGAACCGTCTGGTTTTTTTCCGTCTCGGGCGCTTCGGGATCGGCGAGCAGCTCGGACAGTTGCCGGGCCAGCGTCAGCCGCTCTCGGACGTCGCGATTTTCGATGACCTCGTAAAAGATGCCGGTATCGAGTCCGGGATTGGCTTCCTCGTTCAAGGCAAACACCGCTGCGCGCTGTTAGGTTTCCTTTAAGGTGCCAGCCAAGACTTAACATTTGGTTCACCATGCGCGTTAGGATTCCGGAAAGGTCTAGGCGAGCGCTGCCACGCCCGAAGGCGTCGTCACCGGGCTCACCTTGAGTGCATCTGCAGCCTTGGCCTTGAACTCCTCCGGCCGCCGCATCCGCCGCCAGAAAGCGAAAGCGGCGAGCGAGGCGTAGACGAGGATCATCAGATAGAGGAATCCGTCGCCGCCCATCTGGCGCATCGCCTGGCCCGCCGCCAGGGGGCCGAGCATCGATCCGAGGCCGTAGAGCAGCACCAGCTTGGCCGAGGCGCCGAGCACCTGTTCCTTCTGCAGGTGATCGTTGGCGTGCGCGATGATCAGCGAATAGATGGGAAGTGCGACGGTGCCGAAGATGGTGATCATGGCGATGAACAGGATGGGTGCGAACCCACTGGTAAACAGCGTCGCCGCGGCGATGGCGGCACTCAGTGTACTGAGGATCATGATGATCGTGCGCCGGTCGAAGCGGTCGGAGACCAGCCCCACCGGGTATTGCGAGAAGATCACGCCGATCGGCGGCAAAGCCATCATCAGCGAGACATAGACGAGCGGCAGGCCCTCGGTCAGCCCGAACACCGCGCCCATGGCGAAGAAGGAGCTCTGCGACAGGCCGTTGGCGAAAGCCCCGAAGACGGCAAGTGGAGAGGCCTTCCAGATGTCCTCGACGGCGACCGGCCGCGCCCCTTCCAGGCTCGGCGCTTCGGCCGGCAGCAGTATCAGCGGCACCAGCGCCAGCGACAGGAGCGAGGAGACGATGATGAAGCGGGCGAAACCCGAAGAATCCTGGACATTGAGCAGCAATTGCCCGGCACCCAGCGCGCCGTAGGAGACGATCATGTAGACCGACAGCATGCGCCCGCGGTTGCGATTCGAGGAGGCGGCGTTGAGCCAGCTTTCGCAGACGATGAACAGGCCTGAGGTGCACAGCCCAGCCACGAAGCGCATGAGGAACCAGAACGGCGCGTTGATCCACAAGGGCAGCAGCAGCACGGCGGTCGAGACGATCGAGGCAAGTCCGGCGAAGTCCCGCACATGACCCACGCTCTTGACCAGCCGCGGCGTGAGGTAGGAGCTGATCGACAGTCCCGCCGGATAGCCGGACATGATTAAGCCGGTGACGTCGGGTCCAAAATTCTCCGCACTCGCCCTGACCCCTACGAGCGATCCATGCAAACCATGCCCAAGACACAGAAGCGCCACGCAGACGAGAAGAATCCAGATCGAATGATTGGCCATCGGCCTCGCGGTCAGATGACGCCCGCCTGCTTAAGCTTGAACTGCAGGAGATCGCGGTCGAAGGGTTTCATGATGACGTCCGCGGCACCTTCGAGTATGGAACGGCCGATCATCTCGGTATCCGGCCGGTCGGCATAGACGATGACCACCGGCGTCTTGCCGCCCTTGGCCCGCCGCATGCGCTTGACGAAATCCTTGGGTATCCTGCCGGGAGCGCCAGCGGCCAGCATCACCACATCTGGCGCATTGTGGTTGCAGAAGACGAGCGCATCCTCCGCCGCTGCAGTTTCCGCCGTGTCGATGCCGAGCCCGGCGAGCAGCCGCGACAGGCGCTCCCGCTCGGCGGCATCTTCATCAATGAGCAGACATTGAGCCATGTCTACAATTCCTTCCAGTTCCACTGGCTCGCCCGCCACTTTTCCGGTTTCACTTTCTGCGAGTCCTGCACTCGCATGGTTAACGAGTTGTTAACAGGCTTATCCACAGCTTGTTAACAGTCCATAAGGCATTGATAGTATGACATATAACCGCATTATGAACAGCCTTTTCAACCATGGCGGAAATGTGGCGTTCGCAAGCTGTTCACGCTTCCGACCCCGACTCAGGGGAAGGCCGCCGCCACACGCCCAGGCTGCAGCGCGCCGCGAGGCTCGCGGTTCAGCCAGGCCGCCGCATGCGCCAGGCTGACTCGACGGTGGCGTATTCGCTGTAACCCAGCCGCGCGATTGGTTTCATCGCCGCCGTGTTGACCCGGCCATTGTCGATGAAGCGGTCGTCGATGTGGATGCCTATGACCCGGCCGATGGTCAGCCAGTCGCCCACCTTGCCCTGCTCGTCGGGAAGCTCGATCAGCTTGAACAGCCGGCACTCGAGGCAGACCGGGCTTTCCGCCACGCGCGGCGCCTTGATCAGGCGGCACGGCGCCTTGCCGAGCCGGGCGAGCTCGAATTCGTCCACATGCGGCTGTGCATTGGCGGAGCTGGCATTCATCTGTTCGCGCAGGTCCCAGTTCGCCAGATTGACGGCGAACTCGCCAGCCGCCTCGGCATTGCGCACCGAATCCTTGCGGCCGCCGGAACCGAAGACGACGTAATGGGGGCGTTCGGCCACGGCGTTGAAAAAGCTGTAAGGCGCCAGATTGGCGATGCCTTCGGGCGACAGGGTCGAGATCCAGCCGATCGGCCGCGGCGCCACCAGCGCCTTGAATGGATCGTTTTCGAAGCCGTGGTCGTTGCGGATGGCATCGTAAAACAAGGGCTCACAGACTCCTGAGCAAGGCCGGAAGTTCGGCGACACTGGCGATGGTGTAATCGGCGAGATGGGCGATGTCGGAGGCTGCGGCATTTCCGCTGAGGACCGCAATGGCAAGCCCCGCGCCGCCGTTGCGCGCCTCTTCCATATCGTGTGAATTGTCGCCCACCATGGCGATCTCCGCAGCCGCCAGCCCCGTTACTTCGGCGAAACGCCGGATCATATGGCCCGAGGGCTTGGGCACTGCTACCGTATCGGCGGCGATGATCGCTTCGAACAATTCGGCGATGCCGAGATGCGAGATGTGGCCCATGGCCGAGACATGGCTGTCATTGGTCGCAACGCCGAGGCGCAATTGCATGCCGCGCAATTCCGCCAGCACCGGGGCCAGCGGCATCAGCGGCTTCAGATAGGCCTTCACCAGCGCCGCATAGTCGTGATCGAGAATGTGCACTTTTTCCGCCACCCCCGCCGCATCGAGGCCCGGCCACCACAGGTCGATCAGTTGCCGCGTCGTGCCGGCGGCGATGATCGAATTGGGCAGGAACATCCCTGCCGCACGGTCAAGTCCGGCCTTTTCCATCAGCCGTTCGGCGCCTTCCGCATCGGTGCCGAACAGTTCGCACAGAATGCGCCGGTAGACCGGCACCCAAGTGCCGTTGACGTCGATCAGGGTTCCGTCCTTGTCGAAGAGAATGCCGCGGATGGCAGTCATTGGCCCCACCGCGTCAGGCGCTGCATCGGATCGGGGCGCGGCCTCTCCTCATAGAGCTCTGTCGGCGTGCCGAAATAGATGAAGCCGGCGATCTTCTCATGAGCGGCGAGCCCCATGACCTTGGCGATCTCGGCATCATAGGCGGGCCAGTCGGTCTGCCACTGACAGCCGACGCCAAGCGCCGCCGACGCCAGCAGCATGTTCATGCACACGGCGGCGGCCGAGAGCGTCTGCTCCCATTCCGGAATCTTGGGGTGCGGTGCCGCCCCCGAGACGACCGCGATCACCACAGGCGCCCTGAGGAACAGGCCGCGATGGAAGGCGAGTATCTCCTCGCCATGGCCGGGGTTCTTATCCTTCCATCGCCGCGCCAAGGCTTCGCCGAACTTCACCCTTGCCTTGCCTTCGAAGAGGATAAAGCGCCAGGGCGTCAGCTTGCCGTGGTCGGGAACCCTGACCGCCATGGTGAGGATTTGCCGCAATTGTTCGGGCGTGGGCCCGGGTTCGCCCATCGCCTTGACCGAGGCGGAACGGCGGCTGCTGAGAAAGGCTAGGACGGAGGAAGTATCGTTCAAACTCGTCATGGCGGGCGCAATGTGGCGGTGGCGGGGCCGGAAGGCAATGGCTTCAATTGGCGCTTGCCCGTTAACCCAAAATTAAGCATTTAATTGCAGCGGCCGCGGTCCCTGTGCTTGGCTAGGGATGCCGGCCGGAAAGGCTGGGGGAGTTGAGTATGGGGACTAAAGGCGTGCACGAAGACAGCACCCGTGCAGCGCACCGCCGCCGCCAGAGGAGCGCCAGAAGCGCCGCCGCTCTGGCGGCGGTCCTGCTTCTGGGAACCGCCCTTGCGGCGCTGGCGCCGGGCCTCGCCCATTCGGCCTCGCAGCCGGAGGTCGAGGTATCGCGCGCGCCGGATGCGTTTGTTCCCGATACCGGCATCGTCCACGACGTCGCCATCGAGATCGTCGCGCCCGGTAGCGAAGGCCTGGAACTTTCCACCCGCCTCTTCGATGAAGGCGGCATCATCGAGCGCCCCGTATCCTGGACCATCCGCACCGCAGCGGGCGAGAAAGTCTATGCCGGCGATGCTCCGGTCGCCCATATCGCCACCGGCCCCGGCGACTACCTCGTCGAAGCGCAATACGGCACCGTGCGCTTCGCCCGCACCGTGACGCTCCTCGCGGGCAACCGGCTGATCGTCAGCTTCGTACTCAATGTGGGCGGCATCAGGGTTCTGCCACGTCTCCAGGGTTTTGGCCTGCCACCGGCGCCTTCACGCACCTTGGTCTATGCCACATCCGGCAAGCGCAAGGGCGAACTCGTCGCCAAGTCCGACATGCCGGGCGAAATCCTCCGCGTCGCCGCAGGGGACTACCTCATCGAGAGCCGCTTTGCCGCCGGCAACGCGGTGGCCATCGCCGCTATCCATGTGAAGCCCGGCATCATGAGCGCCGTCGAGATCGACCACGCCGCGGGCCTGGCGCGTCTTGCCTTCGCCGGTACCGCCGATGCCGCCGTCTCGTGGAGTGTATCCGACGACAGCGGTCAGCCCTTGTCGCAGCTTGACGGCGCCGCCGCCGACATCGTCCTGAAGCCCGGCACCTATACGGCGAGCGCTACCGTCAATGGCCAAACCCACACCGCCACTTTTGCGATTGTGGCCGGCGAAACCCGCGATATCATCCTCGGAAACTGAGGATCGCAATTGCCCAAGACCATGAAGGCCGCCGTGCTGCGCAAGATCGGCACGCCGCTGGTGATCGAGGATTTGCCGGTGCCGGAGCCGAAGCGCGGCGAAGTCCTTATCAAGGTCGCCGCCTGTGGGGTCTGCCACAGCGATCTTCATGCGGTCGACGGCGACTGGACGCCGCTTCCCACCTTGCCGCTCATTCCAGGCCATGAGGTGGCGGGCCATGTGGAGGCAGTGGGTGAAAGTGTCACCCAATTCAAGATGGGCGACCGTATCGGCGTGCCGTGGATGTATTCCGCCTGCGGTCATTGCGAATTCTGCCTGCAGGGCATGGAGGTGATCTGCCGCGACGGCGAGGCCACCGGCTATTCCAAGCCCGGCGGCTATGCCCAATACATGATCGCCGATGCGGCCTTCTGCGGCCGCATTCCCGACAGCGCCGATTTATACGAGATTGCGCCCATCCTCTGCGCCGGAGTCACTACCTATCGCGGCATCAAGCGCACTGGCGCGCGGCCCGGCCAGTGGCTTGCCGTGATCGGCATCGGCGGACTCGGCCACATCGCCGTGCAATATGCCCGCGCCATGGGCCTTCGCGTCGTGGCCATCGATGTCGAGGACGCCAAGCTGGCGCTTGCCAAGTCGCATGGCGCCGAACTCCTGTTCAACGCCGCGGGCGGCGATCCCTCGCGCGCCATCAAGAAATCGATCGGCGGCGTTCACGGCGCCATCGTCACCGCCGTCTCCCCCAGGGCCTTCGAGCAATCGCTTGGGCTCCTGCGCAATGGCGGCACCGTCTGCTGGATCGGGCTTCCCGGCGGCGAGGCCGACAACATCCGGCTGGCGATCTCCTCAGTCGTCAACGGCGAGATCAGCATCCGCGGCTCCAATGTCGGCACCCGTCAGGACTTGCAGGAGGCGGTGGATTTCGCGGCGAGCGGCCTCGTCAAGGCGAAGATCGAGAAGCAGCCGCTGGAGGCGGTCAACAACGTCTTCGCCCGCCTGAAGAGGGGCGCCATCACCGGCCGCGTGGTGCTGGCCATAGGCTAATGCGGCTCACTCCGGCAGCGGGTTGAAGTCCTTCTCGTCGCCCGGCACGATGTCGAAGCGAAGCCGTGCTCACCTGATGGCCGCCCGCACCAAGGGCGCCACTTTCGTGCCCATCAGTTCGATGGCGCGCAGCACCTTGTCATGCGGCATGGTGCCGATCGCCATCTGGATCAGAATGCGGTCGTTGCCGAAAATTTTGTGCAGGCCCACGATCTTTTCGGCGACTTCGTCGGGGCCGCCGATCAGCAAGTGGCCGCGGGGCCCGCAGGAAGCCTCAAATTGCGCCCGTGTTTGCGGCGGCCAGCCGCGCTCGCGGCCGATGCGAGTCATCACCTCGGCATGGGGCGGAAAGAAGATGTCCTTTGCGTTTTGCATGGTATCCGCCACGAAGCCGTGCATGTTGAGGCCGGTCTTGAGTGTTACGTGCTCGATGCCCGCCCGCCGCGCTGCTTCGCGATAGAGTTCGAAGAAGGGCGCGAAACGCGCCGGATCGCCGCCGATGATGGCCAACGCCAGCGGCAGGCCGAGGCTGGCGGCGCGCACCACCGATTGCGGGGTGCCGCCCACCGCGATCCACACCGGCAGCGGATTCTGCAGGGGCCGCGGATAAACTCCTGCATTGTTGAGCGGCGGACGCAGCGCCCCCGACCAGGTGATCCGCTCGCTCTCGCGCAGCTTCAGCAAGAGATCGAGCTTCTCCGCGAATAGCGCATCGTAGTCATGAAGATCATAACCGAAGAGCGGAAAAGACTCGATAAAGGAGCCCCGCCCCGCCATGATCTCGGCCCGTCCGCCGGAGAGGAGATCGAGCGTTGCAAACTGTTGGAAAACGCGCACCGGATCGTCGGAACCCAAGACCGTCACGGCACTGGTGAGCCTGATCCGCTTGGTCCGCGCCGCACCTGCCGCCAATGCGACAGCCGGAGCGGAGACGGAATAATCCGGGCGGTGATGCTCGCCCACGCCGAAGACATCGAGCCCAACTCTGTCGGCCAGCTCGATTTCCTCGATGAGATTCCTGAGCCGTTGTCCCGCCGGCGCCCCGGGCGCCACATCGGCGAAGGTGTAAAGTCCGATTTCCATTGGGCCTCGCTATCCGAGGTCTATATGTATCAATGATAATTACATATCAAGCATCCCTCGAAGACATAACATGATAGCGTTTAATGCTTGCAATACTCTGTTCGCTAGCATATATTGCTTGCATGAATGCCCGCCAACGCCGGACTTTGCAGGCCATTTTCACTGATCCGTTGAAGGCGAATATTGCTTGGTCGGACATTGAATCCCTGTTCGTGGCGGCGGGCTGTCGCATGATCGAAGGAGCGGGTTCGCGGGTGAGGTTCGAACGTAGCGGCATCATTGCCACGTTTCATCGGCCGCATCCGGCCAAGGAGGCTAAACGCTATCAGGTTCACGACGCACGCGAATACCTTACAAAAATTGGAGTGACGCCATGATGAATGTTCTGGAGTACAAGGGATATAGTGCCCGTGTGGAGCTTGATCCCGAAGATGAGTGCTTCGTGGGACGATTGGCAGGCATCAACGATGTCGTCGGTTTCCACGGCTCGAACATCGCGGAAATCAAGGCGGCATTTCATGAAGCCGTCAATGATTACATCGAAACCTGCCGCAAGACTGGCAAGACGCCGGAACGCCCGTTCTCCGGCAAGGTGATGTTCCGCATTGCCCCCGAAGTCCACGCCCGCGCCGCCCTTGCCGCGCAGCTCAAGGGAATGAGCCTTAATCAGTGGGCAGAAGAAGTTCTGGCGGAGGCGGCAGACATTAAAACTTGGATATAGGAGCAAGAACATGCCATACCGCGAAACACGCTGCCTACATCCAATTGCGGTCGCGATGAAACAACTTCTGTCTGAAGATGATTATGTGTCTACCGAGTATAGAGAATACTAGCTAGCGAACATCGGAATGATGTGCCGCTGGCTCGAAAAATTCATTACTCCTCGCATTTCGAAGGCTGCGGCCGACAGAGCTCTAGAATTGGGAATAAGCCTGCAAACATTGCGGGGCACAAAATGGCATCAGCAAGCAGTCAACCTGAAAGACCCCAAGCGCCAGAACTTTCATTGGGAGCATTTTGTGCCCGTAAAACAGCTTGCACAGCAAGTGTTGAACTCGAAAAACGAGCCCGTTGAGAGAATCGTGGATATTCTTCGGGAGGCGGAAATTGTCTGGGTCACGAAAGATGAAGACGGCGAACTCGCCAGGAGTGGCTGCCGATCAAGACGTCCTGACCCGTATGCCTGTTACAAGAACGCAGGCATCGTGTTGATCGACGACTAAAGGTTCTATCTCAAATCCGGCGCGGTCGCTTCCGCCACCAGTGCAGCGATGGCCTCTTCCACCTTCAGCGACTTCTGTTCCTGCGAACCCAGACGGCGCATGTTGACGGCCCCCTCCTCTATCTCGCGCTTGCCGACGACGAGGATGACGGGGATTTTCTGCACCGAGTGTTCGCGCACCTTGTAGTTGATCTTCTCGTTGCGAAGATCGGCCTCGGCGCGAAGCCCGGCGCGGCGCAATCCTTCGCGCACCTTGAGCGCATACGCGTCGCTTTCCGAGGTGATCGTCGCCACCATCGCCTGCAAGGGCGCCAGCCACAGCGGGAAGTGGCCGGCGTGATGTTCGATCAGGATGCCGAGGAAGCGTTCCATCGAGCCGCAGATGGCGCGGTGGATCATCACCGGCACCTTCTTTTCGCCGTCGGGACCAATGTAGAAGGCGCCGAAGCGTTCCGGCAGGTTGAAGTCGACTTGCGTGGTGCCGCATTGCCAGTCGCGGCCGATCGCATCGCGCATCACATATTCGAACTTGGGCCCGTAGAAAGTCCCCTCGCCCGGGTTGATAGCGGTCTTTATGCGGCCACCCGCCGCCTCCTCGATCTGTCTCAGAATGCGGCGCAGCACATCTTCGGCATGATCCCACATCGCGTCGGTGCCGACCCGTTTATCAGGCCGAGTGGCGAGCTTCACTACGATCTGCTCGAAGCCGAAATCCTTGTAGGTGGAGAGAATGAGATCGTTGATCTTGAGACACTCGTCCGCCATCTGCTCTTCGGTGCAGAAGATATGGGCATCGTCCTGGGTGAAGCCGCGCACCCGCATGAGCCCGTGCAGCGCGCCCGACGGTTCATAGCGATGCACGGCGCCGAATTCCGCAAGCCGCAATGGCAGCTCGCGATAGCTGCGCAAGCCGTGCTTGAAGATCTGCACGTGCCCCGGGCAATTCATCGGTTTGATGGCGAAAATCTGGTCGTCGCCGGTTTCATCGCCGGCCGAGCGCGCCATGAACATGGTCTCCCGATACCAGCCCCAATGGCCCGACGTCTCCCACAAGGACTTGTCGAGCAGCTGCGGCGCGTTCACCTCCTGATAATCGAGCTTCGACAGGCGGCGGCGCATATAGGCGATGATCTGCTGGAACACGGTCCAGCCCTTGGCGTGCCAGAAGACCACACCCGGCCCCTCTTCCTGGAAATGGAAGAGATCCATCTCGCGGCCGAGCTTGCGGTGATCGCGCTTCTCGGCTTCTTCCAGCGCCGTCACATAGGCCTGCAAATCCTTCTCG
This sequence comes from Hyphomicrobiales bacterium, assembly GCA_052386315.1. Classification (GTDB taxonomy): domain Bacteria; phylum Pseudomonadota; class Alphaproteobacteria; order Rhizobiales; family Aestuariivirgaceae; genus Aestuariivirga. Next base: position 82,697 of record JBQTKG010000013.1, read on the forward strand.
TTGGCCCAGGCCGTGCCATAGATGCGGGTGAGCATCGGGTTCCTGGAGTCGCCGCGCCAATAGGCGCCGGCCACTTTCATCAGCTTGAAGGCCTGGCCGACCTTGCCCGTCGATGTCATGTGCGGTCCCCTGCACAAGTCGACCCAGCCGCCCTGATCGTAGAACTTGATCTCCTGGCCTTCGGGGATCGCATCGATCAGTTCGACTTTGAACAGCTCGCCCTTCTCGCGGAAGAACTTCGTCGCCGCCTCGCGCGACTTTACCGATTTGGTGAAGGGCCTGTCGCGGGCGATGATCTCGCGCATCTTCTTTTCGATCGCCGGGAAGTCCTCGGGCGTGAACGGTTGGTTGCGGAAGAAGTCGTAATAGAAGCCGTTCTCGATCACCGGCCCGATGGTCACCTGGGTTCCGGGGAACAGCTCCTGGACCGCCTCCGCCAGCACATGGGCGCAATCGTGGCGGATGAGTTCGAGCGCTTCGGGATCGTCGCGGGTGACGATCTTCACCGTCGCATCGCCCGCGATCGGATCGGCGAGATCGCAAAGCGCGCCGTTGATCACGGCGGCCACGGCTTTCTTTTCGAGGGATTTTGCGATCGAGGCGGTCACCTGCGCCGCCGAAACCCCGCTGTCGAACTGGCGCTTGGCGCCGTCGGGGAAAGTCACGGTGATCATCGGTCCTCCTGCTCACTCCTGCCAACACTTGCAGGTAAGCGATAGCGAATGATTGCACGAAACAGTCTGCGTCCGCGGCTTATGGGACAGCGCCCGGCGCCGGTCAAGTTCGCCGATTTCGACTGTTCCGGCTTCTATGCCGGTGGCAGCCGGAAGCGCGGCATTTGCGTTTTGTTAACCATAAGCGCGCAAGTCTGGCGGGCACTATGCCACGAACCGCACCGGTTGGGGTTCCGAACATGAACAAGTCGCTTCTGGCGGCCACGCTGACGATGGGCCTTCAGGCAGGGGGCGCTCTTGCCGCGGACACGGATTTTTCCGCGCCCTATGACTGGTCCGGCTTCTATGCCGGCGGCCATATCGGTCAGAGCTGGGCGGAAGGCCGCTTTTTTGTCGATACGGTCGGCAGCTTCGGCTTCGAAGCCGACACGCTCAGGTTCGGCGTCTTCGCCGGCTACAATCATGTGACCGACGGCATTCTGCTGGGCATCGAAGCGGATATCTCATTCGGCGAGGCCGACGATGCCTTCTCCGTGATCGACGATTTCGATATCGAGCCGGAAGCCACCCTCCGTCTCCGTCTCGGCCTGCCCGAGGAGCGTATTCTGCCCTATGTGACTTTGGGCGTCGCCTTGGCCGATGCGGATGCCAGCGATGTCAATTTCGGCAACGCTTCCGAACTCCATCTTGGCCTTGCCGCCGGCGTAGGGCTTGAATTCGCGCTGACCCATGCCATCACACTGCGCGGCGAATATCTCTTCGAGAGTTTCGGCAAGACCACCTATGAGATCGCCAGCTTCAACGACACGGCCGAATGGGACGAACACGTGCTGCGGGCCGGCGTAACCTATAAATTCAACCGGTGAGAGCCCAAAAACGCGTGGGCTCGGGCCCATCACAGGCCCGTTTTCTTTGGCCGCCATACCGGACCTTCATAGACCTCGGGCACCGGATCGAAGCCATCTCCGCCGCCAGGACGGCAGCGGCTCATCCGCGCCAGAGCAAGCAGAAAGCCTCGCCAGCCGCCATGTTTTTCGATCGCCTCGCGGGCATAGTCGGAACAGGTGGGCAGATAGCGGCAGCTGCGGCCGAGCAGCATTGAAAAGCTCAGCTGATAAATGCGGACGAGAGCGAGCAGGATGGTTTTCATGGCGCGCGCTTGCCCTTATAGATGGCCGCCATGGCAAATTCCAAACCGAACTTTCTTTTCGTCATGGCCGATCAACTGGCGGCGCAATTCCTGCCCGCCTACCGCCACCCCTTGGTCAAGACCCCGCATCTGTCGCGGCTCGCCGCCGAGGGCGTAGTGTTCGAGAATTGTTACTCGACGAGCCCGCTCTGTGCGCCGGCCCGCGCCACGGTGATGAACGGCCTTCTCGCCTCGCGCACCGGTGTTTACGACAACGCCGCCGAATTTCCCTCCGCCATCCCGACCTGGGCGCATTATCTGCGGCTTGCCGGCTACAAGACGTGTTTGTCCGGCAAGATGCATTTCGTCGGCCCCGACCAGTTGCACGGCCTCGAGGAGCGCCTCACCACCGACATCTATCCTGCCGATTTCGGCTGGACGCCCGACTGGCGCCTCAGGCAGGAGCGCATCGACTGGTGGTACCACAATATGACGAGCGTCTTGCAGCCGGGTATTGCCGAGATCACCAACCAGCTCGAATACGACGACGAGGTGGCCTTCCTCGCCATCCGCAAGATCTACGATTACGCCCGCTTTGAGCCGGACGCGCCCTTCTGTCTCATGGCCTCCTTCACCCACCCGCACGATCCTTACGCCGCGCGGGCAAAATTCTGGAACCTCTATCGCGACGAGGACATAGATCTGCCGCATGTAGCTGCCATTCCCCGCAGTAAGCTCGATCCACACAGCCAGCGACTCTACGATGTCGCGGCCATGGACGATTACACCGTGACCGAGGCCGATCTGCGCGCCGCCCGCCACGGCTACTACGCCAACATCTCCTATGTCGACGATCTCCTTGGCCAAATGATCGCCGCACTGGAGGCCACGGGAAGGCTCGACGATACGGTGATCGTCTTCACCTCCGACCACGGCGATTTTCTCGGCGAGCGCGGCCTCTGGTACAAGATGTCCTGGCTTGAACCGTCCTCCCATGTGCCGCTCATCGTCTGGTCGCCAAAGCGCTTCGCGGCGCGCCGCGTGAAAGAGCCGGTCAGCCTCGCCGACATCCTGCCGACCTTCGCGAGCCTCGCCAACGGCGGCAGCGTTAATCTCGCCCGCGAGGTCGACGGCCGCAATCTCCATCCGCTGCTCACCGGAGCAACGGAAAATCCGGAGGCCGCCGCCTGGGGCGAGTATCTCGCCGAAGGCGCCGTGGCGCCCATGTACATGCTGCGCCGGGGGCCGTGGAAGTTCATCCATACGCCGAACGATCCGGACCAGCTCTTCAATCTCGACGACGACCCGGACGAACTGAACAATCTCGCCGCCTCGCATCTCCTCGCCGCCGCCATGCGCCAGGAGGTCGAGGCCAAGTTCGACATTCCGCGCATCCACGCCGAAGTCTTGCGGAGCCAGCAATCACGCCTCCTGATGTTCGAGGCCCTGAAACGCGGCCACCACTTCCCCTGGGATTTTCAGCCGCTGCGCGATGCTTCCGAGCAATACACCCGCAACCACATGAGCGTCACCGACCGCGATCTCCAGAGCCGCTTCCCCAAAGCGCCGGACATCGACAACAAGCGGCGTCAGTAAGCCGTCCCGTCCTTGCGGGTAATCGTCCACTTTTCGCCTTTCTTGACGCCCCGCATGTCGGCCTCGGGGTAATGCGAGCGTTCTTCGGGCGAGCGCGTGCCGATTTCGACAAATGTGGCGGGCCCGGCCGATCTATTGACCAGATGATGGCCATTCGGCACACCCGCCTTGAAGCCCGCGCACATGCCGGATGTCAGCACATGCTCGCCGGCATCATCGATGAGCACGATCACGCCATCGACCACATAAATGAACTCGTCTTCGCGCTCGTGCCAGTGGCGCTGCGACGACCACGCCCCCGGCTGCAGCGTGGTCAGATTGACGCCGAACTGAGTGAGGCCGAATGGATCGCCCAGCGCCCGCTTCTCGCGGCCCGCCAGCGGCGCGGCATAGGGCGGTGGATAGATCGTGCTGGTGCGCGCCTTGATTTCTCGCGCAACGATTGACGCCGGACTTGTCTCAGCCACGGGCGGACGCCATCTGCTTCGCCTCGATCTGGGAGACCGCGTCTGCCACTGCATCGAAGGTGAGCAGCGTCGAGGCATGCCGCGCCTTGAAATCCCGGACCGGCAGCAGGGCTTCGAGATCGGCCCATTCGCCGGTGGGCGGCGGACCGTTCTCCTTGAGCATTCTGTGCATCTGCTCGCGCAAAGCCTTGAGTTCCTCGCCGCTCGAGCCCACTACATGCCGCGCCATGATCGAGGATGAGGCTTGGCCGAGGGCGCAGGCTTTCACCTCATGGCCAAAATCCGTCACCACGCCATGGTCCATCTTGATATCGACCGTCACCTTGGAGCCGCACAGCCGCGAAACCTGCACCGAGGTTGCGTCCGCATCGGGCAAGCGATGCAAGGCGGGAATATCGGCCGCGAATTCGAGGATTCTCTTGTTATATATGTCGTTGATCATGTTCGCATTCTAGGCGCTTCGCGGATGGCGGCAAGCATGTCGTTTGCTGGTTTGCGGAAGCCTCGCCCGCATGATATGGGAACCGCCAGCAGCAAATTGCAAGCCTTGAACTGGACTGATCCGCCGCCATATGGGTTGCGTAACACCGGAACCGGGAAGCAAGCGAGCAAGACCGATATGGATGCCATCGTCAAGAAGATCCACCGCGATACCGCCACCCCCCTGCCGGCGGTCGTCAACAAGCGGCCGAGCCGGGAAGAGGCCGAAGCCGCTGTCCGCACGCTTCTTGCCTGGGCGGGCGACGACCCTTCCCGCGAAGGCCTGCTCGACACGCCAAACCGGGTCGCCAGGGCCTTCAGCGAGTATTTCAGCGGCTATGACGAGGATCCATTTGAAGCCCTGACGCGCACTTTCGAGGACGTCGGCGGCTACGACGATATCGTCATGCTGCGCGACATCGAGTTCAGCTCACATTGCGAGCACCACATCGCCCCCTTCGTCGGCCGCGCCCATGTGGCTTATCTGCCGACTCGCGAGATCGTCGGCATTTCCAAGCTTGCCCGCGTCGTCGACATCTACGCCCGCCGCCTGCAGACCCAGGAAACCATGACGGCCCAGATCGCCCGCACCATCAACGAGGCGCTGGCGCCGCGCGGCGTTGCGGTGATGCTCGAAGCGGTCCACACTTGCATGTCGATGCGCGGCATCGGCAAGCGCAATGTGGCCACCATTACCACCCAATTCATCGGCGAGTTCAAATCGAACCCGGTGTTGCAGGCCCGCTTCATGGATCTGGTGCGGGCCCCGTCCGGCGGTTTCACCCTGTAATGGCGTCGGGCCTCGACGAAACCACTGAGTTTCAGCCGAGGTTCGATGCCGACGGCCTGATTCCGGCGATAGTCACCGACGCGCGCGATGGGACGCTATTGATGTTCGCGCACATGAACCGCGAAGCGCTGCAAAAAACGCGCGAGACGGGCCTTGCCCATTTCTGGAGCCGCTCGCGAAAGTCCCTGTGGAAGAAGGGCGAGACCTCCGGCGAGCTTCTCGAGGTCCGTGAAATGCTCACCGATTGCGATCAGGACGTGCTCCAGATCAGGGCGGTCCCGCAAGGCCGCGGCGCCGCCTGCCATACCGGCCGCCGCGCCTGTTTCTACCGGCGCGTCGTCAAGGACGGTCTCGAATTTACCGGCGAAAAGCCGCTGCTCGATCCCAGCGACGTCTACAAGTCCTGACGCGGCTCAGCCGGCGGAGGCGATGTAGCTCTTCATCTCTTCGGCTTCGCGCTCGATCGACTCGATCCGCAACTTGACCACGTCGCCGATCGAGATCATGCCCGTGAGCTTGCCGCCTTCGAGCACCGGCAGATGCCGGATGCGGTGTTCGGTCATCAGTCCCATCAGCTCCGCTTCCGTATCGTTCGGGCTGCAGGTTCTCACCTTCTTGGTCATGATATCGGCGACGGTCTTGCCCAAGGCAGCGCCGCCGTGCTCGGATAGGGCGCGGACGACATCGCGCTCCGAGACGATGCCGGCAAGTCCGCCCTTGCCGTCGACCACGACAACGGCGCCGATCCGATTCTGGGCGAGCGAGTTGACCACGCCCTGCAGCGTTTCCGATGGCGCCACGGTGATAACTGCGCGTCCCTTGCGGCCGAGGATCTGAGCGACGGTCATGGGAATCCTCCTCTGAGGGTCAACGTGGCGTCACTCTATCACTTCTGTTCCTGTCGCGCACCCCTCGCCGGTCGAGCATGTAAAAGCCGAAGAGACCGGCGATGAATCCGCCGAGGTGGGCCTCCCAGGCGATACGCGCCTCTTCCAGATAGCCCGCCCCGGTCCAGCCCGTGGCGCCCGAATAGAGCGTGATGGCGATCCACACGAGAGCGAAAATCACCGCACTCCGGTTGCGCAGCAGTTCCACCGGAGACAGCGCCTCAACATGATTGAGATCCTCCGTGTAAGCGCGGCCCCAACTCATGCCCCGGCCGAACATCACCGGAATGGCCGCCGCCATGATGCCCGAGACGGCGCCCGAAGCGCCGACCAAGATAGCCGCTTCACCCCAATGGACGAAGAGGCTGGCCAGCGCCCCCGCCGCTGTAGCGGCAGCCGCCAGCGCAAGGAAACGCAGCGCCCCCAGCCTGCGGGCGGTGACCGAACCGAAAATCAGAAACCACAGGCTATTGAACAAGAGGTGAGCGGCATTCGCATGCAGCAGGCCATGGCTGAGGAAGCTCCAATATTGCGATCCTGGGATCATCGGGAAAGCCGCCGCGCCGAAGCGGGCCGGAATGAAGGCAAAGGCGTAGAGTGCCCAGATGCGCCAGTCCTCGCCCGCCAGCCACAATCCCGCATGAATCGCCACCAGCACCCCGATCGACGCCAGAACCACCGGTGGCGCCCGGAAGACCGGTCCGCCGGATTGTGACCCGCCGTCGTCCTGCGCTGCCCGGTTATTCACTGCGTCGCTCCTGCCCCGTGGCACGTCCGCTGCATCGTTGAGGCCGCCTGTTCAGGAATGAAACAGCGGCGCGGGGATGCGCCCGAAGGTGCGAGATGGTGGTTACCGGACAGATCGAGACAAGCCAAGCCGAATCCCAGATTCTGCATCCATGCAGCCGTGCCCTGTTCCGCTGGTGGGAAGCCATGCGGGCCGAACGCGCCGCACCGCACCGTGCGCTCCTCGATTTGAAGCTGGTGCGCGGGCTGGTTCCCAATCTCTTCATCCTCGAGCGCGACCGACCCCGCCACAGCTATCGCTGGCGCTTGGCCGGCACGCGCATCTGCGAACTCTACCGCCGCGAACTGACCGGCAGCGATGTCTTTGCCGGATGGGACAGTTTCGAACGCGAAACCATGCGCCGCCTGCTCGATGGCGTCGCCGGCAGGTTGCAGCCCGCCGTCATGCGGCTGCGGCTGCATACATCCCTTAGCCAGACCATCGGGGCCGAATGGATCGCCCTGCCCCTGCAACCACAGAACGACACCGGCATCCAGGTCTTTGGCGGTCTCTTCCCCTTCCGCGATGCCTCCCACCTCGACTATGACGCCATCACCGCCCAAGAAATGGCGAGCGCCCGGGTGATCAGGACGGAGCCCCTGCCGGGCGACAGCCTCATAACCGGCACCTCCGGTTTCAGGCCCTTCCAGGTAATCCCGGGCGGGCTGAGTTAACCCTCTGCTCGGGTGTTAACCAACCGTTTACGCTGTCTCCCTTAGGCTGTCGCCCTCGACAACCGTGGGTGCTCAAACGTGGCTGCGACAGCCCTCTCTCCGTCCCAAGCCGGCGCAGATGCCCTGCCGCCGTTAAGGCAGACTCTGTTCGGCCGCTTCATGCTTCCCGACCAGAGCGAACATCCTTGCCAGGTGAACGAAATCTCGCTGACAGGCGCCGTCTTCATCACCAATCAGGTGCCGCAACGCGGCCAGAGCATCGTCGCCTACCTGGAAGAAGTGGGCCGCATCGAGGTCACCTCGGCCGAACCCGTTCCCAATGGTTTTCGCGTTACTATCTCCTTGACCGGCGCTCGCCGCGACCGCCTCGAATCGCGGCTCAGATGGCTGGTCCAGAAGCAGGGGAGCCAGGGCACGGCGGGGGATCGCCGCCATGCCCGCTTGGAAACCCGCGAGACAACGTCCCAGATCACCATGCCCGATGGCCGCGTCTACGATTGCGAGGTGCTCGACGTCTCGCTGACCGGCGCCGCCGTCAAGGTCGACGTCATGCCGAGCCTCGGCACTTACATCATGCTGGGCAAGATGCGCGGCCGGGTGATTCGCTATCTCGAGAACGGCGTCGCAGTAGAATTCACCAAGCCGTTCGAGCGTGGTGCGCCGGCTGGTTGAGGCCGGCGCTTTTCATTGCCTGCAACTTCGTCCTAGACTGCCTCCCGGCAACACAGGGAAGGGCGCCGCATGGCCGGGGGCAAAGGACAACGCAAACTCACCAAGCTTTCGGAAATCTACGCTTTTTTCCGGCAGAACCACACGCCGATCACTTTCCTCTCGCCAACCCCCTACAACATTCTCGGCCTCGGCCGCTGGATCAACAAATTCGAATACATCAACTTCTTCGACAGTTTCGACGGCACCCATCCCAAGGTGACCGTCCCGCGCGAGCACGGGCCGCACGAATTCCGCTCGATCGAAGATGTGAACAATTATCTCCTGCGCCACAAGGAAGTGCGCGCCAGGCTCAGGGAGCGCGGCCCCGGCATACTGCTCCTCGTCATGTTCGACGAGGAGACCGAGGCATTGGCCAAGGAACTCGGCCAGAAGATTGCCCTGCCGCCGGCCAAGCTCCGAAAGCACATTGATTCCAAGATCGTCACCACCAGACTCGGCAACCAGGCGGGAATCAAGAGCGCGCCCAACATAATGGGCAAAGCCAAATCCTATGCCGAACTCATGAAACTCGCCTCCGCCGCAAGACTTGGCACCGATCTCGTGGTGCAAACGCCATATGGCGATTCCGGCCGCACTACATTCTTCATAAAGTCGGAAGCCGACTGGAAGAAGAACGAGGACAAGATCGCCACCGAGCACCTCAAGATCATGCGCCGCATCAACCACCTGCCGGGAACGGTGGAGGCGGTGGCCACCCGCCACGGCACGCTGGTGGGACCGCTGCAGACCGATATTACTGGCTTCGCCGAAGTCACGCCCTACAAGGGCGGCTGGTGCGGCAACGACGTTTTCACCGGAGCCCTCGATAAGGAACGCAAGGCAGTGCAGCGCATGGCGCAGAAGCTCGGCGACCGCCTTTACAGGACCGGCTACAAGGGCGCCTTTTGCATGGATTTTCTCATCGATACCGACAGCCGCGAGGTATATCTCGGCGAGATCAATCCGCGGATTTCCGGCGCCTCGCCGCTCACCAACCTGATTACCTCGACCTATGGCGGCTGCCCGGTCTACATGTTTCATCTGCTCGAGTTCATGGGCGTGCCGTGGCAGATCGACCTTTGCCGGGTACAGCAGCGCTGGGCCGAATTCGACAATTGGAGTCAGTTGATCCTCAAATATCCGGTCGACCGCGTCGAGATGATCGCCAAGGCGCCCGCCTCGGGCATCTGGCGGATGAACGACAAGGGCGACATCGCCATGGTGCGCAAGTCGATCGACTGGTTCCTCGTCTCCGACGAGGACGAGGCCTTCTATCTGCGCGTCTACACGGCCGGCGATTATCGCTATCACGGCGCCGACATGGGAATCCTCGTCTCGCGCGGCCGCTTCCAGACCGACGACCGCAAGCTCACCGCACGGGCGAGGCAATGGGTCGCCGCCATCGGCAGGCAATTCGAGGCTATTCCGGTCAC
>JBQTKG010000014.1:0-42458 GCA_052386315.1 Hyphomicrobiales bacterium
GGCATCATTTCGCCCAAGCCCTTGAAGCGCGAGACCTCGACCTTGGCGCGGCCCGCCATCTCGCCCTTGAGCAATTCCTCCTTGTGCCGGTCGTCGCGCGCATAGGCGACCTTGGCGCCTTGCGCCAGCTTGTAGAGCGGCGGCACCGCCAGATAGAGATGGCCCCGGTCGATCAGAAGCGGCATCTGGCGGTAGAAGAAAGTGATGAGCAGGCTCGCGATATGGGCGCCGTCGACATCGGCGTCGGTCATGACGATCACCTTGTCGTAGCGCAGTTCCTCTTCGCGGTAAGAGGCGCCGGTGCCGCAGCCGAGCGCCTGGACGAGATCGGCAAGCTGCTGGTTGTGGCTGAGCTTGTCCTTGCCGGCGCTGGCGACGTTCAAAATCTTGCCGCGCAGGGGCAGCACCGCCTGGGTCATGCGGTTCCGCGCCTGCTTGGCGGAGCCGCCGGCCGAATCGCCCTCGACGATAAAAAGTTCCGAGCCTTCGGCCTGGGTCGCCGAACAATCGGCGAGCTTGCCGGGAAGCCTGAGCTTCCTCACCGCCGTCTTGCGGCCCACTTCCTTTTCCTGGCGGCGCTTGATCCTCTCCTCGGCGCGCTCGACGATCCAGTCGAGCAGCCGGTCGGCCTGGGCCGGATGGCCGGTGAGCCAGTGGTCGAAATGATCGCGCACCGCGGTCTCGACGATGCGGGCGGCCTCAGCGGTGGCCAGCTTGTCCTTGGTCTGGCCCTGGAACTCGGGGTCGCGGATGAACACCGAGAGCATGGCGCCGCTCGAGGTCATGATATCGTCGGCGGTGACGATGGCGGCGCGCTTGTTGCTCGCCAGCTCGGCATAGTTCCTGAGCGAGCGCGCGAGCGCGGCGCGGAAGCCCTGTTCATGGGTGCCGCCATCGGCGGTCGGGATGGTGTTGCAGTAGGACGAGATGAAGCCGTCCTCGCCGCCGAACCAGGCGACCGCCCATTCGACGCTGCCATGGCCGCCCTCCTTCTCGACGCGGCCTGAAAAAATATCGTCGACGACGCGGGGCAGGCCCTCGATGCGCTCGGCGAGAAAGTCCTTGAGGCCGCCGGGGAAATGCAACACCGCCTCCGCCGGCGTCTCCGCGTCCTTGATGTGGGAGGGATGGCAGAGCCAGCGGATTTCAACGCCGCCGAACAGATAGGATTTGGAGCGCGCCATGCGATAGAGCCGCGCGGCGTTGAATTCAGGGGTCCGGCCGAACACCTGCGGGTCGGGGTGAAAACGGAGGCTGGTGCCGCGGCGGTTCTGCACGCGCCCCAGGCTTTCGAGCTTGCCTTTGGGCTTGCCTCTGGAAAATTCCTGGCGGTAGAGCTGTTGCCCGCGCGCCACTTCGACCACCACATGATCGGACAAGGCATTGACCACCGAGACACCGACGCCGTGCAGGCCTCCGCTCGTTTCATAGGCGCCGGAGTCGAATTTGCCGCCGGAATGCAGCGTGGTCATGATCACTTCGAGGGCGGATTTGTCCTTGAACTTGGGATGCGGATCGATGGGAATGCCGCGGCCGTTGTCGACGACGGTGAGATAGAAGTCGGCGGCGTAGGTCACCTCGATCCATGAGGCGTGGCCGGCCACCGCCTCGTCCATGGCGTTGTCCATCACCTCGGCGAAGAGATGGTGCAGACCCTTCTCGTCGGTGCCGCCGATATACATGCCGGGCCGGCGGCGCACCGGCTCCAGGCCTTCCAGCACCTCGATGTCGGCGGCGGTATAACTCTCTTCGCCGCGCGATTTGGCCGGCCTGGCTTTGCGCAGCTCCGGCAGATCGTCGAACAGGTCCTTGGTCTTGGCGGGTTTGGCCATGCGGCTCGCGTTCCCGAATCGTTTCAGGCCAGTATGGCGGGGCGGCCCGCGAAGCTCAAATCAGGCGTGGAATTCGGCATCCGCCATTCATGTGCACCGCTCCGAACGGTTGCTTGACTTTGCTCCAATGCCGATGTTTCCTCTCGGCAAATAAAGTTGCCCCGCAGCAAATGAGTCGGAATTGGGGCGGGCCATTTGCCGGGAATACTTCATCGCTCCGAAGGGAAGGGGTACCCCGATGGGTGACAATGTCAACGCACTCAATGTGATCTTTACCGAGTTCTACTTCTGGATGACGGTCGTATTGATGTTCCTCATCCATGCGGGATTCTGCATGTATGAGGTCGGCGCCTCGCGGCGGCGCAATCACATGCACACGCTGATGAAGAACACGATGGCGATTCCGGTCGTGACCGTGACCTTCTACCTGTTCGGATGGTGGATCTACTTCGCATTTCCGAACGGACCCGGCATCACCGATACCGTAATTCCAGACGCCAATGTGATCGCCGCACCGTGGAGCGCGCTGATGGGCCCGCATCTGTCCGGACCCTCGCCGGCGCTCGGCATCGGCGCCGCCGATGCCGCCATCTGGCACCGGCTGAACGGCGTGTTCATGGCGGCCTTCGTGCTCTTCTCCATCACCACCGCCTCGATCGTCTCGGGCGCCCTCATCGAGCGGGTGCGCTCCGGCGCCTTCTGGCTCATCGCGGTGCTGCTCGGCTCGGTGTTGTGGATCATCGATGCGGCCTGGGGCTGGCATTTCGGCGGCTGGATGGTGAAACTGCTTGGCTATCACGATGCCTATGCTTCCGGCGTGGTGCATGCCATCGCCGGCGGTGCGGCGCTCGCCGCACTGATCGTGCTGGGGCCCAGGCTCGGCAAGTTCCGCGCCGACGGAAGCCCAAGGGACATCCCGCCGCACAATCCGTGGCTGGTCACCATCGGCCTGTTCCTGATCTATGTGGGTTTCTGGGGCTTCTATGCCGCCTGCAACGTCCCGATTATTTCGCCGGCGACGATTGCCGGCCAGATCACCGGCGAAACCTGGACGACAACCAACATCTACCTGGTGCCGACCACGCTTTCGGCCATCACCGTCAACTTCCTCATGGCGCTGTCGGGTGGCCTGATGTCGGGTTACATCTTCTCGAAGGGCAATGCGTTCTGGACCTATTCGGCGGGCCTGTGCGGCATCATCGGCGCGTCGGCGGGCAACGACCTCTACCATCCGCTGCAGGCCCTGCTGATCGGCGCCATCGTGCCGTTCATCGCCTACAAGCTGCACTACTGGGTCGAGCGCCGCTTCAAGATCGACGACGCGGTAGGCGCCGTCGCCGTGCACGGCTATGGCGGCTTCATGGGTGTGGTGATCGTGGGCTTCATGGCGTGGGGCCAGCCATCCTCGCCCTATGAGGGCTATGCCCTCATCAACCCGCTCGGTAGCTTCATCGGCGCCTGCATCATGTTCCTCCTGGGCTTCATCCCGACTTACATTCTGTGCAAAATCCTGAATGCGTTCGACCTGCTGCGCGTCCCGAAGAAGGTCGAGCTGGAAGGTCTCGATTTTGCGACCAACGAAGCCTATCAGGTCGCGGTGATGGAAATCACCGCCGTGGAACGCGAAATGGTCAAGTAAACCCGGAGGAAATGAAACATGTCTACAAATGGCATCACAAGCTGGGCCGTCGATCTCAAGGATATCGGCGCAATCTATCCCTTCCAGGGCGCCGAGGTCCCGATGGTGGTTATCGGCTTCGCTTTCTGGATCGGGTGGCACATCTGGCAGATCAAGATCGAGAGCGCAGAAGTGGAGAAGGAAGCGAGTTCCGATCCGCGCGGCGACGAGGCGCGAAAGGCCATCGACCGCTACTAGTCTTCCAACGGCTTCGACCACACAGGGCGCTGCTTTCAACGGCAGCGCCCAATCCGTTCGGGTGGCAAGATTCCGCTATCAACCAACGGTGTTCTCCGCTAAAGCCCACGCGTTTTTTCCCGGCCCAAGATCAGGAGTTGCGATGACATGACCGACTGGCCCGTGCACGCCGCCTGGAACGGCCCCGTCGTGATGATCGGCTTCGGATCGATCGGCCGCGGCTCGCTGCCGCTGATCCTGCGCCATATCAAGTGCGACCGGTCCAGGTTCACGGTCATCGATCCGGATGCCTCGCACAGCGATCTTGTCGAGAAGCAAGGCCTCGCTTTCGTCAAGGAAGCGGTGACCCGGCAGAATTACCGGTCCCTGCTCAAGCCGCTGCTGACCGCCGGGCCCGGCCCCGCCTTCATCGTCAACCTGTCGGTCGATGTCGATTCCGTGGCGATCATGGAACTGGCGCGCCAGTGCAAAGCACTCTACATCGATACGGTGGTGGAGCCGTGGCCCGGCCTCTATGACAATCCCAAGCTCGACGCCGCCGGCCGTTCCAACTACATGCTGCGCGAAGGCATGCTTGCCCTGAAGCGCAATCTCGGCGCCGGGCCCACGGCGATTTCCTGCTGCGGCGCCAATCCCGGAATGGTGTCGTGGTTCGTCAAGCGGGCCCTGATGAACATCGCCGCCGATCTCACGCTCAAAATCGCCGAGCCCACCAGCCGCGAAGGCTGGGCGCGGCTGATGCGGCGGCTCGGCGTCAAGGGCATTCACATCGCCGAGCGCGACACCCAGCGCTCGAAGAGGCCGAAGCCGCTCGACTGTTTCGTCAACACATGGTCGGTGGACGGGTTCATTTCCGAAGGCCTGCAGCCGGCCGAACTCGGCTGGGGCACGCACGAGAAGAAGCTGCCCGCCGACGGCCGCCGCCACAAGCTGGGCTGCGGCGCCGCCATCTATCTCAACCGCCCCGGCGCCAACACCAAGGTGATGAGCTGGGTGCCGACGGCGGGAGCGCAATACGGCTTCCTCGTCACCCATAACGAGTCGATTTCGATTGCCGACTATTTTACGCTGCGCAACGACAGCAAGACCGTGTACCGGCCCACCTGCCATTACGCCTATCACCCATGCAACGACGCGGTCCTGTCGCTGCATGAGATGTTCGGCGCCGGCGGCAAGCGGCAATCGGTCTGGCACATTCTCGACGAGACCGAAATCATCGACGGAATGGACGAGCTCGGCGTGCTGCTCTACGGCCACAGGAAGAACGCCTATTGGTACGGCTCGCAGCTCACCATCGATGCGGCACGCAAGCTGGCGCCCTATCAGAGCGCCACCGGGCTGCAGGTGACGAGCGCCGTGCTGGCAGGCATGGTTTGGGCGATCGAGAACCCCGACGCCGGCATCGTCGAGACCGACGAGATGGACTACCGCCGCTGCCTCGAAATCCAGATGCCCTATCTGGGGCCGGTAATTGGCGTCTACAGCGACTGGACGCCACTCAAGGATCGCGGCAAGCTGTTTCCCGAGACGCTGGACCGGCCCGATCCCTGGCAGTTTTCCAACATCATTGTGCGCTGAACTCCAATCAGCCTAAATTCAATTTCCCCTCGCCATTGCGGGGAGGGATTCACACTTCCGTCATCCCGGCCCCGGACACCAATCCGGGGCCGGGATGACGAGTTCTTGTTTAATGTCGCTTAGCATTTCCCGCTGGATCAAGTTGGCATCATGAAACCGATTCGCACATTTGTATCGCTGGCGGCGGCGCTCCTGCTGGCCGTCTCCGCCGCCGCCGAACCCAAACATGGCATCGCCATGCATGGCGAGCCGCAACTGCCCGCCGGCTTCACCCATCTTCCCTATGCCAACCCGCAGGCGCCGCAGGGCGGGCAGTTGCGCCAGGCGGTCACGGGAAGTTTCGACAGCGTCAATCCCTTCATCGTCAAGGGCCAGGCGGCGAGCGGAGTGCGCAGCTATGTGTTCGAAAGCCTGCTCGGGCGGAATTGGGCTGAGCCCTTCTCGCTCTATGGGCTCCTGGCGGAAACCATCGATGTCAACGGCGACCGCCAGACCTTCACCTTCAAGCTCCGGCGGCAAGCGAAGTTTTCCGACGGCACGCCGGTGACCGCCGCCGACATCGTCTTCTCGATGGAAATCCTGCGCGACAAGGGCCGGCCCAATTTCAAGAACTCCTATTCCAAGGTCACCAAGGTGGAAACGCCGGACGATCGCACCGTCATCTTCCATCAAGAAGAGGGCGACAGGGAATTGCCCCTGATCATCGGCGTCATGCCGGTCGTCTCCAGGAAATTCTGGGAGGGCAAGACCTTCGACGAATCGACGCTCGACCCCATCACCGGTTCCGGACCCTATACGATCGCCGATGTGAAGGCGGGCGAATCGATCGCCTACCGCAGGAACCGCGACTGGTGGGGAGCAGACCTCGCCATCGCCAAGGGCCTGTGGAACTTCGACGAGGTGAAGATCGACTATTACCGCGACGCCAATGCCGTCTTCGAGGCGTTCAAGACCGGGCTTGCCGATATCCGCGTCGAGAGCGATCCCGGGCGCTGGGCCACGGGGTATGATTTCCCGGCGGTCAAGGCGGGCGAGATCGTGCTGGAGAAGATCGAGCAGCGCTCGCCGGCACCGGCTTCCGGCTTTGCCTTCAACACGCGGCGCAAGATATTCGAGGATGCGCGGGTGCGCGAGGCGCTGGCGATGGCCTTCGACTTCGAATGGGCCAACGCCAATCTGTTCTCCGGCGCCTACCGCCGCACCTACGGCTATTATTCGGGCTCGGAACTCTCCTCGAAAGGCAGAGCCGCCGATGCGCAGGAATTGGCGCTGTTGGGCGATGCGGCGAAGAGCCTGCGGCCCGATATGCTGGACGGCACTTATGCGCTGCCGGTGAGCGACGGCTCGGGCCGCGACCGCAAGCTGTTGCGCCAAGCCGTGGACCTGTTGGCTGAGGCCGGCTGGACGGTGAAGGATACGGGCCTCGTCAACGGCGCGGGCGAGCCTTTCGCCTTCACCATATCGGTGCAGAACAAGGATCAGGAGAAGATCGCGCTGCATTATCAGCGCACGCTGCGGCAGATCGGGATCGCGGCGGACGTACGCATCGTCGACTCGGCGCAATTCGCCACGATCCAGAAGACCTATGATTACGACATGATCCCGGCCGCCTGGTTCAATTCGCTCTCCCCCGGCAACGAGCAGAAATTCTATTACGGCTCGGAAGGCCGGAGCATCGAGGGCACCCGCAATTATCCGGGGATCGCCGATCCGGCGGTGGACAAGGCGATCGCGGCGCTGCTCACCGCCACGTCGCGGGAAGTTTTCGTCACCGCGGTCAGGGCCCTCGACCGGCTGCTGGTGGCGGGCTTCTACATCGTGCCCTTCTACGATTCGGGCGGGCAATGGGTGGCGCGCTGGAAGCGCATCGGCAGGCCGGACCGGCAGCCTCTCCCCGGCTTCGAGGCGACGACGCTGTGGCGCATTCCATGACCGTCACCGTCGATATCGTCTCGGACGTGATCTGCCCGTGGTGCTTCCTCGGCAAGCGCAACCTCGACACGGCGATTGCCGCGCTCGACAATGGCGCCGTCGAGGTGCGCTGGCGGCCCTTCCTGCTCGATGCCTCGATCCCCAAGGAGGGCATGGATCGCAAGGTCTATCTCGCCCGCAAATTCGGCGCCGACCGGCTTGAAGGTTTGCATGCGCCATTGATCGCGGCGGGCAAGGCGGCGGGGGTTCCTTACGATTTCGAGCGCATCACCCGCACGCCGAACACTCTCAACGCCCATCGCCTGATGCGCTGGGCGCAATCGGCGGGCAAGCAGCACGAGATGGCCGAGCGCCTGTTCATGGCCTACTGGAACGAAGGCAAGGATGTCGGCGAGACCCGCGTGCTCATCGATGCGGCGATCGCCGTGGGGCTCGACGCCACGCTGGTCGCCCAGCTGCTCGGCAGCGAGGCCGATCTCGATCAAGTCGTGGCCGAGATCGACCAGGCGGCGGAGTTCGGCATAAGCGGCGTTCCCACCTTCATCTTCGGCAACCGCCATGCGGTGGTCGGCGCCCAGCCGCCGGAAGTTTTGAAAGGCGCCATCACCCGGGCGATGCTGGAGGCGCGGGCGGCTACGCCGCCAGCTTGACCAGCGTCTGCATGAGCTGGCGGGTGCCTTTCAATCTCTCCTCGGGGCTCGCCCATGAGCGCATGACCACCAGCTTCATGTCGGGGCGGAGCTTGGCGAGCGAGCCCTGGCCGGTGATCCATTGCACCAGCGCCGCCGGATTGGCGACGGTATCGCCGCGGAAGCCGATCACCGCGCCCTTGGGCCCGGCATCGACGCTCGCCACATTGGCCTTGCGGCAGAGCAGCTTGATCGACACGACGTCGAGCAGATGCCGCACATCCTCGGGGGCGCGCCCGAAGCGATCGTGCAATTCAGCGGCGAAGCCGTCGAGATCGGCCTGCTCCTGGAGATCGGCGAGGCGGCGATAGAGACCGAGCCTCACCTGCAGGTCGGGAACAAAGGCCTCCGGAATGAGCACCGAGGTGCCGATATTGATCTGCGGCGACCAGGCGCCATCGCCCTCCACCATCTCCTCGCCGGTGCGCAGCTTGGCGACCGCCTCCTCGAGCATCGACTGATAGAGTTCGTAACCCACTTCCCTTATGTGACCCGACTGCTCCTCGCCGAGAAGATTGCCGGCGCCGCGCAGATCGAGATCGTGGGCGGCGAGGGTAAAGCCGGCGCCCAATGAATCGAGGGATTGCAGGACCTTGAGGCGCTTTTCGGCGGCGGCCGTGAGGGTCCGGTTGGCGGGCGTGGTCAACAGCGCATAGGCGCGCTGCTTGGAGCGGCCGACGCGGCCGCGCAACTGATAGAGCTGGGCGAGACCGAACATGTCGGCGCGGTGGACGATCAAGGTGTTGGCGGTCGGAATGTCGAGACCCGACTCGACGATGGAAGTGGACAGCAGCAGATCGAATTTGCGGTCGTAGAATCCCGCCATGATGTCTTCGAGCTGGGTTGGCGGCAAGCCGCCGTGGGCCTGGCGGAATTCGATCTCCGGCACGCTGTCGCGCAGGAAGGCGGCGATCTCGCCGAGATCGGAAATGCGCGGGACAACATAGAAGCTTTGGCCGCCGCGGTAATGCTCGCGCAACAGCGACTCGCGGATGATCACCGGATCGAAGGGCGAGATGTAGGTGCGCACCGCCAGCCGGTCCAAGGGCGGCGTGGCGATGAGCGACAGTTCGCGCACTCCCGACAGCGCCAGCTGCAGGGTGCGCGGGATGGGCGTGGCGGTGAGGGTGAGCACATGCACGTCGGCCCGCATTTCCTTCAGCCGCTCCTTGTGGCGGACGCCGAAATGCTGCTCCTCGTCGATGATCAGTAGGCCGAGATCGCGAAACTTGACGCTTTCCGACAGCAGCGCGTGGGTGCCGATGACGATGTCGATGCCGCCGGACGCGAGATCCTTTCTGACCGCCTCGATCTCCTTGCGGCCGACGAGGCGCGAAGTATGAGCCAGCCTGAGCGGCAGGCCGTTGAAGCGCTCGCCGAAGGTGGCGAAATGCTGGCGCGCCAGAAGCGTGGTCGGCACCACGACCGCCACCTGCTTGCCGTTGAGCGCGGCGACGAAGGCCGAGCGCAGCGCCACCTCGGTCTTGCCGAAGCCGACATCGCCGCAGACGAGCCGGTCCATCGGGCGGCCCTTCTGCAGGTCGTCGAGCACCGCCTCGATCGCCGCCAGCTGGTCCTCGGTTTCCTCATAGGGAAAGCGGGCGCAGAATTCGTCGAAGGCGCCGTCGGGCGGCGCCAGGATATCGCCGGGCTTCAGTTGGCGCGCCGCCGCCGTCCTGATCAGGCTTTCCGCCATGTCGCGGATGCGTTCCTTGAGGCGCGCCTTCTTGGCCTGCCAGGCGCCGCCGCCCAGCCTATCGAGCTGGGCGCCCTGCTCGTCGGCGCCGTAGCGGGTCAGAAGCTCGATGTTCTCGACCGGCAGGAACAGCCGGTCGTTGCCGGCATACATGATGAACAGGCAGTCGTGGGGCGCGCCCTGCACCTCGATGGTCTTCAACCCCTCGAAGCGGCCGATGCCGTGATCGACATGGACGATGAGATCGCCCGGCGTCATGGCGGAGAGTTCGTTGATGAAGTCTGTGGCCTTGCGGCTCTTGCGGGCGCGGCGCACCAGCCGGTCGCCGAGAATATCCTGTTCGGCGATGACAATGAGATCGCCGGCCTCGAAGCCCTCCTCCAGCCCAAGCACGATGAGGCTGACGATCGCGGCATCGCGCGTGCTCACCTCGGTCCAGCTCACGGCCGCGGCAAGCGGCGCCAGCTCGTGGTCCTTGAGGATCGTCTCCAGCCGCTCGCGCGAGCCCTCGCTCCACGCCGCGATGACGACGCGCCGGTCCTGCTTGCGCAAGGCTTCGGTGTGGGCTTTTACCGCCTCATAGACATTGCCGCCCCTTTCGGCGCGCTCGGCGGCAAAGCCGCGGCCGCGCCTGGCGCCGAAGGAAATCGCCGCCGCTTCCGGCCTCTCGAAGGGCGACAGCGCCAGCGTGCAGCGATCCGCCAGCGCTTGGGCCAGTTCCGCTTCGCCGAGATAGAGCGACTCCGGCTTCAGCGGCTTGTAGGGCGCCGCCCCGAAGCTCTGCTTGTCGAGGGCCTCGCGGCGGGCATTGTAGAATTCCAGCACCTGATCGCGGCGCGCGGCGATTGCCTCGTCCGCCGCGTGATCGAGTGAGACGGCGCCGACGGCCACATAATCGAAGACGGTTTCCAGGCGCTCGTGAAACAGCGGCAGCCAGTGCTCCATGCCCTGATAGCGGCGGCCACCGGTGACCGATTCATAAAGGGGATCGGAAATGTCGAGACCGCCGAAGGCCGCCGCATAGGCGGTGCGGAAGCGGCCGATCGCCTCCGGGTTAAGCAGCACTTCATTGGCCGGAAGCAGCACAATGCGCTTCAGCGTGGCGGTGGAGCGCTGCGACTGCGGATCGAAGCTGCGGATCGATTCCAGCGTATCGCCGAAGAAATCGAGGCGCACCGGCGCCTCGGCGCCAGGCGGGAAAATATCGACGATGCCGCCGCGCAGCGCGAAATCGCCGGGATCGACAACAGTGCCGGAACGGGCGAAGCCGTTCCCGGCGAGAAAAGCGAGAACGCTTTCCATGCCGGCGCCCCGGCCGGGAGCGGCGGTGAAAGTGGCGCCGCCGATCAGGCTTCTCGGCACCACGCGCTGCTGGATGGCATTGACGGTGGTGAGAAGGATCAGTGGATGGTCGACCGGCCGCGTTAGACGCGACAGCGTGGCCAGCCGGCGGGCGACGATCTCGGCCGCCGGCGAGACCCGGTCATAGGGCAGGCAATCCCAGGCCGGAAAGCGCAGCACCTCGAGTTCCGGCGCGAAGAAGGCAAGCTGCTCGGCAAGTGCCGCGAGGCGCTGGTCGTCGAGGGCCACATGGATGAGCGGGCGCGGTGCCAACTCACGCGCGATCTTGGGCAGCAGCATGGCGTCGAAGCCCTGCGGCACGCCGGAGACGGGAACCCGGCCCGTGGTTGCGAGCCGGGACTTGAGGCGGGAAAGGTCAATCATGGACGGAAATCGAGCATCTCATTGAGAAGCCGGCTGCGCAGCTCTGCCGGCACGGGCTCTTGTCGCGTGGCCCAGTCAAGGAGCTGTCGATCGGGCAAATCGATGACGGCCTCAAGCTGGTCCAGCTCCGTGGCCGTCATGGTCTCGATCCGGGCCGCGGCGAAGCCCCCCAGAATCAGGTCCATTTCCCTGATGCCGCGATGGCTGGCGCGCCAAAGCAGCCGCTTGCGGCGGTTTTCGGGATGTTCAGCGGCGGCTGTCATGGCGCGCCTCCTTAGACCGAAGCGGCAGTGGCCGCAACGCGGTTGAGTTTTCGGCGATCGATACTGTCTCAGTTTGAATTTTGGCGGAACTAACAGCCTGTCGAATCCGGGCCGCGTTTCCTCCATGCTTGGTGGAAAGCATAGGAGTGATTGAGTTGCCAAAAGGATCAGGAGAGAAACGGCCAGCGGATGCCATTTGCTTTGTCACCGCCATCTGAGTTCGAAGATGGCGTCAAGTAGTGCTAAAAAGACTGACCCCGGGAGCATGTCTTTCGACAGAGGCCGACCCGGGGTATACAGTGAACATATAGCCCAAGCAGATGTTAAGGACAAGGTAAATTGCGCAATGCCATCATAAATGCCGCACTTGAACGGACCATAACCAGGGAAAGATTAGACAAATATCTCATTGAAACACATGGGGATTTAGACGCTGCCCTAGCTCTTTACGAGCGCAATACTAAGTTGTCGGAGGCCTTTTATACGCCCCTGCAGTGCTTGGAGATATGCCTACGCAATACGCTCAATACTTGCATGTCAAACGTCTATGGAAAAGATTGGTTTCGCAATGGAAATGCTCCATTGAACCATGATGCGCAAATTGCAATTCTCGACGCTTACCGCGAAGTATCAAAACCAGAGCCAATCCCCATTGGCGACGTGGTGGCGGAATTAAAATTCTCATTTTGGGTTGGACTCATGGGGCCTAGATACGACGCCACTCTATGGCGCAAAGCCTTGTATCGCGGTTTCCAAGTTACCGGGTGCAAAAAGAGATCAGAAGTTCATGGGAGATTCAATGCTCTCCGCCGATTTCGAAATCGTATAGCCCATCATGAACCGATTTTTCATCGCGATCTAAGCGCCGACCATGATGAAATCATCGAAGCCATTGGATGGATGTGTTCGGATACAAAGGCGTGGGCCGCATATCATAGTCGCGTGCCTCAAGTCATAAGGTCAGGTTGATGAATGGCTGATGAACGCGGTTCGTCATCCATAACAAGACCTCAAATTTCAACCAGAGACACTACCCGCCGATGATCGAGGCTTTTCATCGGCCGCATGTTGGAGCACAATGACCGCAACGAACCGGCGTGAGAGGGAGCGAAAATGATCATTTATCCCGATCTCGAACTGCGCAAGGGCCGTCTCGTCAATCTGGTCCGCAACAGGATCGACAGCCCGCTCATCTATGACCTCGAACCGGTGCAAGCCGCCCACGATCTCGTCGGGCAAGGCGCGGAATGGCTGCATGTGGTGGATCTCGATGCCGTCTTCAACCAAGGCGAGAACGCCGCCATCGTCAAGGAGATCATCCGCACCGCCGGGTGTTCGGTGCAGGTCGGCGGCGCCGTCCGGTCGATGGAAAAGGTCCACTCCTGGATGGATGCGGGCGCCGCCCGGGTCGTCATCGCGACGGCCGCCGTCAAATATCCGCACTTCGTCAAGGCCGCAGCCGGGGCCTATCCCGATGCCGTCGTGGTCAGCGTCGATGTGCGCGGCGGGAAGGTGGTGGTCGAGGGATGGGCCGAAACCACGACCTTCACGCCCATAGAGTTCGTCCATCAGTTCGAGAATATCGGCCTCGCGGCCATCATCTATACCGACATCGACCGCGATGAAGATCACCCCGAAAGCAGCATGGCGCATATAACCGACCTCGCCGCAAAGGTGCGCATACCTGTGATCGCCAGCGGCGTGGTCAAGACGCTCGACGATATTTCAACCCTGTCCTATCTGCCGAATATCGCCGGCGTGATCACCAGCCGCGCCCTGTTCGGCGGCGCCTTCACCTTCTCCGAGGCCAATGGCATCGCCACCGGGTCACATGGGCCAACGGCGCCTTTTCTGTGATTGCCAGGTAAGCAGGGTTCATGCGACCCGCCATCCTCAACGCGCTGTTCGCCGGCGCCGCCGGCATCAAGGGCATCGGCCGCAAGCTCGACAAGACTTTGGCGGGATTGCTGCGGCCGGGGGCGGAGGAGGCAGGCGGCGGCGCCCGCATCGTCGATCTCTTGTTTCACCTGCCGTCGGGCCTCGTCGACCGGCGTTATAGGCCGCGCATCGCGGATTTGCCGCGCCAGGGCATCGTCACCATCGAAGTCACCGTCGCCCTCCACCGCCCGCCGCCACGCGGCAGGCGCGTCCCCTACCGGGTCGATGTGGCGGACGAGACGGGCTCGCTCACCCTGGTGTTCTTTCACGGCGCCGCCGACCATTTGCTGCGGGTTCTGCCGGTGGGCGAGCGGCGCTTCGTCTCGGGCGCCATCGAGTGGTACGAGGGATTGCCGCAAATCGTCCATCCAGACCACATCGTATCGCCGGCCGATTTCGAACATTTGCCGCTGATCGAGCCGGTCTATCCCCTGACCGAGGGGGTTTCGGCCAAGGTTCTGGCGCGGGCGGTCCGTACCGCGCTCGATGCGGTCCCGGCCTTGCCGGAATGGCAGGACGAGGCTTTCCGGCAGCGCCATGGCTGGCCGGATTTCGCCGAGGCGCTGCGCACCCTGCATCATCCGGAGACGCCGGCCGCGCTTTCGCCCGATGCGCCGGCCCGCATGCGGCTCGCCTATGACGAGCTGCTCGCCAACCAGCTGGCGCTTTCGCTGGTGCGCGGCCGGATGAAGAAGGCCAAGGGCCGCAGCCTTGCAGGCGACGGCGAAAGCCGCGCGAAGATCGTTGCCGCCCTGCCCTACCGCCTGACGCAGTCGCAAGTCACGGCGATCGCTGAAATCCTTCGCGACATGGCGGCACCGGAACGCATGCTGCGGCTCCTGCAGGGCGATGTCGGATCGGGCAAGACCGTGGTGGCGCTCGTAGCACTCGCCGCGGCGATCGAGAGCGGTGCCCAGGGCGCCTTCATGGTGCCGACCGAAATACTCGCCCGGCAACACTTTGCCAATCTCCAGCCCTATTGCATGGCGGCGGGGATCAGGCTCGCCATTCTCACCGGCCGCGAAAAGGGCCGGGCCCGCGACGACGTGCTGGCAAAGCTCGCCGAAGGCCACATCGACATGCTGATCGGCACCCATGCGCTGTTTCAGGAAGGTGTCGCGTTCAACGATCTGGGGCTTGCGGTGATCGACGAGCAGCATCGCTTCGGCGTGCATCAGCGCCTGGCGCTGCAGGCCAAGGCGGGGGCCGCCACCGATCTCCTGGTCATGACGGCAACCCCCATCCCGCGCACCCTGGCGCTGACCGTCTATGGCGACATGGATGTCTCGAAGCTCACCGAAAAGCCGGCGGGCCGGCTGCCGGTCGATACGCGGGTCTTGCCTCTGGCGCGCATGGACGAGGTGATCGCCGGCCTGGCGCGCCAGATTGCCGGGGGCCATCGCATCTATTGGGTCTGTCCCCTGGTCGAGGACAGCGCGCTCGTCGATCTTGCGGCGGCGGAAGAGCGTTTCAAGGCATTGGCGGCGCGGTTTCCGGGAAAGGTGGGGCTGGTGCATGGCCGCCTGAAGCCCTCCCAGCGCGATGCCGTTATGGCCGACTTCAAGTCCGGCGCCATCGCCATCCTCGTCTCCACCACGGTGATCGAAGTCGGCGTCGATGTCGCGGAAGCAAGCGTCATGGCGATCGAGAATGCCGAGCGCTTTGGGCTTGCCCAATTGCATCAGTTGCGCGGGCGGGTGGGCCGGGGGGCCGCCAAGTCGGCGTGTCTCCTGCTGTATAGCGAGCCGCTGGGCGAGACGGCGAAGGCGCGGCTCACGATCATGCGCGAGACCGAGGACGGTTTCCGTATCGCCGAAGAGGATTTGCGATTGCGCGGGGCCGGCGAAATGCTGGGCACGCGCCAGTCGGGCCTGCCGCTCTTCCGCATGGCCGATCTCGCCCAGCATGGCGAACTGCTCGCGGCGGCGCGCGACGATGCGGCTTTGCTGCTGACCCGCGATCCCGCCCTCACCGGCCCGCGCGGCGAGGCGCTTAGGGTGCTGCTCTATCTCTTCGAGCGCGACGAGGCGGTCAGGCTGCTTTCCGCCGGCTAGGCTTGCGGCGCGGTTTCATCGCGGCGAGCCGGCGCGCTCCTTGCGCCTCGATCCCGGGGGTCAGCGGCTTACCGGGAAACACCAGTCCCATGGAGATCACCAGCTTGAGGCCATCCTCGACGCTCATATCGAGGATTATCACCTCCCCGGCATCGGCGAAGAAGACGTAGCCGCCGGTCGGGTTGGGCGTCGTTGAAACATAGATCGCATACATGTTGCGTCCGGCTTCGAGGCCCACCTGCGAACCATCCACCTCGCGCGAGACGAAGGCAAGGGACCAGACGCCCTTGCGCGGCCATTCGACCAGGCAGACGTCGCGGAACGAAGTGCCCTTCTGGGAGAAGATGGTCTCGAATATCTGCTTCGAGCCCTTGTAGATCGAGCGCACCACCGGCATGCGGTCGAGCAGCTTGTCCCACCAGCCGATGAGCGTGCGGCCGACGAGATTGGCGGCGAGCGCGCCGATCAAGGTGATGGCGACGAGGGCGAAGATCAGCCCGTAACCCGGCACCTCGAAGGGCAGATAATTATTGGGATTGTAGACCGCCGGAATGAGCGGCTTCACCCAGCCGTCGAACAGGGTGACGAACCAATAGGTGGCCCAGATGGTGATGGCGATAGGCGCGGTGACGATGAGGCCGGTGAAGAAATAGGCGCGCAGCCGGCCGAATAAGGAGCCGTGCGGCTTGTGGCCCGCGTCAACGGTCTCGATGGGGGCGGAAGGTTCGGGGCTTGTCATGTCGGAGGGTTGATTGCATGAACTGTCCGGCTTTAGCAAGACTGACGGAGGGCCTCGCCCTCGCTCCCATGGCAACACTATAATCTGGTGTTGCACTTCGTTTGTGAACTCAGGGGACCCATGGAGCAACAGGGGCATGCTGCTGGAGTGTCCCCGATCGTTCGATGGGTCCCGGCTTTCGCCGGGATGACGAGTTTTGTTTGAATTTCAAATATTTAAGCCGGATCACGTGTGTGATTGCGGCAGCCCCATCGAGGGAAAGATGCTACTGTTCCGCCAAGGCGCTGCGGTTGGAGCGGGCCGGATATTGATCGGCCCATACGCGGGCCCGGGCTTCCGCTTCGAGCCGTTCCTCTTCGCTGACAGCCGCCACGAGCCGATCGAGGCGGTCGAAGATTTCCGGGTTCTCCTCGGGCCGCGTCGATTGCTGCGCCAGGATGTACCACATTACCGCGCGGGTGCGGTCGGTGCGCACCAGCTTGCCTTCCCAATAGAGATCGCCGAGATAGGCCTCGGATTGGGCATGGCGCTTGCGGGCCGCGGCAATCAGCCATTTAAGCCCCTGCTGCGGGTTCTGCTTCACGCCCTGGCCCTTGATATTCATGATGCCGAGCGCGTATTGCGCCGCCGGGTGGCCGTAGGTGGTGGCGACCTTCAAATAGGTGCGGGCGGCCGAAGCGGGATTTTGCGCGATCCCGGCGGCGGGAATGCCGGTGCGCTGGTAGTCGGCGATGCGCACCAGCGCATCGACGCAGATGCGCAACCGGTCCTGGTCGGGTTCCTCGGGATCGTAGTGTTCCGCCACCCGCGCATAATAGGAAAACGCCGTGGCATCGTGGCGCGGCACGCCGCGGCCGGTACGATACATATGCCCCAGATACCAGTCGGCGGCCATGTTGCCGTCTTCCGAGGCGCGGCGGAAGAATTTCACGGCGCGGTCGTAATTGCCGTTTTTGTAGGCCTTTTTGGCCCTCTTGAAATCGTCGGTCCAGAACGGAATGTTGATCTCCGGCAGGCTGATTTCGGGGGCGGCCGGCAGATACGAATAGAAATCGGCGAACGGGCCTTCGTCGGCCAGGGCGGCGCGCGGCGGCAGAAGGGCAAGCAACAGCAGCGCCAGACCCGCCGCGAGGGCCCATCTCGTCACACGCGCAACGCCGCCATTGGCGTAGCCGTCAGATGTCGGCGTAGCAAACACCTTCTTGCGATCCTCCCGGATGCGTCACCGCACCCGAAACAGCAGGACCGACCTGCTGTGCATATTTCCACAGAGCGCCCGAGCCATAGCCGTGCTGGCGCGGTTTCCAGTTCTTCTTGCGGGCGGCAAACTCGGCATCGCTCACGGCGCAGGCGAGGGTTCCGGCAATGGCATCGAGTGTGACGATGTCGCCGTCCTGCAACAGGCCGATGGGGCCGCCGAGCTGGGCTTCGGGACCGACATGGCCGACGCAAAAGCCGCGGGTGGCGCCGGAGAAACGGCCGTCGGTGATCAATGCCACCTTGTCGCCCATGCCCTGGCCGTAAAGCGCCGCCGTCGTCGACAGCATCTCGCGCATGCCGGGGCCGCCGCGCGGACCCTCGTAGCGGATGACCAGCACTTCGCCTTCCTTGTACTTGCGGTTCTTCACCGCTTCGAAGCAGGCTTCCTCGCTGTCGAAGCAGCGGGCCGGGCCGGAAAATTTCAGGTTCGTCATGCCGGCCACCTTCACGATGGCGCCTTCGGGGGCCAAGTTGCCCCTGAGGACGACGACTCCGCCGGTCTTGGTGATCGGCTGGTTCGCCGGGCGGACCACATCCTGATCCGGGTTCCATTTCACGCTCGCCATGTTCTCGGCCATGGTGCGGCCGGTCACCGTCATGCAATCGCCGTGCATGTAGCCGTGGTCGAGCAGGGTCTTCATCAGCAGCGGAATGCCGCCCGCCTCGTACATGTCCTTGGCGACGTATTTTCCGCCGGGTTTCAGATCGGCGATATAGGGGGTGCGCTTGAAGATTTCGGCGACATCGAAGAGGTCGAACTTGAGGCCGCATTCATGGGCGATCGCCGGCAGATGCAAGGCCGCGTTGGTCGAGCCGCCGGAGGCGGCAACCACGGTTGCGGCGTTTTCAAGCGCTTTCCGCGTGACGATGTCGCGCGGGCGGATGCTGCGG
Organism: Hyphomicrobiales bacterium; assembly: GCA_052386315.1. Lineage (GTDB taxonomy): Bacteria > Pseudomonadota > Alphaproteobacteria > Rhizobiales > Aestuariivirgaceae > Aestuariivirga. The sequence continues at coordinate 18,474 of JBQTKG010000014.1, forward strand.
GCGATCAATTCCATCACCTGCTCGCCCGCGGTGAAGCAGAAGGTATCGCGGATTTCGTAAGGCGCGGGCGCGCCGCAGGAATAGGGCAAAGCCAGGCCGATCGCCTCGGCGACCGTCGCCATGGTGTTGGCGGTGAACTGGGCGCCGCAGGAGCCGGCCGAGGGACAGGCGACCTGCTCGAGCTCATCGAGATCGGCGTCCGACATTTGGCCGACCGAATGCTTGCCCACCGCCTCGAACACGTCCTGGACGGTGACCGGCTTGCCCTTGAAGGTGCCGGGCAGGATCGAGCCGCCATAGATGAACACCGAGGGCACATCGAGGCGCAGCATGGCCATCATCATGCCGGGCAGCGACTTGTCGCAGCCGGCGAGGCCGACAAGCGCGTCATAGCAATGGCCGCGCATGGTGAGCTCGACCGAGTCGGCGATCACCTCGCGTGAAACGAGCGAGGCCTTCATGCCCTGGTGGCCCATGGCGATGCCGTCGGTCACGGTGATGGTGCAGAACTCGCGCGGCGTGCCGTTGGCGGCGGCGACCCCGCGTTTCACCGCCTGGGCCTGGCGCATCAGCGTGATGTTGCAGGGCGCCGCCTCGTTCCAGCAGGAGGCCACCCCGACGAAGGGCTGATGGATCTGCTGCGCATTGAGGCCCATCGCATAGTAGTAGGAGCGATGCGGCGCGCGCTGCGGGCCTTCCGTCACATGGCGGCTGGGAAGCTTGGCTTTGGTGATGGATTTGGCGTCCATGATCGGGTCCTGTGTCAGCGTTTTGTCATTTTATCGATTGTAACGTCGGCACAGCCTTTTGAACTTCCACGGCGGGCGGCAATCGTCACAGGAATGCGCCGGCCATTGCCTGCGGCCTTCGCATTGCCACCCTATTTACCGTCCGAGCTTCAGACGCCCCTGCCCCCGTCCCCGAGTGCCGGGAACGGGGTGAGGCTATGGAGCAAATTGGGCGGATCAAGGGTTCAATATGGCGTGGATTCGGGCAAGATTCACAAATCATGGCAATGTTGCCTTAATGCAACAAGCGCTCCAAGGTGACGGCAGGTTGGAATCATGCGAGGGTGCCTTGCCAATCCCTCCTGGTGGGCAATGCATGTGAGCCCGGCCCCGGCCCAAGGCGACCCAATCGGCGTCGAATACCTGCCGCGCCCCGGCCTTCCGCGGATGGTTATCGTTAATTTCCTTCTCAGCGTCATAACCCTGACATTCTATCGCTTTTGGGCCAAGACCAGAGTGCGCAAGCACATCTGGAGCTGCGTTTTCATCAATGGGCAGCCCCTGGAGTATACCGGACGGGGCGGCGAACTTTTCAAGGGGGCGTTGTATGTCTTTGCGATCCTGGTGCTGCCGGCGGTTGCCCTGCTCGCTGTACTTAACTTTTGGCTAGGACCGGACCATCCCTCGGTCGCAGGGGTGCAAGCGCTGCTGATCCTGGGTGCCTGGGTGTTGTGGGGCGCCGCTCACTACCGGGCGCGGCGCTACCGTCTGTCGCGGACCCAGTGGCACGGAATCAGGGCTTCGCTCGAAGGTTCGGCACTCACCTACACCCTCACCTATTTCGCGGCCACCCTGGCGCGGGCCGTGACACTCGGCTGGTCCACCCCGGCCATGAACCGCGTCCTGCAGAAGCAGATGACCGGTTCGGCGCGTTTCGGCAACTTAGCCTTCCGCTTCGAGGGCCGCGCCGGACCGCTCTATCCGGCCTATGCCCTGTCCTGGATACTCTTCATCGTGACATCCGTTGCCATAGTCGTGGCGGCTGCGGCCATTATCGGCACTGTACTCGGCACCGATCTTGGGCGCCTGCTCGGCGATCTTTTCTTCGGCCGGGGGACAGGTCCCGCCGAGCAACATCTGCCGCTGATCGTGCTTGGTCTGGTGGCGGTCCCGGGGGTTTTCTTCTTCACAATCTACCCGGCAATCTGGTCTTTCTACACCGCACGGGAACTCGCCGCCTTTGCCAGCTATACGAGCCTGGGCAATGCGCATTTCAAGTTCGATGTGGGGGCCGGCGGCATCATCGCACTCGGCCTCGGCAATTTTCTGATCTGGTTGCTGACCCTCGGGATCGGCGCCCCCTTCATCCAGCAACGCATGATCCGTTTTCTGTGCGACCGGCTGACGGTTTTAGGGACCGTCGACGTGAATAGTATCCGGCAGTCGACGGCACCTGTCCCGCGCAAGGGCGAAGGGCTGGCCGACGCATTCGGGATCGGGTGGCTGTGATGCAAACTTCCGCCAGCTATTTTGACGGCGAGATTGCGGCGGAGCGCGCGGTCAGCGTGACCATGACCGGCGACGGCATTAACCTTGAAGGACCGGGTTTCGCCCCGCAATCCTGGGACTTCTCCAGTCTTGTGGCGATTGAACCCCCCTATCCGGGCCGCCCCTTCCGGTTGACGCGGACGGCCCAGCCGGGTGTCCGCCTGGTGATCCATGACGATGCTTTCGCCGCTGAACTTGCCTCCCGCGCGCCGCATCTCAAAGGGGGCGTCAACCCACGCCGACTGGCGCGAAATGCGGCCTGGATTGCAGCGGGCTTCGCGGTTCTGGCAATCCTTGGCTATCTCACCCTGCAACTTGTTCCGCAGAAGATCGCATTCCTGCTGCCGGACAGCTGGGGCGAGCGGATGGGCGCCAAAATCGAGACCGAGCTGACCGCCGGCACCCGGCCGTGCACAAACGGTGATGGGGAAGCGGCGCTTGCGGCTCTCGCGGCCCGGCTCGGCGAGGGCACTGCGGATATGCCGAAAGTTTCGATCCGCGCCTATGACATCCCGGTCATGAACGCTTTCGCCATGCCGGGCGGCCGCATCGTCGTCACCGGTGAGCTGATTGCCAGAGCCGACGCCCCCGAGGAACTGGCAGGCGTGATCGGCCACGAGATCGGCCATGTGTACCATCGCCATTCGGAAGCCCAAATGGTTCGCGCCGCCGGAGTCCAGATACTCGTCAGCATCGCAACCGGCGGCGGCGGCGACTCGATCAGCTCGCTGGCGGGGCTTGCGGCGATCATGCGCTATTCGCGCGCGGCGGAGGCCGAGGCCGACGACTATGGGCTGGCCCTGCTCGCCGCCGCACAGGTCGATCCCATGGGCTTCAAGCGTTTCTTCGAAAAGGTGCTGCAGGAAGAGGGCGAGAGGCCGGGCGGGGCTGTCGGCAAAATCCAGTCGGTCTTCGCCACTCATCCGGGTACGGCGGAGCGGATGAAACGAATTGGCCCCTTGCCGGACGGAGTGACGGCGAGGCCCGTGCTCAGCGATGCCGAGTGGCGGGCGTTGAGGAGGGTTTGCGGTTAAATCTCAGCGGTCCCCACTAGGCGTCATCCCGGCGAAAGCCGGGACCCCCTGAGCGCTTTCGGCCTGCAGTCTGCCGCAAGACATTGTTCAATGGGTCCCGGCTTTCGCCGGGATGACGGTGTATGGGAGGCCGCGTCCGCTCACGCGCAACCGACTCTAAACCGCTATCCCCGCCTTCAGCCCCTCATAGACGGCCTCTTCGGCGGTGCGCGGCGTCAGGCAGTCGCCCACCAAGTGCAGTTCGATTTCTTGCGATCTCACCGCTTCGGCGAGGTCATCGACCGGGTGATTGGGACAAGCCAGCACCAGCGTATCGACATCCTCGAAGACGACGGGCTGGCGCGCCGCGGTGTGGATGAAATAGGCGGTGCGGCCGTCGGCGCCGTAGAGCCGCAGCCAGGGATGAATCTCCACCCCCAGCTTGAATAGGCGGGCATTCATCTCGAAGCGGATATAGCTTTGGATATTGGCGGCGGCGCACATGCCGTTGACGGCGAGACGGACATGGACGCCATCGGCGGCGAGCTTCTCGGCGAGGCCCGCGCCGATCCAGTCGGCATGCCAGTCGTAGATGACGGCGCGAGCCCCGGTCCTGGCGCGACCCGACAGAACGTCGACGGCATGGACGAGCTGCGCCGCCTCGCCTTCGATCGGCGGCAGATGCGGCCGGCTGCCGGTGGCCAGAATGACGGCGTCAGGCGTTTCGCGCGCGATCGTCTCAGGCGTCACGTCGCTCTTGCGATGGATGCGGGCGCCATGGCGTTCGGCCTCGCGGGTGAGATTGCCGATAATGCCGCCGAATTCGGCCCGCGTCGGCAGAAGCTGGGCCAGCCGCGCCTGGCCGCCCAACTGGCCGTCGCGCTCATAAAGATCGACCGCATGGCCGCGCTCCGCCGCGACGGCGGCGGCCTTCAATCCCGCCGGTCCGCCGCCCACCACCATGATGCGGCGCGGCTTCGCCACGCGGGGCTTGGCTTCGAATTCGAGTTCGCGGCCGGTCTCCGGATGCTGGATGCAGGAGATCGGCAGCCCGAGCTGGAAGTGACCGATGCAAGCCTGGTTGCAACCGATACAGGCGCGTATGTCGTCGCTTGCCCCGGCCTTCGCCTTGTTGGCCATGTCCGGATCGCAGATCATGGCGCGGGTCATGCCGCATAAATCGGCCGCCCCTTCGGCGATGAGGCGCTCGGCCTCCTGCGGCTGGTTGATGCGGCCGGCGACGAAGACGGCGGCGCCCGTCGCCTGTTTCACCTTGCGGGCGAAGGGCGCGACATAGGCATGGGCGTTGGCCATGGAGGGAGCGATGTGGGCCGCCCCCGAAGCCGAGGCCGAAGTTCCGGCGATCACGTTGAGATAATCGAGATCGTCCGTGAGGCCGCGGGCGATGGCAACGGAATCGTCCTCGGTCAATCCGTCCTGGTCGTGCTCGTCGCCCGACATGCGCATGCCGACGATGAATTGCGACGGCACATTGGCGCGAACCGCGGCGATCGCCTCGCGGGTGAAGCGCAACCGGTTGTCGAGCGCGCCGCCATAGCGGTCGGTGCGGCGGTTGACATTCGGGTTCATGAATTGCGCCGGCAGATAGCCGTGGCTGGCGACGATCTCGACGCCGTCGGCGCCGGCTTCCGCCATGCGCCTCGCGGTCGCGCCATAGCCCTCCACGATCTCACCAATGAGATCGTTCGAGAGCGCACGCGGAATGACATGAAAGCGTTCCGACGGCGAATGCGATGGCGCATAGGCGGGCTGCACCACGCCATCGGGCCTGCCCAGCAGCTCGCGGCCGGGATGGAATAATTGCACGAAGCATTTGGTGCCCTCGGCGTGAATCGCCTCGGTCAGGCGGCGGAAGGAGGGAATGCAGTCGTCGGAGGTACCCATCAGCAGGGCTTCGGTGTAGCGCGAGGTCTCATGGACGCCCACCACCTGGATGACGATCAAGCCGGCGCCGCCACTGGCGCGGGCCCGTTGGTAGGCGATCAGTGCGTCGGACGGCAGACCACCCACCGGCAGGTAGGTGTCATGGCCGGTCGAGAAGATGCGGTTGCGGATTTCGAGGCCCTTGAGGGTGAAGGGCGAGAAAAGATGGGGAAAGCGCATGGCGGCAGTCTGCCTCAATTCGCTTGCCGCCGTCGAGACTCAACGCTTGCGGCCGAGTTCGCGCTCCTCGTGGGCGATGAACCACTCGAGCATCTCGGTCCAGATTGTCTCCGCCAATGCCGGATCGACGCGATGGGTGCCCGCCAGACGGCGGACATGCGCCATAACCTGCTCGATCCGCTGCGGCACCCGCGCTGGGATGCCGTCGCGCTTCTTTACGGTGATCGCCTGTTCGACAAGGCGCTGGCGGGCGGCCAGCAATTCGACGAGCTGCTCGTCGATGCGGTCGATTTCGGCGCGGATGCCGGACATGGTCTGGGGCCGGGCGGTGTCGGTCATGGCCGCCTCATGCCCCCGCGGAACATGTAAGTGAATGTGTCGAAGAGCCGCGATCAGGAGCCGGCCGGCTTGCGGCGCGGTTCGGGAACCACGACCCAGGGACGAGCGCCGCTTTCGCCGCGGGCCGTCGCGATGGCAATTTCGCCATTGTCGATCCACAGCACATGGGCGCCGTGGCGCCAGACATCGAAGCGGTCGATGCGAATGGCAACCGAACGGCAAGCACCGCGCAGGGGATAATCGGCGATCAGTATGTCGATGCCATCGCAAGCGGGGGCCGCTGCCTCGGCTTCGCGGAAATAGGCGACGGTCTTGCCCTTGAGTTTGGCGGTGCAGCGGCGTTCCTCGCAGGTCCATCCGGGGCGGGCGGCGGCATCCTTGAGTTTTGCCTCCTCGCCGTTGGCCTGCAGCCATTTGCCGGCGGCGAAACTGCCGCGCCGCGCCGCCGCGAAGACCAGTTCACCCGCCTCATTGCGGAAGGCGGCATTGGCGGCCGTCGATTCAACCAGAATATCGGGCATGCGATCGACCCGGCCCAAGAGCATTGCCAGTGCGATCAACCCAATTCCCGCCAGCCGGACCCAGCCGGCGAGCAGGCACAGCAGCGCCGCACCCAGCGCCGACAGGATCGCCGCGAAAGCCGACTGCTGCGGGATCACCAGATAGGCGCCGGGGAAATCCGCCACCCAATCGGAGATGCGCATCACCAGTTCGAGACCCTCGCCCAGCAGCCACAGGGGCCAGGCCTCGAGACCGAAGGGCATGAGCAAGACGCCGGCCAGCGCCATGGGCATGACGATGACGCCGATGACCGGCAGCGCCAGGCCGTTCGCCACAACGCCGTAGGGTGCGAGCCTGCCGAAATGATAGGCGGCGGGGATCGACGACAGCGTGCCGGCGATGAGGGTGGTGACGATAGAGGCCAGGAGCAGGCCGCCGAGCTTGCGCATGGTCCAGGCGAGGCGGCCCTCAAGACGATGTTCGTCGCGCCGGTGCGCCGTCCAGAACTCGTAGAAGGCGGCAAGTCCCATTACCGCCATGAACGACATCTGGAAACTGGCGGAGATCGCCGCCTCCGGCTCGATCGCCAGAATGACCAGGGCGGCGAGCGCCAGATTGCGCACCGAAATCGCCGGCCGGTCGACCAGCACGGCGAACAGGACAACCGCGATCATGATATAGGAGCGCTGGGTGGCAACCCCCGAGCCGGCGAGCAGCATGTAGAGGAAGCCCATTACCAGCGCCGCCGCCGCGGCCCATTTCTTGATCGGCCAGCGGAGCGCCAGCGCCGGAACGGCGGCGAGCATGGCGCGCACGAACCAGAATACGCCGCCCGCCACCATCGACATATGCAATCCCGAAATCGACAAGATATGGGCGAGACCCGAGACCTGAAGGCTGCGGTTGATATCGCGCGGGATGGCGCCGCGCTCGCCGGTGATCAGCGCCTCGGCGAAGGAGGCGATGACACCGTCGAGATGGTTGCGCAGCCGCCCGCCGATCGCCTGCCGGAGATCGAGCAGCGAGGCCGAGAGCCACAGAAGCGGCGGCACGGCATCGCTCAGCACATCGAGCGGACCGGTGCTGAGGCCGGTGCCGCCGATCCCTTCGAACCATAATTGCCGGCCATAATCGAAGCCGCCCGGTATGACCGGCGACGGCAAGGGCTGGAGCCGCGCCTTGACCGCGATGCGGGCGCCGAGCGGCGGATCGCCGTCGCGCGTCAAGGCGGTGAGGCGCAGACGGCGCGGCAGTCTTTCGGCCGTGACACCCTCGATGGCGTCGAGGCCGAGGATCAAGATGTTGCGCGCCGTGCCGGAGCGGATTTTTTCTTCGACGATGCCGGAGACGAGAACCTCGCCGGTGGTGGCCCGCAGCACCGGTGTTGCGACGATCTCGCTCTTCAGCTTGGCCAGCAGAAATCCGCAGGGCAGCAAGGCCAGCACGATCATATAAGGCCGCGTCCGCCCCAGCCACAGCAACAGGGCGGCGGCGATGACGATGGCGGCAAGGGCCGGCCAGAGAGGCTCGGCCGGCAGGCCGAAATAGGCCCAGATGCCGAAGGTGACGGCGATCGGCGCCCACAGGAAGCTGCGCCCCTCCTGGGACGCCCGCGCGCCCTTGAGCGCCGCGCGCAGCCTGCCGGTCTCGGAACCGGCCGCATCATCGTCCCAGGCGCCCGATACCACGCTCTCGTCCCCTTACGCCCCAGGAGGGTCTGTGCTATGCGCCGCCGCACGGCACACAGGCCCATTCCCTTGAGTAAGTCTATACGGAGAGCGGCGTTCATGTCATCGCCCGTCATCGCGCGTTTTGCCCCCTCACCCACCGGCTATCTGCATATCGGGGGGGCGCGCACGGCGCTGTTCAACTGGGCCTTCGCCAAGCATGAAGGCGGCCAGATGCTGCTGCGCATCGAGGACACCGACCGCGAGCGTTCGACCGCCGCCGCCATCGACGCCATCATCGATGGTCTCACCTGGCTCGGCCTCGATTGGGCGGGCGAGCCGGTGTCGCAATATGGCCGGGCCCACCGGCACCGCGAGGTGGCCGAGCAGCTCCTGGCCCAGGGCCGCGCCTATCGCTGCTTCTGCACGCCGCGGGAGCTCGAGCAGATGCGGGCCCGGGCCGAGGCCGAGAAGCGTCCCATCCGCTATGACGGCACCTGGCGCGACCGCGTTCCGGCCACGGCACCCGAAGGCGTCAAGCCCGTCATCCGATTCAAGGCGCCGCAGGAGGGCGAGACGATCATCGACGACAAAGTGCAGGGCCGCGTCGTCATCCCAAATAAGGATCTCGACGATCTCATCATCCTGCGCTCGGACGGCAATCCGACCTACAATCATTCGGTCGTGGTGGACGACCACGACATGGGCGTCACCCACATCATCCGCGGCGTCGATCATCTCACCAATGCGGCGCGGCAGATGCAAATCTATCTGGCCTTGGGCTGGCGCGTGCCGGTCATGGCCCATATTCCGCTGATCCACGGGCCGGACGGCGCCAAGCTCTCCAAGCGCCACGGGGCGCTGGGTGTCGAAGCCTATCGCGCCATGGGCTATCTGCCGGAAGCGATGCGCAATTATCTCGCCCGGCTCGGCTGGAGCCATGGCGACGATGAAATCTTCTCGACCGAACAACTCATCGAGTGGTTCGGCCTCGAGGCGATCGGCAAATCGCCGGCCCGGTTCGATTTCGCCAAGCTCGAAAACCTCAATGGCCACTATATAAGGCACACGCCCGATGGCGAGCTGCTGCGGCAGTTCCTCGCCTTCCTGCCCCATGCCGAGGACGGTAAGGCGATGCTGGCAAGGATCGACGCGGGCGTGAAGGCAACGCTGCTGCGGGCCATGCCCGGCCTCAAGGAGCGGGCCAAGACGCTCGTGGAACTGATGAAGGGTGCGGCGTTTCTGTTCGCCACGCGGCCGCTCGCCATGGACGACAAGGCGCGGCAGATCATGGCCGATGGCGGCAAGGCGGCGATTGCAAGCGTGCTTCGGGTTCTCGAGGGCGCCCCCAACTGGCGGGCCGCGGAACTCGAGGCCGCCGTCAAAGCCCATGCCGAGGCGGCGGGAGTGAAGCTCGGCAAGCTGGCGCAGCCCTTGCGCGCGGCGCTCACCGGCACCAGTGTTTCGCCCGGCATATTCGATGTGCTGGAAGTTCTGGGCCGCGAGGAGTCGCTGGCCAGGCTAAGGGATCAGGTCAGCTAAATTGACCTTTTTTTGTTGCGGTGCAATACTCCGCTATAATCACTTCAGGAGAGCGACATGGCAGATGCAGGCAAGAACGCGACCCTGACGATCGGCGACACGTCGCTGAACCTGCCGGTGCGCTCCGGCACCGCCGGCCCCGACGTCGTCGACATTTCCCACCTCTATAGCGACGCCAAGCTCTTCACCTACGACCCCGGCTTTACCTCGACGGCGGCGTGCGAATCCAAAATCACCTTTATCGACGGCGACGAAGGCATCCTGCTGTATCGCGGCTATCCGATCGAGCAGCTCGCCGAGCAGGGCGACTTCATCGAGACCTGCTATCTGCTCTATTACGGCGACCTGCCGACACCGTCGCAGCGGCGCGAATTCGAGCATGCGATCACCCATCACACGATGATCCATGAGCAGATGGCCCGCTTCTATCAGGGTTTCCGGCGCGACGCCCATCCCATGGCGGTGATGGTCGCGGTGGTCGGCGCCATGTCGGCCTTCTACCACGACTCGACCGACATCACCGATCCCAGGCAGCGCGAGATCGCCTCGCGGCGGATGATCGCCAAGCTGCCGACGATCGCCGCCATGGCCTACAAGTATCATATCGGCCAGCCTTTCATTTATCCGAAGAACGATCTCACCTATGCCGCCAATTTCCTGCGCATGTGCTTCGCCGTGCCGTGCGAGGACTACAAGGTGAACCCGGTCCTGGCGCGCGCCATGGACAAGATTTTCATTCTGCATGCCGACCACGAGCAGAATGCCTCGACCTCGACGGTCAGGCTGGCCGGCTCCTCCGGCGCCAATCCCTTCGCCTGCATCGCCGCCGGCATCGCCTGCCTGTGGGGCCCGGCGCATGGCGGCGCCAACGAGGCGGCGCTGCAGATGCTGACCGAGATCGGCGATCCCGCCAAGGTTTCCGCCTTCATCGCCAGGGTCAAGGACAAGAACGCGCAACAGCGGCTGATGGGTTTCGGCCACCGCGTCTACAAGAATTACGATCCGCGCGCCAAGATCATGCAGAAGACGGCGCATGAGGTGTTGAGCGAGCTCGGCGTCAAGGACGATCCGCTGTTCGAAGTGGCGCGCGAGCTCGAGCGGGTGGCGCTGTCGGATTCCTATTTCATCGAGCGCAAGCTCTATCCCAATGTCGATTTCTATTCCGGCATCATCCTTAGGGCGCTGGGCTTCCCGACCTCGATGTTCACCGTGCTGTTCGCGCTGGCCCGCACCGTCGGGTGGATTTCCCAGTGGAAGGAAATGATCGAGGATCCAAGCCAGCGCATCGGCCGCCCGCGCCAGCTCTATACCGGCGCCGCCCGCCGCGACTATATGCCGATGAGCAAGCGGGGGAAGTAGGGGCCGGCGCCGAAGCCGGATTTGATACCGGCCGGTTCCATCCCTATAATCGCCGCATGAACAAGTCGGAAATCATCGACAGGATCGCCGGCCAACGCGACACATTATTGGGCGTTTCGGCGCTACGGCTTTTCGGTTCCGCGGCGCGCGGCGGAGCCAGCGAAGCAAGCGATGCCGATTTCATCGTCAAATTCGCCGCTCTACCCACATTCGATCGTTACATGGACCTGAAACTGCATCTCGAACATGTGCTGGGCATGCGGGTCGATCTTGTCACTGAGGCCGCCGTGCGTCCGGAGTTACGTGAAGCGATCGAACGGGACGCAGTCCGTGTCGCGTGACTGGCGCCTCTATCTTGCCGACATGAAGGAAGCGGGGCAAGTAGACTAACTATCGGCGATCGACGCGCGCTTCGGGATTGAGCAGCGTTGCACGGAATTCCCGTAGAACCTTCCTCATGAAGCTCGCCGAAAGGCGGCGCCTCGGACCCGGTTCGGGCTCGATATAGAAAGACCGTTCAAGAATATCGTAGTTGTACTCGGACACATAAAGCCACATGGGCTTGCCTGTCTCGAAGCCGATGCGGCGTATTTCGAGGGGTGGAAGCTCGAGCGCGCTGACCCGCCGCCGGCGGCTGGACCGATATCGGCAGCAACGCCAGATGGGTAAGAGTCTTTGCATCAACTACCGCAAGCGCCAGGCAAACCGGCCGGAACTTTCGCCCTTCTGTCTCTCCCGTCAACGCCTGGCGGCGCCACAGATAGGGATAATTCTCAACTATATCTCCGGACGCAACAGGCCCCGCCATCATTCGGCATCGTTCTTCAGCAGACGATCGATCTCTTTGCCAAACATTCGCGCGAGCTTGACAGGCGTTTCTCCGGGTCCATAGGCGCGGCGTGGATCGGCTTTTTGCTTCAACTTCGCAAAATCCTCGACGCTCATCAGGACGAACCTGTCCTTGCGGTGTTCGGTGATGACTACCGGCCGCCGGGCCGCCGCTGCCTTGACGTCGCCAAGCTTCTGATCGAGATCGACTGTCGAGAACCGTCGCATCGCGCTGAACCCTAAATATACAATATCTATATATTATTGATATGCCGACGGCAACCGAATTTGCCGCCCTATTCCCCGCCTGGCCGGTCAATCAGCATGGCGCCGATTTCGGCTTCGGCGACCTTCTTGCCGCCGACATGGGCCTCGGCCCAGTATTTCCACACCGGCGCCCGCTTGCCGGCGAGCTTGACGCGAAAGTGGACGGTATCGCCGGGCACCACGGGCTTGCGGAAGCGGGCCTTGTCGATCGACATGAAGAACACGAGCTTGCCCGCATGTGCCTCGCCGAGGAAATCGAGCACCAGCGCACCCGCCGTCTGCGCCATGGCTTCGATCAGCAGCACGCCCGGCATCACCGGCGCGCCGGGGAAATGGCCCTGGAAGAAGGGCTCGTTGATGGTGACGTTCTTGATGCCGGTGCCCGACTGCTCGCCGTCGAGGTCGACCATTTTGTCGATGAGCAGGAAGGGATAGCGGTGCGGCAGCAATTTCATGATGCGCGCGATGTCGGCGCTGCCGAGGGCTCTTGCCGGAACCGCGTCCTCGCTCATGGCCTAGAAACGGGTTCCGATCGAGAAACGGAACCATTCTGTCTCGTCATAGTCGGCCTTGACGATCGGATAGGCGCCTTCGAAGCGCAGGGGTCCGAAGGGCGATTGCCAGATGATGCCGGCGCCGATCGATGCCCGCAAGGCCGCCGTGTCGAACACCTTGCAACTGGCGCCCGAGGCAAAGCTGCAGCCGTCGGTGCCGGTCGGAACCGTGGATTCCGGGGCGTTGAACACGGTGCCGAAATCCGAGAACAGGCTACCCTCGATGCCCCATTCATCGGGCAGGCCGAGCGGGAAATTCAGCTCCACCGTGCCGATGATATAGGTCTGACCGCCGATCGCGTCGGTGTCGCCGTCATTGCCGATCTGGCGCGGCCCAACGCCCGACTTGGCGAAGCCGCGGAAGGTGTCGGCACCCTTGAAGAAGCGGTCCTGCAGCGGCACATCCTCGCCCGGCAGGGGCTCCATATGGCCGGCATTGCCCTCCAGCTTGAGGATGACGGATTCCTCGTAAACGGGGAAGAAATACCAGGTATGGGCCTCGAGCCGGCCGAAATAGACATCGCCCCCGAGGCCCGCCACTTCCGAGTCGAGTTCGCCGCGGAAGCCGTTGGTCGGCCGCAGCGGATTGTCGAGCCCGTCCCAGGCGTAGGTGGCGCCCACCGACGACTTCCACGACGAGCCCTCGGTGGCAATGACGGCGGGGGAGGCTTCACTCGTGTCGATGCTGTTGATGTCGCGCCACATCAGGCCATATTTGAATCCGAGCGAAGTATATTCGTCGAGGCGGAAGCCGGTGCGGAGCGCGCCGCCCACCTGCTGGCTTTCATATGAGGAGATGAAGGTGTTGTCGGTGGCGGTGGCGAAGAGATCGATGCCCGCCGAAATCGGCAGGCCCATGAAATAGGGCTCGGTGAAGCTGAAATCGATCTGCTGGCGCACGATGCTCAAGGTGGTGTTGAGACGCACGAACTGGCCGCGGCCCATGAAGTTGCGCTCGGTCAGGCCGATGCCGCCCACCACCGCCTCGGTCGAGGAATAGCCGATGGAGAAATTGAGCTGACCGGTCGACTTTTCGACCAGTTGGACGACCAGCACCACCTTGTCGGGGGCCGAGCCCGGATCTTCGCGGAACTCGATCTTCTCGAAGAAGTCCAGCGCGGTCAGGCGGCGGCGAGCGCGGTCGACGAGAACGCGGTTATAGGCATCGCCCTCGAACAGGCGCAATTCGCGGCGGATCACCTCGTCTTCGGTCCGGATGTTGCCGACGATGTCGATGCGCTCGATGTAGGTGCGCGGACCTTCGACGATGTTGTAAACGATGTTGAGCGTGTTCCGGCCCTCATTGCGGTCGATATCGGGCTGCACCTTGGCGAAGACGAAGCCCTGGCGCGAAGCTTCCAGCGTCAGATTCTCCACCGTCTTGTCGACGCGGCTGGCGTCATAGGCGTCGCCTACGCCGGTCTTGATGCCGTCGCGCAATCGTTCCGGATCGAGATTGGTTTCGCCCACATTGACGGCAACATCGGCGATGGAATAGCGCGGACCTTCCTGCAACGTGAAGGCGATGTTGAAGTCCTCGCCGTTGGGGCTCAGTTCCGCTTCCGCCGAAATCACCGCGATATCGGCAAAGCCGTTCTTCAAGTAGTAGCGGCGCAGCAATTCCTTGTCGTATTCGAGGCGGTCGGCATCGTAAGTGTCGTTGCGCGAGAAAAACTTCCACCATTTGTGTTCGGCGGTGGCGATCACCGAGCGAAGATCGCCGTCGCTGAAGGAGTCGTTGCCGGTGAAGTCGATCGACTTCACCGTGGTTTCGGCCCCTTCCTGGATCTCGTAGACGAGGTCGACGCGGTCCTGCGGCAGGCGGATGATCTTGGGCGACACCCGCACCGAATAATAGCCGGTGCGCCGGTACAGCGCGATGATGCGCTCGACGTCGCTGCGCACCTTCGAGCGGGTGAACATCATGCGTTCGCGCAGCTCGACTTCCTTGGCGAGATCGTCGTCCTTGACCTTGTCGTTGCCCTCGAAGTTCACCCGGTTGATCATCGGGTTTTCCTCGACGCGCACGACGAGCTGGCTGCCGCGCCGGAAAATCTGCACATCGGCGAACAGGCCGGTCTGGAACAGAGCCTTCACCGACTCGTCGATCTTGGCCGAATCGAAGGGCTCGCCCGGCGCAATCTGCATGTAGGACAGAACGGTGTCGGTCTCGACCCGCTGGTTACCCTCGACGACGACCTGGGAGACGGTCTGGGCATAGGCGGAAGATACTCCCATCAACGGCCATGCCAGGGGCAGGACGGCGGACAGCAAGAAGGCCATAACCCCCGCGATTACAAACCGATAACGCATTATTAGGCCGATCTTTCTTTGCGTTGCCGTCCCACCAGAATCCCCTCGCCCGCCCGGTCTTTTATCGGGTTTCACCTTGTTTGCAAACTAAACCTGCCCGTCCCGGCGCGTCCCGGCGAAGCCACGTCGCTTCGCCGAAAAGCAATCGCTTCAACCGCCGAAGGCCATGGCGATCAGGCGCACCACGTCGTTCCAAGTGCCGATCACCATCAATGCGAGCACCAGCGAGAAGCCGATGCGGAACCCCCACTCCTGCGTGTTCGGGCCCAGCGGCTTGCCGCGCAAGGCTTCGAGCCCGTAGTAGACGAGGTGACCCCCATCCAGCATTGGAATCGGAAACAGGTTAATTAATCCGATACTGATCGATAAAAAGGCGATGACGGAAACGAACTGGAACAGCCCGACCGAGGCGGCGTCGCCGGCCGCCTTGGCCATGGCGATGGGTCCGCCAAGCTGATCGGCGCTTTCGTGGCCGGTCACCAGCTTGCTGAGATACTTGAAGGTTATGGAGACGATGAACCAGGTCCGTTCGACGCTCTTGGCGAGGGCCTTGGCGACCGGCAACTTTTCATAGCGCAGGCCGCCCGTCTGGTCTTGCTTGATGCCCAGAAGGCCGATCCTGACCTTGCCGCCGAAGCCATCCGGTTCCTCGCGCAAGTCGGGGGCGGCCGCGATGTCGATGAGTTGCCCGGTCCGCTCGATGGTAATGATCATGGGTTCGCCCGGACGGGTCATGACGGATTGCTGCAGATCGGCAAAGCTTTCGATGTCCCTGCCGTCGACCTTGCGAATGAGGTCGCCGGGTTTGATGCCGGCTTTCTCGGCGGCGCTGCCGGCCAGAATCTCGCCGACGCGCGGCTCGCTCGCCGGCACGCCGAGCAACGTGAATGCGGCGGTGAAAATCGCGATCGCCAGGATGAAATTGGCCAGTGGACCCGCCACGACGACGGCGGCGCGCTGCCAGACGGGCTTGCCGTGGAAATTGCCCGGTTGCAGTGCCTGTGCCGTAACATCGGCGGACGGCATGCCTGCCGCATTGGCATCGCCGGCGAAGCGCACGTAGCCGCCCAACGGAATCCAGCACAGTTTCCAGCGGGTGCCCTTGCGGTCGCGCCAGCCGAAAATCTCGCGGCCGAAACCGATCGAGAAGGCTTCGACGGTGACGCCGCACCAGCGCGCCACGATGAAATGGCCAAGTTCATGAACGAAGATGATGACGGTCAGCACCACCAGAAACGGGATCGCGTAGACGATCAATGTGGTGGCGGGCAGTTGCACGATACTCAAGAAATCCATGGCCGGTTCCTGTTCCCCTGTGGCGCGCCGCGGGCCAATGGCGTCCCGCTTTAACGCTACCGGGCCTCCTGCGCCGCAAGGCCTGTGCCAGAGGTGCAGCGCGATTTACGGTTTATTAACCACAACAGAGGGGATTTGCGTCAACATTTCGGCAAAACATGGTTACCAGAGCAGCAGGCCCCGGCCTGTGCTTTCCATGCCACCGCGCATGACGCCGATCATTGCCGCCGCGACGGCAACCGCGACCAGGCCATCCACCCTGTCGATGACGCCGCCATGGCCCGGAATGAGATTGCCGGAATCCTTGACACCATAGTGGCGCTTGAGCGCCGATTTGAACAGGTCGCCGGCCTGTCCGATCACCGCAAGACCGCCCGCCAGAACGGCGAGAGCAGCGATCGCCGGAAGGCCGGCAATCGCGGCGAAGAGCGCCGAGGCGGCAGCGCTTCCGGCAACGGCGCCGCCGAGCCCCGCCCAGGTCTTCTTCGGCGAGATGAGGGGTGCGAGCTTCGGCCCACCGATGGTGCGCCCGGCGAAATAGGCGAAGGTATCGGCGGCCCAGACGATCGCCAGAATCCACAGGATCGCCAATGCGCCGTATTGCGGATCGGCGCGCAGCAGCACCAGCGCCATGGCCGGAAATCCGGCATAGGGAACACCGAGATAGTTCCAGGCGCTTGTCGCGCCAGGCTGCCGGCTTGCCAACAGCGCGGAAGCTGCCCACAGCAGGCAAACGGCGATGGCCGCGCCCCACATTCCCGCATCGAGCGGCAGCAGCGCGCCGCACAGGGCGGCCGCCGCATGCAAGGCGAACTGCGCGGAAATTGCGCCATGGGCCATCGCCGTCCACTCATGGGCGATGAGCACGGCGATGAGCGCCACCAAGAGATTGAACCAAATGCCGCCTGCCCAGACGCTCAGGAGCGCGGCGGGAATGAGCACCGCGGCGGAAAGCGTGCGCACCCCGAGATCGGCCCATTTGGCGGGCGGCCGCGGCGTCTCCGGCATCAGGCCGACTGCGCCTTGACGCCGCCGAAACGGCGGTCGCGCGACTGGAACTCGGCGATGGCGCGGGCGAAGACCTCGGCGGTGAAATCGGGCCAGTGTTCGGCGACGAAGACGAATTCCGTATAGGCGCACTGCCACAACAGAAAGTTGGACAGGCGCTGCTCGCCGCCGGTGCGGATCATCAGATCGGGATCGGGAATGCCGGCGGTATCGAGATGGTTGGCGAGGACCGAGGGCGTTATGTCGGCGGGATCGATGCGGCCGTCGCGCACCTTCGCGGCGATGGCGCGGGCGGCGCGGGTGATCTCCTGGCGGCTGCCGTAATTGAAGGCGACGATGAGCTTCAGTTTGGCATTGTCGCGGGTGAGCCTTTCGGCATCCTCGAGCAATGCCACGATGCCGGGCTCAAGGCCCTGGCGCTCGCCGATCACGGCGATCTTGACGCCCGCCCGGTGCAACTCGGCCACGTCCTGGCGGATGAAGCGGCGCAACAGATCGAGCAGGAAGGAAACTTCCTCGGCCGGGCGCGACCAGTTCTCCGAGCTGAAGGAATAGATGGTCAGATATTCGATGCCGAATTCGCCCGCCGCCCGCACCGCCCGGCGCAACGCCTCGACGCCCTGCCGGTGGCCGGCCGAGCGCGGCAGGCCGCGGCTTGCCGCCCAGCGGCCGTTGCCGTCCATGACCAGGGCGACATGCCGGGGAACGCAGGCCGAAGGCGACTGGCCGCTCACGTCCGCTCCATCCCGTCAGACCTGCATGATCTCAGCTTCCTTGGCCTTGAGCGCCGCATCGATTTCCTTGATCGTCTCGTCGGTCATCTTCTGCACTTCGCCGGCCTTATTCTTGTGATCGTCCTCGCCGATCAGGTGCTCCTTTTCGAGCCCCTTGAGCTGGTCCATGCCGTCGCGGCGCACATTGCGCACGGCGATCCTGGCTTTCTCGGCGTATTGATGGGCGACTTTCACCAGTTCCTTGCGGCGATCTTGTGTCAGATCGGGCATGCGCAGCCGGATGACCTGGCCCTCGGTCTGCGGATTGAGGCCGAGATTGGAGGCCTGGATCGCCTTTTCGACGGCGATCACCAGGCCCTTGTCCCAGACATTGATCTGCAACAGGCGGGGCTCGGGCACGGTGATCGAGGCGATCTGGTTCAAGGGCATGGAGGCGCCATAGGCATCGGCGTGGATGGGTTCGAGCAGGGTCGCCGAAGCGCGCCCGGTGCGCAGGCCGCCGAAATCGTGCTTGAGGACTTCGACGGCGCCATGCATGCGGCGCTTGAGCTCGGGGCCATTGTAGGCAGCGGGCTGGGCCATGGCTTCAGTCCTTCGTCACCAGCGTGAAGCGCCCGGCGCCGTTCAGGATGTCGGTCACGGCGCCGGGGTTGCGGATGGAGAAGACAACTACCGGAATCCCGTTGTCCCGCGCAAGGGCGATGGCGGCGGGGTCCATGATGCGCAAATCCTTGGCCAGGATCTCGCCGAAGGTGATCCGGTCGAAGCGGCGGGCGGCGGGCTCGGTCTTGGGATCGGCGGAATAGACGCCGTCGACGCTGGTGCCCTTGAGGAGGGCCTCGCATTGCAGCTCGGCGGCGCGCAGCGCCGCCGCCGTGTCGGTGGTGAAGAAGGGAAGCCCGGTTCCCGCCGCGCAGATCGCCACCCTGCCCCGCTCCAGATGATGGATGCCCTTGGCGGGCGAATAGGTTTCGCACACCGTCGGCATGGCGATGGCCGAGAGGACGCGGGCATCGACGCCTTTGGAAGTCAGCACGCCCTGCATGGCGAGCGCGTTCATGACCGTCGCCATGATGCCCATGTGGTCGGCCGAGACCCGGTCGATGCCGCTTGCCGCCCCGGCAAGCCCGCGGAAAATATTGCCGCCGCCGATGACGAGGGCCATTTGGGCGCCGGCCTTGACGCAGCCGATTACATCATCCGCGACACGGCCCACCGTTTCGAGATCGATGCCATAGGGTTTCGGCCCCATCAGCACTTCACCCGAGACTTTAAGAAGCACGCGCTTGTAGGTGAACTTGCTCATGATTTTCAAATCGCAAAGGAAATGGCCCCGGTTGTGGGGCCATTCTAGGCCGCGGCAGGTCGATTCGTCTCTCGCGAGGTGCGACGCCGGACTATGGTGGCGAGATTAAGGAGATAACGAGGCTCTGAATTGCCTGTAAAACGCTCTGTTCATACCCGAAACCCCACCGGTGTAGGTGGCGAGGAATTTGTAATTGCCCGCTCCGTCATTCGAAAGCTGGACCACCGAACCAGGCCAGGCATCGACGGTGTGGATGGCGGATATGCGCACCGGCCCGGCTGTCCGGAGGCCGGTGCTCGCGTCAATTATCGAGGCCTGGATATAATAGCGGTCCACGCCGCCGACGTTGCGCTTCTCGTTCTGGAGCAGCACGATTTTGTTGGCAGCGCCGCTGGTGGCGAGTTTGCCGGCATAGCCGATGGGGGCGACCCTGAGTTCGGCGAGCTCCGGATTGAACAGGTTTAGGCCGTCCGCCACCAGGAAACTGTCCACGAGAATTCCCTGCGGCGAGTAGCTGCGGCCTCTAACGATCAGCTTTCCACTCGCATTCGTGTCCACCCACACGACTATGAATTTGCCATCGGGAGCGCGGACGATCCTGGTCGACTGGTATTTAAACCCAAGGGCGCTGTCCAGGGTTATCGGAGAACCGACCCGGTTCAGGTTCGCGTCGAGCCGCTGAACCCGGAAAGTGGTGGGGCCAAAGAAACTCGGAAATTTCCTGTAGGCAATATGGGTGCCGATGAAGTCGATGGGCTCATCGAATTCTGTATCGAAGGCCAGAAGCTTGTCGCCTGTCACGGGAACGCCGTTGGGCATGAACACGCGGCCCTCGCTTTCGAACGCAGGTGTGTCCCACCAAGATAGAGCGTAGTTCCCGTTTGGCAGTTTTGCCGGCGGCAGGGCGAGCTGGGCGCCCGGCCGCATCTGATTGAGGAGGATCGGCGATCCCACCTTAGTACGGGCCGCACTGAAGCGCTGGCCGTAGACTTCGACACTGTTGACGCCTCCAACATCGCGGTTAAAGACCGCCATGGATGTGCCACCGGGAAAGGCAGTCGACCCGATGGAGAAGGAATTGTCGCTCGCGCCGTAGTTGATGGATGGGGCGAAGGGAAAGACCAATTGGTTAAAGAACCGGATATAGACCTGACGTGGGGATATCCCTTGCGTGAACGTGATGCCAGAACTCCCGTCTGGGAACGCCGCCGCCACCGGGTTAAAGGTCGGGCCCGGCAGACTGTCGTCAATAAACTTCGGAAGGCCACCCAGCGCAATCGTATCGGCGAAGGCCGGACGGCGGCCGCATCACCGCCGGAGCCATCAGCGCGGAACCCATGAGGGTTAGAACTTTGCGGCGGGTAAAGGCCATAACGTTCCTCCCTTCAGTCACCAGGACGGGAGGCGGCGCGGATCGGAAATCAAGTCCGACCGGAACCGGCAGCTCTCATCCCATTGGCCGCGACTATGTCACAACTGAACCGGCTATGAAAGGTGGACCAACGCCCTCAACCGTGTCGTCGCCGAAGCAACCCTCCATACACCGTCATCCCGGCGAAAGCCGGACCCACGGAAATATCAGTACGGATGCGCATCGCGTCACGCGGATCGATGGGTTCCGGCTTGCGCCGGGATGACGGAAAGGTAGCGAGCGGGGCCATTCTAGGCCGCGGCAGGTCGATTCGTCTCTTGCAGCGCGTCAGGGCCGCCTATGGTATCGACAAGTCCATGGACCTGTGGAACGCCCTCTCCCCAGCCGACGTCTGGCTGGTGTAGGTGCAGAGGAATCTGAGTATTCCGCCCGGAATCTGGATCAACGAACGAGGAATAGTGCCGAGGCCGGTGTTGAAGGGGGTTATGCGCACCGGCCCGGCTGTCCGGCTGCCGGTGGTGGGGTCAACTATCGAGCCCCAGATCCAATAGCGGTTCTGGCCGCTGATGTTGCGTTGCTCGCTCTGGAGCACCCCGATCTTGCCGGTGTCTCCAAGGGAAGCGAGCGCGAGTTCGGCGAGCTCCGGACTCAACAGGTTTTGGCCGTCCGGCACCACGAAACTGTTCATGAGAGTTCCCGTCGCCGAGTAGTGGCGGAATCTATCGATCAGCTTTCCAGTCGCATTTGTGTCCACCCACACGATTGTGAAACTGCCATCGGCATGGGTGTCGGACTGCGCCGCCCGGTAATGAAACCCACCGCTGACGCTGTCCAAGTTAATCGGCAAACCGACCCGGTTCAGGTTCGCGTCGAGCCGCTGCGCCCGCAAAGCGGTGGGCCCCGCCAGACTCGGAGCGCTCCTATAGGTAAGTATTAAGTCATTGAAGCCGAGAGCCTCCTCGATGCCTTCAGGGCGGGTTAGGACCTTATCGCCCGTCACGGGAATGCCCAGAGGCGTGAACACGCGGCCCCCGATATCGTGCGCAGTGAAGTCAAACCATGCTTCAGCGAAGTTCCCGTTTGGCAGACGTAACGGCGGCAGGCCGAGCTGGAAGCCTGGCCGCATCTGATTGAGGCGGATCGGCGATCCCACCGGAGTACGGGCCGCACTGAAGCGCTGGCCGTAGACATCGAAACCGTTGCCGCTTCCATCGTCGCGGGAAAAGACCGCCATGACCGTGCCATTGGCGAAGGCAACCGGCCCGATGGCGATGGCATTGCTGCCGCCGTACTGCACGGATGGGCCGAGGGGCATGCCCGAGGTGTTGAAATACCGCGCGAAGGCGCGAGTGTTGGGAAATGTCCCTTGCAGGAACGTGATGACAAATCCGGCGGTGCCGCGCGATGCCGCCACCGGGTTCGCTGTTGGGCCCGGCAGACTGCCGTCAACCAGCTTCGGAGTGCCCAGCGGCGTAATCGTATCGGCGAAGGCCGGACGCGGCCGCATGACCGCCGGAGCCGCCAGCGCGGACGCCATCAGGGTTAGAACTTTGCGGCGGGTCAGAGACATGATCTCCCTCCCATCAGTCACCAGGACGAGGGGCGGCGCCGGCGGAAATCGAAGCTATCCGGAACCGGCAGCTCTCATCCCATTGGCGGCGATTATGTCACGACCGGCCCGGCCATGAAAGGTGGGCCAACGCCCCCAAGTGTGTCATCGCCGAAGCAACCCTCCATACACCGTCATCCCGGCGAAAGCCGGGACCCATCGATCCGCGTGACGCGATGCGCATCCATTTTGATATATCCGTGGGTCCCGGCTTTCGCCGGGATGACGGAATTTGGGTGGAGGCCTTGTCGATCTCTGGCGACAAGGCCCTCAGGTCAATCCCGCCGCCCTGGCCACGTCTCCGGCGAAATCGCCGTTCTTCTTGTCGATGCCCTCGCCGAGCTGCAAGCGCACATAGCCGGTGAGCTTGATCGCGGCGCCCGCCTCGGCGGCGGCCTCGGCGATCGCCTGGGTGACCGTCTTGGTGCCGTCATGGACATAGGCCTGATCGAGCAGGCAGTTTTCCTTGGCGTAGGTCTTGAGGCCGGAGGCGACGATCTTTTCCATGACATTGGCGGGCTTGCCGGCGTTCTTCTCCTCGAGAATGGCTTTCTCGCGGGCCAGCGTCTCAGGCGGCACGCCGGCCAGATCCATGGCCACCGGATTGGTGGCCGCCACATGCATGGCCAGCATGCGGCCGAACTGGACGAGCTCGGGCCTTTTGCCGGCGGATTCGAGCCCCACCAGCACGCCGATCCTGCCGAGGCCGGGGGCCGCCTGATTGTGCACATAGTGGCCGATGGCGCCGTGCGGCACGGTAAGCGAGGCGGTGCGGCGCACCGTCATGTTCTCGCCGATGGCCGCCACCATCCCGGCCACATAGGCGGCGACCGCATGGGTCGAGCCCGGAAACGTCATGGTCTTGAGTTTCTCGGTGTCGCCGCCGGCCTCGAGCGCCAGTTGGGCGATGGCCGCCACCATGGCCTGGAACTTGGCATTGCGGGCGACGAAGTCGGTTTCGGAATTGACTTCGACAACGGCGCCGGTCAGGCCCTCGACCGCCACGCCGATCAGGCCTTCGGCGGCGACGCGCGCCGATTTCCGGGCCGCCTTGGCGAGGCCCCGGGCCCTCAGCCAGTCGACGGCGGCATCCATGTCGCCGTGGGTGGCGGCCAATGCCGCCTTGCAATCCATCATGCCCACGCCGGTCTTGTCGCGCAGGTCCTTCACCATGGAGGCGGTGATCTCGGCCATGTTTGTCCTCATGTGGAAATGGCGGTGCCGGCCTATTATCAGGCGGCGGAAACTTCTTCGACCGGCGGCGCTTCGGCGGCGCCGATGTCGCGGCCGGCGCCGCTCTGGGCCAGCGAGATGCCCTCGATGCAGGAGCGGCTTATCAGATCGCAATAAAGCGCTATGGCGCGGCCGGCGTCGTCATTGCCCGGAATCGGATGGGTGATGCCGATGGGATCGCTGTTGGTGTCGATGACGGCGACCACCGGAATGTTCAAACGGTTGGCCTCCTTGATGGCCAGCGCCTCCTTGTTGGTGTCGATCACGAACATGATATCGGGGGTGCCGCCCATGTCCTTGATGCCGCCCAGCGCCTTGTCGAGCTTGACCTTCTGCCGGGTGAGCGCCAGGAGCTCGCGCTTGGTGAGGCCGGAGCCTTCCTTGGCCAGGGTCTCGTCGATGTGGCGCAGATGCTTGATCGAGTTGGAAATGGTCTTCCAGTTGGTGAGCGTGCCGCCGAGCCAGCGCGAGTTCACGTAGTATTGGGCCGAGCGCTTGGCGGCATCGGCGATCTGCTCCTGGGCGGCGCGCTTGGTGCCGACGAAGAGCACGCGGCCGCCCTTGGCCACGGTCTCGGTGACGGCGACGAGGGCCTGATGCAAGAGCGGCACGGTCTGGGCCAGGTCGACGATGTGGATGCCATT
>JBQTKG010000015.1:0-60274 GCA_052386315.1 Hyphomicrobiales bacterium
ATCCTTGATTTTGTTATCAAAATTCCGTCATCCCGGCGAAAGCCGGGACCCATCCATCAGCTTGACGCGATGCGCATCCGTTTTGATTTATCCGTGGGTCCCGGCTTTCGCCGGGATGACGGAGTGAAGTGATGCAATAACAATACCTTGGCAATCGCCGGTGATCCAAAGATGTGTGCATACGATAGCGGCGCAAGCCGGGATCCATTGATCCGCGTGACGCGATGCGCATCCGTTTCGATATTTCCGTGGGTCCCGGCTTTCGCCGGGATGACTTTATTATCAAACGCGCAAGGATGTGTGCACACGATAGCGGATGTCGCCGGGGTCGCTCCTCAGGGTGAGGGTTTTTTGAGAGTCATGCCGAGCCTCACGGGGCTTGGTTGACAATCTTGCCCCCGCGCCTCTATGAGACGCCCCGAAGCCCTGATGGCGGAATTGGTAGACGCACTAGTTTCAGGTACTAGCGCTGAGAGGCGTGGAGGTTCGAGTCCTCTTCAGGGCACCAGCCCAGGCTCGATGAGCTTCGGCTCGGCGAGCCAAATCGGATTGAACGGCGAGCGGAGGCTGTCGCGCCGGAGCCTTGGCGAAGGCGGACCGGCTCGGGAAAATGTCCCGGTGGGTTTCTACTTGCAACGAGGACGATAACGGCGGGCATCGCATGGCCATCAAGCTCTACAAGGGCGACCTGCCCGCCGGACTGGATCTGGGCCAAACGGTCGCCGTCGATACCGAGACATTGGGCCTCGTCCCCCGCCGCGATAAGCTCTGCTTGGTGCAGCTCTCCTCCGGCGACGGCAATGCCCATCTCGTGCAGCTCGACCGCTCCACCTATGCGGCGCCGCTCCTCAAGGCGCTGCTCGCCGATCCGGCGGTCACCAAGATTTTCCATTTCGCCCGCTTCGACGTGGCAACTCTCAAGCAATATCTCGGCGTCGATACCCAGCCCATCTATTGCACCAAGATCGCCTCGCGGCTCACCCGCACCTATACCGACAAACACGGCCTCAAGGACCTGATCAAGGAACTGCTCGGCATCGAGCTGAACAAGCAGCAGCAGAGTTCCGACTGGGGCGCCCACATGCTCTCCGACGCCCAGAAGCAATATGCCGCCCAGGACGTGCTGTATCTGCATGAACTCAAGGCGCGCCTCGACCAGATGCTGGAGCGCGAGGGCCGCGTCCCCCTGGCCAAGGCCTGCTTCGATTTCGTGGCCGTCAGGGCGGCACTCGACCTCGGCGGCTGGACCGAGGAAGATGTCTTCGCCCACTGACGAGAAAGTCTTCCCCGGCAGCGATGCGGTACGCCGGGCGAACGCGCGGGCGCGGCTGGCGCGCATTCTCGGAATCCTTGCCGCCGCCGTGGCCTTGGGTTTCTTCGCCGCCTTCCTGATTCAGGCGGGTCTCTTTGCCGGCTTTGCGCCGGGACCGCCCAGCGCGCCCGTTGGGCCCGACAGTTCCGATCAAATCACCGCATCCCACTCCACGCTGACCGGCTTCGACCGCGAAAGGCAGCCCTATGAGGTGAGCGCCGAGAGCGGCCATCAGGACAAGGACCAGCCCAATCTCGTGCATCTTGAAAGGATCAGCGCAACTTTCCGCAAGACGACGGGCGAGGTCTATGATGTGACCGCGCGCCGGGGCCTCTACGATACGAAAATCAAGGAGCTCGAGCTTTCGGGCGATGTCAAGATCGTCGAGCAGGGCCGCTTCACCGCCCGCATGGAGCGCGCCCATGTGGTGGTGGAGGAGAAGAAGCTCACCTCGGACACGGCCATTGCCGTGACCCTGGTGGACGGATCGATCGAGGCCCATGGCCTTGAAATATCCAATGACGGCAGGACCATTCTGTTCTTGAATGGGGTCAAGGCCCGTTTCGGGCTTGGCGTGCAACAGGGAGAAGGCGGCCAATGATGCGGAGACTGGCACTGATAGCGGCACTGATTGCACCGCTCGCCGCGGCGGCACCCGCGGCGGCGCAATCGTCCAAGTCCAAGGAAGTCAATATCACGGCCGACCGCATGGAAATCCTCGATGCCGAGGGCCGGGCCGTTTTCACCGGCAAGGTCGATGCCAAGCGCGGCGACGTCCGCCTCACCAGCGACAAGCTGGTGGCGATCTATACCGAGGTGAAACAGACCGACGGCAGCAGCAAGCAAGAGGTGACCAGGCTTGAGGCCGAAGGGTCCGTCACCATCGTCACCGCGAAACAGACGATTACCGGCCAGTGGGCCAAAATGGATGTGAACGCCGACAAGCTCGAAGTCGGCGGCAAGGTCAAGGTGGTTCAGGGCCAGACGGTTCTGCAAGGCGAGTTGCTCAATGTCGACCTCGCCGCCGACAAGAGCGAAATGACCGGCGGCCGGGTCAAGGGCAGTTTCGTTCCGCAATAGACGTATTTTCATTCAAAATTAATGCGAATGGGCGGTAATCCAGGTGACGCAGGACGGTGAAGTGAGATCGGTTCCCGGTCCCGGCGGGGCAACAACGGCCCCGCGGCGGACGCTGCAACGGCGGAGCGCGGAGAAATCGCGCCCCGGCGGTTCGCAGGGAACCGTGTTGGCCGCCCGGCCGGGGCTTGTGGTTGAGGGGCTCTTCAAGAGCTACAAGCGCAGGCCGGTGGTCAGGGGGGTGTCGCTCTCCGTCCGGCGTGGGGAAGCCGTGGGCCTGCTTGGACCCAACGGGGCCGGCAAGACGACCGTGTTCTACATGATCACCGGTCTGATTGCCGCCGACCGGGGAACGATCGGTCTTGACGGGGCGGATATCACCCATCTGCCGATGTACCGGCGCGCCCGGCTGGGCATCGGCTATCTGCCCCAGGAGAGTTCGATTTTCCGCGGACTCACGGTGGAGGATAATCTTCGCGCCGTTCTCGAGCTCGTCGAGCCCGGGAAAGCCGAGCGCGAGCGTGTGTTGCGTGAGTTGCTCGATGAGTTCTCGATCGCCCATCTCCGGCATTCGCCGGCTGTTGCACTGTCTGGCGGCGAGCGCCGCCGCGTGGAAATCGCCCGCGCCCTCGCCGCCTCGCCGCAGTTCATGCTCCTCGACGAGCCCTTCGCCGGAATTGACCCGATTGCGATCGGTGATATTCGCAAGCTGGTGCGACAGCTCACCGCTCGGGGAATCGGGGTGCTTATTACGGATCACAACGTCCGCGAGACCCTCGAGCTCATCGACCGCGCCCTCATCATCCATGAAGGCAAGGTTCTGACCGAAGGCACGCCCTATGACATTGTCAACAATGCCGATGTGCGGCGCTATTATCTCGGCGCCGAATTCAGCATGTGAGGCCGCGGCATGGCGCTGATGCAGAGGCTGGAATTGCGCCAGGGCCAGTCCCTGGTGATGACGCCGCAACTGCAGCAGGCGATCAAGCTCTTGCAGATGTCGAATCTCGAGCTGCAAGCCTTCGTCGAAAGCGAACTCGAGCGCAATCCGCTGCTCGAGCGCGACGAGCGGGCCGAGACGCCGAAGCCCGAGCCGGGCCGGGAACCGGCGGGCGAACCCGACATGGTGAGCGCGCTGGCAAGCGGGGCGCCGGCCGAGGTCCAGGGCCCCACCGATTCGGGCTGGGCTTCGCTCCGGCCCACCGGGGGCGGGTCCTTCGAGCATGACGAACTCGGTGCCGGCGCCGGCCTTACCCGGCAGCCGACGCTTGCCGAGCATCTCGACCAGCAGCTCAATCTCGCCATCGCCGATCCGCCCTCGCGGCTGATCGGCCAGCATCTGATCGGCATGGTCAACGAGGCGGGTTATCTGACGGGCGGCATTGCCGGGGTGGCCGAAACGCTCGGCACCGCGATCGAACATGTCGAGCGGGTGCTGAAAATCCTGCAGGGCTTCGATCCGCCCGGCGTCTTTGCCCGCGATCTCAAGGAGTGCCTGGCCCTGCAGCTCCAGGAGGCGGGGCGCTACGATCCCGCCATGGCGACATTGCTGGCCAATCTCGAACTGGTGGCCAAACGCGACTTCGCCGCCCTGAAGGTCCTGTGCAAGCTCGACCTCGACGACATTCAAGACATGATCGCCGAGTTGAAGCGCCTCAATCCCAAACCCGGCCATGCCTTCGGCGCCGAGCCGCTGCAGCCGGTCATTCCCGATGTCTTCGTGCGCGCCGCCCCCGACGGCACCTGGCTCGTGGAACTGAACAACGACACGTTGCCGCGGGTTCTGGTCAACAACCGCTACCTGGCCCAGGTGTCGAAGACGGCGGCGCGCGAGGAGGACAAGACCTATCTCAGCCAATGCCAGGCCAATGCCAACTGGCTGGTGCGCAGTCTCGACCAGCGTGCCAGGACCATCCTCAAGGTGGCGCGCGAGATCGTCCGCCAGCAGGACGCCTTTCTGGTGCTCGGCGTGCAGCAGCTGAGGCCGATCAATCTCAGGACCGTGGCCGACGCCATCGAAATGCACGAATCAACGGTGAGCCGGGTGACCTCCAACAAGTACATGGCGACGCCCCGCGGCACTTTTGAACTGAAATATTTTTTCACCACGGCGATCGCTTCCTCGGAAGCCGGCGGCGATGCCCATTCGGCCGAAGCGGTGCGCCACCGGATCAAGGAATTGATCGCCGGCGAAGCGGCGGGCGCGATTCTGTCCGACGATGCAATCGTCGCCATGCTGCAGCAGGCGGGTGTCGATATCGCCCGGCGGACGGTCGCCAAATATCGGGAATCGCTTGGGATTTCCTCTTCCATCCAGCGCCGCCGCGAGCTCCGGGAAAGCCGCCGCGAGGACCGTTGACCTGGGGCCTTGCGGGCCGCCAGGTTCTGCGCCGCTTTGCCAGGGGTTGCGGCCGGGCCGGTCCGGGGGGAGGCCGGGACGGCGGTTCCAGGCCGTGCGTTTCCGCACCGTCCGGCAGACCAGTTGACGTTGCCATCGCAAACGCCCATTTCTAGTCGACGGGCGGGAAGGGACTTTGTCACGCCATGCAGATCAAGATCACCGGGAAGAATCTCGACATCGGTGAGGCGCTGAGACGGCATATCGAGGAGCGCCTGCTGCAACTCCAAGGCAAGTATTTCGAGGGCACGGTACACGGCCACGTCACCGTCGAGCGCCAGCGCGCCGCCTTCCAGAGCGACTGCACCCTGCATCTGGCCACCGGCCTGGTGCTGCAGGCCCACGGCCTGGCGGATGAAGCGCATCCGAGCTTCGATGCCGCCGCCCAGCACCTCGAGAAGCAGTTGAAACGCTACAAGCATCGCCTCAAGGATC
Source organism: Hyphomicrobiales bacterium (assembly GCA_052386315.1). GTDB lineage: Bacteria > Pseudomonadota > Alphaproteobacteria > Rhizobiales > Aestuariivirgaceae > Aestuariivirga. Next base: position 5,223 of record JBQTKG010000015.1, read on the forward strand.
GCCACAAGTCGCGCCGCGAGCCGGTCCGCCAAATGGAAGCTGCCGGCTATGTCACCGGTGCCGCGGACGAGGGCGAAGCCGGGTCCGCCGATCTCAATCCGGTGGTCATCGCCGAAACCGCCGCCAAGGTTCCCGAACTCACCGTCGGAGAAGCCGTCATGCAACTCGACATTTCCACCGTGCCCTTCGTGCTGTTCCGCAACAGCGGCCATGGTCAGATCAACGTCGTGTACCGCCGCCACGACGGCAACATCGGCTGGGTCGATCCCAACCCCGCCGCCTGAACCCAATTCCGGCTCCCGCAACGAGGGCGATCCCATGATGCTTGCCGATATCATCGAGGCGCGGTCGGTTCTTCCGAACCTCAAGGCGCAGAGCAAGAAGCAGCTTCTACAGGAACTGTCGCAGGCCATGGCGAAGATCGCCGGCATCGATCACCGGGCGATTTTCGAAATCCTGTCGCGCCGCGAAAAGCTCGGCTCCACCGGGCTCAGCCAGGGCATTGCCGTGCCGCATGGCAAGATCGCAACGCTCGGCCGCGTCCACGGCCTGTTTGCCAGGCTCGCGACCCCGGTCGATTTCGATGCGGTCGACGGCCAGCCGGTCGATCTGGTCTTCGTGCTGCTGGCGCCCGATCATGCCGGCGCCGATCATCTCAAGGCGCTGGCCCGCATCTCGCGCCTCATGCGCGATCCGGCGATCGTGGCAAAACTGCGCGGCACCGATACGGCGGAAGGCCTCTACGCCATCCTCACCGAACCCGCGACGACGGCCTCGGCCGCCTGATTTCTAGTGAACGCTCATCGGCAGGAGCTCATGCTCGAAGGCGCTGCCGATCGCCGCCTCGCGCGTGCCGGAAATCGATACCGGCGTGCCGTCGGCGGCATACAGGCAGAACAGCCTGGCATCGAGCGGCACGGCGGCCTGCGCGCCGATCAGCCGGATCGCTTCCTTGCCTTCGATTTCGCGGATATAGGCCAGCGCTCCGCCGCCCAGCTGGGCGAGTTCGGCTGCCGACAACTCCGGCTTTCCGCTCTCGTTAACATTCATCTCCATGCCCTCGCAAAAGCGGCACTTTCGGGCTCCAGCCCATCCGGCACCGGAACCCCTCTCACGGCATGATATGTGAAGCGGGATTGGCTGTTTCAAGGGAGCGCCGGCAACCGGCGCTGGCATATTAATCCCAAACTGGAAACATGCTGGAGCATGACCGTCCTTGTGCGAGTTCGCCCTGCCCTTGGGAGACCGTAACAAATTCGCCCCTCTCCCGTGCGAAGCATGGGAGTGGGGTGAGCGAAGCGAACAAGGGCGGGTGAGGGCATGCAATTGGAACGGCAAGCGATTGAAAATCCTTGCCGGGTCCTTTGCCCTCATCCGGCGCGTTCCGCGCCACCCCGGATCGGGTCCGGGGCAGGCTCTTCTCCCACCTTCGGCGGGAGAAGGGTGATTTTGCAACGGTCCTGCAAGGGCAGACGGACGAGCGCTTCAATAAGAAGCTAAACCGCATTAACATGCGGATCGGCGCGGGCCCGGCGGATGTGAATGCCATGATGATGGATGTGAGAGCAATCCGGACCGAAGCGGACTACGATTGGGCGCTGCGCGAGATCGCGCGTTATTTCGATGCCGAGCCCGTCTCGGGCTCGCCGGAGGCGGAGCGTTTCGACGTTCTGGCCGCGCTCATCGAAGTCTATGAAGCACGCCACTGGCCGGTCGATCGGGCCTGACCGATGCGGACCTTGCCAAGCTACTCGGCTCGCGCTCCCGGGCGTCCGCGGGCTTCCCACACCCCGCTTGCAAATGCATGCGAGTTGTCGTCAACTGGATTCAGGCCTGATCGGCCGGTCAAAAAATCAGGGAGATTCATCATGATCAAGAAACTGCTCGCCGCGGCCGCAATGACGGCGATGATGGCGGCCGCAGCCTTGGCCGCCGACGACAAACCAGCCGTGCTTTTTGACATTGGCGGCAAGTTCGACAAGTCATTCAACGAGGGCATCTACAACGGCGCCCAGCAGTTCACCAAGGAGACGGGCGTCGCCTATGGCGAATTCGAAATCGCCAACGAGGCCCAGCGCGAGCAGGCGTTGCGAAATTTCGCCGACCAGGGCTACAGCCCGATCATCGCGGCGGGCTTCGCCCAGGCGGCGGCGCTGGAGAAGGTCGCCAAGGAATATCCCGATCAGAAATTCGCCATCATCGACATGGTGGTCGATCTCCCCAATGTGCAGTCGATCGTCTTCAAGGAAGATGAAGGCTCCTATCTCGTCGGCATGCTCGCCGCCATGGCGTCCAAGTCCGGCAAGGTGGGCTTCGTCGGCGGCATGGACATTCCGCTGATCCGCAGATTCGCCTGCGGCTACGTTCAGGGCGTGAAAGCCGCCAATGCCGGCGCCACCGTGTTCCAGAACATGACCGGCGACACGGGTGCCGCATGGAACGATCCGGTGAAGGGCGGCGAGCTCGCCAAGGCGCAGATCGCGCAAGGCGCCGACGTCGTCTATCACGCGGCCGGCGGCACCGGTGTCGGCGTGCTGCAGGCCGCCGCCGATGGCGGGGCGCTGGGCATCGGCGTCGATTCGAACCAGAACGGCATGCACCCCGGCAAGGTGCTGACCTCGATGCTGAAGCGCGTCGATGTCGCCACCTATGATGTGATGAAGACGGCCAAGGACGGGGCCTTCAAGCCCGGCATCAAGTCGCTCGGCCTCGCCGAGGATGGGGTGGGCTACGCCATGGACGACAACAACAAGGATCTGGTGACCGCCGGCATGCAGGCCAAGGTCGAAACCGCCAAGGCCGATATCATCGCCGGCAAGCTCGCGGTGCACGACTACATGTCGGACGAAAAGTGCCCGGTGCAGTAAGCGAAATCCGGCCTTCCAGTCAAACCGTCATCCCGGCGAAAGCCGGGACCCATGGTTGGGCTGGAACGGCGCTTGCAATCCCTTGAATCCGGGCGGGCGGGAAAATGGGTCCCGGCTTTCGCCGGGATGACGGAAAAATGGGTGGGGCAGGAAATCCAAAGGCAGGCAACGCTGTTCCCGCCATCGAATTGATCGGCATCGACAAGCGATTTGGAGCGGTCCACGCCAACAACAATGTGACGCTGACGATCGGCAAGGGCTCGATCCACGGCATCGTCGGCGAAAACGGCGCCGGCAAATCGACGCTGATGTCGATCCTTTTCGGATTCTATGCCGCCGACAAGGGCGAGATCAGGGTGGCCGGCAAGCCGGTGAAGATCAGGACGCCCGCCGGCGCCATCGCGCACGGCATCGGCATGGTGCACCAGCATTTCATGCTGGTCGAGCCCTTCACGGTCCTGGAGAATGTCGTGCTCGGCGCCGAAGGCGCAGCCCTCATCGGCCCGGCGCTGGCCAGGGCGCGGGCCGAGCTCGAAAGGCTTGCCCGCGACTATGAGCTCGACGTCGATCCCGACGCCACCATCGGCTCGCTGCCCGTCGGCCTGCAGCAGCGCGTCGAAATCCTCAAGGCGCTGTTCAAGGGCGCCGAGGTCTTGATCCTCGACGAACCCACCGGCGTCCTGACGCCGGACGAGGCCGACCATCTGTTCCGCATCCTCGGCCAGCTCAAGGACCAGGGCAAGACCGTCATCTTCATCACCCACAAGCTGCGCGAGATCATGGCGATCACCGACCTTGTGTCGGTCATGCGCCGCGGCGAGCTGGTGGCGACGCGCGAGACGAAGAATACCAATGTCGAAGAACTGGCCGAGCTGATGGTCGGCCGCCGCGTGCTGCTGCAGGTCGAGAAGGGCAAGGCCAAACCCGGCCGGACGGTGCTGACCGTCGAGAACCTGACCTACAAGGACCATCAAGGTGTAGCCCGCCTCGACAATATCTCCTTCACCGTGCGCGCCGGCGAGATCGTCGGCATCGCCGGTGTCTCCGGCAACGGCCAGTCGGAATTGCTCGAGGTGATTTCCGGCATCCGCAAGCCGGCATCGGGCCGCATTCTCCTGGAAGATACCGATATCGGCAGCCGCGCCGATCCGCGCTTTGCCCGCGAGATGGGCCTGGCGCACGTGCCGGAAGACCGCCAGCACCGCGGGCTCATCACCTCATTCGATGCCTCGGAATCGGCAATTCTCGGCTGGCACTACGAGGCAAGCCTCGGCAGAGGTTTCCGTCTCGACCGTGACGCTGTCATCGCGCGGACCAAATCCGAGATGAAGGAATTCGACGTGCGCCCCGCCGATCCGCTGCTCGGGACGGCGAAATTTTCCGGCGGCAACCAGCAGAAGATCATTCTGGCCCGCGAGATCGAGCGCGATCCGAAGCTGCTGGTGGTCGGCCAGCCGACCCGCGGCGTCGACATCGGCGCCATTGAATTCATCCACAAGCGCCTGATCGCGCTGCGCGACCAGGGCAAGGCGGTGCTGCTCGTCTCCGTCGAACTCGACGAAATCCGCTCGCTCGCCGACCGCATCCTGGTGATGTGCGCAGGCCGCATTGTCGGCGAACGGGACGCCGGCTCCGACGAGCGCGAGCTTGGCCTGCTCATGGCGGGCGTCACCAAGGAGGCCGCCTGATGGACGGGCGCCGCGACGAGCTGCCGCGCTGGGTCGACGTGGCCGTCATTCCACTGATGAACCTCGCGGTGGCGCTGGTCATCGCCGGCTTTATCGTCGTCATCATCGGCGAAAATCCGTTCCGGGCCATGGTCATCCTGCTGAACGGCGCCGTCGGCAGCCTCAAGGGCTGGGGCTATCTGCTCTATTACGCCACCAACTTCACCTTCACCGGGCTTGCCGTCGCGGTTGCCTTCCATGCCGGTCTCTTTAATATCGGCGGCGAGGGCCAGGTCTATATCGCCGGTCTGGGAGCGGCGATCGTCGGCCTGTCGCTCGGCTTCCTGCCGATCTTCATTACCCTGCCGCTCGCCGTTCTCGCCTGCATGATGTTCGGCGCCGCCTGGGCCTTCATCCCGGCCTATCTGCAGGCCAAGCGCGGCAGCCACATCGTCATCACCACCATCATGTTCAATTTCATCGCCGCCAGCACCATGGTCTATCTGATCAACAACGTGTTCCGGCCGGCGGGCCGCATGGCGGTGGAAAGCCGCGAGATCGAGCATGTGTTCATGCCGAGCTTCCGCGAGATCGGCCAGTGGCTGGGGGTGAAGCTGCCGGTGACGCCGCTCAATGTGACGGTGTTCCTGGCCGGCGTTGCGGCCGCGGGCGTCTGGTATCTGCTGTGGCGCACCAGGCTCGGCTATGAAATCCGCGCCGTCGGCGCCAATAGCGATGCCGCGGTCTATGGCGGCATCAAGCCCGACCGCATCGTCATCATCGCCATGCTGATCTCCGGCGGGCTTGCCGGGCTGATGGCGGTCAATGAAATCCTCGGCGTGCAGCACCGGCTGGTGCTGGAATTCGCCGGCGGCGCCGGCTTCGTCGGCATCGCGGTCGCGCTGATGGGGAGGTCGCATCCGTTGGGCGTGGTGTTCTCCGCCATGCTGTTCGGGCTTCTCTATCAGGGCGGCGCCGAGCTCTCCTTCGCCGTGCCGGGCATCACCCGCGACATGATCGTGGTGATCCAGGGCCTGGTCATTCTGTTCATGGGCGCCCTCGAACACGCCTTCCGGCCCTGGCTCACGCGCCAATTCGCGGCGGCGGAGGCCTGAGCCATGGAATTCCTGGCGCTCATTCCGGAAATGCTGGCTTCCGCCATACGGCTTTCCATTCCGCTGATCTTCGCCTGCCTCGCCGGCCTGTGGTCGGAACGCTCCGGCATCGTCGATATCGGCCTGGAAGGAAAACTTCTGGCCGGCGCCTTTGCCGCCGCGACCGCCGCCTATACTTTCCAGTCGCCATGGATGGGATTGCTCTTTGCACTGATCGTATCGGTGGGCATGGCGCTGATCCATGGCTATGCCTCGATCAATCAGCGCGGCAACCAGGTGGTGTCCGGTGTCGCCATCAACATGCTGGCGGCGGGCCTGGCGCTGGTGCTCGGCAACACCTGGTTCAGGGAGGGCGGCCGCACCCCGGCGCTCGCTCCCGGCGAGCGCTTCATGCCGATCGTGCTGCCGGGCTATGAGTCGCTGCGCGGCGAGCCGCTGATCGGCTGGCTCTACCAGATCGTCTCCAACCATTCGCTGCTGGCCTATGCCGCCTTCGTCGCCGTGCCGCTGACCGCCTGGGCGCTGGCCAAGACCCGCTTCGGCCTCAGGCTGCGGGCGGTTGGCGAAAATCCCCACGCCGTCGATACGGCCGGCATTTCGGTGGCAGCGCTGCGCTACCGCGCCGTCATCATCACCGGGCTGCTCTGCGGCCTCGGCGGCACCTATCTGGCGATTTCGCAATCGGCCGGCTTCATCAAGGACATGTCGGCGGGCAAGGGCTTCATCGCGCTCGCCGCCTTGATCTTCGCCAATTGGCGGGCCTTTCCGGCGCTCGGCGCCTGCCTGCTGTTCGGCTTCCTCGATGCGGTGGCGATCCGCCTGCAGGGGGTGAATTTCGCCGGCATCGGCGAAATACCGGTGCAGGCGGTGCAGGCGCTGCCCTATGTGTTGACCGTCGTCCTGCTCGCCGGCTTCATCGGCAAGTCGATCCCGCCCAGGGCAAGCGGCATTCCCTACAGCAAGGAAAGGTGAGATGAGCCGCGACCTGATCGAGGCGGCACTCGCCGCCCGCCTCAAGGCCCATGCCCCCTATTCGAATTTTCCGGTGGGGGCGGCGGTGCGCGATGAATATGGCAATGTCCATGGCGGCTGCAATGTCGAGAATGCCGCCTATCCCCAGGGCTGGTGCGCGGAAGCCTCGGCGATTTCGGCGATGATCGTGGGCGGCGGCAGGCGCATCACCGAAGTGGCGGTGGTGGGCGGCGGCGAAGGGCTCGTCACCCCCTGCGGCGGCTGCCGCCAGAAGATCCGCGAATTCGCGGCGGGCGATGTCAAGATCCATGTCTGCGGCGAGAATGGCGAAGTGAAAAACATCTTCACCCTCGACGAATTGCTGCCCGCCGCATTTGGGCCGGAGCAGTTGAAATGAACGAGCTGGCAAGACGGTTGGGATCGCGCGCACCGAAGACGGCGATCATCCTCGGCTCCAGCCTTGGAGCCATCGCCGAGGCCGTGCGGGACACTGTCACTATCCCATACGCCGAACTGCCGGGCTTTCCGGTGCCGAATGTCTCCGGCCATGCGGGGAAACTGGTGGTGGGCAGAATCGGCGGCAAGGACGTGGCGGTGCTGCAGGGCCGTGCCCACCCCTATGAGAGCGGCAACGCGGCGGTGATGCGCCCGGCCATCGAAATGCTGAAAGGCGCGGGCATCGAGACGCTGATCCTCACCAATGCGGCGGGCTCCCTCGATACCAGGATGCGCGCCGGGTCGATCATGCTGATCGAGGACCACATTAATTTCTCCGGCATGAATCCGCTGATCGGTGAACATGGCGATGCGAACTTCGTGGCCCTGACCGATGCCTATGATCCGCAACTGCGCAAGGCGCTGAAGCGGGCGGCGAAGGCGGAGAAAATCAAGCTCCATGGCGGCGTCTATGTCTGGTTCTCGGGGCCCTCCTTCGAGACGCCGGCGGAAATCCGCATGGTGCGCAAATGGGGAGGCACGGCTGCCGGCATGTCGACGGTGCCGGAAGCGATCCTCGCCCGCCGGTTCGGCCTCAGGGTCGCCGGACTTTCGGTGATCACCAATCTGGGCGCCGGGCTGGAAGGCGCAAGTCCCAGCCATGAGGAGACCAAACGCGAGGGCGCCAAGGCGGTGGAACGCATGGCGCGCTTGCTTGTCCGCTTCTTCGCGGGTTCCCGCTGATGCTGCCGCAGGAACTGATCCGCAAGAAGCGCGACGGGCTCGCCTTGAGCCGCGATGAGGTCAAGGAGTTCATTGGCGGCCTGACAGAGGGCACGATTTCCGAAGGTCAGGCGGCGGCCTTCGCCATGGCGGTGTTCTTCAGGGGCATGAATGCCGGGGAAGCCGTGGGGCTCACCCTTGCCATGCGCGATTCCGGCACGGTGCTCGCATGGCATCTGCCGGGCCCCGTCGTCGACAAGCATTCAACCGGCGGCATCGGCGACAATGTCTCGCTGATGCTGGCTCCGATGCTGGCGGCGTGCGGCTGCTATGTGCCGATGATTTCGGGGCGCGGCCTCGGTCACACCGGCGGCACCCTCGACAAGCTCGATTCCATTCCCGGCTATGCGACCCAGCCCGATCTCGCCCGCTTCCGCAGGGTGGTGCAAGAGGAGGGCGCGGCGATCATCGGCCAGACCGCCGATCTCGCCCCCGCCGACAGGCGCCTCTATGCGATTCGCGACGTGACGGCGACGGTCGAATCGGTGCCGCTGATCACCGCCTCGATCCTGTCCAAGAAACTGGCGGCGGGCCTCGAATATCTTGTGCTCGATGTCAAGACCGGCTCCGGCGCCTTCATGGCGAAAAAGCAGGATGCGCTCGCGCTGGCGAAAAGCCTGGTGCGTGTCGCCAATGGCGCGGGACTCTGGACCGGCGCGCTGATCACCGATATGGACGAGCCTTTGGCCTCCGCCGCCGGCAATGCGCTCGAGGTGCGAAACGCCGTCGATTATCTGACCGGAGCCCATCGCGGCGCGCGGCTCAACGAGGTGACGCTGGCGCTCGCTGCGGAGGTTCTGATGCTGGCGAAACGCGCCGCCAATGCCAAGGCGGCGCGCGCCATGCTGGAAGCGGCACTGGCTTCGGGTGAAGCGGCGGAACGCTTCCAGCGCATGGTTGCAGCACTCGGCGGGCCGCATGATTTGATCGCCAGGCCGGAGGCCCATTTGCCCAGGGCGCCGATCATCCGGCCGGTCTTCGCCAACAAAGTGGGCCAGGTGCGGGCGATCGATAGCCGCGCGCTCGGCCTTGCGGTCATCGAATTGGGCGGCGGCCGCCGCGCGGCCGGCGACCGGATCGATCATGCCGTGGGATTGACGGCACTCGCCGGCAAGGGCGCCGGCGTGTCGAAGGATTTGCCGCTGGCCATGATTCACGCCCGCGACGATGCGGGCTTCGAAAGGGCAGCGGAGACCGTGCGAAGCGCCTATGTTCTGGGCCAGGCGCCGCGGCGAACGCAAGCAGTCTTGCAGCGCATCGGGCCCGCGGTGAAATGACCAGAGCCTTTGTCTTCGTTCTCGACTCATTGGGCGTGGGCGGCGCGCCCGATGCTGAGAAATTCGGCGATGCGGGCGCGAACACGCTCGCTCACATTGCCGAGCGCATGGCGCTGCGGCTGCCCAACATGGCTTCGCTGGGATTGGGCCTGGCGGCCGAACAGGCCTCGGGCCGCAATCCGCTAGGCAGCATCCAACTCAAGGGACAATGGGGCTGTGCCGAGGAAATATCCCACGGCAAGGACACGCCGTCGGGTCACTGGGAAATCGCCGGCGTGCCGGTGCTTTTCGACTGGGGCTATTTCCCGCATACCATCCCCACATTTTCGCGCGGCCTGACAGATGCGCTCATCGCTCGCTGCAATCTCCCCGGCCTTCTCGGCAACAAGCATGCCTCGGGCACCGAGATCATCGCCGAACTCGGCGAGGAACATGTGCTGAGCGGCAAGCCTATCGTTTACACCAGCGCCGATTCGGTCATTCAGATCGCCGCCCATGAGGAGAGCTTCGGCCTCAAGCGCCTCTATGACGTCTGCAAGGTGGCGCGCGAGCTTTCCTATGAGCTCAATATCGGCCGTGTGATTGCGCGGCCGTTCGTGGGCAACACGCCCGAGGACTTCACCCGCACCGGCAACCGCAAGGATTATTCGGTGCTGCCGCCGTCGCCGACGCTGCTCGATCGGCTCGGCAAGGCGGGGCGCGATGTGATCAGCATCGGCAAGATCGGCGACATCTATGCCCATTCCGGAACCGGGCGCGAGGTGAAGGCCACCGGCAACGCGGCGCTGATCGACGCAACGCTGCATGAGATGCCGTCACTCGAGGACGGCGGGTTGCTGATGAGCAATTTCGTCGATTTCGACATGCTCTACGGCCACCGCCGCGATCCACTGGGTTACGGCAAGGCGCTGGAATATTTCGATGCAAGGCTGCCGGAACTCCAGGCGCAATTGCGCAAAGGCGATCTGATGATCCTCACCGCCGATCACGGCTGCGATCCCACCTGGAAAGGCACCGATCACACCCGCGAATGCGTTCCGGTTCTGGGTTTTGCGCCGGGCATCGCACCGGGCGGATTGGGCCGCCGCAAGAGCTTCGCCGATATCGGCCAGACCGTCGCCCGGCATCTGGCCATCGAACCTCTGGGCGCCGGAACCGCCTGGTGAGGGCACCGCCTCTCAGTCTGAGCGTTTGAGCACCGCCTGCAGCACGTTGCGCACGCCGATGGCGCCGACGAAGCGGTCGTTGTCGTCAAACAGCGCGACCGGCGCCGTGTCGGCATTGTGCATGGCGAGCATGACGATCTTGAGCGTCGTGCCGGGCCTCGCCCAATAGACGGGCCGCGTGCCTTCGGGGACGGGCTTCTCGACGTCGCTGCAGGGAACCCAGGTCGCCCTCTTCCGGTCGCGCTCGGCGTCGATCACCTTCTGGTTCCTGTCGAGCCTGAACCGCGTCGTCCTGCGCTTGTCGAGCCACACCCAGCCGTCGCCGGTACTTTCCAGCTCGTGAAAGGACCGCATGACGTTCCAGGCGGTGAGCACGCTCAACGGATTCACATTGGCGATGAACTCGCGCACATAGTCGTTGGCGGGGCGCAGCACGATGTCCTCGGGCGACCCCGACTGCACGATGCGGCCGCTCTCGAGGATGGTGATGGTGTTGCCGATCTTCAGCGCCTCCTCGAGATCGTGGCTGACGAAGACGATGGTTTTCTTCAGCGTGTTCTGCAGTTGCAGAAGCTCGTCCTGCAGCTTGGTGCGGATCAGCGGATCGAGCGCCGAGAAGGGTTCGTCCATGAGCAGGATCGGCGCCTCGGTGGCAAAGGCGCGGGCAAGCCCGACGCGCTGCTGCATGCCGCCCGACAGCTCATGGGCATATTTGTGGGCCCACTGGTCGAGGCCGACGAGCTTCAGCTGCCTGTCGACGCGGACCTTGCGCTCGGCTTCGGGCACGCCCGCGAGTTCCAGACCGAAGCCGACATTCTCCGCGACGGTGCGCCACGGCAACAGCGCGAATTGCTGGAACACCATGGCGACGCTGTGCTGGCGCACCCGCCTGAGCGTCTCGGCATCGCAGGTGACGACATCGACCATGCGGTCGCCGTCCTTCACCATGATGCTGCCGCGTACCACCTTGTTGAGGCCGTTGACACCGCGCAAGAGCGTCGACTTGCCGGAGCCCGAAAGGCCCATCAAGACGGAAATCTCGCCTTCCTTGACCGTCAGATTGGCGCCGGCCGCACCCAGCACCGCTCCGGTCTTGGCGAGGATTTCGCCGCGGCTTGCCCCCGCATCCAGCATCGCCAGCGCTTCCTTCGTGCCCTTGCCGAAGACGATGTCGACGCCCTTGAACTCGACGGCGGTGCTCATTTCTTCGCTCCCGATTTCACCGCCAGCACCCGGTCGAGAATGATGGCGAGAATGACGATGGCGAGGCCCGCCTCGATGCCGAGCGGAATGTTGCGGTTGGCCAGCGCCTTGTTGACGGGATTGCCGAGGCTGGGCGCGCCGATCAAAGTGGCGAACACCACCATAGACAGCGACAGCATGATGCATTGGGTGAGGCCCGCCATGATGGAGGGCAATGCCGCCGGCAATTCGACCTTCCACAGCAACTGGCGCTTCGTCGCGCCGAAACTCTCGCCCGCCTCCAGCATCGGCTTGGGGATCGTCGTCAGTCCGAGATAGGTCATGCGCACCGGCGCCGGCATGGCGAAGATGACGGTGACGATGAGGGCGGGTGCCGCGCCCAGCCCGAAAAGAATGAGAATGGGAATGAGATAGACGAAGGTCGGCATGGTCTGCATCAGGTCGAGGACCGGTTGCATGACGCGCCAGACGCGCGGCTTGTGGGCCGCCCAGATGCCCATCGGCACGCCGATCGCCATGGACAGGGCGGTTGCCGCGACAACCAGCACCAGCGTCTGCACGGTTTCCTTCCACAGGCCCTGATTGACGATGAACAACAGGCCGATGAGTGTGGCGATCGCCAGTGTCCTGGAACGTTGCAGCCAATAGGCGACTCCGGCCAGGACAACGGCAAGAATGACCGGCGGAACTTGCAGGAGAATATAGGTCGTGCCCTCGACGGCCCATTCCAGCACGGCCGAAAGGCCGTCGAAGAACCACTGGAAATAGGTCACCACGAAATCGATGAAAGCCTTGCCCCATTTGCCGATCGGGATCTTCCACAAGGCGATGATCTTGGATAGCGGATCCATCAGTCCCTCCCCAGGAATGAGTTCGGCCCCGGCGCCTCTGCCCGTGATGGGGAGCGCGGCACTCTTGTGGGCATTTCAACCGGCCTGAAATGAAAATCCTTCCGGCGAGACGGTGTGTTTCACCGGAAGGATAATGTCGCAGAAAACAGCGATGGGCGGCAAGTCTTTAGCGCGTTTTCCGAAAAGTGGAATCGCTTTTCGGACAAGAAAACGCGCCAAGCCGATAATTTGGCGCATGTTCTTGCCGCCAAAGTGCGTACACTTTGGCGGAACATGCGCTAGTTGGCCAGCGCCGCTGTAACCGCGGCCACGGCGTCGCCGCCGTCGAAGGTCGTGACACCCTCAAGCCACGGCTTCGCCGCATCCGGATTGGCTTTGAGCCAGGCCTTAGCGGTCTCCTTCGGATCGGCGCCGTCCTTCAGCACCGGCGACATCATCGCGCCTTCCATGGCCAGGTTGAACTTGAGGTTCGACAGCAGCTTGCCGGCATTAGGGCACTCGGCCGCGTAGCCCGCCCGCACATTGGTGTGGACGGTGGCGGCGCCGAAGCCGGAATCGCCCATGCCGTCGAGATAGGCGATTTTCATTTCGCCCATGACCGGATGCGGCGTCCAGCCGAGGAAGATGATCCACTCATTGTTCTTCATGGCCTTCTCGGCCTCGGTCAGCATGCCCGCTTCCGAGCTTTCGACGAGATCGAAGCCTTCGAGATTGTTCTTGGCGTCGGCGATCATGGTGGAGATGATGCGGTTGCCGTCGTTGCCGGCCTCGATGCCGTAGATCTTGGCCCCGAACTTGTCCTTGTGGGCGCCGAGATCGGTGAGGCTTTTGACGCCGGCGTCCGCCACATATTGCGGAACCACGAGGCCGTAGCCCGCACCTTCGAGATTGGTGCCAATAGTCTCGACCGATTTGTCGTCCATATAGGGCTTAACGTCGGCGGTCATGCTCGGCATCCAGTTGCCGAGGAACACGTCGATATCCTTGTTCTTCAACGAGGCATAGGCCACGGGAACCGAGAGGGTTTTCACCTCGGGGGCGTAGCCCAGCGCTTCCAGCACCACCTGAGTGGTGCCGGTGGTTACCTGGATGTCGGTCCAGCCGACATCGGCGAAGCGCACCGCCTTGCAGGCCTCGGCATCGCCGGCAAATACGGGTGCCGCAAATGCGCCGAGACCGGCACCGACGGCCAGCCCGCCGAGCAATGTCTTGATGGTCGAATTCATGTTGTGTCCTCCCTTGATCATGCCCGTGGCCAGCCGGCCTGTTGCGGCGGCCCGCGCACGGAATGTACCGGAACTGTAGCCCGAACCCCCCGCCCGCCGTCAAGGGCGGCGCGCCCGGCCCATGCAACCGGCGCCATGCACGACGTCTTGACGCGCGGCTTGCGCAATAGTCTGGTGCATCTGCAAACCAACGGGGGCGCAGCATGAGAAAAGTCAAATGGGGTATCATTTCGACGGCGGATATCGGTGTCGCGAAAGTCATTCCCGGCATGCTGAAGAGCGGCGAACTGGAAGTGACGGCGATTTCCTCGCGCAACTTCAAGCGCGCCAAGGAAGCCGCCGCCCGACTCGGCATCCCCAAGGCCTATGGCTCCTATGCGGCGATGCTGGCCGACCCCGAGATCGAGGCCGTCTATAATCCCTTGCCCAATCATCTGCATGTGCCGTTGACGCTGGCGGCCGCCCGGGCCGGCAAGCATGTTCTGTGCGAAAAGCCCATCGCCACCACGGCGGCGGAAGCCAGGCAATTGAAAAAGGCGCCGAATGGCGTGCTCATCGCCGAAGCCTTCATGGTGCGCCACAATCCGCAATGGATCGAGGCCCGGGCGCGCGTGAAGAAGGGCGAGATCGGCGAGGTGCGGGCGATCCAGGTATTCTTCGCCTATTTCAACCGCGATCCCAAGAACGTCCGCAACATGGCCGATATCGGCGGCGGCGGCCTGCTCGATATCGGCTGCTATCCGATCACCGTGTCGCGCTTTATGTTCGGGGCCGAGCCCAGGCGGGTGACCGCCACCTTCGACCGCGATCCGAAATTCAGGACCGACCGCAGCGTCGGCGGCCTTGCCGATTTCGGCGAAGGCAGGCATCTGTCATTCAGCATTTCGACCCAGACCGCACCCTATCAGCGGGTTCACATCGTCGGCACCAGGGGCCGCATCGAGATCGAAATTCCCTTCAACGCCCCGCCCGACCGGCCCAACCGCTATTTCGTCCAGGGCATGAGCATGAATGAAGGCACCTGGCACGAATTGCCGGTGGCCGACCAGTATCGGTTGCAAGCCGAGGCTTTCGGGCGGGCGCTGCGCGGCCAGGAAAAGCTCGTCTGGGGCGTCGATGACGCCATCCAGAACATGAAGATCATCGATGCCTTCTTCCGCTCCGAGAAGAGCCGCAAGTGGGAGAAGCCCTAACCCCACAGCCGCGCTGCGCCGCGCACGCCACTCTTCTCGCCGTGCTGGGCCCTCGCCACCCTGACTTGGGCGGAGCCCGAGAAACTGTAACGCGAGATGAGCGGCGGCAGCTCTTCGACCAGTTCCGGCAGATCATTGAGGCCGCCGCCGATCACGAAAATATCGGGATCGACGACATTGACGATGTTGGCGCAGACCCGGGCGAAGCGGTCCTGCAGGCGGGCGAGCGTCGCTTTGGCCTCGGCCTCGCCGGCCCGGGCCCGCGCCACGATCTCCTTGCCCTTGATGTCGCGGCCCGTGGCGCGGCCATAGTCGCGGGCAAGGCCGGTCCCCGAAACGTGCAGTTCGGCGCAGCCCTTCTTGCCGCAGAAACAGTCGAGCAGCGGCCATTCGCTTTGATCGGGCCGCGGCAGCGGCGTGTGGCCGAATTCGGCGGCTTCCGCATTGGGCCCGGTCCGCAGCCTGCCGTCGATGACCAGGCCGCCGCCCAATGCCGTGCCGATGGTAAAGAAGGCGACCACCTCGTAACCGCGCCCGGCGCCGTCGAGGGCCTCCGACAGGGCAAAGCAATTGGCGTCGTTCTCGGCCTTGAGCGGCAGCGCCATCGCCGCCTGCAAATCCTGCACGAAGGGCCGGTCATTGCAGAAGGTGATGTTGGCGTTGCGCCACAGGCCGGTTCGCGGCGATTGCGAGCCGGGCGCTCCCAGCCCCACAGTTGCGCCGTCGCCGGCCGCAAGCCGCGCTTCGGCTGCGAGACCGGCGATGGCGGCGATCAAGGCGTCATAGGATCGCGGCGTGGCGATGCGCTTCTCGAACAGCGTTGCGCCGGAAGGCGACAGGACGACGGCGTCGATCTTGGTGCCGCCCACGTCGATGCCGATGCGATTGCTCATGTGCGGCTATAGGCGTCGTCGTAGCGGATGATGTCGTCTTCGCCGAGATAATCGCCGAACTGCACTTCGATGATTTCGACGATGCCGGTATCGAGGTTCTCCAGCCGGTGCCTGGCCCCCAAGGGCACATCGATGGACTGGGCGCGGGTGAGTTTCCGCACGCTGTCGCCCACCGTCACGGTGGCGATGCCGTTGACCACCGTCCAGTGCTCGCCGCGATGCTTGTGGCTTTGCAGCGACAGGCGGCCGCCGGGATTGACGCAGATACGCTTGACCTTGAAGCCGGTTTGCTCGTCGAGAACATGGAATTCGCCCCACGGCCGTTTTTCGCTGACCATCGCCATTCCCTCCTGCTGCGGAAGAAAATTAACCGAACGGCGGCGGGAGGAAAGCGATTAATTGTCCCAGCGCCCCGCCATGCTTGCGGGCGCCACAACCCGCCGGTTTCTGGCGGTGAGCGCGGCGATCGCCCGCATGTCTTCGTCCGGCAGCGAGAAGGAGAGCGCCCTGAAATTGCTCGCCGCATTGTCGCGCTTGGTCGTCATCGGAATGGCGGCGACACCTTGTTGCACGATCCAGCGCAGGCCGATCTCCGAAGGCGGCCGGCCATGCTTCCTGGAAATGTCGAGGATGACCGGCTCCTTGAGCACCATGCCGCGCCCCAGCGGGCAATAGGCCGACAGCGTCATGCCAAGCTTTTGTGCTTGCGCCATCACTTTCGACTGATCGATGAACGGATGGAACTCGACCTGGTTGTCGATCAGCTTGACCGGAGACCGCGCCGCCGCCCGCCGCATAAGGTTAGTGGGGAAATTGCTGACGCCGATATTGCGGGAAAGCCCAGCGCCATGGGCCTCGACCAGCCGGTCGATCACGGCATCCAGCTCGCAATCGGGCGGCGGCCAATGAATGAGCAGGAGGTCGACCGGCCCGCCGAGATCGCCGGCCGATTTCTCGACCGAAGACCGGAAAGCCTTGGCGCCCAAATTGCCGGGGTCGACCTTGGTGACGACAAAGAGATCGCGGCGCGGCACGCCGGACACCTTCAGGGCGCGGCCCACATGCTTCTCGTTACCGTACATCTGCGCCGTGTCGACAAGACGGAAACCGGCCTCCAGCGCCGTCGCGACACAGCGTTCGACTTCATCGTCCTGCAACGGCCAGGTGCCGAAACCGAGAAGCGGAATGCCGTTGGCCGAGTTCATCGCCGGGCCTCGCTGTTATTCACCGGACGGTTACTAGCGCATGTTCCACCAAAGTGCACACACTTTGGCGGCAAGAACATGCGCCAGGAACCGCAAGCCCCGGTAAAATGGCGCTTGCGGATTTTTCACCGCCCCCCTATAAGCCGCCGTCCCGATGGCGACGGTACATCGGCACCCGTGACTGACAACAGGATTTCGTTTTATGGCCAATACCAGATCGGCGAAGAAGGCCACCCGCGTCGCGGCCCGCCGCAATGAAGTCAACAAGAACCGCATGAGCCGGGTGCGCGGCAGCGTGCGCAAGGTGGAAGAGGCGCTCACCGCCGGCGACAAGGCCGCCGCCGAGGCGGCGCTCAAGACCGCCCAGCCCGAGCTGATGCGCGGCGCCCAGAGGGGAATCATCCACAAGAATGCCGCCTCGCGCAAAGTCTCGCGGCTCGCCAACCGCATCAAGGCTCTGATAGCCTGAGGTTTTCCACAAGGGTCTTTGGATTGGCGTGGCGCAAATCGTTAGCGGCGGGTTTTTCTTTGTCCGCGGACTGATTTTTTTGGCAGAAAACCCACAAATTTTTCATCGGCTTGCGGGCACAGCCTGGCCGGGGGTGGAATTTTCCGCAGCCACAACCCGATTCAATCCCCGTCACGCGGCACCCTGCCGGGTCTGAAGGTTGCCGCAGCGGGATTTTCGGGGCTGCGATTCGCGAAAGGAGTTCATGGGTTTAGCGCCGCCGCCGGCGGATGGCCCGCCGGCCCGCGCCGAACCTCGTTGCTCCGTGTACGGAAGTTCAATCGAATCAGGTTGCAGTGTGCTGCGCGGCCTCTGTAGGTTTCCCTTGGCGCGCGGGCCGAGGGGCAACCGAAGCCGCGCAGTTTGTCGAAGTTGGCGGGAAAGGCCGCGTTGGGGCGGGCTTCGCCGCATCCGTGGAAATGTATCTGTTTGCGACCGGCGCTCGACGGCTCCGGAGAGGTGAACCGTGCGTCAGTGAGGCCTGGACAATGAACACCAACAGTCAAGGGCGGAACGCACCCATGAAAATCGCAGAGGCGGCAGTGACGAAAACCACAACCAGCAAACCCAGCACAGCCTAGGGTCGGCCGGAAAGGACCGGTTTGGCAAACCCCCGCTACCGGGGTCCTGAGAACTTTTGTGCGCCCGGCTGGCCGGGGAAGGGAACAAGATGATCATGACAGAAGCATCGGCTGCGTTGCAGCAGAAATGGGATCGCGTTTCCCAGAGGCTGCGCGCCGAATTGGGCGAAGACCTGTTCTCCAGCTGGTTTGCCCGGGTGGAACCGGAGGAACTGATCGACGGCCGCCTGGCCGTGTCGGTGCCCACCCGGTTTCTCAAGAACTGGATCGAGGCCCATTATCTGCCGCGCCTGCACAAGACCAGCGAAGCCGAACTGGGTCATCTCGATACGGTCCAGGTCCGGGTGCGCTCGAACGGCGTGCCGCCGCGCCATGCCGAGCCCGCCTTGCGCAAGCCGGAAGCCGCCGGCCTGCCGCCGCTTTCGCCACCGGCCGTCGTCCCGGGGTTGGATCGGCCCTCGCCGCTCGATCCCGGCCAGACCTTCGACAGCTTTATCGTCGGCACCTCCAACCGCCTGGCCCATGCCGCCGCGCTTCGCGTGGCCGATGCCAATGCCGGAGCGCCGGTTTCCTTCAATCCGCTGTTCATCCATGCGGCGGCCGGCCTCGGCAAGACCCATCTGCTCAACGCCGTGGCCCAGCGCATCCGCGAGCGGCGTCCCGGGCGCAAGGTCATGCTGCTCACCGCCGAGCGCTTCATGTATAGTTTCATCCAGGCGCTGCGCCAGCGCGATACGCTGCAGTTCAAGGACCAGTTCCAATCGGTCGATGTGCTGTTGATCGACGACTTCCAGTTCCTGCAGGGCAAGACCATGCAGCAGGAATTCAACCACACCTTCAATTCCCTGGTCGATGCCAAGCGCCAGGTGATCGTGGCGGCCGACGTGCCCCCCGCCCAGCTCGACACCATCGACCAGCGCATGCGCTCGCGGCTGATGGGCGGCCTGGTCGTCGACATCGAACTGCCCGACCTCGAACTGCGCCACCGCATCGCCGAGGCGAAGCTCGCGGTCCTGGTCGAGCGCGATCCCGCCGCCGTCATCGCTCCCGAAGTGGTCGAGTTCATCGCCAACAAGATTGTCGGCGGCGGCCGCGAGATCGAGGGCGCGCTCAACCGGGTGATGGCCTATCAGCAATTCAGCCATGCGCCCGTCACCCTTGATCTCGCCGCCATGGTGCTGCGCGACATGTCGGCCAATCCCGATCAATGCCGCATCAAGATCGAAGACATCCTCAAGGTGGTGGGCCGCCATTACAATGTGGCGCGCACCGACCTCTTGTCGCCGCGCCGCGCCCGCGCCGTGGTGGTGCCGCGCCAGATCGGCATGTATCTGGCCAAGAAGTTGACGGCCCGCTCGCTGCCCGAGATCGGGCGCCGTTTCGGCGGCCGCGACCATTCCACCGTGCTGCATGCGGTGCGCAAGATCGAGGAACTGGTCAAGACCGACGACCGGCTGGCCCGCGAAGTGGCGCTGCTCATAAGGCTGGTGGAGCAGGCGTAAATTGCCATTGAAAACCGGGTCTTTCCGGGCCAATGTCTGCGGCCCGGCGGCAGCGGCCGCGGGGGCAAGACAGGGGACGATCCGCTTATGCGTGTGACGATTGAACGGTCGGCGTTTCTCAAGGCGCTCAACCATGTGCAGAGCGTGGTCGAGCGCCGCAATACCATACCGATCCTGTCGAATGTGCTGGTGCAGGCGGCGGCCGGCCGGGTGCGACTCACCGCCACCGACCTCGACATCGAGATCGTCGAGAGCGTTGCCGCCGAAGTGGCCAAGGAGGGCGCCGCCACGGTTCCCGCTCACATGCTCTACGACATTGTCCGCAAGCTTCCCGACGGCGCCCAGCTCGAACTCGACCAGGGCCCGGATTCGGGCCGGGTTTCGATCCTCGCCGGCCGCTCGCGCTTTGCCCTCCAGGCTTTGCCGCACGAGGATTTCCCCGATCTGGCAACGGGCGAGTCCGGTCACAGCTTCACCCTCTCCGCCGCCGATCTCCGCGGTCTCATCGACAAGACGCGCTTTGCCATCTCGACCGAAGAGACCCGCTATTATCTCAACGGCATCTATCTGCATGAACTGCCGCAGCAAGCGATATTGCGCGCCGTCGCAACCGACGGCCATAGGCTGGCCCAGGCCCAGATCGCCAGGCCGGACGGCGCCAAGGGCATGCCCGGCGTCATCGTGCCGCGCAAGACGGTGCTGGAAGTCGTCAAGCTCATCGAAGGCGAGGAGGGCGATGTCGAAGTGGCGCTGTCCTCCTCCAAGATACGTTTCGCCACCGGCAATCTGGTGCTCACCTCGAAGCTGATCGACGGCACATTCCCCGACTATGAGCGGGTCATTCCACGCCACAATGACAAGCTGCTCAGCGTCGATACCAAGTCCTTCTCCGACGCGGTCGACCGGGTCTCGACAATTTCGATGGAAAAGGGCCGGGCGGTGAAGCTCAACATTTCCGGCGGCAAGCTGGTGCTCACCGTCAACAATCCGGATTCGGGCTCGGCGGAAGAAGAAATCGCCGCTTCCTACGACCACGATCCCATCGATATCGGGTTCAATGCGCGCTACCTGCTCGATGTTGCGGGCCAGGTCAAATCCGACACCATGAATATCAGCCTCGCCGATGCCGGCTCCCCCACCATCATCCGCGACCCCGGCGATGAGCAGGCTCTCTATGTGCTGATGCCGATGCGGGTATAGTACTGTCGCCGTGACCGATAGAATCGCACCGGCGCTGACCCGCCTGACGCTGACAGATTTTCGCAACTATGCCGGCCTCAGGCTGGAGACCGCAGCCCGGCTGGTGGCGCTCGCCGGGCCCAACGGCGCGGGCAAGACCAATCTGCTCGAGGCGATCTCGCTGTTCTCGGCCGGCCGCGGCCTCAAGGGGGCAAGCTATGACGAGCTGGCGCGCCACGGCGGCGCCGGCGCCTGGGCGGCCGCGGCGGAACTCACAACGGCGGCCGGCCCCGTCTCCCTCGGCACCGGCTGGACGCGGGCCGGCGGCGACGGCGATGCCGCAAGCCAGTCCCGGCTGACCGTCATCGACGGCCGCGTGCAGAAAAGTTCCGGCGCCTTCGGCGGCTATGTGCGGCTCATTTGGCTCACCCCGGCCATGGACCGCCTGTTCGCCGGCCCGGCCTCCGACCGCCGCCGCTTTCTCGACCGGCTGGTGACCGCCTTCGATCCCGAACATGCCTCGCGGGTGGCGGTCTTCGACAAGGCGATGCGCGAACGCAATCTGCTGCTCGAGGATCGGCGTCCCGATCATGCCTGGCTCGACAGCCTCGAGGCCCACATGGCGGAAGCCGGTGTCGCCATTGCCGCCGCCCGCACCGCCGCCGTCGAAACCCTGCAGCGCCATATCGGCGAAGGCCGCACCGACAGCGCCTTTCCGTGGGGCGAATTGGCGATCGACGGCGAGATCGAAGGGCTCGTTGCGGCAACGCCGGCAGTGCGCGCCGAGGATGAATATCGTAGTATCTTGCGCGAATCGCGAATGCCCGACCGGGCGGCGGGGCGCACCTTGCGCGGGCCCCACCGCAGCGATCTGGCGGTGGCTCATGGACCCAAATCCATGGCCGCCGTCCAATGCTCGACGGGCGAGCAAAAGGCCCTGCTGATCGGCTTGATCCTGGCGCAGGCCCGTGCTGTGAAGAGAGAGGCCGGAGCCCCGCCCATCCTGCTTCTCGACGAGGTTGCCGCCCATCTCGACGGGGCGCGGCGTCGCGGCCTCTTCGCAACGCTGGCTCATCTGGGATGCCAGGCCTGGATGACCGGCACGGACGCAGAGTTGTTTACGGGGTTGGGGTATCAAGCGGCGGTGTTCCATGTGGAGGCCGGGCGGATTTTGGAGACGGTGAGAGCCTGATGTCAGAGCAATTGAATGCCGGCGTGGATGCCTATGGCGCCGAATCGATCAAGGTCCTGAAGGGCCTCGATGCGGTGCGCAAGCGCCCGGGCATGTATATCGGCGACACCGACGACGGCTCGGGGCTGCATCACATGGTCTATGAGGTGGTCGACAACGCCATCGACGAAACGCTGGCGGGCTTCGCCGACCGGGTGACCGTCATCCTCAATGCCGACGGCTCCTGCACGGTGACCGACAACGGCCGCGGCATACCCACCGACATCCACCCGAGCGAGGGCGTCTCGGCGGCGGAAGTCATCATGACCCAGCTTCACGCCGGCGGAAAATTCGACCAGAATTCCTACAAGGTCTCGGGCGGCCTGCACGGCGTCGGCGTGTCGGTGGTCAACGCCCTTTCGGCCAAGCTGAAGCTGACGATTTTCCGGAACGGCCAGGAACACTTCATGAGCTTCAGCCACGGCGAGCCCGATGCGCCGCTGCAAGTGGTGGGCGAGGCGCAAGGCAAGCGCGGCACCGAAGTCGCGTTCCTGCCGAGTCCTCAGACCTTCACCAAGACCGAATTCGACTTCGCCACGCTGGAACACCGGCTGCGCGAGCTGGCCTTCCTCAATTCCGGCGTTCGCATATTGCTGGCCGACCGCCGCGGCGTCGAACCCAAGGAAGTGGAGCTCTACTATGAAGGCGGCATTCAGGCCTTCGTGCGCTATCTCGACCGCACCAAGCAGCCGACCATAGCGGACCCCATCATGGTCCGCGGCGAGAAGGACGGCATCGCCATCGAATCCGCCCTGTGGTGGAACGACAGCTACCATGAGAACACGCTGTGCTTCACCAACAACATACCCCAGCGCGACGGCGGCACCCATCTTGCGGGTTTTCGCGGCGCGCTCACCCGCGTCGTCAACACCTACGCCAACAGCAGCGGCATCGCCAAGAAGGAGAAGCTGGCGCTGACCGGCGACGACGCCCGCGAGGGCCTGACCTGCGTGCTCTCGGTCAAGGTGCCGGACCCGAAATTCTCGTCGCAGACCAAGGACAAGCTGGTGTCCTCGGAAGTGCGCCCGGCGGTCGAAGGCGTCATCAACGAGCACCTCGGCGCCTGGTTCGAGGAACATCCCGCCGAAGCCCGCGCCATCGTCGGCAAGGTGTTCGAGGCCGCCGCCGCCCGTGAAGCCGCCCGCAAGGCCCGCGATCTGACAAGGCGCAAGGGCGCCCTCGATATCTCCTCGCTTCCCGGCAAGCTGGCCGATTGCCAGGAGCGCGATCCGGCGAAATCGGAAATCTTCATCGTCGAGGGCGACTCCGCCGGCGGCTCCGCCAAGCAGGCGAGGAGCCGCGAGAATCAGGCGGTGCTGCCGCTGCGCGGCAAGATCCTCAATGTCGAGCGGGCCCGCTTCGACAAGATGCTGTCATCGGCGGAAATCGGCACGCTCATCACCGCTCTCGGCACCGGCATCGGCCGCGAGGAATTCAACATCGGCAAGCTGCGCTACCACAAGATCATCATCATGACCGACGCCGATGTCGACGGCGCCCATATCCGCACCCTTCTGCTGACTTTCTTCTACCGGCAGATGCGCGAGGTGGTCGACCGCGGCCATCTCTATATCGCCCAGCCGCCGCTCTACAAGGTGAAACGCGGTTCTTCCGAACAATATCTCAAGGACGGCAAGGCGCTGGAGAACTATCTGATCGATACCGGCCTCGAAGGTTCGACCCTGCTTCTCGCCGACGCCAGCGAACGCGCCGGGGCGGACTTGCGGGCGATCGTCGAGGAGGCCCTCTCGATTCGCGCCGCCCTCGATGCGCTGCATTCGCGCTATTCGCGCATGGTGATCGAGCAGGCGGCGATCGCCGGCGCCCTCAACCCGAACGTGCTCTCCAACGCCGATAACGCCGCCGCCGCCGCTTCCTATATCGCCCGGCGCCTCGATGCGATTTCGGAGGAGACCGAGCGCGGCTGGAGCGGCACGCCGACCGCCGACGGCGGCTTGACCTTCGCCCGCGAGGTGCGCGGCGTCACCGAAAGCTGGAACCTCGACGGCAAGCTCATCGCCTCCGCCGATGCGCTGCGCCTCGACAGGAGGGCGGCGCATCTGCAGGAAATCTATGCCAAGCCCGCCCGGCTGCGGCGCAAGGATGCCGACACCGCGATCCACGGGCCCACCGACCTTCTCGAAGCCGTCTTCGCCGCCGGCCGCAAGGGCATCACCATGCAGCGCTACAAGGGCTTGGGCGAAATGAACCCCGAGCAGCTGTGGGAGACGACGCTCGATGCCAATGCGCGCTCGCTGTTGCGCGTCAAGGTCTCGGAGCTCGACGAGGCCGACGACATTTTCACCAAGCTGATGGGCGACGTCGTCGAGCCGCGCCGCGACTTCATCCGCGAGAACGCCCTGAATGTCGCCAACCTCGACGTCTAAGCGACAACCCCGGTTCCGATCTGGCAGGCCACGCCGGTGCCGCCGAGGCCGCAATAGCCGTGCGGATTCTTGGCGAGATATTGCTGGTGATAGTCCTCGGCGAAATAGAACTGGCCCGCCTCGGCGATCTCGGTGGTGATGGGGCCAAAGCCCTTGGCGGACAGCGCCTTCTCGTAGGCTGTCTTGGCGGCCAGCGCCGCATCGCGCTGCTTCTCGCTCGTCCAGTAGATGGCCGAACGGTATTGGCTGCCCGCATCGTTGCCTTGGCGCATGCCCTGGGTCGGGTCGTGAGCCTCCCAGAACACCTGCAGCAGCCGCTCATAGCCGACCTTGGCGGGGTCGTAGACCACCAGCACGGACTCGGCATGGCCGGTGAGACCGGTGCAGACTTCTTCATAGGTGGGGTTGGAGGTGAAGCCGCCGGCATTGCCCACCGCCGTCACCCAGACGCCGGGAACTGCCCAAAACTTGCGTTCCGCCCCCCAGTAGCAGCCGAGCGCGAAGATCGCCTTTTCGCTGCCTGCGGGGTAGCGGCCTTTCAGGGCATGGCCGTTGACGAAATGGCTCCTGGCCGTGGCAATGGCATCGGCGCGGCCGGGGAGCGCGTGGGCGGCATCGGGCATTTCGAGCTTCTTGCGGGCGAACAACATGGGACTGGGTCTCCTGCAGCGATGACGCTCATATAGTCCGACGGAGGCTTCACGGCCACTCAACAGTGCTTGAACGGCAGGCGAGCGCCGCTATATTGCGCCGTCTTTGCGGAAGGGTGGCCGAGCGGTTTAAGGCACACGCCTGGAACGCGTGCATACGTTAATAGCGTATCGAGGGTTCGAATCCCTCCCCTTCCGCCAATAATTCAACATAAGGCATGTAATTTACAAAACCTCTGATAAGTGACTTGTCGCACGGAGGCGGCCACGAACACAAGCACGGTGGTTGGAATCCATCGGATAGGCATCCTGATGCCTGCCAGAATGAAAGAGTCCCGGCTGGACTCGGGAGGCAATCGGTCCTGAGTCCAGCGAGCATCGTCCTTAAGGCGAATGTGCTATCGTGGCTTGAAAAATAAACCTTGGAATTCGGGGCGAATTCGGCGCGCGAGCCGATTGCCATGGCGACAGCCGCGAGCTAGGCTCGTTAGCGGGCGTGGAATTCATCGTCGGAATCTGATGGGAGGGAAACCAATGGCCGATCCATTCTGGAGCATTCGCGGAACCCATTTCGTCAACTGCAATTGCGATTACGGCTGTCCGTGTCAGTATAACGCGCTGCCGACGCATGGCGATTGCCGCGCCTTGGTCGCCTGGAAATTCGATGAGGGCTATTACGGCGATGTGCCGCTCAACGGGCTTCTTGCCATAAACACCTATGCTTGGCCCGGTGCCGTGCACCAAGGCAACGGCGAGCTGCAGTCGATTATCGACGAACGGGCAAATCAGAAACAGCGTCAGGCGCTCGCCGCAATTCTGCAAGGGGAAAGCGCCCAACCGGGCATGATCATGTTGCAGATTTACCGCTCCATGTGCTCGAAGGTTCATGAACCGCTATTCAAGCCGATTGAGTTTGAGGCCGACATTGACGCGAGGACCGCACGCCTCAGGGTTCCCGGCATCATTGAAACGACGGTCGAGCCGATCAAGAACCCGGTCACCGGGGCCTTGCATCGCGTCCGCATCGACCTTCCCGCAGGCAAGGAGTTCAACGTGGCCGAAGTGGCAAGCGGCCGGACCAAGGCAACCGGAGCGGTGTCCTTGAACTTCGAGAAAAGTCATACCCACCTTGTACGCAACGCCATGACTTCGGAAGGGCCGCGTCCATAAGGGTCGCAGATCAAAAAACTCATCCACTGAATCGGCGTGCGAGCAGGGGCTGGACCGTCGAGACGACTGGATTCTGAATCACCGCTGCGATACTTGTTTTACGTAAAGCGCCCGAGTCGGACCGAATTATGTATCCCGGGAAAGTCGTGTAGACAGAAGACGCGCCAATTCGTCCTCATACAACAGTGCCAAATCAACGGTGGGCGTTTTTCATGAAGAACATGACCTGTATCGAAGACCTGCGGAAGGCCGCCCGCCGCCGGGTTCCGCGCGCGTTTTTCGACTATGCCGAGGCGGGCTCCTATGCCGAAGAAACCTTGCGCGCCAACCGCGCCGATATGGAAAAGGTCAAGCTGCGGCAGCGCGTGCTGATCGACGTCGCCGAGCGCGACCTGAGCACCACCATTCTGGGCGAGCCCGCGGCGCTGCCGATAGCCCTCTCGACCGTGGCGCTCAGCGGACTCATGCATGGCAACGGCGAAATCCTCGCTTGCCGCGCTGCCCAGGCGGCGGGCATCCCCTATACGCTCAGCACGATGTCGATCTGCTCGATCGAGGACGTGGCCGGCGCGGCGGAGAAGCCGTTCTGGTTCCAGCTCTATGTCATGAAGGACCGTGGCTTCGTGCGTTCCCTGATCGAACGCGCCGCGGCCGCCAGGTGCAGCGCGCTGGTGCTCACCGTCGACCTGCAGGTGCTGGGGCAGCGTCACGCCGACGCCCGCAACGGCCTGTCGGTGCCGCCATCGCTCAAGCTCAAAAACCTCGTCGACATGGCGGCCAAGCCCGGCTGGGTCTATAGCGTGCTGACCGGCAAGCGCTGGACCTTCGGCAATCTCACCGGTCATGTGAAGGGCATGGAGGGCGTAACATCGCTTGCCGAATGGACCTCGACGCAATTCGATCCCACTCTCAGCTGGAAGGATGTGGAGTGGGTCCGCGGCCTGTGGCCGGGCAAGCTGATCATCAAGGGCATACTCGATGTGGAAGACGCCAGGATCGCGGCCGGCACGGGTGCCGCCGCCATCGTCGTCTCCAATCACGGCGGCCGGCAACTCGACGGCGCGGCTTCGTCGATCTCGATGCTGCCCAAGATTGCCGACGCGGTGGGCTCGAAGATCGAACTCATGTTCGATGGCGGCATTCGTTCGGGCCAGGACGTAATGCGGGCGCTGGCGCTCGGCGCCAAAAGCTGTCTCATCGGCCGCGCCTACATCTTTGGCCTGGGGGCCGGCGGCGAGGCGGGCGTCGCCAGGGCGATCGAAATCATCGGCAAGGAACTGGATGTCACCATGGCGCTCACCGGGGTCAAGCGGGTCACGGACATCGACCGGCACGTGCTGGCCGGCTGAGACCCATCTGGCCTTCGCCTGCCATTGTGATAGGCTTGCCCTTCCATCCACCAACCCAGGGAGCCTTGTCATGTGCCACCACTGCGTCATGGAAAGCGTCAAGCAGCAATTGCTCGACCGCAGAAGCTTCTTCACCGGCGCCGCGGCAGCGGCGGCAACCGCGATCGCGGCGGGCGCCGCCAGGCCGGCGCGCGCCGCCGATGCGCCCATGATGGGCAGGCCCTACGACATGACCCACGAGCTGCACGAGAATTTCCCCACCTATTTCGGCGTCCAGCAGCTCTTCATCGAACCGAAATTCACCTTCGCCAAGGACCATTTCAATCTCAATGAATGGCACATCAACGAGCACACCGGCACGCATATGGACGCGCCACTGCATTTCTCGGCCGACGGCAAGAGCGTCGCCGAAATCCCGGTCGACGATCTCGTGGCGCCGCTGGCCGTCGTCGATATCCGCGGCAAGGCGGACGCCAATCCGGACGCCCAGGTGACCCCCGAGGACATCAAGGCCTGGACCGCGGCTCATGGTCCACTGCCCGCCGGCGCCTGCGTGGCGATGAATTCCGGCTGGGACGCCCATGTCGCGTTCGACAAGTTCCGCAACGCCGATGCCGAGAAGAAGATGCACTTCCCCGTTTCCATGTGGAGACCGTCAAGATGCTGATCGAGGACGGCAACGCCATCGGCATCGCCGTCGATACCCTGTCACTGGATTTCGGGATGTCGCCCGATTTCGCCAGCCATTATGCCTGGCTGCCCACCGGACGCTGGGGCCTCGAATGCATCGCCAATCTCTCGGCACTTCCGGCCACCGGTGCCGTGCTGGTCGTCGGCGCCCCGAAAGTGCGCGGCGGCACCGGCGGACCCTGCCGGGTGATCGGGCTGGTGGCATGATAGGGTAGGGGTTCAGGCGCTGCCGATCAGGATGCCGGTGAGGAACACCAGGAAGCCGCCGACGGCGATCTGGAAGGCCGCCTTGAGGAAGGGCGTGTCCATGTATTTGTAGCGGATCCAGGAGATGGCCCAGAGCTCGAAGAAGACGATGACGACGGCCAGCGCCGTCGCGGTCCGGAATTCCGGAATGAGATAGGGCAGGGCATGGCCCAAGCCGCCGACGGCGGTCATGACGCCGGCGGCGAGGCCGCGGATCAATGGATGGCCGCGGCCCGTCAGCTTGCCGTCGTCGGAGAGGCCCTCGGCGAACCCCATGGAAATGCCCGCACCCACCGAGGCGGCGGTGCCGACCAGGAAGGTCTCCCAGGTACTCCCGGTGGCGAAAGCCGCGGCAAAGAGCGGCGCCAGCGTCGAAACCGAGCCGTCCATCAGTCCGACGAGACCGGGCTGGATGACCTGCAGCAGGAACAGCCGCCGCTTCGCCTCGCCCTCCTCGATCTTGATGTCCGCCGTCACATGCTGCTCGCCCAGCCGTCCGGCCAGCGATTCATGACCCTTTTCGGCCTCCGCCAGTCCATTGAGCAGCTTCTTGACCGCCGGATCGGCGCTGCGCTCGGCCGCCTGCTTGTAGAACCGGTAATTCTCCAGTTCGATCACCTCGGCGCGGCGGCGCATCTCCTCGATGTTGAGCTTGCCGATGGCCCAGGCCGGCTTGTGCTTGACGAAACCGTTGATCTCGTTGCGCCGGATCAGCGGAATGAAATCGCCGAATTTCTTGCGGTAGAAGTCGGTGAGGGCGCGGCGGTGCTGGTGTTCCTCTTCCGCCATCTCGACGAACACCTTGGCCGAGGCCGGATAGGTCTCCATCAGCGCATGGGCAAAGCCGGCATAGGAGCGGGCATCGTCGTCCTCGCTGGAAATGGCCAGCGCCAGGATTTCCTGCTCGGTCAGGTCGGAAAAGCTTTTCACGTCATGGGTGCTCGAATGGTTGAGGCCGATTGACCTTAGAATCATTCAAAATAGTGGTCCAGAGTCAAATCCGGATCGTTTGAACCCGGTCCGCTATCGGATTCACACATGTTCAGTGCGCCGTCACCTCAGAAATTCCCCTTCTCCCCGCACGACGTGCGGGGAGAAGGTACCCGAAGGGCGGATGAGGGGCCATTGCCGCGTGACGGGCTGGCAGTGCGACTCGCGGACAGACCACCCCTCATCCGGCGCTACGCGCCACCTTCTCCCCGCCGCAAGCGGCAGGGCGAAGGGGAAATGGGGGAGTGGCCTTTCTGTGCATGCGATAGCGTCTGTCAGCGGGTTGACGGCCGGTGGGATTTTCGCCGGCGATCTTTCCTGGATCGGCGCGGCGGCGCTAATTCTCGTCCATCTTCAAGGCCGAGATGAAGGCTTCCTGCGGGATTTCGACCTTGCCGAAAGCCCGCATCTTCTTCTTGCCTTCCTTCTGCTTGTCGAGAAGCTTGCGCTTTCTGGTGATGTCGCCGCCGTAGCATTTGGCGGTCACGTCCTTGCGCAGCGCCGAGATCGTCTCGCGGGCCACGATCTTGCCGCCGATCGCCGCCTGGATCGGAATCTGGAACATGTGGCGCGGGATCAGCTCCTTGAGCTTCTCGCACATCGCCCGGCCGCGCTGCTCGGCGCGGGCCCGGTGCACGATCATCGCCAGCGCATCGACCGGCTCGCCGTTGACCAGGATGGCGAGGCGCACCAGATCGCTGTCCTGGTAGGCGGTCAACTTGTAGTCGAAGCTGGCATAGCCGCGGCTCACCGACTTGAGCCGGTCGTAGAAATCGAACACCACCTCGTTGAGCGGCAGCTCGTAGACGACGAGGGCGCGCGAGCCCGCATAGGTGAGCTGCTTCTGGCGCCCGCGCCGGTCCTCGCACAGCTTGAGGATCGAACCCAGATAGTCGTCCGGCACCAGGATGGTCGCCTCGATCCACGGCTCCTCGATCGAGGCGATGAGCGTCTGGTCGGGCAGATCGACCGGATTGTGCAGCTCGATCTGGCGCCCATCGCGCAAATTCACCTTGTAGATGACGGAGGGCGCCGTGGTGATGATATCGACGTTGAACTCGCGTTCGATCCGTTCACGGATGATTTCGAGATGCAGCAGCCCGAGAAAGCCGCAGCGGAATCCGAAGCCGAGGGCGGCGGAGGTCTCCATGTCGTAGGAGAAGCTCGCATCGTTGAGGCGGAGCCTGCCCATGGCCTCGCGCAGATCCTCGAAGCGCGCCGCATCGACGGGAAAGAAGCCGGCGAAGACCACGGCCTGGGCCGGCCGGAAGCCGGGCAGCGGCTTGACCGCCGGCGCCTTGTCCTCGACGATCGTATCGCCGACACGGGTGTCCGCCACCTGCTTGATCGAGGCGGTGAAGAAGCCGATTTCGCCGGGGCCGAGCTCGTCGACCATCTCGCGCTTCGGCCGCGACACGCCGACCCGGTCGAGCTGATAGACGGCATCGGTCGAAACCAGCTTGATCTTCTGGCCGCGCCGCATGACGCCGTCGACAACGCGGGCCAGTACCACGACGCCAAGATAGGCATCGTACCAGCTGTCGACCAGCAGCGCCTTGAGCGGCGCCGCGCGGTCGCCCTGGGGGGCGGGGAGGCGGTGCACGATGGCTTCGAGAACTTCCGGCACGCCCTGCCCGGTCTTGGCGGAAATCGCAACGGCATGGGAGGCATCGATGCCGATCACATCCTCGATCTGCTGGCGGATGCGCTCGGGCTCGGCGGCGGGCAGATCGACCTTGTTGAGCACCGGCACGATTTCGTGGTTGTTGGCGATCGCCTGATAGACATTGGCGAGCGTCTGGGCCTCGACGCCCTGGCTCGCATCGACCACCAGCAGCGAGCCCTCGCAGGCGGCCAGCGAGCGCGACACCTCATAGGCGAAATCCACATGCCCCGGCGTGTCGATCAGATTGAGCACGTAGTGTTCGCCGTTGCGCGCCGTGTAGTCGAGGCGCACGGTATTGGCCTTGATGGTGATGCCGCGTTCGCGCTCGAGCGGCATCGAATCGAGAATCTGGTCCACCATGTCGCGTTCGGCGACGGCGCCGCACAGTTGAATCAACCGGTCGGCCAGCGTGGACTTGCCGTGGTCGATATGGGCGATGATGGCGAAATTGCGGATGTGGGAGGTCGCGATCATGGTCGGGGCGGTGTTTGGCATCGGCACCCCATGAGGTCAAGCTTCCGTGTTCGCCAATCATTGAAGCACGCGGAAACTTTCCCTCGCCCCATGGGGGCGAGGGTGGGACCCATTGTCACCCTTCGCCCGCCGAAGGTGGGAGAAGGTGGCGCGAAGCGCCGGATGAGGGCAAAAGAAGCGGCAAGGATTTTCAATCGCTTGCTGTTCCGAGTGCATGCCCTCACCCGCCCTTCGGGCACCCTCTCCCATGCTTCGCACGGGAGAGGGGCGAATTTTGCAACGATCCTCCACGGGGAGAAGGAAAATATCCTCTATCGCAACCGCCGCGGCTTCACCGGCCGTGCGGCAAGCGGGTCATCCGGCCAGGGATGCTTCGGGTAGCGTCCGCGCATTCCGGCGCGCACCGAAGGATAGCCATTGCTCCAGAAAGTTTCCAGCGATTGGGTGACCGCCAGCGGCCGGCCGGCGGGAGAGAGCAGCTCGATCCTCAGACGGGCGCGGCCTTCGGCGATCGCCGGTGTGGTGGCGAGGCCGAACATTTCCTGCAGCCGCACCCTGAGGATCGGATCGCCCCCGGTCTGGTAATCGATGCGCACATCGGCGCCGGAAGGAACTTCGATGCGGGTTGGCGCCAGCCTGTCGAGATGCCGTTGCAGTTCATGGGGAATGCGCCCCTTGATGATGGTGTTGAGATCGAGTCTTTCGAGATGGGCCTTGCGCGTCATTCCTGCGAGATAGGGCCCGAGCCAATCGTCGAGCGATGCAAGCAACGCGGCGTCGGAGAGATCGGGCCAGCCGGCATCGGGAAAGAGACGCCGGAGGAAGGCGGCACGCGCCCGCAGGTTTTGCGCCGCTTCGCTCCATGGCAGGACCGCCAGTCCCATGTCTTTCACGCCCTCCACCATTGCCCCGATGACGGCCTCGGGATCGGCATCGGCGAGGGGCTTTTCCCCCAGCACCAGTGCGCCGAGAAGGCGCGAGCGGAGGGCAAAGACGGACCGGGCGCGGCTGTCCCAGTAGACGCCGTCGCGGGTCTCGATCTGGGCGGCGAATAGCTCTTCGATTTCGGCGAGCGATAACGCTGCCGCCAGAAAAATCTTCTGGTCGCCGGAGGCGCCGTCGGTCGTCGCCACCGCCAGCCAGTCATGCGCCGCCAGAGCATCGTGTTCCGGCAGGATGGTGCCACCACCGCCCGACATGCGGTAGCGCCGGTCGCCACCGCGCCGCTGGGCGATGCGGTCCGGCCAGGCCAGCGCCACCAGCGCGCCCACGCTCAATTCCGAATTTCCATCCCCAATCCCAACGATTTGCCGGATTTGCTTCGATGACGCCCGGATGTGGTCGCGGGCGGCCCCGCGCAACTGCTCGAGCCGGGACGCTAAGTCGCAACCGGCCCCGCGGCCCATCCCGTCGCGCTCGGACAGCAAGGCCGCAAGGTCGGCGGCGAGCGGACTTCCGCCCTTCACCACCATGTGGGCGAGGCGGGGATGCAACGGCAGCTTCACCATGGCCTTGCCCATGGCGGTGATCCTGGCCTTGGCATCGATGGCCTCAAGCCGCCGCAACAGATCCTGCGCCTGGGCGAAGGCGGCATCGG
Organism: Hyphomicrobiales bacterium; assembly: GCA_052386315.1. GTDB lineage: Bacteria > Pseudomonadota > Alphaproteobacteria > Rhizobiales > Aestuariivirgaceae > Aestuariivirga. The sequence continues at coordinate 38,296 of JBQTKG010000015.1, forward strand.
GCGGGGCGTCGAGCCAGGCAAGTCCGCGCGCCTCGTTGACGCCCCATGCGGCGAGTTCGAGAACCATTGGCGCCAAATCGGCAACAAGAATTTCCGGCACATCGTGCGGCGCCAGTGCCCGCGTTTCCGCTTCCGGCCACAGGCGGTAACAGATGCCCGGGCTCAGCCTTCCGGCGCGGCCGCGCCTTTGATCGGCGGCGGCGAGGCTGACGCGCACGGTGGCGAGCGCCGTCATGCCGCTCGCCGGATCGAAGCGCGGGCTCCGCTTGAAACCCGTGTCGATCACCGCGCCGATGCCGTCGATGGTGAGGCTGGTCTCGGCGATGGTGGTGGCCAGCACGATCTTGCGCTCGCCCGCGGGCGACGGCCGGATCGCCGCATCCTGCTCGGCGAATCCCATGGCGCCATAGAGCGGCCGCACCGTGACATTGTGCGGCAGGCCGGATGAGTTCAACGCCGCTTCGGCGCGGCGGATTTCCGCCTCGCCGGGAAGAAACACGAGGATGCTCTTATCCGTCTCTGCCAGGGCGCGGCGGACGGCGCGCACGGCATCGGGCGAAACCGTGTGGCGCTGCGCCTTGTCGAGATAACGGGTCTCGACCGGAAACACCCGGCCCGGCGCCTCGATGACCGGCGCCCCGTCCAGATGCACAGCGACGCGGGGCCCATCCAGCGTCGCCGACATGACCAGCATTTTGAGATCGCCGCGCAAGGCCCGCTGCACGTCGAGTGTGAGTGCCAGGCCTAGATCGCCGTCGAGCGAGCGTTCGTGGAATTCATCGAAGATGACGAGGCCCGTGCCCTTGAGTTCGGCATCGTTCTGCAAGCGCCGCGTGAGGATGCCCTCGGTGACCACCTCGATGCGGGTTTTGGCCGAGATCTTGCGGTCAAGCCGTACCGTGTAACCCACGGTCCAGCCGATCTCCTCGCCCAGGGTTTCCGCCATGCGGTGTGCCGCCGCCCGCGCTGCCAGCCGGCGCGGCTCGAGCATGACGATGTTCTGGCCCCTGAGCCATGGCGCATCGATAAGCTTGAGCGGTACCCGCGTGGTTTTACCCGCACCCGGCTCGGCGACGAGCAACGCTGCGGACCCATGCGCCAGCGCCTCGCTCAATCGCGCAATGACGGCATCGACGGGAAATTCCATGCCGCTCCAGTCTAGGGATCGTCAGGACTTGTCAAGCTCATGGGCCCAGGGCGGGTCGGCGCCGGGGCGCGAGACAGTGATCGCGGCGGCGCGGGCGGCAAAGCTAAGCGCGTCGCGGAGATCGTTTTCGGCAATACCGGCCAGGGCTTTCTTGTCGAGCTTGCCGGCTTTTGCCAGGGCCGCCAGCAGGCCGGCGGAGAACGTATCGCCCGCCCCCACCGTATCGGCCACCTTGACCGGTGCCGCCGCAAGCCTGATCGCGAAGCCTGCCGTGAAGGCCTCGACACCTTCGCCGCCCCTGGTTACGGCAACGATCTTGGCGCCCGCCTTCAGCCACTTGCGCGCCGCCGCCGCGAGGTCCTTCTTGCCGGTCATCCACGCCACGTCTTCATCGGAGATTTTCAGGATATCGCACAGCGCGATCATGCGGCCGATGCGGGCGAGATAGCGGCGCTTGTCCTCGATCAGGCCGGCGCGGATATTGGGATCGAGGCAGATGACGCGGCGCTTCGCCTCGCGTTTCATCAGGGCTTCATAAGCCGAAGCACCCGGTTCGGCGATGAGGCTGATGGAACCGAAATGCAGAGCTCGCACCTTGGAGGTCAACTTCGGCAAATCCTTGCCCGTCAGCATCCGGCTGGCGGAATTCTCGTTGAAGAAGGAATAGCGCGCATGCCCGTTGTCGAGCTTCACGAAAGCCAGCATCGAAGGATGGTCCCATTGCTTGGTATATTTGAGATCGACCCCGCTGGCCTTGAGGCCCTCCTTGAGCTGGCCGCCGAAGAAATCCGTCGAAAGCCCGGTGAACAGCCCGGCGCTGATGCCAAGCCGCCCCAGCGCAATCGCCGTGTTATAGATCGATCCGCCGCAGAGGGGCTGATAGACCGCCGCACCTTCGGTTGAAGTGCGGGGCAGGAAATCGATCAAGGCCTCGCCACAGCACACGATCATCGCTTGATCCGCCTCCGTTTCACCGCAGTCATAGCCAAATCCCCGCGCCCTGGCAATAAATCACGAGGATTGAATTATTGCCAAGGGGTTCCCTGGCGTGTAGATGGCGGCTATTGGCTGGCGCAGATCAGGGAGCCGCACCGGGATTCAATGACAACCCGCATCATTCCTGTCGATGTATTCGATCTCGTGGTCTTCGGCGCCACCGGGGACCTGGCCCAACGCAAGCTGTTGCCGGCCCTGTTTCATCGCGACGATCAGGGCCAGCTGCCGGACGGCGCCCGCATCATCGGCGCCTCGCGCCGGCCGATGAGCCGGGAGACTTTCAAGGCCTTTGCCATCGCCGCCATCGAAGCCCATGTGCCGGAAGCCGAGCGCAGCGCCGAAACCTGCAAGCGCTTCTATGGCCGGCTCGACTATGTGACCGTCGATGCGGCCCAGAAGGCGGGCTGGAGCGATCTGGAAAAGCTGCTGAAGAGCGCGCCAGACCGCATCCGCGTCTTCTATCTTGCCGTCGGCCCGGATCTGTTCGGGCCGATCTGCGAACGCCTCGGCAGTCACGCTCTGGTAACGCCGCGGACCCGGGTGGTGATTGAGAAGCCGCTCGGCAAGTCGGGCGCTTCCGCCAGGGCCGTCAATGATGCCATCGGCCGCGTCTTTGCCGAGCCCGCCGTCTATCGCATCGACCATTATCTCGGCAAGGAAACCGTGCAGAACCTGATGGCGCTTCGCTTCGGCAACGCCCTGTTCGAGCCCTTGTGGAATTCCGCCCACATCGATCACCTGCAGATCACCGTGGCCGAAACGCTCGGTGTCGGCGGCCGCGCCGGCTATTACGACACGGCGGGCGCTCTCCGCGACATGGTGCAGAACCACATGCTGCAGCTCCTCTGCCTCGTCGCCCTGGAGCCGCCTGCCTCGATCGCCGCCGATGCCATGCGCGACGAAAAGCTGAAAGTTCTCAGATCGCTGAAGCCCGTTGCCGGCGAGGCGGTGGCAAATTTCACGGTGCGCGGGCAATACCGCGCCGGTGCCGCCAATGGCGGCGCCGTGCCGGGCTATCTCGACGAGCTCGGCTCGCCCGATTCGAAGACCGAAACCTTCGTGGCGCTGAAGGCCGAGATCGCCAATTGGCGCTGGAACGGCGTGCCGCTCTATCTGCGCACCGGCAAGCGCCTGGCCGCCCGCTGTTCCGAAATCGTCGTGACCTTCAAGCCCATCCCCTATTCGGTCTTCGACGCCTCGGCCGGTCCGATCGCCGCCAACCGCCTGGTGATCCGCCTGCAACCCGACGAAGGCGTCAAGCTCTGGCTGATGATCAAGGATCCCGGTCCCGGCGGCATGCGCCTGCGGCACGTTCCGCTCGACATGAGTTTTGCCAAGGCCTTCGGGGTGCGCAACCCGGACGCATATGAGCGGCTGCTCATGGATGTGGTGCGCGGCCACCAGACCTTGTTCATGCGCCGCGACGAGGTGGAAGCCGCCTGGGCCTGGATCGATCCCATTCTCGATGCCTGGAAGGCCGCGCCCGAGGCGCCGAAACCCTATACCGCCGGCACCTGGGGGCCTTCGGCGGCGGTGGCGCTGATCGAGCGCGACGGCCGCACCTGGCACGAGGATACGGATCTATGATCGAGAAGGAGCGGCTCTTCGCCGACCGCGAGCGCCTCGCCTGGCATCTGGCGAGCGACGTGGCGGCGGCGCTGCGCCGCCTGGTCGAGACCAACGGCAAGGCGACCCTTGCCGTCTCCGGCGGCGAAACGCCGAAGCTGTTCTTCGACAAACTTTCCCACATGGGCCTGCCGTGGGCTTCCGTGACGGTGACGCTCGCCGACGAGCGCCAGGTGCCGGAGTCGAGCGAGCGCTCCAATGCCAAGCTGGTGCGCGCCCATCTCCTGAAGGACAAGGCCGCCGCCGCCCGCTTCGTGCCGCTCCTTGATAATCCCGCGGCGGCGGAACTCCCGCCACTCGACATCGTCATTCTCGGCATGGGCTTGGACGGCCATACCGCGTCGTTCTTTCCGGGCGGCGACAATCTGGCCACGGCTCTCGATCCCCAAACCGCCGAGCGCATTGTGACCATGACGGCACAAGGTGCCGGCGAGCCGCGCCTCACATTCACGCTCCCCGTCCTCGCCGATACGGGCTATCTTGTGCTGCATATCGAGGGTACGGAGAAGCGCAAGGTCCTCGATACGGCGCTCAAGGATGGCCCCGTCGAAGCCATGCCGGTGCGCGCCGTTTTGCGGTCCAAGACGCCGCTCACGCTTTACTGGTGCCGTTGACGAAGAGGTTGCCGATGTCCGTTCATTCCGTAGTCGCCGCCGTCACGGGCAAGATCGTCTCGCGCAGCAAGGAGACGCGCCGCCGCTATCTCGACCGCATCGAGGCGGCCGCCGCCCGCCAGCCCAGGCGCAAGGCGCTGGGCTGCGCCAACATCGCCCACGGCTTTGCCGCCTGCGGCACCCACGACAAGGATGCGCTGCGCAATGGCGCGGGCCCCAATCTCGGTATCGTCACCGCCTATAACGACATGCTTTCGGCGCATCAGCCATTCGAGCACTATCCCGAAATCATCCGCGCCGCGGCCCGCCAGGCGGGCGGCACGGCGCAAGTTGCGGGCGGCGTTCCCGCCATGTGCGACGGCGTAACGCAAGGCGAAACCGGCATGGAGCTGTCGCTGTTCTCGCGCGACGTGATTGCGCTTGCAACCGCCATCGCCCTGTCGCACCAGATGTTCGATGCCGCCGTCTATCTCGGCGTCTGCGACAAGATCGTGCCCGGCCTGATCGTGGGCGCGCTGTCCTTCGGCCATCTGCCCGCCGTCTTCGTTCCCGCCGGGCCGATGACCTCCGGCCTTGCCAACGACGAGAAGGGCAAAATCCGCCAGCTCTATGCCGAAGGCAAGGTGGGCCGCGACGCCCTGCTCGAGTGCGAAGCCAGTTCCTACCACGGCCCCGGCACCTGCACCTTCTACGGCACCGCCAATTCCAACCAGATGCTGATGGAGGTGATGGGCCTGCATCTGCCGGGCACCACCTTCGTCAATCCCGGCACGGCGCTGCGCGACGAGATCACCCGCGCATCCGCGAAACAGGCTCTGTCGATCACCGCGCTCGGCAACAGCTACACGCCGATCGGCCGCATCTACGACGAGAAGGCCGTGGTGAACGGCGTCGTCGGCCTGCTCGCCACCGGCGGCTCGACCAACCACACCATGCATCTGATCGCCATGGCGGCGGCGGCGGGCATCTCGCTCACCTGGGACGATCTTGCCGAACTTTCCAAAGTCGTGCCGCTGATGACCCGCATCTATCCGAACGGCAAGGCGGATGTGAACCACTTCAACGCGGCGGGCGGCATGGGTTTTCTGATACGCGAGCTGTTGAGCGCCGATCTCCTGCACGAGGACGTAACTACGATCATGGGCACGGGACTCGAAGGTTATCTGGTCGAGCCCAAACTCGCGGAGGGCGGCGGGCTCGACTGGCGCGAGGCGGCTTCGGCTTCCGGCGACGAGACGGTGCTGCGCGGCTGCGGCAATCCCTTCCAGAAGACCGGCGGCGTCTGCGTGCTGGACGGCAATCTCGGCCGCGCCGTGATCAAGTCCTCGTCCATTCCCGCCGGCCGCCATGTCATCGAAGCTCCGGCCCGCGTATTTCACTCGCAGGAAGAACTGCACGCGGCCTTCAAGGCAGGCGAACTCGATCGCGACATGGTGGCGGTCGTGCGTTTCCAGGGACCCAAGGCCAACGGGATGCCGGAACTGCACCGCCTGACGCCGCCGCTCGCGGTGCTTCAGGACCGCGGCCTGCGCGTGGCGCTGGTCACCGACGGCCGCATGTCGGGCGCTTCCGGCAAGGTGCCGGCCGCCATTCATGTGACGCCGGAAGCCGCCAGCGGCGGTCCGATCGCCCGTATCCAAGATGGCGACATGATCCGCGTCGATGCCGATCAAGGCCGCCTCGAGGTGTTGGTCGGCGAAGTGGAATTCGCGGCCCGGGCGGCGGCCGAGGCCGATCTGACACAAAACTGGGCCGGCACCGGCCGCGAACTCTTCGCGGCCTTCCGCCGGATCGCCGGGCGCGCCGACCAGGGCGCGTCGATCTTCGAGGAGGCTTGAGATGAACCAGGATGTTCAGAAAGGCATGGAATCGATCCTCAAGGCGGGACCGGTCATACCGGTATTGGTGATCGAGAATGTCGCGGACGCGGTGCCGCTGGCGACAGCGCTGGTCAGGGGCGGGTTGCGGGTGATCGAGATTACGCTGCGCACCAAGGCGGCGCTTGAGTGCATCCGCGCCATCATCGCTGGGGTGGAAGGCGCCATCGTCGGCGCCGGCACGGTGCTCGACGGCAAGAAATTGAAAGAGACCGAGCACCTTGGCTGCGCCTTCGCCGTTTCCCCCGGCGCCACCAGGCACCTTCTCGACGCGGCGGAGGATGTGATCGTTCCGCTGCTGCCGGGCAGCGCGACAGCGACGGAATCCATGAGCCTCATGGAACGCGGCTACCGATTCCAGAAATTCTTCCCTGCCGAGCCGGCGGGCGGTACCGCCTATCTCGCCTCGCTCGCCTCGCCGCTGCCGCAGATAAGCTTCTGCCCGACCGGCGGCATCACGCCGGAAACCGCGCCGGAATATCTGAAGCTTGCCAATGTCATCGCCATCGGCGGCTCCTGGATGGCGCCGAGGAAACTGGTCGAGGCGAAGGACTGGGCGGCGGTCGAGACCCTGGCCCGCCAGGCGGCGCGGCTCGGCAAAACCGGACCTTCCACTCCTTGAGGCTTCTCCCTCCCCCGCGAAGCGCGGGGAGGGTCCATCGCGAAGCGATGGGGGTGGGGGTTATGGGCCGGATACGCTGCCCCCACCCGGCTCCCCCGGATCAAGTCCGGGGTCGCCACCCTCCCCGCGCCACGGGGAGTAGTCACCTTGACTGAACACAACATCATAATATACGTTGGTCCGACGGTGGATACCGGCTCGAGGCGCAACATGAAAAACTTCGATTCCCGAGTTTTTGGCATTGGCGATTTTGTTGAATGGGACAAAAACAGCCAGCTTGTCCTAAATCCCGCTTTTCAGCGCAGAAACGTTTGGAGCGACAAGGCCAAAAGCTACCTTATGGATACAATCTTGCGCGGCAAGCCCATACCGAAATTCTTCATTCGGCAAACCATCAACGTAACTACTAAGACCTCAGTACGAGAGGTTGTCGATGGACAGCAGCGTCTTAGAACGATCTTGTCCTACATAAAAGATGGCTTTGCAGTCAGTCGCTCACAAAACAAAGAGTTCGGTGGAAAACGATTTAGTCAGCTACCTCCCGATGCTCAGGCACAATTACTCTCATACGAAGTATCAGTCGATCAGCTCATTAATCTGCCAGACAAAGAGGTTTTAGACATTTTTGGTCGATTGAATTCATATGCCGTTATTTTGAATGAGCAGGAGAAGATTAACGCAAACCACTTCGGACCATTCAAGATACTGGCCGATACCGTTGGACGAAAATACAACGAATATTGGAAGGCACAAGGAATTTTGACTGACCGTGAAATCCTCAGGATGCTGGAAGTCAACCTAGTTGCCGATCTTCTCATCGCTATGATCGAGGGCATCAAGTCAAAGAAGCAGATAAAACGATTCTATGGCCAATACGAAAATAGTTTCGATAAATCTACGGACGCGCTCGAAACGAATTTCGATAATGTTATTTCCACAATTGCAAAATTGTTCCCTGAGGGATTGTCATCCACCGAATTTCGTCGCCCCTTTTTGTTCTACAGTCTGTTTACAACCGTCGCTCATTGTCTTTACTCTCTGCCCGAATTGGAAGCCCCGCAAATTCCTTTGCAATCTGATGCGCAAATTCAGGCGGCTCGAAATGCCCTAGACACAGTTGATGGGCTTTTCGAGGAAGAAAATGTTGGCAATCTCGCCGAAAAGCAGCGCGAATTTCTAAACGATAGCCGACGGGCTACCACGGATCAAAAGGTGAGGGCTAGAAGGACCACGTTTCTCGTTGAGCTAATGGCGTCATGAGGAGGTACAATGACGCTAGCGGTTTCATTGAGCGACTTCATGAAGAGTGTGGTTCAATGCGAGAATTTGATTGCGAATTCTCACAAAGTCGATGGAGCAGGTCTTTCTGTTCTTCCTGAAATTGACCGCCAGCAAATCACCGTTGCGGCATTTTTGAATATGCACATTGCTTGGGAGATGTTCTTAGAGTCGTCGCTTGTAAAGCTAATGACTGGCGAGGCCACCGTAAACGGCGGCCTGCCAACGAGGTACGTAACTCCACTGGATGCGGAAAATGCGCAGAAGATAATTATCGGAATGATGCGGTATTTTGACTATGCAAATCACCATAATATGAGAAAGATAGCGTCAATTTATTTCGATCAGGGATATCCGTATGAGCCCCACCTTGGCGCGGTGTTCTCTGACCTGGAAGACCTGCGCACAATGCGCAATTCATCCGCTCATATTTCATCAACAACGCAATCTGCGCTCGAGGCGCTTGCGACCAGAATCTTCGGAACGCCACAACCCGGGATCACGCTCTATCGACTTCTGACTTCTGCTGACCCGCGCTCTCCTCCAAAGACCGTTTTTGTCACCTACAAGGACAAGCTTTGGGCGGCAGCAAGCCTTATAGCGAATGGGTGAATTCAATGCCGCGCAAAAAGAAGGAAAACGAACAGTTCGACGAAGCCGAAGTCATTCGACGTCGCGATGAAGTAATTCGCCGAATGGCGAACACTCCACCACGACCGCACGAGAAGCCTAAGCCTCATCGTCAAAAAAAGAAAAAGCCAACTGGGCAGGGTCGCGCGGCGCCGAAGGGCCGCGTTCCTTCCTAGTGGGCCATCTTGGGATAGGCGCGGTCAACTCGTTGGTAAGTTACTCGCTTGCCTACAACGCCCTTCACAGCCTTGATCGCCCGCTCGGCATCAGAAACCTTGAGCGCCAAGCGTTCATTGTACCGGAAATCGAATTCCGCCAGATACCGCTTCAAGTGCTGCTGACTGACATGATGATAGGTGCCGATGATCCCGCGCTTGAGGATGGAAAAGTATCCTTCAATCGTATTGGTATGAACATCGCCACGGACATATTCGCCGATGCTGTGGTTGACCGACTGATGCCCGGCGAACCCATGGGCCACGCGGGCTCCGCCATCGTCGCTATAGAGTGCGGACGCCTGCGCAATTTCGGTTTCCATGATCGGGCGAAGGGTTTTCGCGGTGACGGTCGGAATGTGGTGCGAGCGAACACTACCTTTGCGTTCAACGAGAGCGAACACGATTTCCTTGCCAGCGCCGCCGCCCATGCTGTGGCGCTTTTTCCAATGCTTATTCTTTTCTTTCCCACCAACGTAGGTTTCATCAACCTCAACCGTCTTGCCTTCGCCGCCAAGCGGACCGGACGGGTTGAGTTCACGCATACCTTCGCGGATGCGATGGGCCATGAACCAAGCCGTCTTGTAGGGAAGGCCGATCATGCGATGAAGCTGGTGGGCGCTCATGCCCTTTTTGCTGGCACACATGAGATGGGTCGCCAGAAGCCACTTGGTCATAGGGATATGCGACCGCTCGTAAATCGTGCCGACCGCCGCCGTGAACTTGCGGCGGCAGTCTTTGCAGTTGTACCAGCCGGGGCCCATGGACGTGCCGCCCAAAGGCGCTACACGGTCAAACGAACCGCAATACGGGCAATAGGCCCCCTGCGGCCAGCGGATGGCCTCAAAATGCTCCCGAGCCTTGTCAGGATTGGTGAAAATCGGGTTGGTAATATCAACGGTCACGGACATGGAAAGCTCCTATGCTGCTCAACATAGGCAACAATCAGTGTTCAGTCAAGGTGATAATTCCCGCGCCACGCGGGGGAGGGAGGTTATGGAGAGTAGCCTCGCATTACATCCTATGCATTTCCTTGATCTCGGCGGCCTCGATGCCGGGGGCCCGTTCCAGAGTGTAGTTCAGGCTGAAGGCCGATTGGGCCATGAACACCGGCGCGCCGTCAACATCGTGGGCGATGGAAAAGCGGTTGGCGGCGATGAATTCGTCGAGCGTCCTGGCGTCCGCCGCCGCGATCCAGCGCAGCACCTCGTAGCGCGTGGGCTCGAACTGGACCGGCACGCCATACTCGTTGGCCAGCCGGTCGGCCAGCACATCGAGCTGCAGGGCGCCGACGACCCCGACGATCGCCGCCGAACCGTCGACCGGAATAAACAGCTGGACCACGCCCTCCTCGGCCAGTTCCTTGAGCGCGCCGCGCAGCTTCTTCGCCTTCATCGGATCGCCGAGCTTGACCCTTCTCAGGATTTCCGGCGCGAAACTCGGAACCCCGGTGAAGACGATGTCTTCGCCTTCGCTGAGCGTGTCGCCGATGCGCAAAACTCCATGGTTGGGAATGCCGACAACGTCGCCGGCGAAAGCTTCTTCGGCCAGCGAGCGGTCCCGGGCGAAGAAGAATTGCGGCGCGTTGAGCGCCATGGTCTTGCCGGTGCGCACCAGCTTTACTTTCATGCCGCGCGTCAGCCTGCCGGACGCAAGCCGCATGAAGGCGATGCGGTCGCGGTGGTTGGGGTCCATGTTGGCCTGGATCTTGAAGACGATGCCGGTCATCTTGGGTTCCGTGGCGTGGACGATGCGGCTGGACGCCGCCTGATCGCGGGGCGGCGGCGCATGGGCGATAAGGGCTTCGAGCAGATCGCGCACCCCGAAATTCTTGAGCGCCGAGCCGAAGAATACCGGCGACAGGTGGCCTTCGAGAAAGGCTTTGCGGTCGAAGCCGTGGCCGGCATCGCGCAGCAGCTCGATTTCCTCGCGCCAGTGGGCAAGGGCATCGCCTTCCAACAGTCCGGCGATCAACGGATCGTCCGGGCCGGAGACCGGCGTTCCCGCTGGGTCTTCATCGAGGCGGCGCACCCGCGGCGTTGAAAGATCGTAGGTTCCGGCGAATTCGCGGCCGCGCCCGATGGGCCAGACCATCGGCGCCACGCTCAATGCCAGACCCTTTTCGATCTCGTCGAGGAGGTCGAGCGGCTCGCGGCTTTCGCGGTCCATCTTGTTGATGAAGGTGATGATCGGGATATCGCGCAGCCGGCAGATTTCGAAGAGCTTGCGGGTGCGCGCCTCGATGCCCTTGGCGGCGTCGATCACCATGACGGCGGCATCGACCGCGGTCAGCGTCCGGTAGGTGTCCTCGGAGAAATCCTCATGGCCCGGCGTATCGAGCAGATTGAAGACGCAAGCCCCATACTCGAAGGTCATCACCGAGGTGACGACCGAGATGCCGCGCGCCCGCTCGATCGCCATCCAGTCGGAGCGGGTGCGGCGCCGGTCGCCCTTGGCGCGGACCTGGCCGGCAAGCTGGATGGCGCCGCCGAACAGCAAGAGTTTTTCGGTGAGCGTCGTCTTGCCCGCGTCCGGGTGCGAGATGATGGCGAAGGTCCGCCGCCGCGAAACCTCGGATTCGAGTGAATTGATCACACGCCTACCGCTTGGAAATGCCGGCGCGGTCTCTAGCCGGGTTAAGGCCATGCGTCCAGTCATCAAGGCAGTTGCCCTCGGAGCCGCGAAATGGCAGTTGGAAGCGGGGTTCGATCATGACTGAACTGGCGCTTGTCGGCGATATCGGGGGCACCAATTCCCGCTTCGGCCTGGTGGAACCGGGTTCGACCCGGGTGCGCGACATCGAAGCCTTAAGGAACGACAATTTCGCCTCCCTCGAAAACGCCGCCGCCCATTATGTGAAGGAGCGCGGCCTGAAGCGGCTGGCGGCCACGGCCATTGCGGTCGCCGCTCCCGTCGACCGCGAGCGCATCACGCTGACCAACCGCGACTGGGCCTTCTCGGCCGAAAGCCTGCGCAAGGCCACGGGGGCGGGGCGCATCCGGCTGTTGAACGACTTCGAGGCGCTGGCGTTGTCCCTGCCGCATCTGGCGGGCGCCGATCTCGTGCAGGTGGGCGGCGAAACGCCCGCCAAGCCCGCGGTCAAGATCGTGCTGGGACCGGGGACCGGTCTCGGGATGGCGACGCTCGCGCCCTTGCCGCAGGGCGGCTGGATGGCGCTCCCCGGCGAGGTCGGCCACATCACTCTGCCGGTCGTCACCCAGGAGGAATTCGACTGGCGCCGGAAGATGAGCAAGCCCGGCATTCCCTTCGAGTCCGAGGATGCGATCACCGGCGGCGGCCTCCTGCTCATGTACCGCAGCATTGCCGATCCGCCGCGACTTGCGACCCCCGAGGCCGTCCTGCAGGCGGCACTGGCGGGCAGCGACTTGGCGGCGGTGAAGTCGCTCGACCAGTTCATCGTGTGGCTCGCCCGCATCGCCGGCGATGCGGCGATGACCATGCAGGCCCGCGGCGGAGTCTATCTGGCGGGCGGCATCGCGCCGTCGATTGCCGGGAAATTGCAGGCCGGTCCCTTTCGCGCCATATTCCAGGAAAAGGGCAGGCTTGCCCATGTCATGCGGCCCATTCCGGTCTATGTGATCGTCGACCGGTTTCCGGCGCTCAAGGGCTGCGCCGCCGCGCTTTCCGCTTAAGGAGACCCGCATGCGCAAGGACACCGACATTCTCATCGTCGTCGATGTGCAGAATGATTTCTGTCCGGGCGGCAATCTCGCGGTGCCCGGCGGCCATGAGGTGGTGCCGCTCATCAACCGCATTGCCCATGGTTTCAAGCATGTGGTGCTGACCCAGGACTGGCATCCCAAGGGCCATCTCTCCTTTGCCTCGGGCCATGCCGGCAAGGAGCCCTTCGTGCAGATCGAAATGCCCTATGGCCCGCAGACGCTGTGGCCCGATCACTGCATCCAGCAGTCGCCGGGAGCCGCCTTTCACGCGGGCCTCGACATTCCCCATGCCGGATTGATCGTCCGCAAGGGCTTCCGCCGCGAGATCGACAGCTACTCGGCCTTCTTCGAGAACGATCGCAAGACGCCGACCGGGCTTGCCGGCTATCTCAAGGAACGCGGCTTCACCAAGGCCGTCTGCGTCGGCCTCGCCTTCGATTTCTGCGTGCGCTATTCGGCCGAGGATGCGCGCGCGCTAGGCTTCGAGACGGAAGTGATCGAGGCCGCCTGCCGCGCCATCGATCTCAACGGCTCGGCCGGGACGGCGCGCAAATCCCTTGCCGCGCGCGGCGTCGTGCTGGCGTGAGCGTCAGGCCAGCGTGTAGGCCGTCTTGATCGCGGTGTAGAATTCCGCCGCATGGCGGCCCTGTTCTCGGGCGCCGTAGCTCGAGCCTTTGCGGCCGCCGAAGGGAACGTGATAGTCCACCCCCGCCGTCGGCAGATTGACCATCACCATGCCGGCCGCCGATTTCTTGCGGAAATCGCTCGCATGTTTGAGCGAGGTGGTGAAAATGCCCGAGGTCAGGCCGAAGGGCGTATCGTTCGCCACCGCCAGCGCCTCGTCGTAGCTATCGACCTTGATTACCGAAGCGACCGGCCCGAAAATCTCCTCGCGGTTGATGCGCATCCGGTTGTCGGCGCCGGTGAACAGGGCGGGCGACAGATAATGGCCCTTGGTGTCGCGGTTGAGCCGCTCGCCGCCCCACGAAAGTTCAGCGCCTTCTTCGCGGCCGATGGCGATATATTTCTCGTCCTGCGCCATCTGCGCTTCGTCCACCACCGGACCCACCTGGGTTCCCTCCTTCAGGGCGTGATCGACCTTCAGCGCCTTCATCGCCGCCACCATCTTCTCCACATAGGCATCGTGTATGCGGCTCTGCACGATAAGGCGCGAGGAGGCGGTGCAGCGCTGGCCCGTCTGGTAGAAGGCGCCGTCGATTGAGGCCGCCACCGCGGAGTCGAGATTGGCATCGTCGAGCACGATCAGCGGATTCTTGCCGCCCATTTCGAGCTGGAACTTGGCGCCGCGCGCCGCGCAGGCCATAGCCACCTTGGCGCCGGTCTCGACCGATCCGGTGAAGGAAATGGCGTTCACCTCCTTAGACTCGAGCATGGCCTGGCCCACCACCGAGCCGCGGCCCATCACCAGATTGACGACACCCTTGGGCAAGCCGGCGCGCGACAGGATTTCCACCAGCGCCCAGGCCGTGCCCGGCACCAGATCGGCCGGCTTGAACACCACGGTATTGCCGAAGGCCAGCGCCGGCGCCATTTTCCAGGCGGGAATGGCGATGGGGAAATTCCACGGGCAGATGAGGCCGACGACGCCAAGGGCCTCGCGGGTGATCGTCACCTCGACGCCGGGCCTGACCGAGGCGATGGAGACGCCCTCGATCCTGAGCGCTTCTTGCGCATGGAACTTGAAAATCTGGGCGGCGCGCATGATCTCGGCGATGCCGTTGGCCAGCGGCTTTCCTTCCTCGCGCGACAGGAGTCTGCCGATCTCGTCCTTGCGGGCGAGTAGTTCGGTCCCTACAGTTTCGAGACAATCGGCGCGCTGCTGCGGCGTCGCGGCCTGCCAGGCCGGAAAGGCGGCGCGGGCCGCGGCGATGGCTGATTCCGCCTGGGCCCGGTCGGCCTTGGCATATTCGCCGACGATGTCGGAAAGGTCGGAGGGATTGACATTCTCCTTCACACCCTTGCCTTCCACCCATTCGCCATTGATGTAATTCTTGTGCAGCGCCATGATCCAGTCCTCTATCGCCAAAGTGCGCACACTTTGGCGGAACATGCTCTAGCATGGAGGAGGCCGGAGGCAAGCATGCGTATCGGAGTGATCGGGGCGGGCATGATGGGCCATGGCATGGCCGTCAATCTGCTCAAGGCCGGACATCGGGTGACGGTGATGGCGCACCGCAATCGCGCCAGTGTCGAAGATCTTTTGGCTCGCGGCGCCACGGAGGCACCGGACCCGGCTGCCGTGGCGAAGGATGCGGACGTGATCCTGCTCTGTGTTTCGACGTCGAAAGTGGTGGAAGAAACCTTAGGCCGGCTCAGGCCGCATTTGCGCGGCGGCCAGATCGTCGTCGATGCCGGAACTTCCGAGCCCGAAACCACGCGCCGGCTCGCCCGCGAGCTTGGCCGCATCGGCGTGGGCTATGCCGATGCGCCGCTGACCGGCGGGCCGGAGCAGGCGGAGAAGGCGGAACTCGGCGTGCTCTGCGGCGCCGACGACAAGACCTTCGCGGCAATCGAACCAATGCTGAAATGTTTTGCCACCACCATCCGGCACTTCGGCCCGCCCGGCTCGGGCCATACGGCGAAGCTCATTTCCAATTATCTGGTGACCGGCATGATCGCCCTGGTGACCGAGGCCTTTGCCGCCGCCCGCAAGGCGGGGCTCGACTGGGGCGATCTCTACGACGTCATGCTCAACGGCTCCGGCAATTCCGGCGTGTTGCGCAAGATGGTGATGCCGGCGCTGGCCGGCGATTTCGACGGCTACCGCTTTTCCATCGCCAACGCGGCGAAGGATATCGGCTATTACATGGAGCTTGCCGAAAGCCTAGGCTGCGCCAGCGAACTTGCCGAGGCGGTTGCCCAGCACTTCGCCGGCGCCGTGGAAACCGGCCATGGCGGGCGCAATGTCAGCCATCTTCTCGATCCCGCCATCGACGATGTGACCTGATGCTCAAGCTCAATCCTCATGTGACGGCCATCGAGGAGGAGACCGCCTTCACGGTGCTCGACCGCGCCAATGCGCTGAAGGCGCAAGGCGCCCCCGTCATCAATCTCGGCATCGGCCAGCCGGATTTCACCCCGCCCCGCCATATTCTCGAGGCGGCGGCGAAGGCGGTGCGCGACGGACCCCATGGCTACACCTCGCCGCAGGGCTTGGGCGTGCTCCGCGATGCGGTGGCGCAATATGTGGCGCATCGGTTCAAGGTGCCGGTTGCGGCCGAAGAGGTGGCGATCGTTCCCGGCGGCAAGGTCACCTTTTATTTCGCCTGCCAGCTGTTCGGCGGTCCGGGAACCGAGATTCTCTATCCCGATCCCGGCTTCCCGCCCTATCGCGACGCGGCGCGGTCCTCCGGCGCCACACCGGTTCCCTATCCGATCCGCGAGGAGAAGGATTTCGGCTTCGATGCCGCAGAGGTCCTTTCGCTCATCACACCGGCCACCCGCCTCATCATCATCAATTCACCCGCCAACCCGACCGGCGGGGTGGTCGCCCGCAGGGAAATGCAAAAGCTCGCCGAGGGCCTCTTAAAGCATCCGCAGGTGGCCATCCTGTCCGACGAAATCTACAGCCATCTCATCTTCAAGGGCGCCGAGTTCACCAGTTTCCTCACCTTTCCGGAATTGCGCGACCGCACCATCATGCTCGACGGCTGGTCGAAGACCTTCGCCATGACCGGCTGGCGGCTCGGTTTCGGCATCTGGCCGAAGGCGCTGATCGAGCATGTGAAGAAATTGATCACCGTCGATCACTCCTGCACCAGCGTCGCCACCCAGATGGCGGGGCTGGCGGCGATCACCGGGCCCATGGATGAGATCGAGCGTTTTCGCCAGAGCTTCGAGCACCGGCGCGGCATCGTGGTTGCGGGTTTGAATGCGATCAAGGCTGTCACCTGCCGGATGCCGGGCGGCGCCTTCTATGCCTTCCCCAACATCATGGGTACGGGGCGCGACTCGAGCGCGCTGGCCAAGGAGCTGCTCGAAGTGGCCCATGTGGCGGTTCTTCCCGGCGAGAGTTTCGGCAGCAACGGCAAGGGTTACTTGCGCCTCTCCTATGCCGCAAGCGAAGCCGAAATCCGCGAGGCGCTCCGCCGCCTGGATGCATTTCTTGGCTGAACAAGGATCCATGCCGTGCGTGGGGCGCGCAGAGGGGGCCAATGGAGCCGCCACGCCGCGGCATGGTAGGACGGTCGGGGTGTGCAGGGCTTGGAACTTTACTCAACGCCTTCCTGCACCTTCACCATTGCCTCTTCCACATGACAAGGGCATGACGGACAGAGAGAATTGAAGGCCGTTCACAGTGACTGACCGGAATCTTTATTCCCTGTTCGACCGGGTCTTTGCAAGGGCAGGCGACAAGACCGTCTTCCGCCCGGCCGCCGGTGCAACGATTCTCACCTATGCGGAAATGCGTCGCGCCGTGGCCCGCTATGCCAATGCCCTTCTCGCCCTTGGCGTCGAGCCGGGCGATCGCGTTACCGTGCAGATCGAAAAATCGCCGGCCAATGTGCTGCTCTATCTGGCGGCGATGAAAGCGGGTGCCGTCTATCA
Source organism: Hyphomicrobiales bacterium (assembly GCA_052386315.1). Classification (GTDB taxonomy): domain Bacteria; phylum Pseudomonadota; class Alphaproteobacteria; order Rhizobiales; family Aestuariivirgaceae; genus Aestuariivirga. The sequence continues at coordinate 55,553 of JBQTKG010000015.1, forward strand.
GCCGCTCAATACGGCCTATACCCGCTCCGAAGCCGAATATTTCGTCGGCGATGCCGAACCGAGGCTCATCGTCTGCGATCCCTCGCGGCAGAAATCCATGCGCGAGTTGGGCGACCGCCACCGCGTTCTCGCCGTCGTCACTCTCGACGCCCAAGGCGAGGGCTCGCTGGCGGACCTTGCCGCGCGGATGGATGAAAAACACCAGACGGTGGCGCGCGAGAGCGGCGACCTTGCAGCACTCCTTTACACCTCGGGCACCACCGGCAAATCCAAAGGCGCCATGATCACCCACGGCAATCTCGCCTCCAATGCCGAGACCCTGGTCAATCTCTGGCGAATCCGCCCCGAAGACGTGCTGCTCCACGCGCTGCCGGTATTCCACGTGCACGGCCTCCATGTCGCCCTCAACACCGCTTTTCTCAGTGCCGGCGAAATCGTCTGGCTGGACCGTTTCGATGCCGCCGCCGTGATCGCCGCACTGCCGCGGGCCACGGTGATGATGGGAGTGCCGACCCTCTACACACGGCTTCTCGCGGCACCGGAACTGACGCGCGAGGCGTGCGGCAACATGCGGCTCTTCATTTCCGGCTCGGCGCCGCTTCTGGCGGAGACGCATCGCGAATTCGCCGCACGCACCGGCCATGTCATTGTCGAGCGCTACGGCATGACCGAAACCGGCATGATCGCCTCCAACCCCTATGACGGCGAACGCATCGCCGGAACCGTCGGCTTCGCTCTGCCCGGCGTCGATGTCCGCATCGCCGGCGGCGGCACCGGCGTCATCGAAGTGAAGGGTCCCAATGTCTTCAAGGGCTATTGGGGCATGCCGGAGAAGACGGCGGAGGATTTCACCCCCGACGGCTACTTCGTCACCGGCGATGTCGCAAGCATGGATGACATGGGCCGCCTCACCATCGTTGGCCGCGCCAAGGATCTGATTATTTCCGGCGGCTTCAACGTCTATCCCAGGGAGATCGAGGCAGAGATCGACGCCATCGATGGCGTGATCGAATCGGCGGTGTTCGGCGTGCCCCATCCCGATTTCGGCGAGGCCGTCATCGCCGTGGTCACGGCGCGCAAGCAGCTTCCGGCGGAGCGGGACATGATAGCGGCCCTTGCCGCGCGGCTAGCCAGGTTCAAGGTGCCGAAGCGCATCCATGTGGTGGAAGATCTGCCGCGCAACGCCATGGGCAAGGTGCGCAAGGCGGAATTGCGCGGGCGTTACGCCGACAGCTTCAGGAAAACCTGAGGACTGCGGCGCCGGCGACGATGAGCAGGGCGCCGGCGGCGCGTGGCGCCGTCACCGTCTCCTTCAAAACCCGCATCGACATCAGCATGACGAAGAGGATACTGGTCTCGCGCAGCGCCGCCACCGCGGCGATCGGCGCCTGCGTCATGGCCCAGATCACGATCCAGTAGGCGGCGACCGAAAGCGCCGCGCCGGCGATGCCGCTTTTCCAGTAGGGCGCGACCTGCCGCAGGATGCCGGGCCCGCGCATATGGATCCCGGCGAAGAGTAGAAACACCGCATCGAGCAGGAACACCAGCGCCGCATAGCCCGAGGGCGATCCCGAAGCGCGGCCGCCCAGCCCGTCGACCACCGTATAGGCGGCGATGAAGACCGAGGTGCCGAGCGCGAAGAAAAGAGTCAACCCGTCGAGCTTGATGCCGCGCTTGCCCACCAGGCCGGTCAGCCAGATGCCGGCGACGAGCACGCCGATGCCGAGGCCGGTGGCGATGCCGATCGTCTCATGGGCGGCGAGCCATGCGACAATCAGCGTGAGCAGCGGTGCCGTCCCGCGCGCGATCGGATAGACCTGGCTGAGATCGCCGGTGCGATAGCTGCGGGCGAGAAAGAAGTTGTAGCCCGTATGCAGGATGCCGGAGGCCAAGGCATAGGGCAAGCTGGCGGCGCTTGGCCAGGCGAATACCGCCAGCATGGCAAGGCCCATGAGGCCCATCAGCGTTTGGATCAGGAACAGCGAGAGGAAGCGGTCGAGCTTGAGCTTGACCAGCACATTCCAGCCCGCATGCATGACGGCCGCGGCGAGCACGGCGAGAAAGACGGTGAGTTCCAAGAAGGCTACCCCGGAAGGAGACGATCAATAGCGCGCGGGCGCGGCGCGCGCAAAGTATAAGGCACCGCAATCGCGGTGCCCTCTGTTGCGGGCGTGGGACCGATTCAGCAGCCGATGCAGACGAGCGTCGCCGAGGTGCGCGGACGCAGCGCGATTTCTTCGCTCAAGGTGAAGCTTGTCGCACCGAGAATCTTCTGGCCGAGGAAGGTGGCGATGTATGGCGTGTAGATCGTGCACACCCGGGCCACCACGAGATCGTTGCCATCGGTCATCAGGTTCGTCATCCCGGCGGTCGAAGGCGCCGCGCCGCAGGAAGCGCCGCCGGTGCTAGACTTGGACCACAGCTGGATCACGATGCCGCCCATATTGCGGAAGTCGAAGACCTCGACGCGCACACCGCCTATCGGCGTCGGCTGCATGACCAGCTTGGCGGCGCTGAAATAATCCACGATGTCCGCCGCCGCAACGGTCGTCTTATTTTGCGTGACCAGATCGGCTACGACGCTCGAGGAATAGGTGACCTTCCGGCTGAGCGTGATCAGGGCGGTCAGGTCGATCAGTCCGAAATACAGCAACAGCAGAAACGGCATGATGAACGCCACTTCAATGGCCGCGAGGCCGCGGCTGTCGCGGGCGAAGAGGCGGAATCGGCGGGTCATGGGCGTTGCTCCGGTTCAGAATGGTTCATTGCGGAAGACCGCCATGCCGTGAATCCGGCGCTTACTGCCGCCTGCGATGTTGCCGAGGAAATCCATGAACGGGAAGGCGAAATCCCAGTCGTAGGTGGCGATCACGGCGGCGGACTTGAGTTGCCCGCCGGGCTTGAATGCGGCCGAGCCTCCGGGGCCCACCAGGATCGGGCTAGCCACGACGGTCTCGAGTTCCGCGAAGTTATTCGCGCTGTTGACATAGACCGTGACCCCGGTGTTGCAGTCGACGACCACTTTGACGGAACCGCAGACGATCGCCTTGAATTGGCCCTCCGTCATCTTGAGCCCGCCGAGGGTCGTCGTCACCTGGCCGGTTCTCACGGCGCGGCTGCCTTCTTGCACCGAATTCTGCAGAACATACTCGGTGAACAGCATGAGACCGGTTTCGCAAATGGTGCCGAGCACGAAGAAGAACGGCCCGGCGACCAGCGCGAATTCGACGGCGGCGGCGCCGCCCTGCGATTTGAGGAATCGGCGCAGAAAACGCCGGTTTAGTCCTTCCGATCGGCCCCACATGATCTGTCTCCCATGCTGAACCGGCGCGCGGTGCCTCGACGGCACCTGGCCGGCCCGATTTGGGATTCAGCATTAGCAACAGAGCATTTCGGGGAGGTGAAGGAAGTCGTTCAAATTCTACCGACCGCCGAAAACGAAAGCCCCGGCCATGCCGGGGCTCGAAGGGCGGCCGTGCCGGTCAGATCACTGTTGGCTTCCGGAATCTTCCGAGTTGCCGGAGTTTCCGGTTTGCGGAGTTTCCACCGCGGCCTTGCCGGTCGCGAGATTGGTCTTCGTGGTAATTCCTGAGGCAATTTCCTGGGCGAGCCAATCGGTTGGATCGCCCACCTGGAGCGTGGCCTCGCAGCTGGGAGCGCACACATAGGAATAGCGCGATCCGCCCTTGTAAAGAGCCAGATTCTTGCTGCCCCCCATCATCACGGTCACTTCATAGTCGGCCATGTGAGAGCCGGACTCGTCCATGATGATGATATTGGTCGTGCCGAATGCGCGCCCGTGCAGGAAAACTCGCTTCCCCTGGACGGTCACGTCGGCGAATGTCGGATTGCCGACGACGATGGTGCCGGCCGGCCTCGGCAGCGTGAGAATCTGGGTCTGGTCGGTCAGCAACACCAGGGGTTCGGCTGCCGAAGCCTGATGAGCGGCGAACAGGGCGGCGCAGAGCAAAATTGCGGTCAGGCTCTTCTTGATGATCATGGTGGTTGTATCCTTGGCGGGCACGCCGGCTTTGTGAGTCAACGAACTGTTTTCGACTTCAGGCCAATTTGCCTCGCCATTGGTGAATGTTCCGTTACAGTTGATGAAAGATGGGTGGCTGGCCACGCCGCGGCGCCGGCCAGCGGCGGTAGATCGCGCCGCATCCGCAGGAAATGGCTGTGACGCCCGCGCCGGCAGCACATCAGTGTCAACAATCGGCATTTAATTCCTCAGCGGACTCACATAGTATTACTCCGAGATATTGGTATATTCATGAGCATTTCAGCCACAATTTCTACAATTGCACGGAATTATGCAAATATAAATCTGAAATTAACCGTCATAGTCTTGAATAAATAAAATTGTGATGGTTCACAAATGCAATTGATAACCTAATATTTCGGGAAGTATGAAATGTTAACTGCGATTGCGACCAGATTTACTTCCTGTTAAAGGGCTGGCACTTAAGGTGAGTGCATGGTTCTGTGAAGACGGAGGCATCAGGCACCGTTCACATGAATCAGGTGCTGTAATCCTTGTGGAGTTCAAAATGACCAAGCTTGTAAGTTTTGTGAAGGACGAGTCCGGTGCAACTGCGATCGAATACGGCCTGATCGCCGCCGCCATGGGCCTCGCCCTCGTCGCCGTGATGCCGCTGCTCGCCAACGCGATCAAAGGCACGTTCACCAGCCTCGCCACCCATATCAAGACTGGCGTGTAAT